>JAIOAX010000005.1 GCA_019873645.1 Chloroflexota bacterium | reverse complement strand
GAATATCATTCGGCAATGTGGTTTTCGCTATATCCCCGATGGGCAACGCGCCGCGGCCGCCGCACCAGACCGGGGACTCGCCTGGTTGTGTTAGAGCGTTGATAAGCCCTGGTTTTGTAGCGGATGTGTTGCAAATCCGTTGGAGCATAGTACCGTAGTACTGAGGCTTTACCTGGAAGAACAATTCAGTCGGCCGCCTGATTAGCGAGCGGCCGGAGCGGGAAAACAACAGGCTGCTTTTACTCGTTGCTGACCGTATATCCAACCCCGCGTACCGTCTGCACGATATCCGGGTTCCCCCCGGCCTCTTTGATTTTTTGACGGATGCGGTAGACATGGTAGCGGATGATGTCGCGGGCCTCCCAGGTTTCAGAAGCGTATCCCTGCACTTCACGGATCAACTCCTGGGGTGGAACCACGCGCGGCGTTTCGTTGATCAGATAGGCAAGGATATTAAACTCTGTAGGACTCAGCTCCAACAGTTTGCCGTTCGTCGTAATCACATGCCGCGCCAGATCCACAATCAACGGCCCATGCTGGAGGAAGCGCTGTGGCTCTGAATCTGTCGGCTCGCCGCTCACCGCTGGGCGCGTGATCGCTGGCGGCGGCACGGTCCCACTTGCGCCTATGGTGGCCCGCACACCCTCCAAAGTACTGCTAAGATGGTACTCCAGTTGACGCAACAATTCGCGCTGCCGTTTTTTCTGTTGGCGGTTGAGCAGGCCGACGCGGATACTTTCGCGCAATTCGATGGTTTTGCAGGGTTTGAAGAGATAGTCATGCGCCCCCTGGCGCAACGCCTCGACTGCCGATTCCAGCGACCCCTGACCGGTGAGCATAATCACGACGGTATCCGGCGATTGGGCGCGCAGCACCCGCAACACATCCGTGCCGCTGAGTCCTTTCATTTTCAAATCTACCAGCGCGAGATCGAACTCTTCTCGTTCGATGTATTTCAGGGCTGTTTCACCGCTATCCGCCAGGGTGACTTGATAGCCCTCGTGTTCCAACATCTCTTTTAAGAAAAAGCGGATGCTGGCATCGTCGTCCACCACGAGAATCTTAGTAGCCGGCTCAGTGTTCATGACATCACCTGTCCATCATCGTTTTTGTAAGCGCCCGGGCCTCCATTCAGACCGGTGCCCCCTGCGACGGTCAGTGCAGATTGAAGAGTGAAAGACGCTCACAGATGACGAAATCGGCGTGTCTTGTAGTGTCATTGGGAGCCCGCGCAAAGGTATCGGTCATCACAATCCATTATATCATAGCTTGTGAATAAACTCCATTCCCAGATTCCCGGTACACGGCAACGCAAATAACTTCGCGGTTCAATCACTCGCCCAGCGCTCAAAGGGGAACGCCAGTTCCCCGCGCGATATGGCACCCGGCCAAGGGTAAAGTTGACTTTTCGTTAAACCCGACTATAATGCCTCTACTCATGTCACATTGGCAAGTCGCACTCGAAAGCGCTGAGGCGAAGAGTCTCTGTCGCTTGCTTTTTGTTGCCTGAAACCGGGGTTTGGGGGTATAGTTTATGAACCGTGATGAACGTATAACGGAAGCGCGCACATTTAAAGTTTTGCGCATTAGTCTGGCTTCACCGGAGGACATCCTCTCCTGGTCCTATGGTGAAGTTACCAAGCCGGAAACTATCAACTACCGCCGGCTGCGCCCGGAGAAAGACGGGCTGTTCTGCGAAGCTATCTTCGGTCCGACCCGCGATTATCAATGCTATTGCGGCAAGTATAAGGGCATTCGCTACCGCGGGATCATCTGTGATAAGTGCGGCGTTGAGGTAACGCGCAACTCGGTGCGCCGCGAACGCCTGGGGCACATCACCCTGGCAGCCCCGGTAGCGCACATCTGGTACACACGCCGCATCCCCAGCCACCTGAGTATTCTCCTCGACATCAGCAAACGCAATCTTGACCGGGTGCTCTATTTTGCCCAGTACGTAGTCACCTACGTAGATGAGGATGCCCGGCAGCGTGCCCTCAAGCGCATTGATGAAGAAGAGCGCATGCGCATGGCGACGATGGATGACGCTGCCACCACGCGCATCGGCGAGCTGGAAGACCGTATGGCGCAGGAGCGCAAGCAGCGCGCCGCTCTGGAAGAGAGCATCAAGGCCCGCTTTGAAGAGGAACTGAATGCCCAGACGGAAAGAATCCTTGGCGAGGCTAAACGTCTACGCGACCGTCTCGATGGGCTGATGGGCCGCCAGGCCAGTGAATCCATCATCTTTACGGCAACGGACACGGTGATTGTGGAGGCCGATGAGATTGTCAGCCGTGAGCATTATGCGATCCTCAACGCTGTGGCCCAGGATGCGCTGGATGCCCTGGAGCTGGAAATTCGCCGGCGCGAAGCTGAGGCACTCAAACCGGCGGCGTTGGAAGCAGCGGCCAAAAGTCCGGACTTCGAGGGCGACATTCAGCACGTGCGTGAAGAATTGCAGGAAAAAACCACCATCATCCGCAACCATTATGACGACCTGCGCGAAGAACTGCTCAGCCTCTCCGAACGGCAGTTCTTCAACGAGCAGCGTTACCGCGAACTGCGCCAGCGTTGGGGACAGGTGTTCCGCGCCGGCATGGGTGCCGAAGCCATCCACGAACTGCTCAGCAACCTGGACCTGGATGCCATGGCCGAAGAACTGTGGCACGAAGTGCGGTTTGGCCGTTCGGCGCAACGGCGCAAGAAGGCCACCCGCCAGTTGCGGGTCGTTGAAGCGCTGCGCAAGAGCCACAACAAGCCCGAATGGATGATTCTCACCGTGCTGCCGGTGCTGCCACCGGAACTGCGCCCGATGGTGCAACTCGACGGTGGACGCTTTGCCACCTCGGACCTCAACGATCTGTACCGCCGGGTGATCAATCGCAATAACCGCCTCAAGCGGCTCCTGGAACTGGGCGCGCCGGAAGTCATCATCAACAACGAAAAACGCATGTTGCAAGAGGCCGTGGATAGCCTGATTGACAACAGCCAGCGCGGCAAGGCAATGAGCCGCCGTGGCCGCCGCCAGCTCAAGTCGCTGAGCGATATGCTCAAGGGCAAGAAGGGCCGCTTCCGCCGCAACCTGCTTGGCAAGCGCGTGGACTACTCCGGGCGCTCGGTCATCGTTGTCGGCCCGGATTTGCAGATTCACCAGTGCGGCCTGCCCAAGACGATGGCCCTGGAACTCTACCGCCCCTTCATCATCCAGCGGCTGGTGGAATACAATTACGCCACGAACGTGAAAGCCGCCAAGCGTCTCATCGAGCGTCAGCGCCCAGAGGTCTGGGAAGTCCTCGAAGAAGTCATCCAGGATCGTCCGGTCATGCTCAACCGCGCGCCTACCCTGCACCGCCTGGGCATCCAGGCGTTCGAGCCACTCCTGGTCGAAGGCAAAGCCATTCAACTGCATCCCCTCGTCTGCTCGGCCTTCAACGCCGACTTCGACGGCGACCAGATGGCCGTCCATGTACCGCTCTCACGCAAAGCCGTTGAGGAAGCCCGCAAGTTGATGCTGGCATCGCGTAACCTGCTCAAGCCCGCCGATGGACAGCCCATCATCGGCCCGTCCAAAGATATGTGCATGGGCATTTACTATATGACGATGAATGTCACCAAAGATACCGGCCCGGTGCGGGCTTTCACCGACCTGGACGAGGTCGAAATGGCCTATGCGCTGGGCAAGATAGACATCCATGCGCGTATCAAGATCGCGCAGGTCTACGACGAACGTCCTGCGCCGCCGCAGATGATTGAGACAACGGTCGGGCGCGCGCTCTTCAACCGCATTGTACCCGATCCGCTGCGCTACATCAACAAACCGCTGGACCGGGGCGATCTGCAAGACCTGATCGCGGTGTGCTACCGGCGGTTGGGGCCTGAAGCTGCGGTTGACTTTGCCGACGCTATCAAGGCGATCGGTTTCCGCTATGCGACCATTTCCGGCGTCACGATTTCGGTGTACGACCTTACCATCCCCAAAGAAAAAGACGAGATTCTGGCGAATGCCAGCCGCGAAGTCAGCGACATTGAGCGGCAGTACCGCCGCGGCCTGTTGACCGAAGAAGAGCAGTACAACCGCACTATCGAAATCTGGTCGCAGGCCCGTGAGCAGGTTTCCAAGGCCGTGTCGAGCCATCTGGACCCCGATGGCCCTATCGCTGTGATGGCGCGCTCCGGTGCCTCCAAAGGTGGTTTTGGTCCCATTGCCCAGCTTTCGGGGATGCGTGGGTTGATGGCAGACCCGGCAGGGCGTATCATTCCGCTACCCATTCGCTCCAACCTGCGTGAAGGGCTGAATGCCCTGGAGTACTTCATCTCCACCCATGGTTCACGCAAAGGGTTGGCGGATACGGCGTTGCGCACGGCGGACGCCGGTTATCTGACGCGCCGCCTGGTAGATACGGCGCAGGATGTCATCATCAACGCTATGGATTGTGGCACGCGCACCGGCATCTGGATCCGGCGGAAAGACAACATCGGCGGCCAGCCGATCACCGTGCGCCTTTTTGGCCGCATCGCCGCGGCGCCGGTGCTGCATCCGCAAACCGGTGAAGTCATCGTGGACCGCAATGAGGAGATTGACGAGGACCGGGCAGAACTGATCAACCGTCTGGAAATCGCGGAGGTCTACGTGCGTTCCCCGATGACGTGCGAACTGGAACACGGCATCTGTGCGATGTGCTATGGCCGTGATCTGGGACGCGGCGGTCTGGTGCGGATTGGCACCGCGGTCGGCATCATCGCCGCGCAGTCCATCGGCGAACCCGGCACCCAGCTTACCCTGCGTACCTTCCACACGGGTGGTACAGCCTTGTCGGGCGGCGACATCACCAGCGGTCTGCCGCGCGTCGAAGAGCTGCTCGAAGCCCGCAAGGCGCCCCGCGGCGAGGCCGAAATCGCCGATCAGGGCGGCGTCGTGCACATCATCCGTGAAGGCGACGCGGTGACGGTTTCCATTGTGGATAGCCAGGTCAAGCGCGCCAGCTACGAGATTCCAGAAGATTGGGAAATTCTTGTTGAGGATGGCGATACCGTCAACCAGAACGATCTGCTGGCGCGTAGCCTGACCGATGATACGAAGGAATTGCGGGCCAAGGCGCGCGGACGCATCACCCGTGATGGCCGTGATCTGCTGCTGGTCTACGAGATCCGCGATGAGCATGAATACGATGTGCCTTCAACGGCGCGGTTGCTGGTCGCCGAGGGACAGCAGATTGAAGCCGGCACGCAGTTGTATGAAGGGGTGCCCAATCCCCATCGCATTTTGCAGGTCCAGGGCCGCGATGCGGTGCAGTTGCACCTGCTTAGTGAAGTGCAGCAGGTGTACCGCTCTCAAGGTGTGAATATCAGCGATAAGCACTTTGAGATCATCATCCGTAAAATGCTCAGCCGCGTCCTGGTGACGGAGTCGGGTGATACCGAATATTTGCCCGGCGACCTGGTGGACCGGGTGAAATTCGAGCACACGAACCAGCAGTTGGTGGCCCAGGGAAAAGCTCCGGCGCGGGCGCGACAGGTGCTCCTGGGGCTGACGAAAGCCGCATTGGCGACCGATTCGTTCCTGTCGGCGGCGTCGTTCCAGCACACCATCAAAGTTCTCTCGAACGCGGCCGTGCGCTCCGATGAGGATATGCTCTACGGTTTGAAGGAAAATGTCATCATCGGCAAGCTTATCCCCGCCGGCACCGGCTACCGCGGCGATATCGAAGGTTCCGATGGGCCTATCGAGGACTACGAAGGTGTGGTGATCGAGAAAGAATTGCCCAAGGGCACGTTGCTGAGCGACGAGGAAGAAGAACCGGAGCCGCTCCTGCTTTCCGATCTGCAACAACCTTTCCGCATTTAGCATCTTACCGGTGGAATTCTGATCGAGAACATCCAAAATCAAAGGGGCGACGTGAAAAGTCGCCCCTTTTTGCAACCCCGCCCTTGCACCTGCGTATACAAACTAGGAATCGTAAGCTATGGAAGAAGAATGGTTGCTGCTGGCCCAACGTGGAGAAACCGAGGCCGTTAACCGACTGGTAGCGACTTACCAGCAAGCGGTCTTTAATTTGTGCTACCGTATGCTGGGCGAGTACACCGAGGCAGAAGATGCGGCGCAGGAGGCGCTTATCAAGGCGGTGATGCACTTGCACACTTACGACCCGGAACGTCCCTTCAAACCGTGGCTATTGCGCATTGCCTCAAACGAGTGTATTGATCGCATACGCCGCCGCAAACCGACCGTGTCATTGGATGGGATGGGGGACGACGGGGCGTGGGAATGGCAGGCCGGTCACAGCCCCAATCCAGAGTCAGAGATGTTGCAACACGAGCGGCAGGCCCAAATTCAGCAATTGTTAGGGAGTCTGCCCCCATTGGATCGTTCGATTATTGCGATGTTTTATTGGGAAGGGTTATCGTATACTGAAATCGGCGAGGCGACCGGATTGAGTATCCCGGCCATCAAATCCCGCCTGTTCCGCGCCCGCCGTATGATGGCACAGCTTTTGGTTGAGGAGGGAGTCTATGCTGCGTGATCCGATCTCCGATATGCACAGCGAGGCATGGTGGATGCGTGCACTGGATGGAGAGCTTTCCGGTGCGGAAGAACGGGCATGGCAGGCGCATTTGGCGCAATGCCTCTCCTGCCGCCAGGAGTGGGCCGCGTTGACGCACATGGAAGCCCTGTTGCGCACAGCACCGCCGCCCCCTGTGCTCCCCGCCGATTTTACCGCGCGCACCGTCACCGCGATCACCCAGAAGCAGAGATTGCGTTCTCTGCTGCGTTTCCTCGTCGGGTTTATGCTGTTAGCACTGACAATCTGGATGGGATTAGGCTATTGCAATATCGCATTGGGCGAACTTATCCAAACCGTCGGCATGGTGGTCTCTAGCCGGCAGATCCTCTTTGCGGCGCTGATGCGCACTCTGGTGGGGCTGGCGCTCACCGTCAAGACGTTCTTGCCGCTGATTGTGGGGATTGCGGCGGCCTTGTTCTTGTTGCTGGCGCCGAACAGTGTGCTGGCGACCGTGGCGATGGTACGGTTTGCACAAAAACGGCAAGCGCGCAGTGCAACGGCGTAAAGATCCTGGAATTTTGAGGAAGCTATTGGTTTTGTGGAATGTGCCTTCACGGGCATTGATATAAGATGACAAGGTAAAAAAGGAGATGATCAATGATGAAGCGCATGATGTTTGGCATAGTTTTGGGAATCCTCCTGGCGAGCCTGGCGTTGCCGGTTCTGGCCGCGCCGGTCGGACAGGGGGAAGGCGGGGTGCACTTCGGCCCCTATACGTTGGCGGCCGGCAGTTCCGTCTCCGGTGACCTGACGGTCTTCGGGGGGCCGGTTACGCTCAAGAAAGATTCCTCTTTCAACGGTGATTTGACCGTCTTTGGGCCGGCAGAGGTGCAACAAGGCGCCATGCTCAACGGTACATTGGTGGTATTTGGCGCGGCCGAGATCGCCGGGACCGTCGAAGGGGATGTCTTCGTCGCCGGTACGGTGACGCTGGATGAAACGGCCTACATCAACGGCGACGTCTCTGCAACCGGCGCCATTGAACGGCGCGAAGGCGCCGTTGTCGAGGGCGAGGTTAAACCCATTACCCGCGAGGATTTCGAGCGGGATTTCCCCATCGAAATTCCTGCTCCTTATGTCAATCCACGGGTGGATGTGCATAGTCGTCCTCTGTGGCTGCGGGTCCTGTGGGGCATTGTGCGCGCCGTGGCGAGCGTGGTGGTGCTGAGCCTGTTGGCGTTGATCGTGGTCAGCGTGTGGCCGCAGCACACCGAGCGTGTGGCGCGGGCGGTGGAGGAGGTCACGCTGACGGCTTTCGGAACAGGGCTGTTGCTCTTTGTCGCGGCGCTCATCGTGCTGACGTTGTTGCTGGTCACGATTTGCCTGAGTCCCCTGGCTATCCTGGGGTGGCTCATTGTCGGCGCAGGCGTGTTACTGGGCTGGGTGGCGCTGGGCCTGATCCTGGGGAAGCGTGTCCTTACCGGCCTCTTCAATCGGCCGGCCCCGCAACCGGTGGCCGCAGCGACATTGGGTACGGCGATCCTGACGCTGGCGGTGGCGCTGGCACGGGTTTTCTGGCCGATCCACGGTATCTTGATGTTTGTGTTGGTGCCGTTAGCGGCCGGCGCGGTGGTGTTGACGCGCTTCGGTACGCTCCCCTATGCCACACAGGGGGGACAACTTTTCGGCGCGCCGCGTGCGCCCCGTCCGCCGCGCCCGACCGGTCCTATTGTTCCCGCGCCGCTGCCGACGCCACAAACACCGGGGGCTCCGGCGCCTGCACCTGCTTCACGGGAAGTAGAAGCGCCCACGTCTGAAGAAGGCTAAGACTGGAGTTATCAGTACATAGGGGATTTTGGGCGGCAAAGCCGTTCAAAATCCCCTTTTTCGTGCAGTTGCCCGAATAACAGGCCGCACTATAATACGTTGGGTTGAGGTGTGAAATGTGCAGCGCGGTTCTTAACTCACGTATCATACCACGCCTCACGCATCACGTTTTTATGCATTGAAATCGGCGAGGTGACTCATGGACGAACGTTATATCCGTCAAATCGTGATACCGGAAATCGGCGCGGCCGGGCAGGCCAGGTTGCGAGAATCGCGGGTGTTTGTCGTGGGGGCCGGCGGTTTGGGTTCGCCTATTCTGCTGTATCTGGCGGCTGCGGGTGTTGGTGTGCTGGGGATTGCCGATAACGATCAGGTGGCCCCCTCCAACCTTAACCGCCAGATTCTTTATTTCAATGCCGACATTGGGCGGAGCAAAGCTCTGGCCGCCGTGCAACGGGTGCGCGCGCTGAATCCTGAGATCAAGGCCATTCCGCATGAGGTACGGGTGTTACGCGAAAACGGTCTGGCTCTGGTGCAAGAATATGACCTGGTCGTTGAGGCCAGCGACAATCTGGAAACCAAGGCCTTGATGAATGAACTGTGTGTGCGGGCCGGCGTCCCACTGGTTTGGGGGGCAGTGGCGCGTTTTGAGGGACAGATGGGCGTTTATCAGCCGGGGCATGCATGTCGGGCATGCGTCTTCCCACAGCTTCCTGAACCGGGAACCTACCCGACGCCGGCGGAATTGGGGGTGCTGGGCGCGACGGCGGGCGTTATCGGCGCGTTGCAGGCGCTTGAAGCGGTGAAGGTCTTGTTGGGTCTCGAAAGGCCGCTGGTGGATAAAATCCTGCTGTGGGAAGGACTGGCGGGTACCTTCGATGTGGTGAATGTGGACCGTAACCCCGATTGTCCGGTATGTGGTAAGGCGGCGGATTAAACAATCAACATCGCATCCCCAAACGAAAAGAAGCGATAGCGTTGCGCAATGGCTTCAGCGTAGGCGCGGCGGATGTTATCTTCTCCGGCGAAGGCCATCACCAGGGCCAGCAAGGTGCTCTTGGGCAGGTGGAAGTTAGTGACCATTACGTCCACAACCCGGAAATCGAAGCCGGGGGTGATGTAGAGATCGGTGAATCCTTCATACGGTGCGAGTGGACGCCAGGGGCATGCTCCGGCAGGCGTTTGCAGCAGGCCGCGGCGTGCGGCCGTCTCCAGTACGCGCACACTCGTCGTCCCCACAGCGACAACACGTCCCCCCAGCACCTTTGTGCGGTTGATCTGTTCAGCGACGGGCAGGCTAAGGCTGGCCCATTCGGTATGGATGTGATGGTCCTCGATGGTTTCCTCGGTAATCGGACGGAAAGTGTCCAGCCCCACATGCAGGGTGACGAAAGCCAGGTCCACACCTTGGTCACGCAGCGATAGCAACAGTTCCGGCGTGAAATGCAGTCCGGCGGTCGGCGCCGCCGCGCTGCCCAACGTGTGCGCGTAGACGGTCTGGTAACGTTCCGGGTCGCGCAGCGGTTCGTGGATGTAGGGCGGCAGCGGCATGACGCCCAGCGCATCCAGGTATGGCTCGACCGGCGCGGAAAACGCCAGGGTACGCTCCCCGCGTTCACCGGCAACGACGACTTCCGCCGTCAATGGGGATGGCTCGCCATGCCGATCAAGGCGCAGGCGCGTCCCGACGCGCGTGCGTGCTCCGCCGACCAGACACCGCCATTGGGTATCCTGGAGTTTGTGCAGCAGCAGGACTTCAACTTTGCCGCCGCTAGGCTCTTTGTGGCCGAACAGCCGCGCGGGAAGCACACGGCTCTCGTTGGCAACCAGCAGGTCGCCAGGGCGCAGATAGTTGCCGATGTCGCGGAAGATGCGGTGTTCCAGTCGCCCATCGGCGCGGTGCAGCACCAGCAAGCGCGAGCTGTCGCGCGGTTCTACCGGCGTTTGGGCGATCAGTTCTTCGGGCAGGGTGTAGTCCAGGTCAGTCGTTTTCATTAAGTTGTCAGTTCCCAGTTTCCAGTTTTCAGTTGTCAGTTGTCGGCGGATTGCGGCCCATCAATCTAAAATCCAAAATCTAAGATGGTAGCAGCACTTTACACAATTCCGGTGCATAGGCGTCGAGTAGTTCGGGAGTGATGGCGTTACTTTGCGCGATTGCGGCATAAAGGTCGGCGCTGGGACGTGGTGTGCGGCGTTGGGTCTGCGGATCGAGTTCGATCAGGCCAAAGCGTAGCGTCCATCCTTCCGCCCATTCAAAGTTGTCGGTCAACGTCCAATGGTAGTATCCCTGCACGGGGACATTGTCCTGCAATGCGCGCCACAGTTGGTGCAGATGCAGGAGCAACGCGCGAGGACGCTGATCGTCATCGGCGTCGGGGATGCCGTTTTCGGTCACGTAGATGGGAATGCCCAGGCGCGCCAGTTGCTTCAACGCTCGATACATCCCCTGCGGGTACAGCTCCCCGTAACCGCCGTCGAGCGGCTCGGCCTGTGGATCATGCATTGTCTGTGCAAAGAAATCCGCTTTGGCCGCCGGGTCGAATTTCACCAGGTCGCGGGTGTAGTAGTTCAAGCCCAACCAATCGAGGGTGCGACGCAGCGTTAACGCCGGACCGAATCCCGCCGGCGGCACCCACCAGCCATTCCATACGGCCTGTAAGGTCGTCTGGTTGAAGCCCATATCACGCACCCAGGCGACCAGCCGATCCAACAGGTTGTGGGGGCGCAAGGGATCGAAGAAGCGCAGATTGTGCGCCAGCCCCACGCGCGCGTTCTCCTGCAAGCGATGGATGCGCCGATAGGCCGCCGCGTGCGCTTGAAGCATGGTGCGCAGGACGGCAAACGTCATCCGCATGTCCTGCTTCCCCGGTGGAAAGAGACCCGCCATGTAGCCCATGTAGCTGTAGACATTGGGTTCGTTGAGCGTGCACCAGAGGTTGGTGTACTCGCCCAGGGCGCGCACGACCTGTTCAACATAGCGGATGAAGTAGCGGATGACGTTCACGTTGAGCCAGCCACCTTGTTCCGTCAGCCACAACGGATCGGAGAAGTGATGGAGCGTCACCAGCGGCTCGATGCCGCGCTCGCGCAGGGCCTTGAGCATTTCACGGTAACGGTCGAGCGCCGCCGTGTCAATGCGCCCCGGCGCGACCTCGATGCGGCTCCATTCAACGGAAAGGCGCATGGCGTTCAGTCCCATCGCCGCGGCGCGGTCGAATTCTATTTCAGGATGCTGCCATACATCACAGGCCAGCCCGGATTGATGGCCTTCTTTAATGCGTCCTGGCTGCTGTTCCCAGGCCCACCACTGATTGTTGGTGTTGTTGCCCTCAATCTGATGGGACGAGGTTGCTACCCCCCAACGAAAATTCGGCGGAAAATGAAATGTTGCCTCGGGCATAAGTCCTCCTTGCGTTTGAACGTTAGAACGTTCAAACGTTCCAGCGTTCTAACGTTCTAACGACCTATCGAATGTGACACGGTTTAAGGGATACGGCTGGCCGGCGGCGTCGGTCGCGGGGAGCCGATCAAGCGTGACGGGATCGTACCAGCCGACGCCCAGGCGATACTCGCCCGGTGGGACGCCCCGCATCTCCAGTGTCACCGTCTCGCTGACCACTTCACCGACGATCCACCAGCTTGTCGGATAGGTCCACGCGCGCGGCATGGCGTCCTCCTGCGCTACGATGGTCTCCGTTGTCGGCGCGTAAAGATGCACAAAACGCTTGTAATCGCGCTGCGGCGTCCGCGTCGCCTGCCACCACAGGGTCAATGTTACCACATCTTTTGTACGGCGCAGGTCGTAACCGAGCAAGCGTATTGCGTCGCCGAAGCTGGCTTCCAGCGGATGGGATATGGCCGGCGCCTCGAAGACGCGCGGGCGCGGCGTCACGCTGAGACGTTCACGGAACGTACACACAGCCTGCACGACGTCGCCATCCAGGAGCGTCAGGCGCACGTTGTACGCCCCCGCCGCTAACACGGGCGGCAGGTCAATGTGCATCGGCGCACGCACCCAGGCATGCCAGGGCCATGCGGAGGTGCGCGAACCGGCGACAAGCGCGCCCTCGGTGCGACCCACAACGTTGTCGGCAGCGTCCAGCACTTCCCAACGGGCGTTCAGGTCGGCGGTCGGCGCAGCAACGGCGTTCCATTCGGCGTGAAAATCCAGGGCATGTCCCTCGGTAAGCTGTTCCGGCAAATCCGTCCCGATGAGCGCGACGCCACCCGCCTGACAGAGAATAGTTGCGCCCTTGCGTGTTTGCTCACAGCAGGCATTACGCAGGTCGTACAGGGTTGTTGCGGTCAGGTGGATAGGGATGTCGGCCTGCCCGCCGCCTTCCATTGTCCCCAACAGGTAGGTGATCACCCGCAGCGTGTAGTCGCCGGGAGCGAGACCCTCCGGCAGGGGGAGCACGGGATAATCGGTGACGATTTCGCCGGGCAACCACAAGGTTGTCGGCAGGTAGCCGTATCCCGGCTGAAGGTCTTGCTGGACGAGTTGCCGTCCCGTCGCATCCAGCAGGCGCAATGAGAGACTCCAGTTGCGCGGCGTCCCGGATGTAGACCAGGTCATCTTCAGGCGCAATGTCGTCGGGTCCGGTTGGGACGGTTCGACAGCATGTAGCGTCAAATCGCGGAACTCGGCCAGTAGCGGCGCGTCCATCCGCCGCGCCGGGCCATGGAGCACCCGCACGGCCCCGACATAGACCGCGTTTCCTTCGTTTACCTTCATTTCCAGCAGATACAACCCGCGCGACAAATCATCCGGTATGACGAGAGATGTTGTGCATGCGCCGTCGCATGGCAATGTGAACAGCGTCTCGGCAAGCGTGTAGGGGATGCCGTGACGTGGCTCTGCCGGTGCGACCAGCCGCAGCGTGCCGGTTAACGGAACGGCACTCGCTGTTGACCAGACGTGTTGCACGGTCAACGTCTCGCCGGGTTGGACCGTAGCCGCCGATAAGGTCACGCTTTCCAGCCGCGCCGCGCCGAAATCCACCGGCCCTGCGTGCGGGTAGGGCATGCGGTTGAAGTCAAAGAACGTCGCCGAGGCAAAAGCCGGATGATATAAGAGCGCAGGGGGCAGGATAGAGAGGAGAAGCAGGAAGAGGGTAGACAGTAGACGGTAGACGGTAGACGGGGATTTTGGATTTTGGATTTTGGATTCGTAATTCGTAATTCGTAATTCGTGATTCGCCGATTCGCCCATTCGACCCGCAAACACCCAGGCTACGAGGCCGATGAGCGTCAATGCGGAGAGAATTTCGGCGACCATGCGCAACGGGGTATGGCGCAGGCGCAGGGTGACGGTGTGCTCGCCGGCGGGCAGGGATACGGTTAGCCGACCTGAACCGGTCATCGGAAAAGCGTTGGCCGGCGCGCCATCTACGTCGGCCTGCCAGCCGGGCCACCCGTTGAGTGGGAAGGCGACGGTGGCGCCGCCTGCGTCTACCGTTACATGCCAGATTTGTTTGACCGGTGTGCGCTCCGCGAGTTCCCAGGCTAACAATCCGCCGCCATCGGCCATCGGACGCAGCGTGCCATCCACGACGGCCTCGGAGATATAGAGGCGCGGCGTTACATCGCGCGGGAGGTATTCATAGCGGATCGTCGTGCCGATGTTGCCGGTAAATGTCTCGTAGAACAGCAGATTCTCCCACGTCACATCTGCATCGGCGATGCGTAGCCGTTCGGGGTGCAATCCCCACAGAGCAGCCGCTATCACGACTCCACACAACGCCGCCGCAACAACCACTTGCCGATTGGCCGACTTGCCGATTCGCTGATTCGCTGATTCGCTGATTCGTTGATTCGCCGATTCGCTGATTCGCTGATTCGCAATCATCGCCCCTGTGACCATCGCTGTGAAGAGCGCCTGGATCGAGAGAAAACGCCACGGAAACTGCGTAATTTCCAGCAGCGGCAGGTGGTCCCACAACGGTTTGGAAAGCGGGGTGATCATGAACGTGGAAAGGAAAAGGCCGAAGAGCAGGTAGACGGTAGACGGTAGACGGTAGACAGGGGAGGGGATTGGGGATTCGTAATTCGTAATTCGCCATTCGTAATTCGCTACCAGACTTACCACGCCTGTCAACGCCAACGCCGCCTGCACCAGGCCCATTGCAAACGGACCGGCGTCTTGGGTATCGGGAGCAACGTCGTAGTCAAAGGCGAAGGTGCGCTGCACCAGGTTAAGGCCGCGGAAATGGTTGCTGTAGTGGAAATACCCTGCCGTGAACTCCGGTCCCATCTGCCCGTACTTTGTTTCCCCGATCGCCGGCAACCAGAACCATGCGGCGAGGAGCAAGCCCAGGACGAAAGGAGCGAAGGATTTTAGATTGTGGATTGTGGATTTTGGATTCGCCGATTCGCCACTCGTAATTCGTAATTCGCCATTCGTAATTCGCAAAATCGCATACAGCAACGCAAACGGCGAGAAAACCAGCGCCGAGGTATTGTGGGTGAGAATAAGAGCGCCGTAGGCCAGGGACGCAACCAGGATGCGCCCGCGCGTGGGGCGTGCGACGACGCGGTCGAGCGTCCACAGGATCAGCGGATACCAGATGAAGGCATAGAATTCAGAGAGCGAGTCACCGCGCACGTAGACATTGACCATGTGAAACGGCGCGAAGGTATAGGCTGCGACGGCAACGAACACCGCGGCGCGGCTCTTGAAGAAATGTTCTGCCCACAAAGCCATCGTCAACCCAGCGAGGATGAAGCCAAAAGTCTGCGTGGCCTGAATTGCAACGATAGGACTGAGGCCGAGCGCTGTCAATCCGCCGGAAAGGTAGTAGGGCAGCGCCGCGTAATGATTGAAGAACGGATAACCCAGATCGTAGGCGGCATGCATCATCCAGCGCGCCGGAAAGATGCCATGGCGCAGGTTCTCCGCCATATCCAGCGTGCGTTGCAGCAGGAAAGGGCTATCCCCGCCACCCCGCGTGTTGACCATCCCCGGTCCCCATAGCGGCGCGGCGGCGAGAAGGGCGAGTAAAACGTAAAGTGTAAAACGTAAAACGTAATTCGTAATTCGTAATTCGTAATTCGTAATTCGCCGATTCGCCGATTCTCTCATTCGCCGATTCGCTGATTCGCTCATTCGCTATCTACCTGTGGAACCAGTATCACCCCCACCTCAACCCAATCGCCAATGGAATTGCCGGCGTCGTCGAGACGCGGCAGGCCATCGCCGGTATCGCTGCGATAGAGACCAATCCGCATGGTGTCGCGGGTTGGGTCGGGGACGATGCCGGGAAGCGGATGCTCATCCAGGATAAGGTCACCAACGGCCCAGCCGGTGGTGCGCAGATGACCACGTCCAGGTTGGTAGTCGTGCTGGGCGATAAGGCCGCCGTCACGCAGATAGTGGACGAAGACGGTGTAGTCGGCGGAGAGTGGCGCGTCCGTCTCCCACCAAAGGCGCACCGTCGTACCGCCGGGGCCTGGGCAGACAAGAGCAGCGCGCAGGACGACACCCTCTGCAAAGCGCGCTGCCGGTTCCGGTACGTTTGGGCGCGGCTCGGCGTAGATGAACATGGCAACGGTGAACGGCTGTTCGTCCTTGTCGCCTTGCGCCTGCGGGCCTTCCGCGACACGCAGATACGCCGGATGCGGGATGTGCGAGAACACTTCCAGCTCCCAATTGCGATAAGGCCACACGACGAACAGCAAATCGGGCGTGGCATCGGGCGCAGCAGCAGCGCTGAGAAATCGCACCTGCGCTTGAGGCACCAGGAATGGAACCGCCGTCCACGATTCCCACAACTGGCGGTCAATGTAGACAGTACGCTCAGCGCGCGCATCGTGGCGCATCCGTGTGCCATCCCAGCCTGCACCGAGAAAGGCGTTGATCTTCCCCGCTATCTCCACCGGCCCCGCCTCGAACCAGTGATAAGTCAATGGCGCATGGGCATAGCGGACAAAGTAATCGTAGCCGGTGGAGAGGAAAGCGAGAAGCAATAACAGTAGACAGTAGACGGTAGACGGTAGACGGGGAGCGTAATTCGTGATTCGTGATTCGTGATTCGTGATTCGTGATTCGTAATTCGTAATTTGCCTTGCGCCTTGCGCCTCAATCCACAGCAAGCCCAATGTTGGGAAAAGCACTGCTGTGGGAAGGACGCCGACGGCGCGGAGGAAGTGGGGAGCATCTTCGGCCAGGAGCGTGGGGAGCGCCATTATCGCTGTCCACAGGAGCGCGAGCGCGGCGCCGGCATTGCGCCGAAACCCTGCCAGCGCCACGCCCATGCCGATCACAAAAGCCAGTCCCAGCGCCGGGTCCCAGACGGGACGCCACGCCAGGTTGTGCCGCCAGATGCGATCCCCCCGGATGACGAACATGCCCGCCGTGCGTAGCGTATGCCGGACGAGCGTTCCCCAGAAATCACCGCCGTTGATTTCCGGGCTGAAGATCGTCACCTGTTCGGTGCGCGCCAACACGACGTCGGGGTGGCGCAGTGTGTAGACGCCAAGCGGCGCAAGGATCAGCAGCGCAACGCCACAAAATATCAGCGCGCCGCGCCAGGCCCGCAGGGTTTGTTTGCGGTGAAACAGGAGACCGTAGATGACCATCGCGCCCAACGCAACCGGCGTAAAACGTGCAGCCATATAGGTGTACCAGCTCGCGCCGTAAAACACGCCGGCGGCAACCCAATTCCCGATTTTGGATTTTGGATTTTGGATTTTAGATTTTCGGCCCGCTGATTCTCGATTCGCTGATTCGCTGATTCTCTCCTCGCTGATTCTCTCCTCGCTGATTCTTTCTTCGCTGATTCTTTCTTCGCTGATTCTCTCCTCGCTGATTCTTTCTTCGCTGATTCTTGTGCCCCGAAGCGCCCGGACAAGTTGCGCCAGAAAAAGCGCGGTACAGAGCGGCAGCGACACAGCGCGAAAACCAATGCGGCTGAGGTGAACGTGCCACAACGTCGCCGCCAGCACCGCCAGCGCCCAACGCCCGGCGCGGCGTCCCCACAACACGCGCGCCAGATCGTAAGTCGCCGCCAGGGTGAGAAAGCCGACAAAGAACGACGGCAGCCGCACGGCCAGTGGACTGCGGTCCAGCACGGCAGCGCTCAGCGTGACCAGGTAGATGAACAACGGCTCGCGTCCGTTGTTGGCAGGAAAGTACAAGGGGACGCGGCCTGTTTCCAGCACACTCACCGCATCCAGGCCGTTTTGTGCCTCGTCGTGATAAAGGCCCGGCGGCGTGCGGCCTGCATCCCACAAACGCAGCCCTGCTCCTATGAGCAGCAGAAGCAGGAGCACCGCGCGTTCTTTCCACCGGCGAGAGTCATCAGACCTTTTCATGTATTTCCTCTGTCAGCAGACATCATGAGCTACGCTCTCCACCCAGCATGAAAATGCATGTCAACGGATTAAACGGATTTGAACGGATTAGCTTTCAATTGTTGCATAAATCTGCTCAATCTGCTTAATCCGCTGACCATTTTCGGAATAGATTTAGCAGATTAAGCAGATGTTTTTGTTATCAATCAAAAAATCTGCTCAATCTGCTGACCCTATCAAAATTCACGGGCAGGGAAGTCCCCGCCCGTGTCAAGTGCTCCTATTCTAACCGAAAAATGCCAGCGTGCTACCCGGCGCCGCTTGCGCCGCCGCCGGCAGCGCCCCCGGCGCCTGCGGCTGCCGCGCCGCTCGATGAACCGGCCGCTACCATCGCTGCGAAAGCTCCATGTCCGCCATCTTCGGCGGCCAGGGCCTGGAACCACGCCGGGACTTCAATATCCTCGTGCTTCTTGAGATAACGCGCCCATGATTCCGCCATCCCAAACGCCGTGGCGTAAGGCAGATAACCTTCAAATTGCTCTCGATGGACTAATGTGTCACGTTGGGCGACAACATCCTTCAGGTATCTGGCGAAACTTTTCCACGCCGACGCTGTCTGTTGATACTCCTCGCTGAGTGGAGAAAGCATCGCGGCCACAATCAGCAACACTGTTCCCAGGATGGGTGTCGCCATGGCGATCGCCAGTGGCAGGCTTCCCCAGCGGTCAAGCTGTAACGCTGCCACGACAATTGCCGCTCCTCCCAGGAAAATCAAGAGCAACCCCCACACCAACAGCGCAGTCCGACGACGCCGGCGTTCGGCGTCGAAGAAACCCCGGGTCTCACATTCCGCTTTGAGGGTTGTGGCAAAAGACTTCAGACGACGGTACAAATTGCGCTGGAGTTTGTTGAAGGAGACCGCGGATTGCAGACCGGATTGCTCGCCGAAGAACATTTCGAGCGTCGCTTGCTCGTGCGGCGCCAACGCCGCACGCGAGTTTTTGAGGCGGAAAATGAAATCGCGTCCTTGGAACCATGAGCGACGCACTGCTTCCTCGACGCCGATAATGCCGCGCCGCGCCAGATCGAAACAGGCACCCAAGGCGTAAACCCAGGCCCATCCATCTACATTGCCGTTGTTGACCAGGACCCCGGCCAACGCCGGCGCCAGCGCGCTTGGCGGCAGCGTCAAAGGAGGCTCGCCGCGCGCAGGAGCGTAACGGGCGCGGTTGATCATGGCGACGACCAGAATCGTCGCTATGGCCGCCGCTACGCTTCCGACGATGGCGAACATGATAGCGCCGCCTGTTCCAGGCGCCCGGCGCGTTTGCCACTGCGGCGGCGTGGCAATCAAACTGCCCGCGCTAAAACGCAGTTTCACAATGAGGCTGGAGTTGGGCTTGAGGTCACGGGCGTCGAATGTGACGGTGTTCGCCCCCTGCTCAACCGTCGCCGCCCCCGCTTGCACGGTGGGCGCATCCAACAAGCGGGCCGTTTCAGGGTAAGTCACGCGGATAGTACTTGCTGCGATGCTGTATTCGTACTCATCGGGCAGCGCCTGCCAGAGCAACACATCGGCGTCGGCTTCCTTGCGGATCACACCCCAGGCGCGATAAGTCAGTGTGTACGTATGGATGCTGTCGGAGGTCGGTGCGAAGTGCCAGGTCACTTTGACCGGATCAAGCCCGGCAATCTCGACTTGCCCGGCGTTTTTCCCTTCGGGCAAGGGAAGGTCATCTATGCTCGCACCGATGATGTCAATGCCGTCGGTATAGGTTGTCGGCAGATACCGGTAGGCATAGGTGAATGGCCCACCGACGAAACGCAACGTCAGTCGCTCCGTCACCACCAGCGAACCGTCGGTTTGCACGGCAATATCCACATCGAAATGGTCGGCGCTGTAAGATTTGGCGACCGGGCCACGCCACGGCGAGAACAACAGGCTTAGAGCCACCAGGCTGAGTAAAAGTTGCTGGATCATCGCTTTGCCCTCCTGAAAGATGGTAACCGGTAATCAGGGATTGGTAATTAGGGATTAGGCAGGGAAGTGGGGAGCCAGTTCTCAGTCCCGGTCCTCAGTCCCTAATCCCCAGTCCCTAATCCCCAATTCCCAATCCCCAGTCCCCAATCCTATCTTAATCAGGATACCTGTGATTGTCATCGTCCCTGGGGCCGAATTCGCGCCTGTTCTCACGGATAATTTTGCCCACCGACTAACGGCCATCCGACTACTCGACTAACGACTACCCGACTATTTCCCTAAATAAAGGATGAGTACGGCTGCCAATCCCCAGAGGATGAAATCCACCTGCAAGGGGCGGTCGGTAAGCACGACCTCATCAGGCGCCAGGGTGGCACCGCGCACGTGGATCAAATACAGGTAGCGGAAGGTGCCGTAGATGACGAAGGGGATGGTCAACATCATCCAATAGCCGGAGGGCAAATTGGGGGCGGAGAAGGTGTACAGGGAGTAGGCCAGAATCATCGAGGCAGTAACGATGCTGAGCAGATGATCCAGCAAGGCCAGATTGTAATCGTCCAGGCTGGCGCGGTGATTGCCGGCCTCGCTGCCGAGCTGCACCAGCTCGCCACGCCGTTTGCCCAATCCCAGGAAGAGGGAAAGCAGCGTCATGCAGATGAAGAGCCAGGGGGAAAACCGTTCTGCATTTACCAGGGGGATGCCGGCTGCCACGCGCAGCACGAAGCCACCGGCAATCGCGATCACATCGAGCAAAACGATATGTTTGAGGCGCAGGGAATAAGCGATTTGCAACAGCAGGTAGGCTGTGAGAACGGCGGCAAAGACCGGGTTAAGCAAGATACCGAAGACAAGGGACGCGACGGCGATCCCGACGGCCAGGCCAAGCGCCAGGCGCGGTGAGATTTCCCCGGCCGCCAGAGGGCGGTAGCGTTTTTTAGGATGTTGCTGATCCTTTTCCAGGTCTACGATGTCGTTGAGGGTATACACCACACCGGAAACCAGGCAAAACAGCCCAAAGCCGACCAGTGTAGGCCACAAATAATGCCATTTCAGCAACTTCTCATCGAAAACCAGCGCCGCAAAGATGACGCCGTTCTTCATCCATTGTTTGGGACGCATCGTCTGCAAAAAGGCTTTAAGTGTGCGCATCACATTACCTCCACCAGCCTGCTATCATACCCTAACCCACCCAGACGACAAGTCACTTGTCCATTCACGATTTCCTTCTATACTTCTTACAGAGAAACAAAATGCCGACCTGATATACTCTGGAACTCGTCATTGCGAGAGCGATAGGAGGGAAAACAGGCTATGGAAGAATTTGTCCAGATCTCCCTTCCGGCAATTCTGGTCAATGAGCTTGATCAAGTAGCCAGTTTACAGCACACGGACCTGGTTACTATTGTGTCGCAAGCTATTGAGCATTACCTCCAAGAATTAGCCCATGAGGACATTGAACGAGAGCAACAAGCTTATGTGGCACAACATGCGCAGCTTCTTGCCGTATACGCCGGCCAGTATGTGGCCATATATCAAGGTCAAGTGGTAGATTACGATGAGGATCGGGCGGCGTTGGGACGGCGCGTGCGTGCGCGTTTTGGACATGCTCCTGTGTTGATTACACCGGTGTTGGCCCAACCGCAACAAACAATCGTTGTACGCAGTCCGCGTTTGCTGGAGCACCCCTTATGAGCCATCAGCAGCTTTTTTCCAGGGCTTATTTTCCTCCAATGCCTGTGATAGATGTATGGATTGCTGCGCCAACCGAGCAGACCTGGGCAGGCCCTTTTACGGCTATCATTGATACCGGCGCTGATTTCACCCTTGTACCGCTCTCATGGTTGCTGCCGCTGAGTCCTCCTGTTGTGCGCCCTGCCATACTTAGCAGTCAATGGCAAGAAAGACACTCGGTTTACGTTTACGAAATAGACCTGCGTTTGGGTGATCTGACACTCCCCGCTGTTGATGTTGCTGGTGATCCCTTTAGTAAAGAAGTCTTACTGGGGCGGAACGTGCTCAATCAGCTTGATATACGTTTGCAAGGGCCGTCGCTTATGACACACCTGTTAGGATAAGCTCGATAGATAATAGACATATCCAGGGAACCGGCTGAAGTCTGTGTTACGTAGTGCAGTTATGAAAGGAGAGCTATGGTTACAGTACAGAAAGTGATATGCGTTTTACTATGCCTGACGTTGTTATCCGCCTGCACCATCATCGGGCGGACGCCCACGCCGCTCCCTGACCTGACTTCGCCTACGTCACAAACGCCGGCGACGGCCATCCCTACGCCGATTCCTCCTACGCCGACGCCTGCGCCACTGCCCACGTTCACGCCGCAACCGCTCACCGCGAACATGTCGCAAGTCATCGTCCTGGACTATCCGCAGAACGGCGCGGCCGTCGGCAACCCGCTGACGGTGCGCGGACGGGTCGCGCTGCTGCCTTTTGAAGCGACGCTCGTGGTGCGGGTGTACGATGCCTGGGGACAGCTCGCCGCCGTCGCGCCGATCATGGTGCAGGGGGAATACGGCGGTCCGGGGACCTTTGAAGGCAGCATCACCTACGGCGGCGTGCCGGGCGCGGGGCGGGTCGAAGTGGCGGATGTGAGCGCCAAAGACGGCAGCGACATCACCAAAGCCGAGGTGGCTTTGACGTTGACCGGCTTCCCCGGCGGCGGTTACATCGAAATGCCCGCACCGCTGGCGCAGGTGACGGTGCCCACCCGCGTCCTGGCGCGCGTGGGACGGCCCGGCGAGCAGGTCAACGTGACGTTGATCTGGAACGACGGCGCGCAGTTTACCCACCCGGTCACGCTCCTGTCCGGCAAAGACGGACGCGGCCTGGCCGTCATCAGCATGGATTGGGTCGCCGATCCCCGGCCGACGCATCCTGCCACCCAGGGAGGGGCGTTGCAAATCCACGATGCGGCGGGGCAACTGCTGGCCTGGCAACCGTTGACGATCCTGCACCCCAGCGATCCCAACACGATGAGCACCAAAGTCTACTGGGTGCGCGGCGAGCAGCTTTACGCGCAGACCATTCGCATCCCCCGCACGTTGGGGATTGGACGCGCTTCGCTCGAAATGCTCCTGTGGGGCCCGACACCGAACAACCGCGAGGGTTTCCAGACGGCGCTGCCCTTGCCTGCCGAGGTGCTTTCGGCGGCCAATCGCGGCACGGATTGGGGGGAGCGCGTACTGCTTAGAGACCTCACCATCATCAACGGCGTGGCGCGGGCGGACTTCTCGAAAGAGTTGCTGGCAAACGCCGGCGGCGCGGCGCGGATGTTGCTCATCCGTCAGCAGATCGAACAGACGCTGTTGCAATTCAGTACCGTCAACAAGGTCATCATCACCGTGGAGGGGCGGACGGACATGCTGGAGCCATAGGCTTGGGCGGGTGCGGTCAGGAGACCGGCCTGAGCCGTTCCTAATCATTTGTCCATACAGTCGTTACGTGGTGCGTTTCTTTGGACAGGATTGACAGGATGAAAAAAAGCTCCTACAGAGCCTTCTTTAATCCTGAAAATCCTGTTAATCCTGTCAGAAAATGGCGAAATGCGTAACTCCTATCCATACTTGTAGGCGCGGGTTGCGTATTCGGCGAAACATGGGAAGATGGGAAGGATGCAAGAAGCAAGGGGCAGGGGGCAAGAAGGATAAGGACGAGTGGGGGATGATGGCGAGCTTATGAACGAACGACGAACGACTTCGCCGGAAGCTGAACCGGAAGAGGTGGTGCTGGATAGGACATTGCGGCCACAGCGGCTCAGTGATTTTATCGGACAGGAGCGGGTGCGCGAGAATTTGCGCATCCTGATCGAGGCGGCGAAAGGTCGCAACGAACCGATGGAGCACACATTGTTCTACGGGCCGCCCGGCCTTGGGAAAACTTCGTTGGCCCACATCATCGCCAATGAAATGGGCGCCAATATCCGCATCACTGCCGGCCCCTCGATTGAGCGGGCGGGCGACCTGGCCGCGATCCTGAGCAACTTGCGCGAGAAGGAAGTGCTCTTTATTGACGAAATTCACCGCCTGGGGAAGGTGGTGGAGGAAATTCTCTATCCGGCCATGGAAGATTTCGCGCTGGACCTGGTCATCGGACAGGGGCCGGGCGCGCGCACGGTGCGCCTGAGCCTGCCGCGCTTCACTGTCATCGGTGCGACAACGCGGCTGGCGCTCCTTTCCGCGCCGCTGCGGACGCGCTTCGGCGCCACATACCGGCTGGATTTCTACGACCAGGCAGCTCTGGAACAGATCGTCGAACGCGCCGCGCGCGCGTTAAATGTGCCGCTGGAACCCGCAGGCCGCGCCGAGATCGCCCGGCGGGGCCGCGGGACGCCGCGCGTGGCCTTGCGCATCCTGCGCCGCGTGCGCGATTACGCCCAGGTGCGCGGCGACGGCGTCGTCACCGGCGAGCTGGCCGCCGAAGCCCTGTCGTTGTTGGACATTGACGCGCGCGGCCTGGACGACCTCGACCGCCGTGTGTTGTCCACCATCATCGAGAAGTTCGACGGCGGGCCGGTAGGGCTGGAGACCATCGCCGCGTCTGTCGGTGAGGCCGCCGATACGATTATGGACGTGGTTGAGCCATATCTGTTGCAGCTCGGCTTTATCGGGCGCACGCCGCGCGGGCGGACGGCGACGCGCCTGGCCTACGAACACCTCGGCATCCCCTACACCCAGTTGGAACAAGGCGCGTTATTCTGAGTCGCTGAGTTCGGCTATGTTGACCGCAGGGACGTTACTGCACGACCGTTACCGGATTGACCGGCTGCTCGAATTCGGCGTGATGGGTGCCATGTACCGCGCCTGGGATATGCAGCGCAATGTGCCGGTGTCGGTCAAAGAGCTGACGCCGCAACCCGAATTGGATCGCGCCATCCTCGAACGTTTGCGCCGCAACCTGGAACGCGAGGCGCAGATGCTCCGCCGTTTGCGTCACCCTGCCATGACCTCGCTGGTGGACTATTTTCACGCCCCGGACGCTGACACTGCCGGCAATACCTATCTGGTGATGGAATTCGTGGAAGGGGAAAGCCTGGCAGACCGCATCGAGCGCGTCGGCGCGCTGCCCGAGGCGCAGGTCAAAGCGTGGGCGGTGCAGATTTTGGACGCGCTGGCGTTTTGTCACAGCCACGGCATCCTCCACCGCGACATCAAACCTCACAATATCATCTTGCGTCCTGATGGCAACGCCGTGCTGGTGGGCTTCGAGTTAGCCAAGCTGTGGGACCCCAACGATCCGCGCTCCTGGGCCGCTACGCGGGTGATGGGGACGCCGGAATACGCGCCGCCGGAGCGTTGGGGACTGCGTTCGTGGCACATTGACGCCCTCAGCGACATCTACAGCCTCGGCGCGACCCTCTATCACGCGCTGACGGGACAGGTTCCCCAGACCGCCGGGGAACGCACAGCCAACCCCTACCGTTTCGCGCCGGTGAAGGCGTTGCGCCGCATGAGCGCGCGGATGCGCGCCGTCATCACGCGGGCGATGGAGCTGCCGCGTGAGAAACGTTTCCCCAACGCCGCCGCCATGCGCGCCGCCCTGTTGGACGAAACGCCGTTGAGCGCGATTGAGGAAGTCCAGCCGGCGCGGTTAATGCTCTCTTCGCGCCGGGAACACCGACGCCGATGGATGCTGTTCGTGCTCCTGGGGCTGGTGGTGTTGGGATTGGCGGGGATGCTCGGTGTGGCGCTGCAAATGCGGCATGAGACGCGCGTTCCTGTAACCCCGGCCATATCCACGCCGGTAGCCGTCACGCCGGATATGGGAGCCGTCCCCTTGCCGACCGTCGCCGCCATCCCCCTCACGGAGACACCGACCCCCTCCACGCTTACGCCGCGCCCGACGCATACGCCGGTTGTCCAGGCGACCGCGCCGGCCGGTTGGACGCTGGCCTTTGCCGATGATTTCCAGGACAATGCGCACGGCTGGGTCGTCGGCAGCTACACAGAAGCCTGGGGGACGATGTCGCGCGTCATCGCCGCCGGTTTGTACACGTGGGAGATCAACGCCGTGCAGAGCGTGGGCCGCTGGTGCACGCCGGAGATCACGCCGACGGCCGACTTTTACCTGACGGTGGACGCGCGGCGGGTGAAGGGGCCACCGGATGCCGGTTACGGCTTGGTTTTTCGCCACCGCGACGGGAATTACTACCTGTTCAGCATCCGCGACGACGGATTTTTCAACTTCAACCTGTGGTATAACTTTACGTGGAATGCCATCATTGACTGGACGAATACACTGGCGATTCGACCGGGTGAAGTCAACCGGCTGGCAGTGTTAGCCGATGGAACGCACTTCACCTTCAGCATCAACGACGAGACGGTCGCCGAGGTGGAAGACCCCCAGTTGACGGAGGGTGAGGCCGGACTTTCGGTGCTGCTCATCACGCCGGGCGAAGCGACGTTCACGTTTGAGCACTTTCGGCTTTACCGCCCCGGCGATTTTTAATCCATTTCAAAAAGTGGTCAGCAGATTGAGCAGATTTATTATTTCTTAATCTGCTCAATCTGCTTAATCTGCTGACAGAGAAATGTATGATTCAGAGGGGCCTTGAAGATGGAGCAGGAGAGAGTGGGGATTAAAGACCTGGCGCAGTTTATCGAGTTGTGGTCAAAAACGTATAACGCAGCAGGGAAACCGGATTGGTCGCATATCTTGCCCTATTACGCGGAAGATATTGTGTTTCGGGACAGCATCCAGGAGTTGCGCGGGATCGCGGCCTTCAAAGCGATGACGGAGCGCCTCACGCGCCGCTCAAGCGAGCTGGAGATGAAAATTGTGAACGCGGCGATGCAGGACCAGGTCATCTTCATGGAGTGGGAAATGACCATTCTGTTCAAGAAAACTCGCCGTTCCGTTGTCTATGGCGCAAGCCGCTTGACCTTAAATGCGCAAGGCCAGATTTGCGAGCAGCGGGATTATTACGATCTCTGGGGCGATATTATGGATAACGTGCCGGGGGTCGGCAAACCTTATCGAAAATTCATGCGGAAGGTCTTTGGGTAAGATGAGCGCAAGCCGTGAACAAAATCCGGTGCTGAAGTATTGGGGACAATACCGTTGGTCTAACGTTTTTGCCATGATCAGGAACAGCATGGCGGCCCCTGAAGTGTGTGACGCGCCCTTTGAGGGGCGACTGGTCGTGATCACGGGGGCGACTTCGGGTATCGGCTACCACACCGCCCGCAAATACGCTTCACGCGGCGCCCATCTGCTCACCGTCAACCGGAGCGAACCGAAGTCCGTCGCGCTGTGTGACGAAATCAGGCAGGAGTTCGGCGTTCCGTGTACGTATCTGATTGCCGACTTGAGCCGCCTTGCGGATATGCAGCGGGTCGGGCATGCTCTGGCGGAACTGAAAACGCCGATTGACGTGTTGATTCACAATGCCGGCTTGTACCTTTCCCAAAGACGCCTCACCGCAGATGGCCTGGAGATGACCTTCGCGGTGAACTATCTGGCGTCTTTTGTCATCACCTATCTGGCGCGCGAGAAGCTAAAGGCGCAACGGCAAGGCAGGATTATCCTGGTGAACTCCGAGGGGTATCGCTTTGCCGTGTGGGGGCTGCGCCTGGATGATCTGCAATGGGAGAAACGCCGCTATACGGGATTGCGCGCTTACGGGGCGGCCAAGCTGGCGCAATTGCTCACGCTGCCGGTGTTCCACGATGATTTCTACGGCAGCGGTGTGACCATCAACGCCATGCATCCGGGCATGGTAGCGACCAACACCGGCAGGGATAACGGGCCGCTGTACCGGTGGTTCAAGCGTCGCGTGATAGATCGTTTATCCCAACCGGCGACCATCTCGGCGGAGGCGCTCTACACCTTGGGCGTTTCACCGGCGTTGGCCGGCGTGAGCGGCAAATTTTTCAATCTGACGCGCAGTGAAGAAGTGGCGCCGCCGGCGCAGGATCG
Source organism: Chloroflexota bacterium (assembly GCA_019873645.1). Lineage (GTDB taxonomy): Bacteria > Chloroflexota > Anaerolineae > B4-G1 > SLSP01 > DSWT01. The sequence continues at coordinate 137,753 of JAIOAX010000005.1, read as the reverse complement.
TTCTGCGGCCGACGCGCTCTGGAATATCAGTTTGGATTTGGGAGGCTTGAGGTGAGTGAGAAACATGGAGTTATTGTGGTCGGTGGTGGTATGGCAGGACTGGTCGCTGCGGCTTATCTGGCCCGCGCAGGGGCCGATGTATTGCTCCTGGAGAAAAACGAGCGCTGCGGCGGATTGGTCAACACGTTCACCAGGGACGGCTTTCGCTTCGAGGGCGGCGTGCGGGCCCTGGTCAGCGCGGGGATCATCTTCCCCATGATGCAAGAGCTGGGCATCACCCTCGATACTTTGCCGAACCGGGTCTCTGTAGGCGTCGAAGACCGCATCATGCACGTCACGTCGCCGGAGAGCTTGCAGGACTACCTGGCGCTGTTGAAGGGCCTGTATCCCGAAAGCACGGCCGAGATCGAGCGCGTCGGCGCCGTCGTGCGCCGGGTGATGCGCGAGATGCGCGTGCTTTACGGGATGAGCAATCCGGCTTTCAACGACTTCAGGAGCGACAAGCGTTATTTCTTCGGCACGTTTCTCCCCTGGTTCTTCAGGTTTTTGCTCACCCTGGTCAATATCGCCGCAATGCGCGGCCCGGTCGAGCCGTATCTCGACCGCATTGTGAAGCAGCGCGCCTTACGGGACATCATCAGCCAACACTTCTTCCGTGGGACGCCCACCTTTTTCGCCATGAGCTATTTCTATCTCTACAACGATTATTTCTATCCCAAAGGCGGGGTGGGCAAACTGGTGGAGGCTCTGGAGCAGAAGATTCACGAATTCGGCGGCAAGATCAAGACCGGGGCCGAAATCACCGCCGTCCATGCGGGGGAAAAGTGGGTCAGCGACCGCGACGGCCGGCGCTACGAATATGGAGAACTGGTATGGGCCGCCGATTTGAAAACCCTGTACCGCATCACCCAGACTGCGGGCTGCGCTCCTGCTGCGGCGAGCGCGTTTGCAGCGCAAAAACAGCGTGTGCTCGCCGGTCGGGGGGCCGATTCCGTCTTTACCGTCTACGCTGCCGTCGCCGAGCCGCCGGAGACGTTTGCGGCCATCTCGCACGGACATTTCTTCTACACCCCCTCGCGGCTGGGTCTGGGGGAGATTCACCGTGCGGAGTTACGCGCGTTGTTGCAGGACTGGGCGTCCCATTCGCGCGCCGAAGTCCTGGCGTGGCTTGACCGCTTTTGCGAGCGCAACACTTATGAGATCGCCATCCCGGCGCTCAAAGACCCCGAGGCCGCCCCGCCGGGGCAGACCGGTCTGATTATCAGCACGCTTTTTGACTACGCGCTGGTCAAGAAGGTCCAGGAATCCGGTTGGTACGAGGATTTCAAGGCCGAGATGGAGCGGCGGATACTCAATGTCCTGGCCGCTTCGATTTATCCTATGCTGCGGGACAAGGTGCGGTTTGTGTTTTCCACCTCACCGCTGACGATTGAGGCAGTTGCCGGCAGCTCCGAGGGTGCGATTGTGGGCTGGTCTTTCGAGGAACCGATTCCGGTCACAGCGCAGATGTTGAAGATTAACGACGCCATCAAGACGCCACTCCCGCACATCGCGCAGGCCGGGCAGTGGGCGTACAGTCCCACCGGCGTGCCCACCGCCATCCTCACGGGCAAGCTGGCAGCCGATCGGGTGATCGCCCAGCGCAGGCGGGGTGGGGGATAGGGACAGGCTACAAAACAACAACGCCCGGTGAAGGCGTGGAGTTTTTGTAAGACAGTCGCGCTGCTTGTTCAATTAACGGCAGATATATGGAGTTCTCCACATGCTCCATATACCAGCCGTCATAGTCACCTGCCTCCAGATGTTCTTGAATCAGACGTGCTTCTTCCAGCAAAATCCATAGATTATGTGTGGCTCGGTTACAAAATCCGGCCAGGCCGTTTTCCTTCAATCCATCCACGCCGTATTTGCGGCAAGATGGACATTCACATTCTGCCAAGAGGTTCCATTCGTCTTCATTCGGTCTGCGACCGCGCCAATTGCCCAACTCGGCCACGATGCGCTCGCCACGTCCGGGCAACTGAATGATGCCTCTGGCGGCGCGGTTACGCCATCCCGATGAATCCAGAGAATCTATCCCCAGCAATGCCGCCAGGTGCAAGGTGGCCGTCCCGCCCAGACCAAAAACGTGCAGATTCTTATCCTCCAACTCGGTGCGCGTTCGATGTAGACTATCTAACACCTCGCTATAGGCCATTGCTTTAGGAGCGCGCAGCAAATTGGGCACGATGCCGCCCAACGCCACCTGGGGCTTGGCGCTCAATGTCTGGTCGCCTTGCAATTCACACAGATACTTGTCCAGGCAGCGGCTGATATGGATGACCGGAATATATCCATCTTCGCTGAACGCCCGATTGACCTTCATGGTGCGTTCCAGACATTCCCGCTGTTCCTTGTCTGTCATCTTGGGAGTAGGAATGTAATCTTGTGGAATGGGATACCAGTCTGGGCGCGCCTGAGCGACGAAAGCCTTATATTCATCCCAATCCACCTCGCCGCCGCTGCGGAGAAAATAGAAAGCGCCGTTATCCAGATAAATAGATACGTTTTGGGGGACACCCAGGTAGTGATGTAGGCCCTGTTCCATTGCCTTTTGACGCCGGGCAGGCATTTTGATAAAGTCGGCATAGGAGATCATCACCGCCTGCAACTGGGGCAGGTGGTAGGGGGACTGGGGATCCCACACGCGGGGATTGAGACCTTTCAGGCTAATGCCGGCGACGATTTGCACGTTTATCTTCCAAGTTGTGCAGTCTGACGGTGAGCTTCTTCCAAGGCGTCAAAAGCGTCTTTTTCTTCGTGCTCACCCTGAGATTCAGGCGCTTTCATTCTGACCAAGACCGGAAAGTTGATCAACTGTCCAGACAAGATGGCTTCACCCACGTCCAAATCGGGTAACATGCGCGCCTCATCCTCACCCAATGTTTCCACCACACGGCGCACATAGTTCTGGTCAGCCGGATTGACCATACGCATAATGATATAAGAGTTGCATTGCGATAGCGTAGTTTCATCAAGACGAGAGGGACGTTGGCTGATAAGGATCAATCCAACGCCAAATTTACGTCCTTCTTGGGCAATTTGCTTGGTAACCATAATAGATTGTTGTTCTGCAGGTGTATTAGCGTGAGCAGGAGCAAAATTATGAGCCTCTTCCAGTAAAAACAAAACGGGCAAATCGAGTTCCCCTGCTACTTTAGATTCGAAAATATCGCTGGCAATGATATTGTAAAGGGTAGCTTGAAAATCACCTGTGTAGCCAGCTAACGCAACTACGCTAATCTGACCATACTTGACCAATTCTTTGCGGTCGGTAGGCAATGGAGATGCGCTTCGCGCCACAATTTGATTGGTTTTTTCCATCCGCTGGAGCGCTGCAGCCGCCCGATAGGCGCGTTTTTTGATGCCTTCCAAAGTCCTCCGGTCAGTGCCCGTATAGTTACGAAACCCATCCCAACCCCAATCCCTAAGTTTATCCTGGCCTTCCCGGTTAGCCTTTCCTAAAATGATTTCTCCTGCTTGAGCCAGATTTGCAATTAACCACATATTTGCCTTGACACCATACTGATTCACGTTGGGGTTACCAATGATCTTGGACAACCATTCAGTGCGCTGTTTCATCTCTTCCTCATCGTCTACGATAAATGATTTGGCCGCCCGGAAAACATCATCAAAGCGTCCACGCATAGTGTCAGTAAGGCCATAGCCAAGAGTACTGACTATTTCTGCTACAGTATCACTATCTTCCTCAAAGAGTGGAAATTGTGCATAGTAACGCCGCACTCGATTTTTGAGATTGGGCACCTCAGCTAACCCGGTATAGTCGCCATGGGGATCGAAAATAACGATGGGATAGTTTTTATTCGCCAGTTGTTCAATAATTCGGCGTGCTGTCCAACTTTTACCGGCGCCGGTCATTGCCAGAATCGCCAGGTGGCGAGTCACAATAGCATGCCCATCTACACTGACGTTAACCTCTTTTCTGTTTGCCAGAGTAGCAATATCCAATGCGCGATTTTTCTTTTGCTCCAGTTCGCCCAACACCACACGCGCAATATCGCCTGAATCAGGGCGATAGGCGCTCGTAGCCGGCTGCGGGGGATAACGCAGGTGATCCAGTTTGCCTTTTGCGCTGCCATCCAACGGTTCAGCTCCCAGTACCTGACACACCGCAGTAACCATTTCACGACTGAGCGATAGCACGGTGTCAAATGGGTCAGTCCGAGTCGCAGCAAGTTCATGACCAGCTTCTCGGGGGAACAGCGGATTGATACGTTCGATACGTTGCACTTTGGCCCAAACTCGAATCTTCTCTGGCGGCTCGTCGGTATCTGGACGGCGCAATTCTGCATCTACAGCAATAATATCTTGTTCGCGGATGGTCTCATGGGCTACAGCCAATCTGAACTCGCGGCTGGTACTCTCACCAACCAGGGTGCCGACGTAACGGTTCTTGTCGAGAATTTCAGGCATGTGTTCCCCCTTAGCTTTTGGGCCTAAACAACCAATCGCGGTGCGTCATATAAATCGCTTGAATCAAAATCCGGCGCATTTGATCATCGCGAATCTCGCCTTGCTGGAGGCTGATTCCCAAATGATAACGGATGAGTTTACTATAAGCGTTGGTTAGCCAGTCAGGCACATGGGCGTACTTGTCCACGATATCTAATCCTACAGGAAAGCCATAACCGGGCAATAGTTGCGAGTATAGATATGCTCTCCGACCGGCTTCGACGATTTGCTCATCACCCAATTCCGAAAAAACTTCTACCCGGATTGGCTCGGTAGTCTCGGAAACATGAACATAGCACCCCCGCACAGCAGGAAATCCAATTGGAGGATACGACGCTCTTCCGATCTTCACAGGTTCAACGCCAGCCATGCCCGGCAGAGCCACATGGATATTGTCACTTAAGCTCTTGTACTTGTCTATCATCCAGGGTTCTGAATATTCACCGGGTTGAAGAAGCATCGCCAAAAGCAAAGTGTCCGTATACCCCAAGCGATCTAGAAAATCCCTTTCCGAGTTCAAATCCGAGCGGCCATATAGCTCGTTGAAATAGTTTTCCTTCCCGTTGTTCCGTAATCCACGAAATACCCGCGCCAGCAGCACCGACTCACTGAACTCACGCAGTGAACCGCGTTCCACAACACCAGCGATGATGGGTACTGGCCGCCGCGTGCGTGCCACAGCGATTAACCTGCGGTAGAGAAAAGCCATCCAGGACAGCGGCTCGAAAACCCTCCGGCTTATCCATTCAGTTGGTCGGCGTGTGATCTTGGGATAGATATCCAGTCTGGCTTCTTTCAAAAAGTCTTCTTTGAGCTGTTGGCCTAAATCACTTCCAGGAGCATATTGACGAAGGAACAGGTCAATGTCCTTCTCGGTAAATGGTGTATGCCCGGCGTAATTGCCGACCAGGTACACCAGCGGTCCGTGGAACATCAGTACGCGCAGGTCAGGTGTGCGTTCCAACGCTGCTAATCCCCCCAAAAGTTCGGCCGTAATACGCACAATGTCAATGAAATCTTTGCGTTCCTTGCTTCCTCCCTCCAAATCCCCCAGGATAACGGGGTAATAGCCAAATTGTTCTCGTTCTGATAACCTTCGCTCGCCAGTACGCACACAATATGACCCAACTCGCAATAATATCGGTACCTGACTCGAAATCTGAACTTGTCCCACACCGCCATCTATAAAAGTGACCACCTCGTTTTGAAGCGCACTCCACTCTGCATTCTTTATTGGGTATGTGGTTAAAATTGGTTCAGATCGTTTGCCTTGTGACGCCTGTACCATTGCACGGCGGAGTAACGCAATAAAATGTGCAGTGTTATGAAAATAATTACTGCGCAGGCTCTCCGCCACAGTTAGCGCATTTTGCGCTAACTTCATAAAGAGATGGGGTTGACGTTGTAAATCCTCGCGTACTCCATCCTCAGTGAGACGGTGATTAGGCTTATCCGCTAGAGTCATATTTTGTTTACCTGCATTCCTAATCGTGCCAATAGCCGACAGGCTTGTTCTGTGTGAAACCTCGCAACCGGCAATCCCGTCAGCAGACTCACCAACCACTTGACCGATACACGCTGATCGTCCACCTGCACGTACCAGGCCTGATAGTGCGTTGGATCGCCGCCGTTCGTAGCCAAGCCTTTCCGGGCAATCTCCATGACCTCTTCGGGACGGTAATTGATCTCGACGCCGTGCAGTTTCACCTGCATCTGTGAAATGGGACATCGGGGTAAATCCGCGCCGTATAGCCAGTTGCGGAGCATCGTCTGTTGTCTGCCGTAACCACCATCACAGGTCGTCACCTGGATTCCGTCAGAGATTATCCGTTCGTATCCTTCCAGTGCTAATAAATAATCCTGTCCCATTGCAATGCAAATTTCTCGATATGGCCGTGCATGCATCACACGGATCATTTCACCCAAAACTTTTGGGCGGAGTTCGGCGGCGCGGGCGTGGGTCATCCGGCGGTCATAATCGGGAATGGGCGTATGACCTGAAATGAGGCCCAAATCAGCAGAGAGCACGAATACATCGAGTGCGTCGGCGTCCACCCTGGATTCGCGCTGATATTTGCGCACGATTCGGAAGAGCGGCCCGTCGTAGCGCTCCAAAGCAGGCAATAATTCAACTGCAGGGTTTTTGCGCCGTGAACAAGAAAGGATGAGCAAGCGGGGAATGGGTGATTCAGACATTGCGCCTAGCTATCGCCTTTGGGCCTAATAATGACCGCGGTCTCATCATACTCGGCCCAGGCTGCCCGGGAACCAGGAATTGCTGTTCGCTGGGGATATTCAGAACAGGCCGGGTCATTCAGATAAACATACCTATCGTCCATACCGACCACCACCGCCACGTGAGATGTTTCGACCGTCCAGTAGTCCAAAAATCCTGTCCAGAGGCGGACGATGACCGGCCCGGGTTCCTGGCGGAGTTGAGCCGGGTCCAAATGGCCGTATTGGACGCCATACCCCAGACGGGTCAGCCGCATTACATTAGAAATGGCCGTCCCAAATACCTTTGTCCCCAACAAGCTGGCGATCTCGGCTTCGGTCATCCAGCGTCCCCAGTAGGCCAGCACCATACGCACACACGCCGGCAAACACATGCCGTCGCGTGACTGCTCAAAGTGCGGCGCTGACAGCAAAACGCTCGGCATTGCGTTCGATCTCCGCGATGATTTGCTCATCCACACGCAGCTCGCCGGTCTCGACGTCCACATCTATCGCGCCCACCGGCCCAATCCGCCCATACGAACGCGATGAGAGCACGACCGGCACGCGCCAATAGACGCCGGTCTCGCTGACGAGCATTGCCGGGGTTTCGCCATGCAACAAATCCGCGATCCGGTCGCCCACGAAGACGCTGACGCGCTTGCGCGCCGCGTCCGCCGTAACCTGGATGTTGGCTGTGAGGCGCACCTGGATATCCATCCATCCCCGAACCGGCGGCTTGACCGTTTCGAGCATCACTGGAGCTACGTGTTGCATCTCCTAATCCTCCCTGCACGTTTTGACTTCACTCGCCAACCAGCAAGGGGTTGAAGCGTGTATCGTAGTCGTACACATCCATACCTTCTTGCCGCTTGAGGAATTTAACTACCTGATAGGTGAAAGGTGTCGCCAGAGTCTCATACAACGTCTTGAAAAGCCACTGTGTCACAATCGCGGACACCATCCCCGCCAACGGAATCGTTCCCCAAAATGCTGCGGTGATAAAGACCAGCGAATCCAATCCTTCACCGACCAGCGTTGAGCCGATGGTGCGCGTCCACAGCCAGCGGCCTTGGGTGACAATCTTCATCTTCGCCAATACATACGCATTGGCAAAACTGCCCACCAGATAGGCGAGGAACGAAGCCGCCAGGAGACGTGGCGTGGCACCGAGGATCGTTTGATAGGCATCCTGCCCATCCCAAAAGGGAGCGGGGGGCAGAATGTTTCCAACCCAAATGGCGATTACAGCGATCAGGTTGCACAGAAAGCCCAGCCAGATCACCCGGCGCGCCAGGCGATAACCGTAAACCTCGGTCAACACGTCCCCGGCGATGTAGCTGATGGGAAAAACCACCACAGCAGCGGGCAATACAAGCCCAAAGATGTTCACCAGCTTGACCGCGATAATGTTGGCGGTAAGCAAGCAGGTGATAAAGACCGCGATGACAATAATAAACCACCTAGAAGGTCTGGGTTGAAATGTCATTGCTATACTCCGAGAGCAGGTATTCAGATAAACCGCGAAGATGGCTACTCATTCTTCTTCCCTCTTTGATTTTATTCTACTTCAGGCGGCCGTCAACGGGCATAGGACAAGGGGAGGGCATTTCAGGACGGGGGCGACTTTTACCGCAGTCAACCTGCTTCGCCGACGCCTCGTGAAGTATGAAGAGGCAGTCCCCTACGGCCAGCAGAGCTGTCAGGGCTATATGTCTCCCCAGGGGCGCCGACTGAAAGTCGGCGTGTACGGGTGGACACCGATCCTGCGCTTACCCATTCAGATAGCAAATTTTAGCATAACCGCGTGGAAATCCCAAACTGAGAGAGTCGGCTATCCGATTGGGTGCATTTCAACTTCGAGGCAAATCTTGTTGTGGCCGGTCTCTGACCGCGCCACAGCAGGCGCGGTCTGGAGACCGGTCTGTCCAGCGCGCCAGTTGCCGTGTCTGATAAAACGCCCCTCTAAAAAGCACCTAGGGCTATCGCATTTGGCTGCTTCCGGCAACTGAATACGGCCTGAAGGCCGGGGAAAGGGGGATTTTTGTGGCGGGGCTTCGCCCCGCCACAAAAATCCCCCCTAAAAACGCCGCTTTAGCGGCACAACAGACAGCACGACGGGACAAAGTTTTCCAAATGCGATAGCCCTAAAAAAGCACCCTTCTGGCAAGAAATCCATTTTGTGCTATGATGATATGAATAGGCTTCGTCGCCGCGTCCCGTCCAGCCCGGGAACGCGCGATCGGCAGTTCAGAAGGAAAGGAGAAGATGCGATGGATTGGCATATTTTCAATCCGCCGGAGGAGGCGCGGCGGATTCTGGAAGCATGTCCCTCCGTGATTGTCGCCAGTTCGATCAACGAGCTGGTCAACATGGCCTGCGGCGGCCTGGGCAGCAGTTACACCGAAGTCAGCTACGAGATCCCCGACCGCGGCAAGGTCGTCGAGGCGACGGTGTGCCGGGTGCGCAACGGCGTCGCGGTCAATTACCCCGAGCCGTACATGCGCCGCCGCGACCCGGATTGCATGGTGATTGCCGATGCCAAGCCCACCGATAAGCCTACCTTCAAAGAGCGTTATGGCGAAGATTTCCATGCGTTGCGCCAGGCCACCTTCGACTGGCTCAAGACTCAGCCGTTGGTGATCTTTGCTTTCACCGCCGGGCCAAAAGGTCTGGGCAGCGAGACACTCTGTATCGCGCCGGCCAATGCGGGTTTCTTTGCCTTGGGGTTGGCCCTCCTGCAAGGCATCACCCCCGCCGCCGAGATTCCACCCGATTTTCACCCTGCGGCGATTATCTACGTCGCTCCGACCTTTCGGCATACGCATTTTGAGGGGAAACAGGTGGTCGTCCACAATCGGTTGGACGATCTGCATGAGATGTTCTCCTACAATCTCTACCCCGGTCCCAGCGCCAAAAAGGGCGTCTATGGGATGTTGATCACCCAGGGCGAGCACGAAGGCTGGGTCACGGCGCATTGTTCTGCCGTGCGCGTTGTCACGCCTTACGATAACACGGTCGTCATCATGCACGAGGGCGCCAGCGGGGGCGGCAAGAGCGAGATGCTGGAACAGGCGCACCGCGAACCCGACGGGCGGTTGTTGCTCGGCGAGAACATTGTCACCGGCGAGAAGCGTTACCTCGAAATCCCGCGCACCTGCGATTTGAATCCCATTGCCGATGACATGGCCGTGTGTCATCCGGCGATTCAGAAAAACAGCGGCCGCTTAACGATTCAGGACGCCGAGGAGGCCTGGTTTGTGCGCGTCAACCACATCGAGCACTACGGCACCGATGTCCATCTGGAACGCCTGACGGCTGAAGCCACCACGCCGATGCTGTTTTTGAACATTGACGCCGTCCCGCGCGGACGTGCGTTGATCTGGGAACACACCGAGGATGCGCCCGGCAAACGCTGCCCCAACCCCCGCGTCGTTGTACCGCGCGCGGCCGTGCCGGATGTCGTCAACGGGCCGGTGCGGGTGGACATCCGCAGTTTTGGGGTGCGCACGCCACCCTGCACCCGCGAGAATCCTACGTATGGCATCATCGGTCTGTTCCACCTGCTGCCGCCTGCATTGGCATGGTTGTGGCGTCTGGTCTCGCCGCGCGGTTATGAGAATCCGAGCATTACCGATACCAATGGGATGAGCAGCGAGGGCGTCGGCTCGTACTGGCCCTTCGCTACGGGACGCAAAGTGGATCAGGCCAACCTGCTGCTGGAACAGTTCCGCGACAACATCCGCACCCGCTACATCCTCTGCCCCAACCAGTACATCGGTGCATGGCGTGTGGGCTTCATGCCGCAGTGGATCGCCCGTGAATATATGGCGCGGCGCGGCATTGCGCCCTTCAAGCCGGAGCAACTGCGCGCGTCGCGTTGTAACTTACTTGGCTATCGCCTGCATTACCTGCAGGTCGAAGGCCGCATGATCACGAATTACTTGACGAAAGTGGAAATCCAGCCCGAAGTGGGCGAAGAGGCTTACGACATCGGCGCAAAAATCCTGACCACCTTCTTCCACAAGTGCCTGAAGGAATTCTACACGAACGAGTTATTGCCGCTGGGACGCCGCATTATCGAATGTTGCTTCGACGGCGGCAGCGTCGCCGATTACGAGGCGCTGATTCCCTCGTACTCCGGCGACTGAGTCTGCCGGCGGTCAACCGCTGGACTACAGTTTTTACCTCCAGGGGGGATTTGGGGTGGCGGAGTTACCCGAAATCCCCCTCTCTTTATCTCCCCGCCCCCTTGAGGCAGTAGTTTTATTCAACCGTAATCCGATTTTAACCTTCGTCCCTGCAATACCGCTATATAATGAGAAATAGAGGCAATCGCGCAAGCCTATACGGTCGTTACGCGGTCATTTTCTTTGGACAGGATTGACAAGACGAAAAAGCCTCACAAAGCCTTTTCTAATCCTGAAAATCCCGTTAATCCTGTCAGAAAATGATTGTTAAGGCGTCTTTTACAGGAACAGGAGGTGGACGGTATGGTTAGAAAAAGCATGCTCTTTATGGTAACGGTTCTATTGTCCTGCGGCGCAATCATCGCTTTGCTCATCGTGCTCGCGCCGCCGCAGACGCCGGTTTACGCGGCCCCGCCTCCCGGCTGCATCCAGATCGGTCTCGACATCACTGCCGACACCACCTGGAACGCCGCCTGCTACGAGATTATGACCACCACCGTCACCATCGCCCCGGGCGCAACGCTCACGATTACTCCACCAATTACCGGAACCTCAATCTACTTCCAGACCGGCACACGCCTTCAGATTGAAGGGCGGCTCCAGGCGCTCGGGACTGCGGCCCGTCCTATCACCTTCACGGCTTCCAATCCCACAGAGCCAAGTCCCTGCGGCGGACAGGGACGCTGGTTGGGCATCATTTTTGGGGCGAACAGCATCCGCAACCGCATCCAGTACGCGCTCATCGAGTATGCCTGTACCGGCATCGCTCCCAGCGGCTCCACGCAGATCGGCGACGGCGACTGGATTCTCTCCAACACGCTGCGTTACAACGGTGGCGTCGGGGAATTCAACGGCGCCATCGGCGGCGATATAGACTATTCCCAGATTCAGTACAACACCATCTACAGTTCCAGCCAGGGCATTGTCTTGAACGAGGGCAGCCACAACTTCATCACGGATAACACCATCAGAGACATCGCCAGGGCGGGAATACACCTGAAACGCGGTGGCACCGGCGGGGGCAATTACAACAACATTAACCGCAACGTCATTGATAATTGTGGTATGGAAGGCATCCGCGCGGCCGACAGCAACTACAACGCCATCACCTATAACGTCATCCACAACTGCGGCCTGGCCGGCGTGTATGCGGAAGATAGCAGCGGTAACTCCGTCAACAACAACGATATTTATGACTGCGGCGCCGCGGGCATCTATCTGGACAACGGCAGTTCCAATAACGCCAACGACAATGTCATTTACCGGACAATGTTGAGCAGCGCGCAGACAAGCGGTGCCATCTCGATCATCAGCCAGACTTCTGTGTTGGTTCAGAACAACTTTATTTACAACAACGGCGGCGGCAGCGGCTATCAAGGCGGCCTCTACATTGATAAAACTCCCGACGTGATGAACCGCTTCCTGAGCAACGTCATCTATGACACACAGGCCAACGCCATCGTCTTCACTGCCGCAACCAGCAACGATGCCATCAATCGCGTATGGTACAACGCTCTGTGCTCCGTTCCGGCGCACGAGTTGCGCAACAATGCCACTGTCGCCATCGAAGCCAACCACAACCGCTGGGGCACGCCGCATCCCAACGCCCCGACCATCGGCGTCGTCCCCCTCACCGATAACATCCGCGGAGCGGTGGCCCCGTTGGCAAACTGGATCACGCTCATCGTCACTGGCAACGCCAACGGCCTGGTGACGGTACGACTGCGCGATCAGGACAACCATACCGTACCTCCGGCCCTCTCGCCGGCGCGCACGCCCACGCTGCCTGCGCCCAACGCGCGCCGCATCACCTTGCAGAGCAATTGGGGCACATTCGATCCCGCCGTTGTAGTTGTGGATAGCAGCGGCTTCGGCTCAACCTTCCTCCGACAAGGCGCCACTCCCGCGCCGGCGCAGATCATCCTCACGGCCACGGATTTCTGCAACGAGGCCGTGACCGCCACGCTGGCCGTGCCGGATCTGGTGATCACCAAGACGGCGCTGACCACACAAACCGTAGTCGGCGGCCCGGTGACTTACAGAATTGACTACGCCAATCAGGGCAACGACACGGCGACGAATGTGACCATTCGGGATACCTTGCCGACCGGCATGCAGTGGGTGGGCGATACGGCCGCGCCTCCCTGGACGCGGGCGAGAATCACGCCGACGGTTGACTGGACGCTGCCCACGCTGGCCGCCGGCGCGCGGGGGAGTTTCCTGGTGACGACGACGGTGAACACGGCTGCGGTCTGCGGCCTGGCATTGAGCAACGTGGCCGTCATCACCGGCACGACGCTGGAAGCGCGGCTGGATAACAACGCGACGACCGCCGCGCCGGTGACGGTGCTCTGTCCTGCAATCGCCATCACCAAAACCGGAGCGACGTTATCCAAAGTCGGCGATGTCGTCACCTACACGTACCAGATCAGGAATACCAGCGTTCCGCCGACCGCGCCGCCGCTGGACATCGTGAGCGTTGTGGATGTCGGCCTTGGCTGGCCGGGCCTGGGCAACCTGACCGCCGCAGCAGTCGCCAACGGCTGTGGCCCGCTGGCGACCGGCGCGACCTGCACGTTCCGGGTCCCCTACACCGTCGCAGCGGGCGCCCCCGACCCGCTTGCCAACGTGGTCACGGCGACCTATCGGCTCACGGCGTTCAACCAGACGGTCACGGCGACGGATAGCCACAGCGTCAACCTGTTCCAACCACAAGTGACTTTCGACAAGACCGGCAATGCTTTAAGCAAGGTGGGCGATGTGGTCACATATACGTTGACCCTGACCAATACCAGCTCCAACGACACGCCCGACCTGCGCTGCCGCATCACCGACGCCATGCTCGGCCTGAATCAGGCGGTGACGCTGACCTGGAACGCGCCGCCCTATACGCTCGTGCGCGCATACACCATCCCCAGCGGCGCACCCGATCCGCTGGGCAACACGGCCAACGTCACCTGCTCGCCGGTGGGGTTCAGCAATATCATTACCGCGACGGACAGCCACAGTGTCAACCTGTTCCAGCCACGGATTGCGTTCAGCAAAACGGGAAGTGCCTTGAGCAAGGGGGGCGATGTGGTCACATATACGTTGACCTTGACCAATACCAGCTCCAACGACACGCCCGACCTGCGCTGCCACATCACCGACGCCATGCTCGGCCTGAATCAGCCGGTGACGCTGACCTGGAGCGCGCCGCCCTATACGCTCGTGCGCGCATACACCATCCCCAGCGGCGCACCCGATCCGCTGGTCAACACGGCCAACGTCACCTGCTCGCCGGTGGGGTTCAGCAATATCATTACCGCGACGGATAGCCACAGTGTCAACCTGTTCCGGCCGGCCGTCCGGGTGACGAAAGCCGGCCCGACCGAGGCGCATCCCGGCGATACGATTACCTACACCTTCCGCATCACCAACACCGGCTCGGCGGATAGCCCGGCCTTGATCCTCGACGCGGTCAACGATGTCGGCGTGGGCTGGCCGGGACTGGGCAATCTGACCGCGCAGGCGACGGCCAACGGCTGCGCTTCGTTGAATGTCGGCGCAGGCTGTGTATTCAACGTCCTGTACACCCTGCCGGTCAACACGCCGGATGGCAACCGCAGCAACACCGTGAGTGTGCGGTATCATCCGTTGGGCTTCTCCAACCCGATTACCGCCGCGGATCAACATACCCTTGCGGTCAGCGGCGCGGTAGACCTGGTGGTCATCAAGGACGATAACGTCGGCCCGATCACCAATACGCTACTGATGATGGAGAACCGCGCCGCGTTCGAGCGCTGGCGGCAGACGGCCGGCGCGCTGCTGACGACCGCCGAACCCTATCATCGTGCCTTCGTGTTCGACGGGGACGTGGTCACATACACGATTTCTGTGGTCAATGTGGGCGTCGTGACGGCGACCAATGTGGTCTTGACGGAGACCCGCCCGCTGTACACCAGCTACATCGGCTACGGGTGGACGTTGGTGAGCGGGCGCACCTATCGGATGAACATCGGGACGCTGGCGCCGGGCGAAGGCGTAGTACGTTATTTCGTCGTCCGCGTGGATACGCCGCTGCCGGCGGAGGTCAAAAATCTGGACAACCTGGTATGCGGACAAAGCGCCCAAAGCGACCGCACACCCGCCGACAACTGCAACCGTGAGGACACGCCCGTCATGCGTCGCCCGCAGATTGAGAAGACGTTCACCTCGTTTATGGGCGTGGCGGGACAGGTGATCTCGTTCACCATCACCTACACCAACCCCAACAACGCGCCGCTTGCCGGGGTGCGCACCACCGCCCCGCTGCCGCCAGCTACGGTCTGGCACAGCGATACGGCGACCGCCCTGGGCTGGACGCGCGTGATGACCACGCCCGAAATCGTCTGGTACACTCCCACCCTCGGCGCAGGCGCAACGGGACGCTTTGTGCTCAATGTGATCTACAACCCGCGGACGCGCGTATGCGACATCACGCTGACCAACACCGTCACCCTGACGGTGCTCAATCCCGACACGCCGTACTTCGCCGACGCGGACACGGCCACCTTCACCATCCGTTGTCCGGCCGACCTGACGGTCATCAAAGATGACGACGTGGGACCGACGACGCCCTTCGCCGCGCAAAAGCAGGCGACCATCGCGCGGCTCCTGGAGCACGAGGTCAGCACGATGAGCATCACCCAACACCGCGAATTCGTCTACGAGGGAGACCTCATCACCTACACTATCGCCGTTGAAAACGTGGGGCCGTACACCGCCACCAACGTCATCCTCACGGAAATTCTGCCGCTGTACACCGATTACGTCGGCTACGGCTGGACATTCGCCGGTGGGCGCACCTACACGATGGCCTTGGGCACACTGGGGCTGAAGCAGGGCGGTATCTACTACTTCGTCGTCCGCGCGCACGAGACGATCCCCGAAGGCGTCACCAACCTGGTCAACTACGTCTGCGGCTGGAGCCGTGAACCGGATTACCACCCGGCCGATAACTGCAACTACGAGGACACGCCGCTGCGCCGCCGTCCGCTGCGCATCTCCAAGACCGCGCCGCGCTGCATTGCACCGGGGGACTACTTCGACTACAGCACTTTCTACACCAACACCAACCGCACCACCGGGTTCACCAATGTCCCCATCACCGATACCCTCTCGCCCTTTATCCTCTATGCCGGTGCGCCGACGTTCTGGACATGCAGTGGGCGGACGTGTCGCATCAACATCCCGTCCATTCCGGCGCAGACCTACAATCAAGCCGGCCCGCGCCTGCCGGTGCGCCTCAATCCCGCCTTCTCTTACACGACCGAGAGTCGCATTGTGAACACCATCGAGATCAGCGGCGGGTATCGCTACATCCTCACCAGCACCGTAGACCTGGGGCCGGATCTGGTGGTGGCGAAGAACGACAACATCGGCCCGCTGCCGCTTGCGCAGCAGGCTGCATGGGAAGAGGTTGTCGCCCAACTCGGCCGGCCGATGACGGCCCAAAACGCTGCGCAACGCCTCTACGCGAAGCCCGGCGAGATCATCAGCTACACGATTGTGTATGTGAACAGCGGCGTCGGCACGGCGCACAATGTCGTGCTCACCGAGCGTCTACCGGATTACACCCGCTACGTCGGCGGCGGATGGACGCTCTACAGCGGACCTTATTACCGGATGAACGTCGGCACGCTGGCGCCGGGGCAGGGCGGTGAGTTGACCTTTATCGTCGAGGTCATCAAGCCCTTCCCGCTCGGCATTGACCGCGTGGTCAACGAGGTGCGTATTGCCACGACGGACCCGGAGTGCGACACGACGAACAACAGCTCCAACGACGACACACCGATCCGCACCGACACGCTGCTCTACGTCGCCAATCGCACCTCGAACACGATTGACGTGTTCCAGACCACCGATTATGCCTATCTCACCAGCATCCGCACCGGCGACACGCCCTTCGGAATGCTGGTGGTGGGCAATCAACTGTACGTCGTCAATAATGCCTCCGCAGCGCCGGACTCGCCAAGCCGGGTGCAGGTCTTTGACCTTGCCACACACAACGTTATCACCAGTGTGGCCACGGGCTTCGGTACGCTCTTCCTGACAGAACTTGATGGCTACATCTACGCCACCGATCACAGCTACGGCGGCGAAGGCGTCACCGTCATCGAGCATGCCACCCACAACGTCGTCGCCCGCCTCAAACCGGATATGTACCAGGTCTACGATTGGGGCTTCTTCGGCATCACCGCCGATCCCACCCGCCACCTGGTCTACACCACCAAGCGTTACATGGGGGCGCAGGGGCTGTGGACGATCACCTCCACCCTCAAGCCATTGAGCTTTGGCCTGCAATATAAAGTGAACACCGGCGACCAGTTGCCGTACTCCCTCATCTACAACCGCGCGACCGACCACGTCTACGTGACCTTCCCGCACCTGAACGAACTGCGTGTCTATGACCCACGCGACTTCTCGCTGTGGCGCACTTTTGCCACCGAGCAACAGGCGCCCAACGCCAGTTCCACCGACGGCGGCAAGGGTATGGTCGTGATGGGGCAGTGCGTCTACAACGCGAACTTCGCCGCGCAGTCGGTCACCGTGCTGGCCGAAGGCCCCTGCACCGACCAGAGCCAGGGACAAAGCCAGGACTTCACCTTGTCGCCGGAGCAGGAGACGGCCGGGCCGCCCGGCACGATGTTCCTGGATTTCTACCTCTACCTGCCGCTGGTGATGAAAAACTGGCAGCCCTATCCCTACGTTGCCCATATTGCCGTGGGGGGAAGCCCCAAGGGGTTAGCCGCAGGTGGCGGCATCGTCTTCGTGACACTGCCGGAGCAGAACCGCATCGCCGTGATTGACACACGACAAGGGCGTGTGGTGCGCTGGATCCCCACACAAGGGACTTACCCGCACACCGCCGTCATCGTCTACGATTCGCCCTGGGTCAATCGCTGATTTTTAACCACAGAGAACACGGAGAGCACAGAGAAACCCTAAGGAGAACTTGTACCGACCTGACAGGTCGGCGTGTTTTTCAACTTCGGGGCAGATCGCTGCGCAGGTACGGTCTGGAGACCGGCCTGCGCAGTGTCCTCTGATAAATCGCCCCCGTTCTGAAACGCATCCTGCTCAGCTCCTCTCCTTGACAGATAAACTATACAGCGTATAATGTATACAACGTATAAGTTATACACCGTAAACCCATAAAAGGAGCACCATGCCCCGTCCCAAACAAAGCGCAACCGAACGTGAAGCAATGCGCGAACGCATCCTGGAGGCCGCTCACGAGCTGCTGCTAGAGCACGGCTACGATGCCCTTACCACGCGGCTCATCGCCGAACGCCTGGGCGTGTCGCACATGGTCTTGTATACCTACTTTGAGAACCACGACGCGTTGATTCAGGCGTTGCGCGCACGGCTGCGTGAAGAGCGCGAGGCCTACCGCGCCGAAGTCTTACGCCAGGCCGAAACCGGCGACATCGTCGCCATCACCCGTGAGGCGCTCTGGCGTTACGTGACCATGGCGCAAGAACACCCCAAGATGTATGCCTTCCTGTGGGTACAACCGATTCCCGCGAATGCTCTCTGCCCGGAACCGCACCGCCCTTACCAGGGTAACGTGCGCTATCTGGCGCAATTGGTGCAACTGGGCATCGAACGCGGCGTGTTTGCGCCTCGCGAGCCCACCCTGGCCGCCGCGACCGTCTTCGCCATTATCCACGCGCCCTCCATCTTCTACCACAACGGCCGCCTGACGGATGAGACCCTGCGCGACCGCATGTCTGCCGAGATGTTGGAAATTGCTATGAATTACCTGGTGCATGAAACGTAGAAACGTGAAACGTAAAACGTAAAAACGTGAAACGTAAAACGTGAAAAGAAAAATCCGTTTAATCCGTTGACATTTTTGCGAGGAGATACAGTTAATGAAATCCTTATTCCGCTTGCTGCCCTTTATGAAGCCCTATCGCCGCGATGCAATCCTGGCCTTAGTGCTGTTGCTAGGCGTGGTCTTTGCTGACCTGGCAATCCCCCGCCTGACCCAGCGCGTCATTGATGAAGGCGTCAAAGCCCAAAACATGCCGGTCATCATCAACACCGCGTTATTGATGTTTGGCGTGGCCCTCCTGGAAGCATTGGTCTCGGTCGGCAACATCATCCTTTCGGTGCGTGTGGGGATGCATACTGCCGCCGACATCCGCAGTGCCTTCGTGCGCAAAGTGCAAACCCTCTCTTTCGGCAACCTGGATCGCTTGCAGACCGGACAACTGCTCGTGCGCGCTACCAGCGACATCAATCAAGTGCAGATGATCTTGATGATGGGCCTGCGCATCCTCACCCGTGCCCCGATCTGGGCCGCCGGCGCCCTGTTGATGCTCATCTTTACCGCGCCGCGTCTGGCCTGGATCTGGCTGGCGATGTTGCCGCTGCTCTTCGGCATCGTCCTGCTTTTTATGGTCAAAGCACGCCCGTTGTTCCTGATCGTGCAGCAGAAGCTGGATAAACTTAACACCGTGCTCCAGGAGAACCTGGCAGGCATGCGGGTCGTCAAAGCCTTTGTCCGCGCCGAATACGAAAAACAACGCTTTGCACGCGCCAACGACGACCTTATGGCGCAGACCGTCAAAGTCCTCAATTTCGTCGTCTTCCTGATGCCCTTGATGATGACGGTCGTGAACCTCGCCACCGCCGGCGTCATCTGGTTCGGCGGCAACCTGGCTATCGGAGGGGAATTGACCGTCGGGCAGATTATGGCCTCGGTCAACTATATGATCTTTTCCCTCTTCCCATTGACCATGCTCATCAACATGATTGCCCCACTTTCTGCCGCCGATGCCTCCGCCGGGCGCATCCTCGAAGTCCTGGAAAGCGAACCGGAAATCCGACCGCCCGTCGAGGCGCGCGTGCCGCCGACAACCGCCGGGCGAGTGGTCTTTGAGAATGTCTGTTTCAGCTACAATCATGGCTGCGCCGACGCCGTGCTTAACGATGTGAACCTGGTCGCCGAGCCTGGGGAAACTGTGGCGATCCTCGGCGCAACCGGTTCCGGTAAGTCCAGCCTCATCCACCTGATCCCGCGCTTTTACGATGTGGACGGCGGCCGGGTGCTGGTGGACGGTGTGGACGTGCGTGAATGGCCGCTGCACGACCTGCGTACTCAGGTAGGCATCGCCTTGCAGGAAGCGGTACTCTTCAGCGGCACCGTGCGTGACAACATCCGTTATGGGCGCCCGGACGCCACCGATGAAGAAGTCATCGCTGCCGCCAAAGCCGCGCAGGCCCATGACTTCATTATGGCAATGCCCCAGGGCTACGATACCCTCATCGGGCAACGTGGCGTGAACCTTTCCGGTGGACAGAAACAGCGGCTTGCCATCGCCCGCGCCCTGTGCGTTAAGCCGCGCGTTCTTATCCTCGATGACAGCACCAGTGCGGTGGATGTGGAAACCGAGAGCAAATTGCAGGATGCCCTGGATGAACTCCTGCGCACCCAACTGGCGCATCAAACCACCGTCTTCGTCGTCGCGCAGCGCATCAGCACCGTGCTCACCGCCGACAAAATCGTGGTGCTCGACAAAGGCCGCATCGCCGACATCGGCACACACGCCGAGCTGCTGGCGCGCAGTCCCATCTACCGCGAGATTTACGCCTCGCAGTTGGGGAATGGGGTAAATGGTAGACAGTAGACGGTAGACAGTAGACGGGGATGAAACCTACCAAGTTCAAACGTGCTAACGGATTTGAGAGAGGAAAAATAGATATATGGAACCACGACCGACTTCCACCCATGAACCACGCAGTGGCGAACGCGTGGCTGTTTCTATGCCCTTATCGGGACCGGGGGCGCGGCGCTTCGGCACACGCATTGAGAAGCCCCGCGATGTGCGCAACACCCTGCGGCGTCTGTTGGGCTACCTGAAGCCCTACCGCTGGACGCTGCTGCTGGTGATCGTGCTGGTCATCGCCAGCACACTGCTCGATTTGCTTGGGCCATACCTCAACGGCGTGGCGATTGATCGCTTTATCACGCGGCGCGACGTCGGGGGATTGGGTAAGATCGCTTTGCTGATGCTGGCGGTATATCTCGTCGTCTGGGCGATGCGCGTGGCGCAGGCGCGGTTGATGGTGAACATGGTGCAGAAGGTCATGCGCACCCTGCGCGAGCAGTTGTTCGGTCATCTCCAGACGCTCTCGCTGAGCTTCTTCGACCGCAACCCGCACGGCGACCTGATGAGCCGCCTCACCAACGACCTGGACGCCCTCAGCCGTTTGTTAGCGCAAAACGTCACCGAACTGTTCGGCGGGCTGCTGTCGCTGGTGGGAATTGTGGTGATGATGTTCGCCATCAACTTCTGGCTGGCGCTGGGGTCAATGTTTGTCTTTCCCCTGATGCTGTGGTTTACCGGCTTCGTGGGCAAGCGCACGCGCCAGGGTTTCCGCGAATTCCAAATGCGTATCGGGCAATTAAACGGCGAACTGGAAGAAATCTTCAGTGGTCAGCGCGTCATCCTCGCCTTCGGACAGGAGGGAAGCACTCTGGCGAAATTCGACCGCGTGAACGCCGAAACGCGCGATGTGGGCATCCGCGCCCAAATCTACGCCACATTGATTCCCCCCTTGATGGGCATCTTCAGCAACGCCAACATCGCCATTCTCGCCGGACTGGGCGGCTGGATGATCCTGCGGGGCTGGGCCACCGTCGGCACGATTCTCACCTTCTACAACTACTCGCGGCGCTTCGCCGGGCCGTTGCGCCAATTGGGGGACCTTTACAATCAGATTCAATCGGCGCTGGCCGGGGCCGAGCGCGTCTTCGAGCTGCTCGATCAGACGCCGGAAATCCTGGAAGCGCCGGATGCAGTCGTGCTGGACAACGTGCGCGGCGACGTGGTCTTCGAGCACGTGAACTTCAGCTACACCCCCGGCGTGCCGGTCATCAAAGATATGAGCTTCCACGCCAAACCCGGAAAAACCATCGCCCTGGTCGGCCCGACGGGCGCGGGCAAGACGACGATGATCAACCTGCTCTCGCGCTTCTACGACATCCAGAGCGGCAGCATCCGCATTGACGGCGTGGACTTGCGCGCCTACACCAAGGCCAGCCTGCGCCGCAAACTCGGCGTGGTCTTGCAGGACACTTTCCTGTTTTCCGATACGGTGATGGAAAACATCCGCTACGGACGCCTGGATGCAACGGACGAAGAGGTCATCGCGGCGGCGCAACTGGCGAACGCCGATCAATTCATCCGCCGCCTGCCGCGCGGCTATCAGACGGAGCTTTCAGAGCGCGGCAGCAACCTCAGCCAGGGACAGCGGCAGTTGCTGGCCATTGCCCGCGCTGTTCTCGCCGATCCGGCGATCCTCATTCTCGACGAGGCCACAAGCAGTGTGGATACCCGCACCGAGCAACACATCCAGGAAGCCCTGTTGCGTTTGATGGAAGGCCGCACCAGCTTCGTCATTGCCCACCGCCTGAGCACCATCCGCGGCGCCGATACCATCCTGGTCATCAACGAAGGCGAGATCGTCGAACGCGGCACGCACGCGGAGCTGCTGGCGCAACAGGGTTTCTACTACCACCTGTATAAGAGCCAGTTCAAAGGGCAAATGATCAACTCTCCGGACGGTTTATCTTTTCAGGAAAAGAATTATCATGCTAACGTTGAGCAGATGCAAACGGTGATCTGACGGGTGCATTTCAACTTGGCAAATCTTGCAGTGGCCGGTCTCTGACCGCGCCACTGCGGGGCGCTGCGCAGGCGCGGTCTGGAGACCGGCCTGAGCAGCGGAGTTACGCATATCGCCATTTTTTGACAGGGATTAACAGGATTTTCAGGATTAAAGAAGGCTTTGCATTTTTCATCCTGTCAATCCTGTAAATCCTGTCCAAAGAAACGAACCGCGTAACGATTGCAACTACGCTACCGAGGAGCACGACGATGAAACTTGAGTTGATTGCCGACTACAACTGCCGCACCGGTGAAAATCCCCTGTGGCACCCCGACGAACAACGCCTGTACTGGGTAGACATCCCCAACGGACGGTTGTTCCGCTACACCCCGGCGACAGGCGAGCACGAGATATGTTACGAAGGCCGCCCCATCGGGGGATTCACCATCCAGGCCGATGGCGCGCTGCTGCTGTTTCAGGACAGGGGCACAGTCACCCTCTGGCGCAACGGCGCGACGGAGACAATCATCGCCGAAATCCCCGCCGAGGTGCATACGCGCTTCAACGACGTGATCGCCGACCCGGCCGGGCGCGTCTTCTGCGGGACGATGCCCACGCCGGAGCGCTCCGGGCGGCTCTATCGCCTCGACCCCGATGGGACGCTCACCGAAGTTGTGGACGGCGTCGGCGTCTCCAACGGCCTGGGCTTCACCCCCGACCGCAAGGGCCTGTACTACACCGACACAACCAAACACGTCATCTACCTCTTCGACTACGACGCGGCCAGCGGCGCGCTCACCAACCGCCGCGACTTCGTCCGCGTGCCGCAGACGCCCGGCGAAGGCCACCCCGACGGGATGACGGTGGATGCAGAAGGCTACGTCTGGTCGGCGCGTTGGGACGGCGGTTGCCTGGTGCGTTACGCCCCCGACGGCACGGAGGTCTTGCGCATCCTGTTCCCGGCGAAAAAAGTCTCCTGCCCTACCTTCGGCGGCCCGGATTATACCGACATCTACGTCACCACGGCCAACATCCAGGGCAAAGATATCGAAGGCCCCGGCGCGGGCGCGCTTTTCCGCTTGAATTTGGGCATCCAGGGCGTGCCGGAGTTCCGGTCAAGAATCGGCGAGTGAGCGAATGAGCGAATGAGCGAATGAGCGAATGAGCGAATGAGCGAATCGGCGAATGAGCGAATCAGCGAATCCAAAATCCAAAATCTAAAATCTAAAATCTAAAATCTAAAATGAAAATCACAACTCACGATGATGGGCGCGTCCACAAGCGCGAATTGTGGATTGACAGGGTAGAACAGTCGGTCAGCCACCTGCTGGTGATCGAATACCCGATGCGTGTAGGCACCACCGTTGTGCGCATGGCCGGCATCGGCGATGTGTACACGCACCACGAGCACCGCAACAAAGGTTACATGCGTGCGCTGTACGAGGACTCCGTCCGCTATATGATCGCCGAAGGCTACGACATCTCCATGCTCTTCGGCATCGAGAACTTCTACACCAAGTTTGGCTACGCCGCGGGATTGGCCGTAATCGAATGTAAGGTCAAGACCCGCGATGCGGAAGTCGCCGGAGAAACCGCCACCGGCGCTTACATCACCCGCCCTATCGGCGAGGCCGATATGCCTGCCGTGCTCGACCTCTACAACACGCACAACGCCACCCGCACATGCAGCATCGTCCGTACCCTGGACGATTTCAAGGAATTCCACAAAGGCACGTGGTACGGCGTGAAGGCAGACACGTTACTCTGGGAAGACACGAATGGCGCATTGCTGGCCTATGCGGTTTGGGATCAAAACGATAAAGCTATGAAAGTCGCCGAGGTCGAGGCGCGCGATGACGCCCTCTTCCCCACCCTCCTCAGCTTCTTCGCCGCACAAGCAGTGGCAAAGCGTTGCGAGGATGTGCAGTTTTTCATCCCGCCGGACCATCCGTTCGCCGAGTATGTCCAACGCTTTGGCGCCGTGTGGACGATCATCTATCCACGCCACGGCAGCGGGATGTTGCGTCTGCTCAACCTGCAACCGTTCTTCGAGAAGATCGCGCCCGAACTGGAACGGCGGCTGGCGCTTTCCCATGCTACCGGCTATAGCGGCGCGCTCACGTTCCAGACGGATTTGGGGACGCTGGCGCTCGTCATCTACAAAGGCAAGGTGCATGTGGAAGACGACGCACGCACGGACTTGCGCCTGGAACTCTCCCAAGACCGGCTGACGCAACTGGCCATCGGCTACCGCTCTCCCCGCGATATGCTCAACGACCCGCAGGTTATCGCGCATGGCGATGTATTGCCCCTGCTGGATATCCTGTTTCCCAAAGGGGTGCCCTATGTGTGGGTGGCGGACCATTTCTAACCCCCGCGCCCGCCATCCCTTGCAGATCGTCATCCTCCTGCTGTTGTTGCTCTCGCTATCCTCGTCTCCCCTGGCGGCGAGCGATAGCACGGACCCAATCATTGCCCCCGAGGTGCTGCGGGCGCTGAACACGGATGACGAGACACCGCTGCGCATCATCGTGACCCTGCGCGCCGCAGGGGCGAGCACCGCCGCGCTGACCACAAGTGCGGCGGTCTCACGCGCCGACCTGGTCGCAACACTCCAGGATAACTTCACCGCTGCGCTGGCCCCTCTATCGCCGCTGCTCGCCGAAGCGCAACGCCGCGGGGAAATCCTGGAACGCCGGGACTTGTGGATCATCCGCGCCACGGCATTGACGGCCCGCCCCGCGTTTGTGCGCCGGTTGATGACCGCGCCGGGCGTGGCGGAGATACACCTGGACCCCTACATTCAGTACGTGACCCCCGCCGAACCGGCCACCACGGAAGCCGCCCCGCCGACCGAACCCACGTGGGGGTTGACGCGCATCCGTGCCCCTGAAGTGTGGGCCACCCTGGGCATCTCCGGCACCGGCGCCGTTGTGGCGATTATGGATACCGGCGTGGACTGGCTACACCCGGCGCTCAGCGCCAACTATCGCGGCAATCTGGGCCACGGCCTCTATGACCATGCCCATTCATGGTACGATGTCGTCAACGGCGGTGTCTACCCCTACGATGATCACGGGCACGGCACCCACCTGGCCGGGACGGCGGTAGGCAGAGGGAACATCGGCGTCGCGCCGGCGGCACAGTGGATCGGCGTCAAGGTGCTCTCCAACGAAGGCGCGGGCTACAATTCCTGGATTCACGCGGGATTCCAGTGGTTGTTGGCGCCCGGCGGCGACCCGGCCCTGGCCCCGGACGTCATCAACTGCTCCTGGGCCTCGACGCTCGGTTCAGATACCAGCTTTGCCGAAGACATCGCCATCCTCAAAGCCGCCGGCATCCTGCCGCTGTTCGCCGCCAACAACACCGGCCCCAACCCCGGCTCCATCGGCGCGCCGGCCAGCAATCCGGGCGCGTTTGCCGTCGGCGCCAGCGACCCCGACGATGAAGTGGCGTACTTCTCCAGTCGCGGGCCGTCGCCATGGGGGCAGACCAAGCCAGACATCGTCGCACCGGGTGTGAACGTCCTTTCGACCATCCCCGGCGGCATCTACGCCGAGAAAGACGGCACCTCTATGGCGACGCCCCACGTCGCCGGTGTGGTCGCGCTGCTGCGTTCCGCCGCGCCCACGCTTTCCGTTGAAACCATAGCCGGCATCATCACCCAAACCGCCGTCCCTTTGAGCACCACCCTGCCCAACAACGACAGCGGTTGGGGACGCCTTGACGCCTTCGCCGTGGTTGCCGTCGCCACCCAGGCCGGCCTGGTCAGCGGCAATGTCGCCGGCCCCAACCGTCAAGGGATCGCCCATGCCACCCTCGACGCCGCGTCGCGCCATCCACAGGGGACCTCAGGGCGCACCACGACCGCCGCAAATGGAGATTACACTCTGGCGCTGGCGCCGGCGGTGTACGATATAACCGCTTCGGCCTTCGGCTATGCAGCGGCGACGCAATGGAACGTCCCTGTCTTCACGCATACCCAACAGCGACTCGATTTCACGCTGCTGCCCCTCCCCACCGGTACTGTGCAAGGTCGCGTCACCGTCTCCGGGACGAACCGCGCCCCCACGCACACCGTTGTGGCGCGCGTGTTCAACACCCCGGTCACGGCCACCGTCAGCGCAAGCGGCGATTACAGCCTCAAGCTGCCTGCGGGCGTCTACACCATCGAGATGCGCGGCCTGGGCTACCGCGTGGCGACGGCGCAGGTGTCCGTTACCGCCGGCGAGATCACTCTGCGCCATTTCGTCCTCACGCCCGCGCCCACCCTGCTGCTGGTTGACGAAGGCGCATGGTATTACGATAGCCAGACGACCTACTGGAAAGCGGCGCTCGACGCGCTGGCCTACACCTATGAGGAACACCGCATCAAACACCCGCCTGCCGAAACCCCCATCAGCACGACTCTGGCGCAGTACGACATCGTCCTGTGGTCATCGCCCAAAGGCTCGCCGGGACTGGTGAAGGGCGGTGGGGAACTGGACGCCTATCTCAAAAACGGCGGGCGGCTGTTGCTGAGCGGGCAGGATGTGGCCTACTTCGACGGCGGTGGATACATCATCGACATCCAACCTTACCTGATTAAAACCATCGGCGCGGCGTACATGCGCGACAATGCGCCGGTTCGTCAGTTGACCGGCCTGGGGCCGTTCTCCGGCATGACGGTGACCATCGCGGGCGGCGACGGCGCGGACAACCAGACCTGGCCCGATACGGTCGCCGTCCAGACTCCCGACAAGGCCGAATTGCTATGGCGCTATACGGATGGCAGCGGCGGGGGCATCGGGACTTCGATCTGCACCCCTTACCGCGCCCTCTTCCTGTCTTTCGGCTACGAAGCCATTGCGACCCAGGCGCAGCGGCGCGAAGTGCTCGCGCGCAGCCTGGAGTGGCTCCAAACGCCGCCGCCGACCGTGTCCCTCACCCTCAATCCGCTCAGTGCGC
Source organism: Chloroflexota bacterium (assembly GCA_019873645.1). Classification (GTDB taxonomy): domain Bacteria; phylum Chloroflexota; class Anaerolineae; order B4-G1; family SLSP01; genus DSWT01. The sequence goes on along the minus strand of JAIOAX010000005.1, from coordinate 110,247 downwards.
CAACGCTGATCGGCCGGCCAGGCGAAACGGTGACGCACACGCTGCGCCTGCGGCATACCGGCTACGGCGGTGTCACCGCGCCCGTCGGCCTGACGCTAGCCGGCGCGTGGCCTGCCACAGTCACGCCGTCAACCGTGACCCTCTCGCCGTGCGCCGCCATCACGCTGACCGTCGTGGTCACGATTCCCGCCGGTACGGGCGTCAACGTCGGTACTACGCTCACATTGACGGCCGCCACGCCCCTTCTGCCGACAAGCCTTGCCGTCCCCTTGCGCGTCAAAACGCCCGCGCCGGTGTTGCTGGTGGATGACGACCGCTGGTACCCCATGGAAGGGCGTTATATCGCCGCCCTGTCCGCGCGCGGCATCCCCTTCGACGTGTGGGACACCGCCGAAAACAGCGGCGGCGTTCCGGGCGCGCGTTCGCCGACCCTCCCCATCCTGCAACGTTACTTGCTGACGCTATGGTTCACCGGCTACGATTGGTACGCGCCCATCCTGTCGCAAGAAGCCGCGACGCTGCTGGCCTACCTCAACGGCGGCGGACGGCTATTGCTTTCTTCACAAGATTTTCTGTACTATCATAGCCGCACGCTCCTGGCGCAGCGCTTCGGCGTGTGGCATTGGGACGAAAGCCGCAATCCCACCCATGCCTTCGGCGTGCCCGACCAGCCGACCGGCGGGGCCTGGGGGCCGGTCAAACTGGATTTCCCCTTCCAAAACTGGGCCGACGCCATCGAGCCGCTGCCTGAAGTTGCGCCCGTCATGCGCGGGCAACTGGGGCAACCGCTTGGTGTTGCGCGCGAAATCGCCACCTCGCGGACGTTGTTCTACGCCTTCCCATTGGAAACGCTGCCCCTGGACACCCGCGCCGCCGTCCTGGCCGAGGGCGTCGGCTGGCTTTCGCCGTTGGGGACAAGCCGCTGGACGGTCACGCCGCCCGCGCCGCTGCCCGGCGACCGGGTGACGTCCACGTTCGTCCTCTACAACGACGCCGCGGCTGCCCTCACCACGACCCTCACCCATACGCTGCCTGCGTCGGTCACGCTCACCGCCGACGGCCCGCCGCCTGGGTGGAAATACACCGCCGCCTCGCGGACGCTGACCTGGAGCGGCAGTGCGCCCTCCCATACACCGCTGACCTTCACCTGGGCAGTCGCGGTGACGGGAACGGCCGGGGCGTCCATCCCGCTGTCCCTGACATTGGGATTGCCGGACTGGGGACTGCAATTCGACCACGTGAACACGCTGCACGTCGCCGGCGCGGACCTCTCGGCCAGCGCGTGGCTTACGTCGGACCGGGCTGCCATCCGCGTCGGGACGCCGGTCACGTTGACGTTCGCGCTGCACAATCGCGGCCCCGGGGACATCAATGGGGGGACGGTGCGCTTATGGCTGACCCAGGAGAGCACACCGCTCACCGCGACGCTGCCCTACACGCGGGGCTGGAACGTCGAGTGGTGGGCAGGGGACCTGGCGGCCGGGGAAACGCGCACGCTGACCATACCGCTGCGCGCGTGGCAGTGGGACACCTCCATGCGGGTGGACGCCATCCTGGAAGACGGCACGGGACAACGGTGGGAGCGTCGGCTCTGGCTGAATGTGGAACCGTGGCGCTGCTACCTGCCGGTGATCCGCAAGTAGGGGCGAGGCATCCCCACATTCACCTGTGACCGCGACGGGGTCTGCGGACGCAGAGACCCCGTGTCAATCCAATACCGGCGGGGGAGTAGGGGCGAGGCATCCCCACATTCACCTGTGACCGCGACGGGGTCTGCGGACGCAGAAACCCCGTGTCAATCCAAAACCGGCGGGGGAGTAGGGGCGAGGCATCCCCACATTCACCTGTGACCGCGACGGGGTCTGCGGACGCAGAGACCCCGTGTCAATCCAAAACCGACGCGGGATGCCTCGCCCCTACGGTAACGCCGCCAACCAACCGCGCACCCAATCCGCGTGCGGGTCTTCGATGGCCTCGTAAATGGCGAGGGCCTGTTGCCACAATTCCCGCGCCCGCTCCGGTTCTCCGAGCGATTTGTGCGCCTGCCCCATATTCGCCAGGGCGTTGCCCTCCCCGCGCCGGTCGCCGATCTCGCGGAAGACTTCCAAAGCCTGCTCGTGTTGCTGAACAGCTAGACGCGCATCTCCCAAAGAATAGTGCGCGTTCCCGATGTTCATCAGAGCGTTGCCCTCCCCGCGCCGGTCGCCGATCTCGCGGACGATGACCAACTGCTGCTCGTAGCACGCGATGGCGCGGCGCGCGTCCCCCAGGGCGGCGTAGGCCAGCCCCAGGTTGCCCAGGATGCTCCCCTCCGCTCTCCTATCTCCAATCTCTTTCTCTATCTCCAACGCCTGCTCGTAGAACGCGATGGCGCGGCGCGCGTCCCCCAGGTCGGCGTAGGCCAGCCCCAGGTTGCCCAGGGCGGCGCCCTCCCCGCGCCGGTCGCCGATCTCGCGGGCGATGACCAACCGCTGCTCGTAGAACGCGATGGCGCGGCGCGCGTCCCCCAGGGCGGCGTAGGCCAGCCCCAGGTTGCCCAGGTGGACGCCTTCCATAGAGCGATCTTCCAGGGCGCGGGCGGCGCGCAGGGCGGCTTCCAGCCAGCGGATTTTCTCGCGGGGGTGCAGGCGCAGGTCGAGGATGTAGGCGCCGGCGTCGGGATAAGCGCTGCACAGAGTATTTTTTAACGCCAAGTCGCCAGGACGCAAAGGCGCAAAGGGTTCATCCGTTTCTTTGCGTCTCTGCGCCTCTGCGTCTTTGCGGTAAGCATCCGGCGCAGGGGCGCAAGCCCACGCAAATCCGGCGTGGATGTTGGCGGCTTCGCGGTCGTAGAGGGCCAGGCCTGCCAGGATGCCTTCGTTGCCTTGCAGGTAGAGGGTGTTAGCGGCGCGCAGCATTCGCTCATAGTGCGCGGCATGGCGGTAGGCGGCCGCGGCGCGTTCTTCAGCCGTGGTTTGTGCGGCGGCCCAGAGGCGCGCCAGGTCGTGGAGGATGTAGCGCTCGTTCGCACAGGCCAGCAGGCTGCGGCGGGCGAGGGCGTCCAGGGCGTCTTCGGCGGGTTCGCGGGCCAGGTCCCATACGGCGGCGGCAGCTTCCCAATCGAAGTCGGCGGGGAAGACACTCAGTTGCCGCCACAGGGCTTGCAGGTCGGGCGGGAGCAGGTCGTAGCTCAAGCGTAGGGAGGCTTCGGCGGGTTCGAGCAGGCGGCGCTCGTTGCGCAGGCGTTCCAGGTAGCGTGGGACGGCCATGGTGGTGTCGTTCAGCGCCTCGCCGGCCCAGCGCAGGGCAATCGGCAGGCAGCCGCACAGGTCGGCCAGCGTTCCGGCGTGGTCGCCGAGGCGGGGGGCAATCTCGCGCAGCAGGGTCACGGCGTCGGGCTTGGGCAGCGCGTCCAAATCCAGCGGCTTCAGGCCGGGCAGGGTAAAGCGCTGCCGGGAGGTGACGAGGAGGAGGCAAGAGGCAGGAGGCAGGAGGGGACGGAGTTGGGCGGCGTCTTTGGCGTTGTCGAGGAGCAAAAGGGCGCGCTGGCCGTTGAGGACGGCGCAGTAGAGCGGTTGCAACTGCGCTTCATCCTCCGGCAGGCGGACGGTGGGGTAGTAGGCGCGGAGGATGGCCGTCATCACCTCGGCGGGGGTGAGCGGGTGGGGGTCCACGCCGCGCAAATCCAGGTAGAATTGGGCGTCGGGGTAGCGCGGGGTCAGCAGTTGCGCCAGCTTGAGCGCGAGCGTCGTCTTGCCCACGCCGCCCATGCCGCGCACCCCGCTGATGGTTGCGCCGCCGGTTTCCACGGCTTGGAGCAGCGTTTCCAGTTCTCTCTCGCGCCCGGTGAAGTCGGCGGGCGGGGCGGGAAGGTTGTGCAGGCGGGCGTGGGTGAAGGGTGTGGTGCCCCGGTCGGCGGCTTCACATTCGGCGGCGAGGTCGGCCAGGGTTTGACGGCGCGCGTCAATGGAGTCAAAGCACTCGCTCAGTGTGTAGAGCAGCAGCGCCAGGGCGTTGTCGCCGCCTGTGGTGTGTTGGTCCCACAGCTTGGCAATCACGGCTTCGGCGCGGCCTCGGGGCGAATCCGCGTCGGGCAGCCTGTCGCGCCAGGGGGCCAGGCGTTCGTCCACGAAAAGGCGGCGCAGGGTGGCGGCGTCATCGCAGTAGTCGCTGGCGATCAACGCGGCACACAATCGCTGCTGAAGATCGGGGGGCACTCCGGGCATACGGGCCTCCTTGAGGGTCTGGGCGTCGTTAGTCGGATAGTCCCAGACCTGACAGGTTTCAGAAAACCTGTCAGGTCTGGGATATTAACTTACTTCCAACCCGGCATTTCATCGAGGGTGATGACGCGCGGGTTATTGTAAAGCGTTTGGATGGCCTCCGTTGAATTGGCCTCTTTCACCAGTTCGGCCCAGGGCATAAAGAAGACCCATCTGGGCTGCGAGGCTAAAATGGCGGAACTCGGCAATTTGGCACATTCGCCAATCGCTATCGGCTTGTCTCCGACCATAGACAGAATGTCCATGTACCAGGACGAATTGAAACCCTGATCATAAACGTCAAAAGCAAACACATCCCAATAGTCAGCGCCGGGATTATAGTCCGCGAAATCTCGGCTGAGGTCCTGCATATCCCAGACCCAAATCAGGTTGGTCAGGCCCTTGACCTGCGTGAAGTAATCGTGAACATAGCGGTACAGTTTCGCGGTGCCCTCAGGCCCCGGTCGTCCGCCCCACCAGAATTTCCCCTGATTCATTTCGTGCAAAGGTCTGAACAAGACTTCGACCCCGTGATCTTCGAGATACTGAAGGTAAACGGCAATGTCATCCATTCTGCTTTTCCAACGCGCGTTGAGGTCGGTGCCCTCGGTCAGCAACGCCTTCCACTGCGCGTCATCCAACGGCGCGTTGAGCACACCCGGATCCCAACCACAAGGCTCATCCTCGTCTGGCGGGCAGGCGTGCCACATCAGGTTGATGACCGCGCCGTTCTTCCATTGCCTCTCGGCTTCATAGATCATCGTCCAGCGGTTTTCGATATTCTCTTGTTGGAACAGGAAATCGCCGCTCCACAAGGCGGGATATTTCCCGGTGACCTCTTTGATGTACTCCGTCCACAGCGCCGGCTGGGCATTAGGCTCGCGGTTGTGCTGCCCGGCAAGCGTCTTTTTCCCCGAAATGCTGTAGAGGTAGTCCAGGGTCTGAAAGCCGGTCGAATGAGATGTTGGGGCAGTGATCTCATATCCCATCAAGGAAAGCATCTTTTCCGCATAGCGTCGCCCCAGTTCACGGATGCCGGCCGAATCGAAATGCGCGTTGTCCTGGGCCGTGCACCCGCGCGAAGAGATCACGTGCGCCGTCGGAATCGTATCCGGCAGGGTGGCAATGATGGGGTTCATCGCGGCGCAGCACCCGCCCTGTTCCGCATCCACCACTTCTCCGGCCAACAAGGGCACGGATTCGGCATCGAGACCGAGGTCGGTCAGCATGTCGTTGTAAATCTTTTTGACGTAAAGGGGCCATTGGCGGTCGCCGGTATTGGTTTCGCCCTGGTGCAGCAGGATGCCCTTGATGACGCCGTACTGTTGCGCCAGTTTCGCCAGGTTGATGAGATGCTGGTAGGGATTGCCACCGTAAGCCCTGATCTTATCGGTGAACCAGCTCTCGGTATAGGTGTCATCGTAATCCTGATACAGGTCCTTATCGAACAGCCGGATATCGCACCCGCCTACCGCCACGTTGATCACCCCGACCTTGATGTTGGCGGGCAGATTTTCCACCATGGTCCGGCCAAAATAATCCGCCGGCGAAAGTCCCGACCAGCACTGGGACAGCGGCGGTACAGCCGTGTACCAGGTGTTTTTGTTTCTTCTCAGGTTGGGACAATCCAGCGACTGTAAAACCTGAAAACGTCTGTCCACCACCCGGTCGCGCATTTCGATGGGGGCGGCGCCTTCCATGTTCGACTGTCCAAAACACAGGAAAATGTAAAAATTCGGATCGAACGTAGGGGTGATTTCTTTTGATGTTGACATAGAATCTCCGATTTGCAATGTACTTTGCTGTGTAGCCGTCGGCGACGGCATCACAGTCGCGGTACTCGTCGCCGTCCAGGTGGGACTGGGTTCAGCCGTATTCGTCGCTGCTGGGGTGGCGGTCGCATTGGACTCGGAAGGTATGGCAGAACATGAGGCGAGTACAGTACCCAGAACAAGCAGTAGTAGAAATTTGGCTGTTTTGTTCATGACACCTCACGAAACGCATTGCGGGCGGGCATGGTTGGTAGGGGCGAGGCATCCCCCCGCCAAGGTCTGCTTGGGCAGGCGCCTGGTTGGGTGGTTGGGTAGGCGAGGCATCCCCCCGCCAAGGTCTGCTTGGGCAGGCGCCTGGTTGGGGATGCCTCGCCCTTACTTACGTTATGCCACCGCGTCGAACGTCGGTTTCAGCGCGGGATACAGGCCCCGGTACAGCGGGTACAGCGCGTCGTAGACCTCGACCTGCGCTGGTTGCGGGGCCGTGGCGCTCACGACTTTGATCGTCGCGCGGCAGGCTTCCGGCACGGTCTTCCACACGCCTGCGCCGACCGCCGCCAGCAGCGCCGCGCCGAACGCGCCACCCTCGGTGGTGTTCACCGTTACCAGCTCGCTGCCGATGACGTCCGCCAGAATTTGCCGCCACAGCGGACTCTTCGCCCCGCCGCCGGAGACGCGGATTTGCTTGATCTCGCCCAGGCCCGCGCCCTTGATCAGCTCCATGCTATCGCGCAGGCCGAAGGCAACACCTTCCAGCACGGCGCGCGTCATGTGTGGGAGCGTGTGGCGCAGCGTCAGGCCGATGAAGCCCGCGCGCGCCAGCGGGTCGGGATAGGGCGTGCGCTCGCCGGTCAGATACGGCAGGAAGAAGAGGCCCTCCGCTCCCGCCGGGACGTTCGCCGCTGGCGCGAGCAACTCGTCAAAGGGGACGCCGGGCGCGAGCGTGTCGCGGTGCCATTGCAGGCTGCCCGCCGCCGAGAGCATCACGCCCATCAGGTGCCACGCGCCAGGGAGAGCGTGACAGAAGGCATGCAACAGCCCGTCCTTCTCGATGTAAGGCGCGTCCGTGGAAGCGAACACGACGCCCGATGTACCGAGCACCAATCCCACAATGCCCGGCTCGACCGCGCCGACGCCCACCGCGCCCGCCGCCTGGTCGCCGCCGCCGCCCACGACGGGCGTGCCGGCCTTCAGCCCTGTGAGCGCCGCCGCTTCCGCGCTGATCACGCCGGTCACTTCCGGGCCTTCATACGTCTCGGGCAACCATTCGCGGGGGATCTCCAGCTTTTCCAGCACCTCCGCTGACCAGTCGCGCGCCTTCACGTCGAACAGGATCGTGCCCGCGCTATCGGCTTTGTCGGCGGCGTAATCGCCGGTGAGCTTGTAGCGGACGTAGTCCTTGGGCAGCAGAACGTGCGCGCCTTTCGCGTAGACCTCCGGCTCATTTTCGCGCACCCACAGAATCTTGGGCGCGGTGAAGCCGGTGAGCGCGTCGTTGCCGGTGATCTGGATGAAGCGCGCTTTGCCCACGCGCGCGCGGATTTCGTCGCACTGCGCGCCGGTGCGCTGATCGTTCCAGAGGATGGCGGGGCGCAGCACGTTGCCGTCCTTGTCGAGCAGCGTCAGGCCGTGCATCTGCCCGGTGAGGCCGACGGCGGCCACATCGTCGCCGGTGGCGCCGGCCTGCTTGAGCGCCTGCCGGATGCTCGCCACAATGCCGTTCCACCAGTCGTGGGGGTCCTGCTCGGACCAAAGCGGCTTGGGGGTGTACAGGGGCAACGGCGTGGTGGCGGTCGTCACGACGGCGCCGGTTGCGTCCATGAGCAGCGCTTTCGCGCCTGTGGTGGAAATGTCAATGCCGAGAAACAGGGGTTTGATCATGGTTCCTCCTCAAGATAAGGTGATTGGTAATCAGTAATCGGTAATAGGATTTGCTATAGCAATGGTTCTTCATTCACAGTTTTATTTTAGCCAAAATTTCCACTTTTGCGTTGCTATTTCGTCATAGGGTGTATTCAGAACGGAGGCGACTTATCAGATACGGCAACTGGGCGAGGCTCAGGCCGGTCTCCAGACCGCGCCTGCGCCTCGCCTGATCCGGTAGTGGCACGGTCAGAGATCGGCCATACCGAGATCGGCCCCAAAGTTGAAATTTACCCTTCGCCATGCCCCTCCTACACAAAGACCGCCGCCGGGATTTTGAAGCGCGTGCTCAAATTATCCAATAACCGGATAAGTTGGTCACATTCAGCCTGGTTTGTAGGGACAAAAAGGTACTGCGCTGCTTGTTCCAGAGATTGAATGGTCTGCGCCGGTAACATCACTATTGCCTCTATTTGCCTCTAGTCTACAGACATCATGAGCTACGCGCTCCATCCAGGATGAAAATGCATGTCAACGGATTTAACGGATTTGAACGGATTAGCTTTCAACCGTTGCATAAATCTGCTCAATCTGCTTAATCTGCTGACCATTTCATCAGCGTCGCGATTTCATCCAGGCTCGGCGGTTCGAGGATGGAGGGGAAGCGGGTACAGCAGACGGCGGCCGCAGCGGCAGCAAAGCGGATGGTATCCTCGGCGGACATTCCCTTGACCACGCCGTAGACGACGCCCGCGCGGAAGGTATCCCCGGCGGCGAGCGTGTCTTGCACGGTCACAGGATAGGCGGGCAGCGTCGCCGGGCGAGGCATATCGGGCGTCTGATACCACATCTCCTTGCTGCCAAAAGTGAAAATAACCAGGCCCCGGCAGGCGCGGTGGTAACGCTCCAACACCTCACCGTAGTCCGCGCCGGGATACTCGCGTTCCAGAAATTCACGGGAACACACAATCGCCCGCGCATTTTGGGCAATCGGGTCATCCAGACGCCAATCAATGGTCACGTAGTCGGTGCGATGCTTGACGCAGAGTTCCGCCGCCCGCGCCGACGCGCCACGAAAAAACGGGTCGAGCGCCACACACCGGGCGGCAGCGATAGAGGCTTCACACGGCTCCGTCCACAGCGTACGCTCGCCGAACAGGTTCTTGCGGAACCAGCCGAAAATGGTGCGGTGTTCACCGTCACAGAAAACGATGTCGCGCCAGCCCTCAAAATCGGGGAGCACAGGCATAAGTGAGCAGTCCACACCATAGCGGTCGAAGTAAGCGCGCAGCGGCCCGGCAGTCGTTTCGCCGAACATACAGCCGTCGAGCTGCGTCTGCAATCCCCAATGACTCAGGAGAATCGCCGCATTGCCGCCTTCCCCACCAGGCATCCCATAGGTTGCGACGATTTCCTGATAGGTATCTACCGCCGGGAAAGGCCCTTCCAGCCGGTGGATGGTGGAAAGGACGGTCATGCCGTAGACGTAAACGTCGAGGGTGTCGGTCATCATGCCGGAATAGATATGCCCGCGCGTTGTGCCGCCACAGTCTGCACTTCGGTCAGAAGCCCCTGCGCGCGGGCGAGGATGGCGTCCAGTTCGGCAAGCCAGGTTTCCTTCTGCACTGCATCCTGAAGACCGGCGGCGTTGACCCGCACGTTGAGCGCGGCGCTCTGGATGCTTGCCATCGCCATCCACGCGGCGGTGGCCGCATCGGAGACGGCATTGACGTTGCCCTTAGCCGCGACGCGGTGCGCGAGTTCCAGCGCTGCGAGCGCATCGCGCGCCGTCGCCAAAGGCACGGCGGTGGCGCGGCGCAGCGCGCTCTGGATCGCCGCATCGCGGGACTCCTGAGCTTCCGGCGTATCCTTCGGCAACTTGTAAGCCGCCATCACAGCGTTGAACGCGGCGCTGTCCTCATCCATGCGGGCCGTGAGCGCAGTACGCAGCTTTTCCGCCTGGGTCACGGCTGCGGTCGCTTCATCTTGCACGTCGGCGTAGCGGCGCTTGCCTACGGTGAGCCTCCCCACCATCGCCACGAGCGCCGCCGCTAGCGCGCCGGCCAGCGCCGCCACGGCGCCGCCGCCGGGCGCGGGTGTGTTCGCCGCCACCGCATCCAGGAATCCGGTCGGCGCGCCCTCATTGAGCGCAGCGAGCTTGTTCTCCAAAATCTGCCCGGCCTCGAAAACATCGAGCTGCAAATACCACTGCGCCGCATCCACCAAAGCCTGTTGCGGAATCAGCCCCACCAGCTCCGTGTGGGTGATCGCAGCCCCGTAGCGCGCCGCCTCGCTGCGGATCGTTTCCACCACGCGATGGATCGGCGTTTGCGTGAAGTCGGTCAGGTTCATCGAAACCTGCGCCCGTCCGGCCACCAACAGCCCCATCGCCTTGACGTAGCGATAGCCGCCGTTGGAATGGCGCAGCGCCCGCGCGATCTTCTGGGCGATGCCCACGTCATCCGTGTTGAGGTAAGCGTTGAACGCCACCAGGAACGGCCGCGCGCCGATGATCGTCGCCCCGGCCTTGCCTACCGTTTTGGGACCGAAATCCGGGTCGCGCGCAGGATTGACGCCGATCTCGGCCTTGAGGGCCTCGTACTCGCCGCGCCGCACATCTTCGAGGTTGACGCGCTCCGGGCGCAATGCTGCCTGTTCATACAGATATACAGGGATACCCAGTTCTTCGCCCACGCGGCGGCCAAGATCGCGCGCCAGCGCCACACAATCGGCCATTGTCACGCCGCTGATGGGGACGAACGGCACCACGTCTGTCGCCCCCAGACGGGGGTGCGCGCCGCGATGCACATCCAGATCAATGAGCGTCGCGGCGGTTTGGATGCCCCGGAACGCGGCTTCCTGTACCGCGCCCGGCGGCCCCACCAGCGTCACCACCGAGCGGTTATGGTCGCCATCGGACTCGACATCCAGCACGCGCACTTCGGGGACCGCGCGCATGGCTTCCACAATCGCCGCGATCACTTCCGGGCGACGGCCTTCGCTGAAGTTGGGAACGCACTCGACCAATGTCTTCATTACCACACATCCTGGACCGAGATTTGTTTGCGCGCTTGCGCGTCTTGCGCATCGGCCACCACCTCGGCTTCCACATCAATGACCGGTTTGTCGGACGCCGATGCTTCTACCGCAGGCGACGGCGCACTGACTTCAATGTGGGGGCCTCCTTCGTGCTCGGCGACCAGCTCCGGCGGGCAGACATCAATGAACAGCCGCAGGCCGATCAAGAAAATCGCCAGATCGTCCAACTGCCCCAGGCCCAGGGCCACATCGGGCAGAATGTCCACCGGCGAGAGCAGGTAAATCATGGTAAGAATAGGAATCAACTTGGTAACAAAGGGAACACGTCCGTCCCACAACAGATTCCAGGCCAGTTGAAACTGACCGAAAAAGTCGCGCAGCCAACTCATCAGCGTCCGCATCTGATCGGGATTGGCGCGCTCCATATATTTGGTATCGTCTTTGGACATGGAACCTCCTTAAAATAGCATTTAATCTGCTAAATCTGCTTAATCTGCTGACAGGGAAAAGCCTCATCATTCCCTTTTGCTAACCACAGCTATTATAGTGAAAGCCCTAGAAGCTGCAAATGCTGCCGCGCAAATTTCATTTTTCCGTTATAATACTACGTTAAAGGTTGTTTAGAGGTTGCCATGCCATTTCTCATTGACGGCCATAATGTAATCGCCGCCCTGCCGGATATTGACCTGGAAGACCCGGACGACGAAGCCAAACTGGTAGTGAAGCTGCGTGCCTGGAGCGGACGCACGCGCCGCAAGGCCATCGTCATCTTCGATGGGGGGATTCCAGGCGGGCCGTCGCGGGTGCTTTCGACGCCGGAGGTACGGGTGGTCTTCGCCGCCAAATACCACAGCACCGCCGACCGCATCATCAGAGAGCGGTTGTCCTCTTTGCCCGACGCCCCCAATTGGACGGTGGTGTCGTCGGATCACGAGGTGCTCGATAACGCGCGCCACATCGGCGCGAAGGTGCTGACCGCGCAGGAATTCGCCGGGCAGCTGAATCAAGTGTTGGAAGTCGAAAAAGAAAAACCGGAAGCCGCTTCGGCGGGCGAGGTTGCTGCCTGGCTTGAAATCTTCGAGACGCCGGCGCCGGAACCCCAACCGGCGCCGCCCCAACCGACGCCGGAAATGCCGCCGACCCGCCCCGCTCCCAAACCACCGCGCCGCCCGGAGCGTGTCGCGCCGGATGCGCGCGTGGGGCGGACGACGCGCCCCATCGGCGAGCAGATGGGGATGGCGCCACCGCCCCCTGAAAAACCCCGCCGCACCGCCGGCAAGCCCGAAGAAGTCTCCCCGGAAGAGGTGACGTCCTGGCTGGAGGTCTTCCACGATACGCCGGAAAGCGACGCCGCCCCGCCGCCGCGCAAGCCACAATCTCAAACACAGGCGCGTCCCGCCAAGCCCCTGCCTGTCAAAAAACAGGGCGGCCTTTCTGAGGACGAAGTCGAGACCTGGTTGGAGCTTTTCGGCGGCGAGCCGGAACCTTCTGAGACGCCGCCGGAATCGTCAACGCCACCCGCAGCGGTGGGGAAAAAGCCAAAGTCGGCCCAGTCCCGTCTGGTAAAACGCAAACAGCAGCTCGTGTCCCCAGAAGACGAAGAGCCGGGCAGCCTTTCAAAAGAAGAACAGGAACTGTGGCGGCGGATGTACGGACGGGGGGATACTATTTAACCAGCGTCAGCAAATCCGCCGTCGAAGGCAAAATCAAATGCGCGCCGGCCCGCCGCAGCTCCGCCTCCTCGCCGAAGCCGCACAGCACACCGACGGTCCAGGCGCCCGCGCGGCGTCCCGAAAGGATGTCCACCGGCGTATCGCCGACCATCGCGCAGGCATCTGGAGGCAATCCCAGATGGCTCGCGGCATACAGCACCGGTTCAGGGTGCGGCTTAAGGCGTTTGGTCGTCGCCTGTGTTACGATGAGGGTGAAGAAAGCGGTCAGTGCGTGCTGGCGCAGGAACTCCAGCGCTTCGGCCTCGGAGCGCGTGGAGACAACCGCAAGCCGTGCGCGTTCGGCCAGGTGCGCCAGCAACGGCTTTACCCCTGCAATGATGCGAAACGTCGGTTTGTGATGCCCACCGAGCAGGTGCCGAAACCCGAAGAACACCGCATCCAGCCCCACCATATCCACCGCGGTCAGCGCGTAATTCAGCGGCGTCTCCCCGGCCATGACGATCCGCCGGGCAAGCTGATTGGCGCGCGCCGGCCCCAGGAACTTCAGGCGGCGCGCCAGCGACTCCACCGCCTGATCGTCGGTATCCATCAACGTGCCGTCCAGATCGAACAGCCAGCCTTGAATTTTATCGAGCGGAATCGGTAAGGTTGACATTTTCTAAATCAGCAGATTAAGCAGATTTCGGATTTACGGGCCCGCCAGGCCGATGAGAAAGCTGGCGATGGCGAGGATCAGCACCGCCGCCGCCAGGGCAAAGGTGATGACCATACCCTGCTCACGCCGCTGCCGTTCTTTTTGCAAGACGACATGCCGCATAACTTCACCGTCGCCCATACGCGCCCCCACACCGAAGCTGCGTCCCGTATCCAATAGCACAGGGATGGCCGTCGCCGCCCCCAGGAGCAACGCCGAGACACACAGCGCGTCCGAAAAGGCGCGTCCTGAAAATCCCGGGACGATCAGCGTGTAGGCCAGCACAAGCAGCACATCGGCGGCCAGAACGATCCCCAAAAGCGGCCAAAACCGAACTTTTCTCGGGCTTCCATTGTTGGCACGTTTCTCAAGATGGTTCATAGCAGTCCCTGTACTTCAGCCGTCAATCTTTCATAGAACGCCTCCATATAACGGTGACGTTCACGGGCGATAGCGCGCCCTTCACTAGTATGCAACCGTTCCTGGATCCGCGCCAGCTTGACGACAAACTCGTGGACCGGAGTATGCGCAGCATCATCGCCGTTGGCTTCCCAACGCGCCAGGTCCACTTCATCCAACGGCGCCCACAGGCGTTGCCCATGCGCGCCGCCATAAGCAAACGCACGCGCAATGCCGATCGCGCCGATGGCATCCAGCTTGTCCGCATCAAAGAGCACCTGCGCCTCAAGCGTCGCGGGGTCCGGCGCAACCCGAAAGCGATGCGCGGCAATGGCATGCACGACGGCCTCGATCCAGGCGGATGGTGCGCCGCGCGCGGTTAAGAATTCACGGGCGCGTTGTGCCGCGAGGGCCGCGTGATCCTGCCCGGCGGCATCGGCCTCACTGCGGCCCCAATCGTGCAGCAACGTCGCCGTCCGCACGATCTCCAGGTCGGCGCCTTCGGCCCGCCCAATGCGCTCGGCCAGCGCCAGCACACGCAGGATATGATCAAAGTCATGGACGCTATCCGCACCCGTGTACAGGCAGCGCGCTTCTTCTACAGTTAATGGCATAACCCACCCTCTTCACCTTGTCTCCTGGTGGAAAACAAAAACGAGCCTCGCGGCTCGCTTGGGGATGACCCATTCTGGCGCATCACGGCAAATAGATCAGCGGATTGGTGGGATAACCGTTATAGCGGATTTCGTAATGCAGGTGCGGACCGGTGGAGTTGCCGGTACTCCCCATCGCGCCGATCACCGCGCCAGCGTAGACTGTTTCGCCTTCGACAACATAGATTTGACTCAAATGCGCATAATAGGTGCGGAAACCGTTGGCATGATCCAGCACCACCAGATAGCCATAACCAATATCCGTCCAGCCGGCGAAGCTCACATAACCGGCATCCGAAGCAATGATGGCCGTCCCGATAGAATTCCCGATGTCAATGGCGCGGTGCCCATACCAGTAACCCTGCGTGATAACGCCGGACGTCGGCCAGTAGAACATGCCGCTACCCGTCACCTCAGCGGCAAGCGGGCCCTGATAGGTTGTGACCTCACGCGCTTGATAGGGCTTCGTGCCCCCCGGCACAATCAGCTTGTCGCCCACCGTCAATTGCCCGTTTTCGGGGATGGTGTTGAAAGGGCAGTTGGCGATGGCTTCGACCGTGACCTTGTAAGTTTCGGCCAGCGACTCCAGGGTATCACTGACGGCGACCGTATGATAGACGCCATCAATGGGCAGGATCGTCAGGATTTGCCCGACCTTCAACAGGTCAGGCATTTTCTCCATTTCAGGATTCGACCACAACAACGTCGTCGGTTGCAGGCCGAATTTCTCGGCGATGGTCTCCGCCGTATCGCCGGGCTGCACGGTATAAGTCACAATTTCCAGACGCGGACGTTCAGGAATAGCCGTATGCGCTTCGGCCTGGCGCGGAATACGCGCATACGCCATGCTGCGATAGTAAGCACGCGCAAACGAGGTCGTCAGACTTCCAGGACGTATGGCGAGGGTGGTATTCGCCTGTGAGGCCGAAGCAACGGAATCGAATTTCAAATTCCCCAGGACGACGAACAAAACCAGCGTCAGCACCAACGCCACATGCGAAGCCAGACGCCCCAACAATGGCCGCAACCCCTCATGGTCGCCGCGCCAGCGCCACACCAACACCGCGCCACGAACCCCCAGGCGTATCACCGATGGCATACGCCAGGCATAGTCGTCGAGTCGGGAAAGTTCAGGAGGAATGCTCATGGCTCGAACAGTTGCGGATTCTGAGGCACGCCGTTCAGACGGATTTCATAGTGCAAATGGGCCCCGGTAGACCAACCGGTAGACCCGCAATAACCGAGCACCTGGCCCTGGTAAACCGGCTCGCCGCAGCTCACGGCAAAGGCGCTGAAGTGAGCATAATAAGTCTCGTAACCGTTCCCGTGACGCACGCGCACCAGATTGCCGTACCCGCCGCCCCAACCGGCAAACACCACCACACCGTTATCGGCGGCATAAATAGGATCGCCCAGACTACACTTATAGTCCAAACCGATGTGCCCGGGGTTACGCGGATCGCCGAAATACCAACCGGAAACCGCATACGAGCCGGTCGGCAAAATGAACCAACCCAAGGCTCCCGGCCCACTGACGGCGACATCGCCGCAGGCCCCCCAACTGACCGAAGCCGCACCCACGCCGGGCGCCGCCGGGGCAGGCGGCGGGGCTTCCCATTCCACATCTTCGCCGGTTGCGCCGGGGATCATCAGTTGCATCCCTTCGCGCAACGGCGCCCCGGCTTCCAGGTTGTTCCAGATGTTGTACAGGGCTGCGGCCGTCACCTGGTATTGTTCGGCGATACTTTCAATCGTTTCCCCTTCCAGCACGGTATGATAAGCACCGTCAACCGGAGGAATGAAAAGCGTCAGACCGGGTTGGATCAGCCACGGTGACCCCTGGAGGGTTTCCATATTGGACCAGGCGATGGAGTAAGGGGAGAGGCCAAAACGTTCGGCGATCAGGAAGATATTGTCGCCGGACTGTACGGTATAGGTGATGACTTCCAGCCGCACCCGTTCAGGGATGTCGGTACGGGGTTGCGCTTTTCTGAAGACGACCCGCGCTGCCTGATTAAACAGCGGCCACGATGGCGTCCTGTTTCCCCCGGCTGCGGTAGGTGTGAGGACCGGCTCGGCAGCCACCGGTTGAGAGACCAGATTGGTTTCGGGGGTAATGGCGACGCTGACCGGCGCCAATGCCACTCGACCAGCAACGCCGATCAACAACGCCAACACCAGAATCGCCAGATGGGCGCTATAACGCCCAACAAAAGCAGCGACAGCCCGCCGGTCATTTCCCCACCGCCAGACTATCGCTGTTATTTCACCGAGAATATGCCCAAAGAGAACGGACAACCTCGACTTTGGGCCTGAATCGTCTATTGCTTGTAAACTGCTCTCTTGTGTATTTTCTTCCATAGGCACAAGCCTTATGACGATTGGCGAACCGTCAACGTACCCATTATAGCATAGAAAAAAATAATTGGCAACCCCCAGTATCTGACGATTTTCTTACGCGGATGACAAAATACGCCTTGACAATGCCTTCGGCCATGCGATAATCAATCTTGAGTAGAAAAATGGGAGGTATGAAGGTAGATGGGAAACATCGTACACGCAAACAGAAGCAATTTTGAAACCGAAGTGCTGGCAGCCGATTTGCCGGTTTTGGTGGATTTTTGGGCGGAGTGGTGTCCTCCCTGTCGGAAGCTGGGACCTACGCTTGAACAAGTTGCCGTCGCATTGGATGGACGCCTGAAGGTGGTGAAGATCAATGTTCAGGAAGCGGGCGAGCTGGCAACCCATTACGGCGTGATAAATATCCCCACAATGATCATCTTCAAGGATGGGCAGGAAATCACCCGCATCGTCGGCAACCGCTCTAAAGACAGTCTGATTCAAGAGTTGACGCCCTATCTATAAAACCGCTGTTTCTATCAGCGGATTGAGCAGATTAAGCAGATTTTTGACCGGTTTACAGCGTCTCAATCTGCTTAATCTGCTGACAGGCAACTTCGCCATGCGCTCCGTATAGTTAATGGGCGGCTTCGTCCCAGAGACGCACCTTTTCTGCGTCGCTCAATGCCTCCAAGGTAAGACCATGCCGGCGCGCGGTCTCTTCAATGTAACGCACTCGCCGGGCAAAACGAGCGTTGGCTTCACGCAGGATGCCCTCGGGGTCCATATCCATACGCCGCGCCCACGCGCTTAGGGCAAACAGCAAATCACCGAGGGATTGCGCCCGGTCCTCAGGTGTGGGCGCCGCATCCAAGACCTCCAGGTGCTGTTTGATCTGCGCCAGGAGGCTATCCGCAGGCAGCCAGTCCAGTCCCACACGCGCTGCGCGGCTGCTGTATGCGCATGCCTGTGCCAGGGCCGGCAAGGCCTTGGGAATGCCATCCAACAGCGAACGTTGCGCGACGCCACCATCGGCCCGCTCCTGGCGTTTGATCAGTTCCCAATTGACGGTGACTTCTTGTGCATCGGCGACCCGCACATTGCCCCAGACATGGGGATGCCGATGTTTAAGTTTGGCGTCAATCCCGGCAATCACATCTGTCATGCGGAACTCGCCCTCCTCACTGGCGATCTGCCCATGCATCACAACCTGAAGCAGCAAATCGCCCAGTTCCTCACGCAGCGCGTGCATATCCTCTGTGTCAATCGCTTCCAAAACCTCGTAGGTTTCTTCCAGCAGTGTGGCGCGCAGGCTGGCATGCGTCTGCTCACGGTCCCAAGGACACCCCTCAGGGCTACGCAAATGCGCTACAGTTTCCTGAAAATGCTCAAATCCGCTGATGGTCGGCAGCGGTGGCACATAGAGGGATGTCAGCGGAGTGGCGTCGCTATGGTCAATCTCGTAAAGCGGCCCCCACAGCACCTGTTCGGTTGCCGTACCGGCCGCGTGGACAAGGGCCACAGAATGTTCATCGGGATACGCCTCCATCAGCACCAGCTTGAGGTCCGAGGCCACCGTGCGGCTATAAACCTGCGCCACCAGTGCCGGCATATCGGGGTTGAACATGGGGTAATGTGCCCCCACCAGATCGAGCGCGTCCACAATCTGTAAGCCGTCCAGAGGGTCGAGAGCCAGAGCCGTCAGGGTTGGCTCAATAAAGCTCACGCCGGGGACGATGCGCACGGGAATGTTAGCAGCGCGCGCAGCTTGCAGGATGCGCGTCACCGTCGCCTCACCGACCAGCGGATGCCCCGGTACGGCATAGACCACGCCTTCCTGAAGTGCCCCCAACTCCAGCACCTGCGCGACAATCGCCGCATACACGGCCTCAAACGAAACCGCCTGTTCGTACAGCGCATCGAACGAGTGGATGACCGGTCCCTGGGGAAGATAGGGAACCACAGGATGATGAGCAGTGCGCAACCAGACGGCCGGGGCTTGCGCAAGGGTTTCCCAGGCCGCACGGGTCAGGGATTCGGGTGCGCCGGGACCTAAACCGACTACGGTAATGTGGGCCATATTATCCTCAAGAATAGTCGTCAGTCAGATAGTCGTCAGGCGTTAGTCAGGGAGTCGTTTGCGTTCGCCCGACACGGAAGCGTGGATTCCGGGAATACAACAAACAGGTAGGCAAACATTTGCCTACCTGTGCAAGTCCACTTCTTGATCGCAAAGCGTGAATATGGCTTAACGCTTGGTATATTGCGGGGCCTTGCGGGCGCGCTTGAGGCCGGGCTTTTTGCGCTCCTTCTCACGCGCGTCACGGGTCAACAAGCCGGCCTGCCGCAACGTGGGACGGAATCCCGGATCTACCTTGAGCAGGGCGCGGGCAATCCCCATACGCACTGCCTCAGCCTGTCCGGTGACACCGCCGCCCTCTACCAGAACGGTGATGTCGAACTGCGACTCCGTACGGGTGAGTTTCAAAGGCATGACCAGGTTCTGCACATCAATTTCACGGTGGAAATATTCCTGATAAGGTCGTCCATTGACAATGAACTGCCCACTCCCCCCCGCGTGGAGACGCACGCGAGCAGAAGCCGTTTTTCTACGTCCTAACCCTTCATAGTACATGCGCCAGACTCCTTATATCTCCAACGGTTTAGGCGATTGTGCCTGATGCGGATGCTCCGGCCCCGCATAGACCTTGAGCTTCTTGAACTGTCGGCGTCCCAGCGGGCCGCGCGGCAGCATGCCCTTGACAGCATGCTCGATGACCCGCTCAGGATGCTTTTGCAGTTGTTTGCGCAAGACAATGGATTTGATGCCACCAGGATAGCCACTATGATGGAAGTATTCCTTCTGATCGAGCTTCCGTCCGGTGACCACTATTTTTTCGGCGTTGATCACGATGACGAAGTCCCCTACATCTTCATACGGCGTATACTGAGGTTTGTGTTTGCCCCGTAGCACATGCGCGATCTTCGTCGCCAGGCGGCCCAATGTCAGACCGGTGGCATCCACAACATACCAGTCGCGCTGGATATCGGCCGGCTTGGCTACATAAGTCTTATGAATTCTTGCTTGTCTCACCTTTTCTCACCCCTACTTAATCAATCCTTTTTGACATTCACAGCGGCGCACAGGCTTCATCCGCATAGAAAACGGCCTTGAGGCACAGCCCCTGCGCCGCAACGGCCGGCCCGGCCCGGCGGCGGTCGCGTGTCCGCAAGATGTCGCCGAAATCCTCCGGCGTCAACACCCCCTCGCCGACACGCAACAGCGTCCCTACGAGCAGGCGCACCATCCGGTACAGGAAGGCATCGGCTTCAATGTCGAAGTACAGCCAGGGCTCCTGTTCCGTCCACGCAGCGCGGAAGACCTCCCGGACGGTGCTCTCGCCGACCGGTGGCGAACCGAAAGCCGCAAAATCCCGTCGCCCAATCAACATAGATGCAGCCCGGTGCATTGCCGCCACATCCAGTGGGTGCGCAACATGCAAACTAAAGCGCGCAACCAGCGGATTACGCTCCGTGTTCCGGTAGAGCGTGTAGCGATACCAACGGCGCACCGCAGCATAGCGCGGGTGAAACGTCGGCGCAACGGCCTCCAACCGCAATACGGCGATTTGTGATGGGAGCAGCGCATTCATTCCCCGCAGCAGGTCGCCCAGCGGATGGCGCCACGCGACATCGAAAGCGATCACCTGCCCCTCGGCATGCACCCCGGCATCGGTACGTCCGGCGGACAGCACCTGAGTGGGCACACCGGTCAACCGCTCCAGCACGCGCTCCAGTTCCTCCTGGATACTCGGAGCATTCTTTTGCCGCTGGAACCCCCCGTATCCTGTTCCGTCATAAGCCACGACGGCCTTGATACGCACCGTCTTTACCTCACGGCGTCTCAGGCCGGCGCCGTTCTCTGATAACCGTGTTAGTCTTCGACCAGTTTTAAAAGTACGATTGGAGCCGCATCGCCCTTGCGCACGCCTAGCTTCAACATCTGAGTATAACCACCCGGACGGTCTTGAAACTGGGGCGCGATCTCGTCAAACAATTTCTGCACCACGGCGGGGTCGTTGAGGCGCGCCGCAGCCAAACGCCGCGCATGCACCTCTTTGGCCGGGTCCGTAGCGCCGGCGAGCAGCCCCCGCTTCGCCAATGTAATCAACTTTTCGGCTTGTCCCTGGATCGCTTCAGCCTTCGCGCGCGTGGTGCGGATGTAGTTATGGCGGAACAATTCCGTCACCAGATTGCGACGCAGGGCGGTACGCTGACCCACCGGGCGACTTAATTTTTTACCCGCGACACGATGTCGCATACTTCAACCTCCTCACTGTACAGCCTGGACGGACGCATCAGTTTTCAGGCGTCGCCGTCCAGAAGCCCTTGATGGTTAACTGTTCGACCAGCTCATCCAACGACTTTTCACCAAAGTTGCGGATGGACAACATCGCCTCGCGTCCCCGCGCGAGCATTTCCAACACTTCGCCGACATTCGAGATGCCGGTACGTTTGAGGGCGTTGTAAACACGCACGCCCAATCCCAGGTCTTCGATCGGCACGGCATAGGCATGATGGGGGATCGCCTCTCGTTGCACCTCGGCAACGACTTCGGCTTCCTCTTCCACTTCGGCGCCGGCAATCAGACGCAAGTGCGTCACCAGAACCCGCGCTGCCTCTTTCAAGGCCTCCAGAGGAGCGATACGGCCATCGGTCCAGATGTCAATGGTCAGCCGATCGTAGTTGGTCAACTGACCCACGCGCGCCTGATCCACCCGGAAGTTGACCCGACGCACCGGACTGAAGATCGCATCCACCGGCAGCATGCCGATCGGCATGCGCCCCCGGCCTTCCGCGGGGGAATATCCCCGCCCGTTCTCCACGGTGAACTCAAAATCCAACCGCGCAGCATCATCGTCCACGGTGAACAGGTACAGATCGGGATTCAGGATTTCGATTTCCGGCGGGGCAATGATGTCGCCCGCCGTGACCACACCCGCACCCTCGACACGCAGGGTCATATATTGCGGCCCTTCGCCTTGCAGCGAAAGCCGGATCTGTTTCAACCGCAGCATAACCTGAATCACGTCTTCCCGCACGCCGGGGATCGCCGAAAATTCATGCGGGATATCGGTGATGCGCATGCCGGTAATGGCAGCCCCTTCCAGCGATGACAGCAACACGCGCCGCAAGGAATTGCCGAGTGTGACCCCATAACCGCTCTCCAGCGGGCTGACGACGTAACGCCCATACTGTTGAGCATTGACTTCCACTTCGACTTTCGGCAGAACTGGCGCTGTCAACACTTTGCCTCCTGTCTACGGTTAACGTGAGTAGAATTCAACAATGAGTTGTTCTTGGACCGGGACATCGATTTCTTGACGTGTCGGCAGCGCCAACATCCGGCCGTTCAAAGTTTCCGTATCCAGGCTCAGCCACGCAGGAACCTCGCGTTTGCCGAGCAGTTCCTTGCGTTCCTTGAAATACTTGGCGTGCAGGCTTTCTGGCCGTACACTGACCTGATCGGCAGGGCGTACCAGGAAGGCCGGGATATCCGTCACGCGGCCGTTGACCATGAAATGGCCATGCTGTACAAGCTGTCGCGCATGGGCGCGCGAATCGGCCAAACCCAGCCGATACACTACATTGTCCAACCGACTCTCTAACAACGCCATCAGGTTCTCACCCGTCATACCGGGACGGCGCTGCGCCTCCTGGTAATAACGGCGGAACTGGCGTTCCAGTACACCGTAAATCCGACGCGCCTTCTGTTTCTCGCGCAATTGCATCCCGTAATCGGTGAGCTTGCGCCGTCGAAAAGCGGATTCCTTACCATGCTGACCCGGCGGATAGGCGCGATGTTCAAAGGGGCATTTCTGGGTGTAGCATTTTTCCCCTTTAAGGTACAGCTTCATCCCTTCCCGCCGACAAAGTTTGCACGCAGGTCCTATATATCTTGCCATAACTTCTCCCTCAAGTTTCCCGCGACTTCTGTTTTACACACGCCGCTTTTTAGGCGGACGGCATCCATTGTGAGGAATGGGCGTCGTATCCACAATCGAACGCACCCGCAATCCCACGGCTGCCAACGCGCGCAAGGATGCTTCACGCCCCGGTCCGGCGCCTTTCACAAAGACGTCCACTTCTTGCAGTCCATCGTTCTCCATAGCGTCTTTCGCCACTTTTTCGGCCGCGACCCGCGCCGCAAAGGGGGTGCTTTTGCGTGTACCTTTGAACCCCGAAGCGCCGGCGCTTCCCCAGCGCAACACGTTGCCTTGCGCATCCGTGACGGTCACAATGGTATTGTTGAACGTCGTGTTGATATAGACGCACCCGCGAGGCACGTTACGTTTCACACGGCGCGTGGTTCTGCGCGCGCTGCGAGCTGAACTTTTAGCCATACAATCCTCCTAGCTCCTTAAATACATCCCGTAATGGCAATTGGCAAATATGGATTACTTCTTCTTTGCGCCGCGCCGCCGCCCGCGACCGGGAACGGTCTTTTTGGGGCCGCGCTTGGTGCGCGCGTTCGTCCGCGTGCGTTGTCCATGCACGGGCAGATTATGACGATGGCGCAATCCACGGTAGGAACCGATTTCGATCAGGCGTTTGATGTTCATCTGCACTTCACGGCGCAGATCACCCTCGACGACATACTCGCGATCAATGATGTCGCGGATAGCGGTAAGTTCGGCTTCGGTCAGCTCCGTGTCGCGTTTGCGCGGATCAACGCCGGCCTTTTCCAGGATCTCGTTACTGGTCTTGCGGCCAATCCCGTAGATATACGTGAGACCAATCTCAATGGATTTGTTTCGCGGCAGGTCAACCCCTGCTATACGTGCCATAGTTTCTTTCCAGCCTCCTCGAAGTCACCCACAGCCAACTAGCCTTGCCGTTGTTTGTGTTTAGGGTTATCGCAGATCACCCGCAAGACACCCCGCCGTCGAATGATTTTACATTTCGGACAGCGCCGCTTAATGGATGGTGATACTTTCATGGTTTTTTACTCCTTCTCCACAGCCAGGGGAAAGCCCACTTACAGTCTTGCTTCCCCGAACGATACACAGTCCTTTATTATACCATACTTTTTAGCGTAAGAAGCCTTCGTAGTTGCGCATCAGCAGTTGTGCCTCTAGCTGGCGTGCCGTGTCCATCACCGTGCCGACGACAATGAGCAGCCCTGAACTTTGGATGAGCATTTGATTGGAGTTCATAAACAGCCCGACAATGTACGGCAGCACGGCGACGATGCCCAAAAACAGCGCCCCGGCCAGGGTGATGCGCTTGTAAATCGTCAGGATGTACTCCTCAGTCTTCTTGCCGGGCCGGATGCCGGGGATAAAGCCGCCTTGCTTTTGCAGCATTTCCGGCAGGTTCTGCTGCTCGATCATCACAAAAGTATAGAAGTAAGTCAGACCGAAAACCGCCAGGAAGTACAGCGGGGCATACCAGATATTATCGCCGCCGAAAAACTGTACCACACTATTGGCGAATTTGGCGACCGGGGTGTTGGTGCTGTTCAGGAAGAACTGCGCCACCACCGCCGGAAACGCCAGAATGGACTGCGCAAAAATCAGCGGAATCATGCCGGCAGTGTTGATCTTCAGGGGAATGTAGGTGCTGCCGCCGGCATACTGTTTCATCCCGCGCACACGTTTGCCGTATTGCACTTTGATACGCCGTTCCCCATCCTGGACAAAGACGATGAACAGGATCGTCCCCACCAGGATCACCAGGTAAACCAGCACGCCGATCACCCCATCGCTTTCCCAGATGTTGCGAAAGCTGGCAGGCACCCGCGAGACGATGCCGCCAAAGATGATCAACGACAAGCCGTTCCCGATGCCCTGCTCAGAGATCAGCTCCCCCAACCAAACGGCAAACATCGTCCCGGCGGTCATCGTGACCAACAGGGTGATGGTGGGTAAGGTCTTATCGCCTCCCCATCCAAAGTAGGGCAAGATTTGGCGCGTCCCGATGGTCGCCGAGCGGAAGAGCTGTGCCTGTCCAAAGGCCGACAAAGCTGCCAGCGGCACCGTCAAATAGAAGGTCCACTGGTTCATTTTGCGCTGCCCCTCTTCGCCCTCTTCTTTGATCTGTTGTTCCCACTTGGGGAAGATCGGGAGCAGCAACTGCAAGACGATCTGCGCCGTCACGTAAGGGTAGACCCCAGCGGCCAGCACCGAGAAGTTCGACACAGCCCCACCCGACAGCAAGTCCAGCAGGCCGGCGAACTGCCTCAGGCCCGCCGTTTCAGTGCCCGCCTTGGCCTGTTCAAAAAATTCCTTCAACGCCAGACGGTCAACGCCGGGAACGGGGATATTCGACGCCATACGGAAGATCACGAGAATCAACAGCGTATAGAAAATCCGCCGGCGCAGATCGGGAAGTTTGAACGCATTACGCAGGGCCTCAATCATCACTTGCCTCCGTTAAAGTGCGCTTGAGAAGTGTACACCTAGCGCGTCCGATAGCCACCCCGGCGCCACGGCAACAGTTCTACCGTTCCACCGGCGGCCTCGATTTTGGCGCGCGCCGCAGCCGAGACACGATGCGCATACACTTTCAAAGGTTGCGCAAGCTCGCCTTCGGCCAACACGACCACCCAATCATCCGCGTGTTTGATCAGCCCCACCGCGGAAAGGGTCTCCGGTGAGACAACGGCGCCCGCCGCAAAGCGTTCAGCAAGTTGCGCCAGGTTGACCGGCACAAATTCTACTTTGTAGGGATTGAAGAACTTATACCCCCGCACAAAGGGGATCTTGCGTACCAGCGGAAGCTGTCCACCTTCAAAATAGGCACCTTTTTGTTTGCCACCGCGGGCCTTTTGTCCTTTGGTTCCTCGGCCTGCCGTCTTCCCCTGGCCGGCGGCAATCCCCCGGCCGACGCGCTTGCGGCGTTTTTTGGAGCCCTCGGCAGGTTGTAAATCTTGTAACTTCATCGCGGTCTCCTCCACCCTAAGCCTCGACTTCCTCGACCCGCACCAGATGCGGGATCTTGTTGACCATACCACGTATAGCAGGGTTGTCGGGGTGTTCCACCACCTGATGCAATTTCCGTAAGCCCAAGGCCCGCACCGTTTGCTTCTGCCGGATTGAATAACCGATTGGGCTACGCACAAGCGTGATCCGCAAAATCTTCGCCATTATGCCTGCCTCCTTCGCCAGAAAGGCATCACTTCGGCGACCGGCTTACCCCGTTCTTTGGCCAGTTCTTCGACCCAGCGCAGTTGATCCAACGCGTCCATCGTCGCCTGGACGACGTTGACTGCCGTGGCGCTCCCCTGCGACTTGGTGAGAATGTCGTGGATGCCGGCCGCTTCCAACACCGCACGCACACCGCCACCGGCGATGACGCCGGTACCTTTGGTCGCCGGACGCAACAGGACTTGCGCCCCGCCACAGCGTCCCACAACATCGTGCGGGATGGTGGTGTCTTCCAGGGGGATGGCATGCATAGCACGGCGCGCGCGGTCAGTCGCCTTCGCAATCGCATCGGGAACCGTGCGGGCCTTGCCGATACCCAACCCGACCTGGCCCTTGTTGTCACCCACAACGGCCACCACCCGGAAGTGGAAGGTGCGCCCACCTTTGATCACTTTCGCCACCCGCGTAATATCCACTACGCGCTCGTCCAGTTCTTCTTGTTCTGTTTCAATTGGTCTACGATCTCGTTCTCGTCGTGATTCCATAATCTCCTCCTGCCGGACGCGACTAAGGCGCAGCCGTTTTACTTAGAAATCCAGGCCCGCCTCACGCGCGGCCTCGGCGAGAGCCTTGACGCGACCATGGTACTTGTAGCCGCCACGGTCGAACACTACCTGGGTGACCCCCTTTGCCAATGCCCGTTCGGCAACCACCTGCCCCACAATCCGCGCCTGCTCGGTCTTTGGCAGTTCGGCCACCCGCTCACGCACCGCCCGATCCACCGTCGAAGCTGCCGCCAACGTGCAGCCGGCCGTATCGTCAATGACCTGGGCGTAGATGTGATTCAAGCTGCGAAAGACACTCAGACGTGGACGTTCTGGCGTGCCACTCACCGTCTTGCGAATGTGAGCCTTACGCCGCATACGGGCTTTACGACGATCAATTTCTGGTTTCATCTTTTACTTTACCCTCAGTTCCACGTGGTTTTAGTCTTGAAACTATTTTTTACCGGCTTTACCGGACTTGCCGGCCTTGCGGCGCACCATTTCACCCTGGTAACGAATTCCTTTACCCAGGTACGGTTCCACAGGCCGCCAACCGCGAATTTCGGCGGCTACCCGCCCGACAAGTTCTTTGTCGCAGCCCTTCACCGTGACGGTGCTGGTACGCGGGTTGACCTCGAATTGAATCCCCGCCGGCGGCTCGATGACTACCGAATGGGAGAATCCCAGATTCATCACCAGGGTCTTCCCTTGCAGTTCGGCGCGATAACCGGTTCCCACGATCTCCAGCACTTTGCTATAGCCGGTGGTGACCCCTTGAACCATGTTGTTAAGCAGGGCGCGCGTCAGGCCATGCAACGCTTTGACGGCCTGCTCGTCATTAGGACGCCGCACCCGCAGCACCCCATCCTCGACCGCAATCTGCATTTGGGGATGGAATTCGCGCGTCAACGTCCCTTTAGGCCCACTGACCGTGACTGTGTTTCCTTCAATCTGCACCCGCACCCCTGACGGGAGCGGGATGGGCATTTTTCCTATCCGCGACACGTTTGACCTCCCTTCCGCTTTACCAGACGTAGCACAGGACTTCGCCGCCGACATTCAGACGGCGCGCCTGCTGGCCGGTGATGACACCCTTGGGCGTGGAAAGGATGGCAATCCCCATGCCACTGCGCACCCAGGGGATGTCCTTGGCCGACGTATAAATGCGCCGTCCGGGTGTGCTCACACGTGTCAGGTTCGTGATCACAGAACGTTGATGTTTGAGGTCGCCCTGGTACTTGAGCTGGATCACCAGATTGCGATGCAGGTTTTCGTCTGTGACCACCTTATAGTCCTCGATATACCCTTCGTCCTTCAAGATTTTCGCGATGGCGGTCTTGATTTTGGACGCCGGCATTGAGACTGTGGCATGCTTGACCAGCAAAGCATTACGAATACGCGTCAACATATCGGCAATTGGATCTGAAGTTGTCATCTTCACACTCCATTACCAACTGGATTTTACCAGACCGGGGACTTTCCCCTCTAAGGCCAACTCACGAAGGCAAATGCGGCATAAGCCAAAGCGACGATAATAGCCACGCGGACGGCCACAACGAGAGCAGCGGTTGCGTACTCGTATCTTATACTTACGCCGGGTTTCGCGAATCGGCATTGATTTTTGTGCCATACGATTACTCCTTCTTCAAAACTCAGACATGCATAAGCCCGAAGGTGCGCCCACTAACGCCGAAAGGGCATGCCCAGCAGTTCCAAAAGCCGACGCGCTTCTTCGTCGGTTTCCGCCGTGGTGTTAATGGTGACTTCAAACCCTCGAATCTTATCAATTTTGTCGTAATTAATTTCCGGGAAGACCAGTTGCTCGCGCAGCCCCAGGGTATAATTGCCCCGGCCATCCAGCTTATCGGGAACGCCGTGAAAGTCACGCGTACGCGGCAAAGCCACATTGAGCAGCCGGCTCAGAAATGCCCACATGCGTTCGCCGCGCAGGGTAACTTTCACGCCGATGGCGCGCCCTTCACGCAACTTGAAGTTGGCGACCGATTTGCGCGCTTTGGTCACGACCGGCTGCTGCCCGGTGATGGTGCGCAGGTCCGCAACGGCATATTCGAGCGCCTTGGGATTATCGAGTGCCTCGCCCATCCCGATGTTGATCACGATCTTGCGCAACCGCGGCACCTGCATGACGTTAGCGTAACCGAATTCCTTGAGCATGATAGGTGTGATTTCTTCACGATACCGTTTCTGTAACGCTTGCATGTTTACCTTCTTCCTAATCAATCACCGCTTCACACTTGCGACAGACACGCACCTTGCGCTCATCCACGGTCGTGTAACCGACCCGCGTGGCCTGATTGCATTTCGGGCACACCAGCATCACATTCGAGAGGTCAATCGGCGCCTCGAATTGAATGCGCCCGCCCTGCATCTGGGAGCGGCCGGCCCGTTGCGCGCTTTGGTGTTTGGTGACCATGTTCACTTTCGAGACAACCACGCGGTTTTCTTTGAGCAAGACGCGCAACACTTCACCGCGCATGCCGCGATCCTCACCCGTGATGACTTCGACCGTATCACCTTGTTTTATCCGATTCATCTTTATACCTCACTCGGTCCTACAACACTTCGGGCGCCAGGGACACGATTTTCATAAAACCTTTTTCGCGCAGCTCGCGCGCCACCGGCCCAAAAATGCGGGTGCCGCGCGGATTGACGCCCGAAGCGTCCAGAATCACGGCTGCATTATCATCAAAACGAATATAAGAACCGTCCGGACGCCGGTATTCCTTTGTCACCCGCACAATCACGGCGCGGACGACCTCACCTTTCTTTACCGAGGCCGTAGGGGTGGCGGACTTGACCGCCGCCACAATGGAATCCCCGACGGTACCATAGCGTCGCCGTGACCCACCAAGCACGCGAATACATAACAACTCTTGTGCTCCGGTATTATCCGCTACCTTCAATCGCGTTTCTGTTTGAATCATGGCAATGCTCCTTACGCGGCCCGTTCCAGGATCGTTTCGACAGTCCAGCGCTTGTGACGGCTGTAAGGGCGCGACTCAATGATGCTCACGGTATCGCCGACGCGACACTCGTTGTGCTCATCGTGGGCCATATACTTTTTGATGGCCCGCACCACTTTTTTGTACAGGGGATGACGATAACGCCGCTCCACACTGACCACCACCGTCTTGTCCATCTTGTCGCTGGTCACCACGCCAGTCAAACGACGACGACGTTCTCTCATGCTACTGCTCCTTTCTGCGGCACGTCCTGCATCAACTCCCGCTCCCGCAGCACTGTCAGGATGCGCGCAATATCTTTGCGCACCGCGCGCAAGCGATTGTGATCCTCCAGGCTGCCGGCGTACCATTGTTGCCGCAGGTTAAACAATTCACGCCGCGTCTCCTGCAGACGCACTCGCAATTCATCTTCGGTTAGTTCACGTAATTCTTTGGCCGGCATTATTGATTCTCCTGCTCCAAATCCAAACGGGCAATGATCTGGGTCTTGATGGGCAATTTGTGCGCTGCCAGGCGCAACGCCTCGTGTGCCGCATCGCCCGGTACACCACTGACCTCAAACATCACCCGCCCGGGACGCACAACGGCCACCCAGTGATCCACTGCGCCCTTGCCTTTACCCATGCGGGTTTCGGCGGGTTTGGCCGTGATGGGCTTATCGGGGAAGATGCGAATCCAATACTTGCCGCGCCGACGCATATAGCGCACGATGGCGCGCCGCGCCGCCTCGATCTGGCGGGCCGTGATCCAGGCCGGTTCCAGGGCCTGTAAGCCATAGTCGCCAAAGCTCACGTCCACACCCCGGGATTCGGTGCCCGTTCTGCGCCCACGGTGTTGCTTGCGATATTTCACGCGTTTAGGCATCAACATGGTTGTATCTCCTTAACCTAACCCTTGATCAGCTCTGCGCCGTCTCTTCGACTACGGCGGTAGAGGTGGACTTCTTGGGCAGAACTTCACCCTTGTAAATCCACACTTTGACGCCGATACGGCCATAGGTAGTCAGAGCTTCTTCCTGAGCGTAATCAATGTCCGCGCGCAAGGTCTGGAGCGGCACACGCCCTTCACGCATCCATTCGCGCCGCGCCATTTCGGCCCCGGCGAGCCGTCCACTGCACATCACGCGGACGCCCTCCGCACCAGCGCGCAACGCCTGACGCACGGCCCGTTTCATCGCGCGGCTGTGGTAGATACGTTTCTCCAACTGCGCCACAATGTTCTCGGCCACCAGTCGGGCATCCAGGTCCGGCTGCTCGACTTCCTGGACATCCACGTGCACGCGCTTGCCGCCGCAGAGTTCTTCCACACGCTGCCGCAAGACTTTGACGTTATCGCCCTTGCGCCCGATGACGATCCCCGGCCGCGCCGTCCAGATGACCACCGAGACTTGATTCGGCGGGAAACGCTCAATATCTATATGCGAAATGCCGGTCTGCCCGTCACGCGAACGCGCCCGCATCTCGCTGAAGATATAGTCGCGGATCTTGCGATCCTCTTCCAAAAGCGTGGAGTATTCCCGACCTTCGGCAAACCAGCGGGACCTCCAATCGCGAATGATCTTTAACCGAAAACCGTAAGGATGAACTTTGCGCCCCAAAATAGCCTCCTTATCACGCTTACTTATTGCTGCTCTGGAAGCCGTTCTTCAAGAACGACGGTAATGTGCGATGAACGCTTGCGGATCGGGCGATAGCGGCCACGGCTACCCCAGCGCGCCCGCCAGCCCTTGCCGGGCATCCGGCCGGGACCTTCATCCGCCGTAAGCTGCACGATGTACAGATTGCCGGTGTCCAATCCCATTTCATCGGCATTAGCCATTGCCGAACGGATGACCTTATACACCGGCTCCGCCGCGGCTTGCGGCATCATACGCAGGACGTCGAGCGCTGCCTGCGCGGTCATTCCCCGCAGGGGTGCGAGCAGGCGGCGCACTTTCATCGGGGACATCGGGATATGCCTAGCTATAGCATGGACTTGATCTTGCATTGGTCTTTACCTCACTCCCCTTAGTGCGCAACTCGCCCTTTTTTCTCTTTGACAATGTGCCCGCGGAAAGTCCGCGTCGGCGCAAACTCACCCAGGCGATGCCCAACCATGTTCTCGGTGATGTAGATGGGCACATGGCGGCGTCCATCGTGGACGGCAATCGTGTGTCCGACCATCTGCGGGAAGATCACCGAAGCGCGTGACCAGGTGCGCAACACCCGTTTCTGGCCGCTGCGATTCATCTCTTCGATCTTCTTGAGCAGCTTAGGGTTGACGTAAGGTCCTTTTTTCAAAGAACGCGACATGTTATGTACCTCCCTTACTTATTACGATCCGCGTTGCGCCGCCGGACGATGTATTTATCGGTCGCCTTATTGCGCCGGGTCTTGCGACCCAGGGTGCGCCAGCCCCACGGAGATTTCGGGCCGGCCATGCCGATCGGCGTGCGCCCTTCGCCGCCGCCGTGCGGGTGATCGCGCGGCGTCATCGCCGAACCCCGCACCGCCGGACGCCATCCCAGCCAGCGCTTGCGACCGGCCTTGCCCAGTTTGACGTTGGCGTGATCCACATTGCCCACCTGCCCGATGGTCGCCATGCACGTCTTATGCACCCGCCGCATTTCACCGCTCGGCAGACGCAGGGTGATGTAATCCCCTTCCTTTGCCAAAACCTGGGCGGCCGCACCCGCAGCGCGGACTAACTGTCCACCGCGTCCCGGATACAACTCAACATTGTGTACCAGCGTTCCCAACGGCACCCGCTCCAGCGGCATGGCATTGCCGGCGTTGATCTCGGTGCTCTTGCGTGAACTGAGCACGGTGTTGCCTACCCGCAGCCCCAGCGGCGCCAAAATGTAGCGTTTTTCGCCATCGGCGTAAACCAGCAGGGCGATGCGTGCCGAGCGATTGGGGTCATACTCAATCGTCGCCACCCGCGCCGGAATATCGAGTTTATCGCGCCGAAAATCAATCAGACGATACTGGCGCGTATGCCCCCCCCCGCGATGCCGCACGGTCACCCGTCCGTAAGCATTGCGCCCGGCGTTCTTGCGCAGGGGCCGCACCAGGCTCTTTTCAGGTTTAGTCCGGGTCACTTCTTCAAAGGTCTGCCCGGCCAGCCAGCGCCGTCCGGGAGAAGTCGGCTTATATTTCTTGATCGCCATGCTAAGCCTCCAATGCCGCAATCGTTTCGCCCGGCATCAGTGTCACGACGGCTTTCTTCCACGGCGCACGCCGGGCCACTTTGCGCCGCCCACGGATGCGGTTGATTTTGGCCGGCATATTCATCATATTCACCGCGGCCACCTTAACGTTATAGATTTCTGCGACAGCATGAGACACCTGGGCTTTGTTCGCTTTAGGATTGACCATAAAGACGTATTGCCCCTGTTCGCGTTGCAGATACGCTTTTTCTGTCTCTAATGGACGCACAATCACTTCGTAGATATCCATTCTTACACTCCCCTGGCCGTGTCTAGGAGGCCATGCCCAGAATAGACTCGATCACCTCAAGCGCGCCTAAAGGCATGATGAGGTAATCGGCGCTCATCAGGTCGCGGATGTTGAGATAGTGAGCGCGCAAGGTCCGTGCCGTCGGGAGATTGCGCACCGAGAGTTCCACGGGCGCATTGCGCTCCGGCAACAGGATCAACGCCTTGCCATCCACAGCCGAAAGGTTCTGCAAAACGCGCACGAATTCTTTGGTTTTCGGCGCAGCCATCGTCAACTGATCCACAACCACAATCTGTTGCGCCGCCGCTTTGACGGAGAGCGCCGAACGCAACGCGGCACGGCGCATCTTGACCGGCATCTGTTTTTCATAGCTGCGGGGCTTGGGGCCATGCGCCACACCGCCGCCCACAAAGATCGGAGCGTTGCGGCTACCGTGGCGGGCGCGACCGGTGCCCTTTTGCCGATACCACTTGGCCTTCGAGCGATTGTTTTCGCCCCGCGTCTTGGTCTTATGGGTGCCCAGGCGCGCATTGGCTAACTGCCGCACCAACGCCTGGTGCATCAACGGAACATTCACGGACGCCTCGAAAATATCCGGGCGGAGCTC
The DNA here is from genome assembly GCA_019873645.1 of Chloroflexota bacterium. Classification (GTDB taxonomy): domain Bacteria; phylum Chloroflexota; class Anaerolineae; order B4-G1; family SLSP01; genus DSWT01. The sequence continues at coordinate 76,851 of JAIOAX010000005.1, read as the reverse complement.
GATCTCGCTGACCTTCTCGCCCTGCATATTCAGCACAGGAACAAGCATCGCTACTTACCTCCCTTAGCCACTTTTTGCTTGCGGGCGATCTTGATCAAGACAAGGCCACCGTTCGGGCCGGGGACGCTGCCGCGTACCGCGAGCAGGTTACGTTCCGGGTCCACCAGCACCACTTCCAGGTTGCTCACCGTGACTTGCTCGCCCCCCATACGGCCGGGCATGCGCTTGCCCTTCCAAATCTTACCCGGCGCAGCGCAGGCGCCGATGGCCCCCGGGGCGCGCTCGCGGTCCGATTGGCCGTGGGTACGCGGCCCACCGGCAAAACCGTGCCGCTTGACGACGCCGGCAAAGCCGCGCCCTTTCGAGCGTGCTTCGACATCCACACACTCACCGGGTTGAAAAATATCCACCCGAATCTGTTGCCCTAACTCGTACTGCTCGTCCTCACGGATACGGAACTCGCGCAGGTAGCGCAAGTCCGGCACCGCAGCCCGCTTCAGATGTCCCCGCTGTCCTTTGGTGAGATGTTTGGGCTTGGCGAGTTCAAATCCCAGTTGCACGGCGCGATAGCCATCGCGCTCCAGCGTGCGCACCTGGGTCACGTAACACGGCCCGGCTTCAACCACCGTTACCGGTATCACCAGACCATCCTCTCTAATTACCTGGGTCATCCCCACTTTTTTACCTAGGATTCCTTTCACCATAACCTCCTTGGGACTGCCGGCGCCAGGTCTGCCGCATCATCCCATGCTACCTTGCGACATTAGCCCCCCGACCCTCAACTCGCATGCCCGGAGTCAACGGCCGGGGGGTAGCGGCCACAAGGCGCAATCACTTGCTAAAGTTTGATCTCGATATCCACGCCTGCGGGCATATTCAGCCGCATGAGCGTATCAATGGTTTTCGAATCCGGTTCCTGGATATCAATCAAACGCTTATGGGTGCGGATCTCGAAGTGCTCGTGCGAATCCTTGTCAATGAAGGTGGAACGGCGCACTGTGAACCGCTCAATCTTTGTCGGCAGCGGCACCGGCCCCACGACACGCGCGCCCGTCCGCTCCGCCGCCTCGACAATCCGCCGTGCGGATTCATCGAGGATGCGATGATCGTATCCCTTTAACCGAATGCGAATGCGTTGTTTAGCCATAAATCACCTGATATAGAGAGTGAGAAACGTCAAAACTAGCCCAAGATCTTGGTGATGATGCCCGCGCCAACGGTCAACCCACCCTCACGGATGGCGAAGCGCTGACCGGCTTCCAGAGCCACCGGCGAGATGAGTTCCACCGTCATATTGGTCCGGTCGCCCGGCATGACCATCTCCACGCCTTCGGGCAGATGCACCGTACCGGTGATGTCCATCGTGCGGATGAAGAACTGCGGCTTGTAACCGGAGAAGAACGGCTTGTGCCGCCCACCTTCATCGCGGCGCAAGACGTAGACCTCGGCCTCGAACTTGCTGCGCGCCTGAATGGTGCCCGGCGCCGCCACGACCACACCACGAGCCACCTCGTCCTTGTCAATACCGCGCAGGAGCAGACCGGCATTGTCGCCAGCGCGCACCACGTCGAGCGTCTTGTGGAACATTTCCATAGAGGTCACCACGGTCTTGCGCGGCTTCTCGTACATCGCACCCACCAATTCGACTTCGGTGTTGGGACGCATCGTGCCACGATCCACACGCCCGGTCACCACCGTACCACGCCCCTTGATGGAGAAGACGTCCTCGATGGACATCAAGAAGGGCTTGTCTTCCTCGCGCACCGGGGTCGGGATGTACTCATCCACCACACGCATCAGCTCCCAGATCGGCGCGTAAGCCGGATCGTTGGGGTCGTTGCTCTTGCAGTTCAGGGCCGCCAGCGCGGAACCGCGCACGATGGGGGTTTCATCGCCGGGGAAGCCATAGCTGCTCAGCACTTCGCGGATCTCCAGGTCCACCAGCTCCAGGAGTTCCGGGTCATCCATCAGGTCTACTTTGTTCATGAAGACCACAATCGCCGGAACTTCAACCTGACGCGCCAGGAGGATGTGCTCGCGGGTTTGGGGCATTGGCCCATCCACCGCCGAGACCACCAGAATAGCGCCATCCATCTGCGCGGCACCCGTGATCATGTTCTTGATGTAGTCACGGTGACCGGGACAGTCCACATGGGCATAGTGGCGTTTTTCGGTCTCATACTCCACGTGCGAGATGGCGACGGTCAAGATTTTGGTCGCGTCACGGCGGAACATTTTCGCATCGGCCTTCGCGACTTCATCGTATCCCTTGAAGGTCGCCCAGCCCTTGGTGGACAGGACGCGCGTGATCGCCGCGGTCAAGGTCGTCTTACCGTGGTCAATGTGACCGATCGTCCCCACATTGACATGTGGCTTTGTGCGTTCGAATTTCTCCTTACCCATTGCTTGCCTCTCCTTATTTCTATACTAATTCTTTTTACTGAATTGAATGATAACCAGACCAAAAGGCCTATGCGCCATATAAGATGGCTTCCATTTGCCGGGAATCCACCGGTGCATAATGGTGGAATTCCATTGTAAATGTACCCCGTCCCTGCGTCATACTGCGCAGGCTGGTAGCATACCCAAACATTTTGATCAGCGGGGCATAGGCCCGGATTGCCTGGATACCCCCAGGACGCGCTTCCATCATTTGGACTTCGGCGTCCCGGGAATTCAGGTTGCCGAGCACTTCGCCGACAAATTCTTCAGGCGTTAATACTTCCACGTCCATCACCGGTTCCAACAACACCGGTTCAGCCGACTCCACAGCCTGGCGGAACGCCTGCGCCGCCGCCGCCTTAAAGGCCATTTCCGTAGACAGGTCAGGCAGCGCCTCCGCCTCCACAAGCCGGATGACGACCCCGACCATCGGATAACCGGCCAGGAAACCGCTCTCCAACGACTCTAACGCCCCAGCTCTGATCGCCTCCACAAATTGCGGCGCCAGGTCCTGCGGACGTAGCAGATTCTCAAAGCGCGATGCTCCTCCCAGGTCGGCGGGGCTGACTTCCAGCGTTACCCGCGCATACTGGGGCTTCCCGGCCATCATGCGCTCAAAAACTACCTGCGCCCGGCCGGAGCGCGTTACGGTTTCTTTGTATGCCACCCGGAGCTTGCCGACGTTAGCCTGCACGGCAAACTCGCGCATCATCCGATCCACGAGGATTTCCAGGTGCAGTTCCCCCATCCCGGAGATGACGGTCTGCCCGGTGCCCTCGTCCACACGCACTCGGAAAGTCGGGTCTTCTTCGGCCAGCCGTTGCAGCGCCTCGTTGAGCCGCTCCTGGTCGGCGAGGGTTCGTGGCTCGACGGCCACCGAAATCACCGGTTCGGGGAAGCGAATCGCCTCCAGGATGATGGGGGCGTGGAGCGCCGCCAGCGTGTCGCCGGTAAAGGTGCTCTTCAGTCCCACCGTCGCGCCGATGTCGCCGGCCCCCAGCTCTTCGACTTCCTCGCGGTGGTCGGCAAACATACGCAACAGCTTGGAGACCCGTTCGCGCACCCCTTTGCGCGGGTTGAGATAGACATTGCCCCGGACGATCTTCCCGGAGTAAACCCGGAAATACGCCAGGCGTCCCGCGTAGGGGTCGGTAGCAATTTTAAAGATCAGGGCTGCCAGCGGTGCATTAACATCCGCCGGACGTTCTTCAAGGTGTTCTTTCTTGGGATTCATCCCCTGCACCGGCGGGATATCCACCGGTGCAGGTAAGTAATCCACGATCGCGTCAATCAAGGGTTGCACGCCTTTGTTGCGCAAAGAAGAGCCACACAGCACCGGTTGAATGGCCCCGCTGATGGTGGCCCGCCGCAACGCCGCCCGCAAATCCGCCACCGGAATCTCTTCACCGTCCAGATAACGCTCCATCAACGCATCGTCGGTCTCGACGATGGCCTCGATCAGAGCCTCGCGTGCCGCCAGGGCCTCGACTTCGACTTCGGCGGGGACCGGGAGTTCCCGGATTACCGTTCCCAGCTCATCGGTCCAGAGGAGCGTTTTCCACTCCAACAGGTCCACCACACCCCGAAAGTCAGCCTCGACACCCAGCGGCCACTGAAGCGGCAGCGGATGCGCCTTGAGACGCTCACGAATCGTCTCGACAGCGTGGGCGAAATTTGCGCCCAGCTTGTCCATCTTGTTAATGAAGGCAATCAGCGGGACGCCGAAGGTGCGCGCCTGTCGCCACACCGTCTCAGATTGCGGTTCAACGCCCGCTGTGCCGTCGAAGACCACCACCCCGCCGTCCAGAACCCGCAGGCTGCGCTGCACTTCGGCGGTGAAGTCAATATGGCCGGGGGTATCCACGATGTTGATCTGGTGTCCCCGCCAGAAACACGTCACTGCCGCCGAGGTGATGGTGATGCCCCGCTCACGCTCCTGTACCATCCAATCGGTCACGGTGGTACCTTCATCCACGTTGCCGAGCCGATGGGTGCGCCCGGTGTAGTACAGGATGCGTTCGGTGGTCGTTGTTTTGCCCGCGTCAATATGGGCAATAATGCCGATATTGCGGATATGGGTCAGTGAATGTGCTTCGGTCATCGCCGTCAGCCTTATGCTTCAAACAGCGACGGCCCGCTGTGAGCGCGAATTACCAGCGCAAGTGCGCAAAAGCGCGGTTCGCCTCGGCCATTTTCAGCGTGTCTTCACGTTTCTTGACCGCGGCCCCGGTATTGTTGGCGGCGTCCATCAATTCCGCAGATAGTTTTTCGATCATCCCGTGGCCGGAACGTTTGCGCGCCGCATCCAAAATCCAACGAATAGCTAAAGAGAGCTGGCGATACGCCGGCACCTCGACGGGGATTTGATAGGTTGCCCCACCGACGCGCCGCGGCTTGATTTCCACGGAGGGCGATACATTGCGCAAGGCAGCCTCAAAGACCTCAAGCGCCGGTTTGTTGGTGCGAGCTTCGACACGGTCGAGGGCCCGATACATAATGCGTTGCGCCACGCTCTTCTTGCCTTCGCGCATCATGCGATTGATGAAACGCTGCACCGGTACGCTCTGATAGCGCGGATCCGGTGGAACTTCAGGTTTAGGTGGACGAGTTCGTCTCGGCATATTGACACTCCGTTTCCTTACTTCTTCTTGGCCGCGCGCTTGGTTCCGTATTTAGAACGCTGTTGATGGCGACCTTCCACACCGGTCGCATCCATCGCTCCGCGAATGATGTGATAACGCACACCGGGGAGGTCCTTCACACGCCCACCACGCACCAGCACGACCGAGTGTTCCTGTAAATTGTGTCCCTCGCCAGGGATGTAGGCTGTCACTTCAACACGGTTTGACAGGCGTACACGGGCGACCTTCCGCAACGCCGAGTTAGGCTTCTTCGGCGTGGTCGTCTTTACCACGGTGCACACCCCACGCTTTTGGGGATTACCCTTGCTCGAGCGCGTCAGCCGCCCTCCCTTCTGGGTATTGACGTTGAACAGCAACGCCGGCGCCTTGGCCTTCTGCGGCTTGGGTTTACGTCCCTTTCGCACTAACTGATTGATCGTAGGCACTGATTCCTCCTGAATTTAACTCATCAACCCCTTTACGGTTTAGAGTGACAAAAACCTTTTTAATTCCAGTGAAGAAGGCCATCTTTGACTGCGATGGCCTCCCTCGTCGTTGAACGTTGAATTCACTTGGCGATGGCAGGAGTTCTGGCTGCCGTCTGCGAATGGTGATTCTACCACAATGCTAAAAAACGTCAACCTTGCCCGACTTAATCTTTGGGGGCCAATCCCAAAAGCCCCATCCCCAGCTTAGGCAACTGCATACGCCGGTCATCGCGTCCGAAGCGTAAAACTTCACCTGAATCCGTTACGGCTTCCACCGCCAGGGCCAGGCTCTGCAATTCCTTGACCAGCACTTTGAACGAGGCGGGGATGCCGGGTTCTTCAATCGGTAGACCTTTGACAATGGATTCGTAAGCCTTGACGCGCCCTTGCACATCATCCGATTTGATGGTCAGCATCTCCTGCAAGGTGTACGCCGCGCCGTAGGCTTCCAACGCCCAGACCTCCATTTCACCGAAACGCTGCCCCCCGAACTGGGCCTTGCCGCCCAAGGGTTGTTGCGTGACCAGCGAGTAGGGACCGGTAGAGCGGGTGTGCACTTTGTCCTCGACCAGATGGGCCAGTTTCATAATGTAGATGACGCCTACCGTGACCGGCTGGTCAAAAGGCAAACCGGTCTTGCCATCGTAAAGGATCATCTTCCCCAATGTGGGCATCGGATCGTTGTGCGCCAGACTGTACTCCGTAGCGCGCATGACCACTTCGTCGTCGCTCAACGCGCCAACGTCTTGTCCCCGTGACTCCATCCAAATACGCAGACAAACCGCTTGGGCCTTGCGGTCCGCCGCTTGACGCACGCTGAGGGGACGTGTGTCATCCTCAAAGGACAGCAGATCAGCAGGCTCATAGCCGTTTTCTTTGAGCCATTCTTGCAACACGGCGCGGCGCGCATATACGCGATTGTCGCGCAAGGCATCGGCCTTGTAACCCTTGGGGGTCAGCCATGCCACGATGTACAGCAGACGCGCCTCGTCGTCGTCACGTAGCGACTCCAACGGGTAATCCTGGGCTTTCAACCAGGCCCAGGCCCGCTCGGTGACGTTGTCCCAGGCAAAGTTGATCAACCACGCGCGCGCCAGTTCGGCCGCAATCTCCCCTTCGTCCGCGCCGTCGAAGACCGGGGTGATGGCATAGAAGCCCAATTGTTCGGCGGCCCACCCCAGGTGGGTTTCGAGCACCTGTCCGATGTTCATACGTCCCGGCACACCCAGGGGATTGAGAATGGCATCTACAGGGGTGCCGTCGGCCAGGAACGGCATGTCTTCAACCGGGACGATCTGGGAGATAACACCTTTATTGCCGTGTCGGCCGGCCATCTTGTCGCCCTCGGTAATTTTGCGGCGCTGCGCCACGCTGACCCTGACGACCCGCTCGACGCCGGCGGGCAGATCGCGGTATTCTTCACGGTCGAAGACTTTAACTTCCACGACTTTGCCATGCGCGCCGTGGGGCATGCGCAGGCTGGTGTCCTTGACATCGCGCAATTTCTCGCCGAAGATGGCCCGCAAGAGTTTCTCTTCAGGCGTCAGTTCTTTTTCGCCCTTGGGGGTGATTTTTCCCACGAGAATATCCAGCGGCCCCACTTCCGCGCCGACGCGCACAATCCCGTCTTCGTCCAGATCGCGCAGTGCGTCATCCGAAACGTTGGGGATTTCGCGGGTGATCTCTTCCGGCCCCAGCTTGGTGTCGCGCGCAGCGATTTCGTATTTTTCAATATGGACTGAGGTGAAACGGTCGTCACGCACCAGTTGCGAGCTGAGCAGAATCGCGTCTTCAAAGTTGCCGCCCTCCCAGGACATGAAGGCGACCAGCACGTTCTGCCCCAAGGCGAGCTTGCCATCGTGGGTAGATGAGCTGTCGGCCAGCACATCGCCTTTGGCGACCCGCTGCCCGCGGACGACGCTGGGGCGTTGATCCACGCAGGTACTCTGGTTCGAGCGGGTGTACTTCTTGAGATGGTAGGTCACGACTTCGCCGTCATCATACGCCACCACGATGCGGTCGCCGGTCACGCTGAGCACCACACCATCCCCTCGCGCGAGAACAACCAGCCCTGAGTTCAGGGCCGCCGCCTGTTCGACGCCGGTGCCCACGTAGGGCGCTTCCGGCTGGATGAGAGGCACGGCCTGACGCTGCATGTTCGATCCCATCAGCGCGCGGTTAGCGTCATCATGTTCCAGGAAGGGGATCAACCCGGCGGACACTCCCACGATTTGGATGGGGGCAACATCAATGAAATCAATGCGCTCCGGCGGAGCAAAACCCACTTGCTCACCCTTACGCATAGCAACCTGTTTATCCAGGAAATGACCTCTCTCGTCCACCCTGGCATTGGCCTGGGCGATGACATACGGCTCTTCACGATCCGCGGAGAGATAGAGGACTTCGTCGGTGACACGGGGCATAATTTTGACCGGTTCGGTCAGCGGCAGCGCGGCAATGCGCTCCGCCAGTTCCGGCGTGATGAGCGTGTTGGCCGGCGCAACCACCGCCTGCGTGTCGGGATCGAGCACATCTTCACGCACGATTTCGCCGCGCAACTGCTCCACCGTGTTGTTGGCCGTGCGGATGACCCGCCGATAGGGGGTTTCGATAAAGCCCAGCTCATTGACCCGTCCATAGGTCGAGAGCCGCCCGATGAGGCCGATGTTGGGACCTTCCGGCGTTTCGATAGGGCAGATACGTCCGTAGTGGCTGTGATGCACATCGCGGACATCAAAGCCCGCGCGCTCGCGCCGCAAACCACCGGGGCCTAGCGCCGAGAGGGTGCGTTTGTGGGTGAGGCTGGAAAGCGGGTTGGTCTGTTCCATAAACTGCGAAAGCTGGCTGGAACCGAAGAACTCGCGGATCGCTGCCACCACCGGCCGTATGTTGACAAGGTTAACCGGCGTGGGGGACTCTTCGCGGATGCTCATGCGCTCTTTAACCACGCGCTCCATCCGCACCAGGCCCACACGGATTTTCGCCTGCACCAGTTCACCCACCGTCTTGACGCGGCGGTTTCCCAGGTGATCCATGTCGTCGGGGCCGGCCACGCCGTTGTTGATGTGGATCATACGGCGCACCAGGGCGACGATATCCTCTTTGGTGATCGTCAAGATGGATGCCGGGACACTGATTTGCATGCGTTGATTGAGCTTATAACGCCCCACGCGCTGTAAGTTGTAACGTTGAGGATCGAAGAGCTGCGAGACCAGGTATTCCTGCGCATTTTCCAGCGTCGGGGGGTCGCCGGGCCGCATGCGGCGGTAGAATTCGATCATGGCCTCTTGCGCCAGCGTGCGGTCCTGTCTCAGTTCCCAGGTCGGCTCCTGACGCATGGTGTTGGCAATCCAGGGATGATCCGGGTCACTGTCAGCCTCGCCGAACAGCTCCAGCAGCTCATCATCGTCGCCGCGGGTGAGCAAGGGAGTATGTAACTCGTCATCTACGGCGGCCAGGGCCCGCAGGAAGATAGTGACAGGAATGGTGCGCTTGCGGTTGAAGCGCAAGGTGAGGTAGCCGGATTTGCGCGTCTCGAATTCCATCCAGGCCCCCCGATCGGGGATCAGCTTGGCCGTTGCCAGACGCCGCCCACCGTCATCTTCAACGCCGAAGTAGACGCCCGGCGAGCGGATGAGCTGGCTCACGACCACCCGTTCGGCGCCGTTGATGATGAAAGTCGCATTCTCGGTCATCAACGGCAGATCGCCGAGGAAGATTTCCTGCTGCACGATCTCGCTGGTTTCACGGTTGACCAGCGCCACATCCACGTACAGCGGCGCCGCGTAGGTGAGATCGCGGTCCAGACATTCTTCCTGGCTATGTTTGGGTTCGCCAAAACGGTAGTTGAGTTCAAAGCCGGCCTCTTTGGCGCGGTTGCCCGGCAGGTAGAGGCTCAACAGGCCGTTAAAACTTTCGATGGGAGAAATTTCGTCAAAGAGTTGATACAGTCCTTCATCGCGCAACCATTGGTAGGACTGCAATTGCACCTCGACCAGCCCCGGCAAGGGCAGGGCGCTACGAATTCGCGCGTAAGATTTTACTCCAAGATTAGCCACCGTCATCCTATTCCTCTCCTCCTGGGAGTCCTGACCAGCATCGCTCGCATAACACGCGGCCGCATACCGCTGCCGCGATACCCTATTACGATAAGCGAATGAATATTATACCACGACTATTGCCTGCGTCAAAGAAGCGCACATTTTGGGTGCATTTCAGGATGGGGGCAGGTTTTTTGCGTTTTCCCCTCTCACCCCCTGCCCCCACTCTCCCCGCGTGCGGAGAGAGCGGGGGGATTTCTCAGAGGGGGATTTTGCGCGGCGAAGCCGCGCAAAATCCCCCTCTATTTACCCCGGTGGTGGCGCGGTCAGAGACCGGCCACAGCAAGGCGAGGGTATGAGGTCGGCTGGGGCTTCGACGCTTATGCCACTGCGGCGGCATAGAAACCCCGGTAAGCCGGCGGAAGCAGCGCCGCGATGCGCGCCATAATCAAGTCGGTGGCCGCGGCCAATTCGTCCGCGGAGAGTTTGCCGTATTTAGGTAAACGGAAGGGGGGACCAAAGACCACGCGGATCCGCATGCGCCGCAGTCGCGCAAAGTCTTGTAGCATGGTGGCCGTGCCGGTGATCCCTACCGGTACGATGTCTACCCCTGTGCGCGCCGCCAGGAAGGCCACGCCGGGTTTGGCTTTGTGCAATTGGCCGTCGCGTGAGCGGGTGCCTTCCGGCGCAATGCCCAACATATCGCCGCGCTGCAATACCGCTATGGCCTTCAACAACGCCTCGCGGTCGAATTCCGTGCGGTTGATCCAGATCGCTTCGCTGATGTTGAGAAGCTGGTTGAAGATCGGGAAATTTTTGTATTTGTCGGCCGCCAGCGGATAGACGCGCCGCGGCGACGCCACCAGCAACGCCGGTGTGTCCAGCCGGCTGATGTGGTTGGTAACCAGCAAACAGCCCCCCTGCATGGGGATATACTCGGCCCCCACCACCTCCAGATGTGTCAACACGCGGAACAGTCCACCGATGATTCTCCGTATCTGCCAGTAATCCACGCCCTAACCTCCCCCCGCAGTTATCGTACTCCCCAGGCCAGCACTTGAAAAGCCGCCGGCACTTCTATCCCCTGGGGCGTCAGCAAGACTTTGAACTCCTGACTCTGTCCGGCCGGCAGCACTTTATTCCCATCAAAAGTCAGTTGCCGGAAACCGTTCACCTTGCCTTCGCGGTCATATAACGTCACCACGACGGTGACACGCCGCACCCCTGCGCCGCTGGCGTTGAGCAGTTGTCCCGTCACGCGGTATTGGGGGCCGGAGACGACCCCGGCGGTCTGCATCACATCAAGGGGCGTGAAACCGGCGGTGATGGCGCTCACCGTTTCACCGCGCAGTAGAGTTACACGCGCCTCGGTGTAGCCGGCCGGCGGTGTTTTGAACAGCACCGCGAAGGGCGCACGTGCGTCAGGCGCCAGGTAGTCCGCCGCCGCCAGCGCTACACTTGACACCAGCGGCGTACCATCGGCGGCCAACAACGTCACTTGTACCTGCATGTTGGTCACGGGAGCGGCGGTGGTGTTGACGACTTCGCCCATGCACCACACACCCCCTACCGGCGTCTGGTACAGCGCCACGCCAGCGATCTCCAACGGCAGCGGCGTAGGGGTTGCCAGGATCAGGTTGCCCGCAGGGACGGCGATCCCCATATCGGACGTTTCTTCTTCCTGTCCCAGGGGAATGATCAATGCCTGCCCAATGCGCAGGTATTGGGAAATGTCCAGGTTGTTGGCTTGCACCAGCGCGTCCACGGTGACGCCGTACTCCAGCGCAATGCCTAACAACGTGTCGCCTTGTTCTACGATGTGCACCACAGGCGTGGGTGTAAGGGTAGGCGTGAGCGTGGGTGTAGGGGGGATGGGGGTAAAGAAGGCGCCGGGCACCAGCGTCGCCGTGGGGCGCGGCGTCGGTGTGGTGGTGGGCCACGCGGTCGGCGTGGGCGGTGGTGTGACCAGCATCCCGCACGCGCTCAACACCCACACCAGGGACAGCATGCCTACGGCGCTCCGACACCTGCACAGCACATCAAGACTCCTCACGGCGGGAATTATACCACACTCCCTGTTCCTTACTCCCTACTCCTTACTCCCTACCCCAAAATATCGCTCCACCAGCGGTGTCAGGTCCGCGTCTGTATGCGCGCGCACGGCGGCGAAGAAATCGTTGCGGGTGGCGATGCGCCCGTCGTTAGCCTGACGGTAGGCTTTGACGAAGGCAAAGAAGGCCGGATCGCCCATCAGGGCGCGCAGGTCGCCCAAAAAGCGCGCGCCTTGGGCATAGACCTGGTCAATGTAGGCCGGCGTGTCGGCAAAATCGTAGATTGTGGCGTCCAGCGGGCCATTGCTTTTGCGGCTATAGATGTGATGCCGCCACCACCACTCCACGAAATCCGGGTAATAGCGTTCGTAGAAGAGCAGCTCGCTGTATTTGGCAAGGGACTCGTCCAGCCAGGGTTCGTGAACCTGGTCGTTGCCCACCGCGCCGTACCACCATTGATGCGCGATTTCGTGCGCCGTCAGGTTGACCAGGGCGGCCACCGGCGTCTCCTTATAAGAAACATAAGCGTTGCTGCTCATGCTGACCAAGCCGGAATACTCCATGGCGCCGTAATAAGCGTTCTGGGCGATAACCAGGCCGGTGTAGGGATAGGGGCCGTAGAGTTCCGTATAGAGCGGGATGGCCTGGGTCGCCGTTTGCAGCACCGCCTGCGCGGCCGCGCCGTATTCCGGCAGATAGTACACCCGTACCGGTATGCTGCCGGCCATGCCCCGCAGCACCTGATATTCAGGACTGACGAGGAACGCGAACGTGCGCGCCCGCTCCAGTCGGAAATGGCGTACCTGGCCCTTGTAGGCGGCGACACCCGGCGCTGCCACGACCAGCGTCGGGTCAGCGCGCAGTGTCACGTCATAATCGGCGATGCCGTAAATGTTGGGATCGCCCACCGGCGCGTAATCCCACGTCTGCCAGCCGGCGCCGGGACGGTAGGGGACCAGCGTGGGATGCCAGTCGCCTGCCTGGATCAATCGTTCGCCTGCGCCCAGGTTACCGAGCGGCAACCAGGTATCCAGAGACACAGGTGGTATGGCGATCTCATACTTCAGCGCCACGGCCAGCGCCGCTCCCGGCATGATAGGCATCGGCGTGCGCACATAGAGCATCGTACCGGAAAGGACCGCCATAGCCAGTTGACTTTGCCGGGTGGTGGTCACCGTGACCGTGTGCAGGGTGAAGACGCCCGGCTGATGGGCCGACGGTGCGGTGAAAACGACTTCATCCCATACGTCGGGGCTGTTATTGGCGAATACCACCTGCTGGCTCACCCGCATCCGTTTATCGGCGTAGTTAAGGACGATGGAGAGCGTCACCTGGGGGATGCCATCGGGTGGAGCCGTCACAAAGGGAAACGGCGTGGCGGTGGCAGCAGGTACGCCCGACACGGTGGGAGTCCAGCGCGGGGGACGCGTGGCGGTCGGCGCTGCCGTAAGCGCGCGGGTCGGCAGCGGCGTCTGCGCTGCCGATTCCCCCTGGCCGGTCGAGCACGCCACAAGCCAGAGCAATAGAGGTAACCATACGCTGGGCTTGAGTTTCATCATCGCCTCATCTTGCCAGTATAATACAGTCCGGTATAGTCGCAATTTCCCCCAAAATCTGGAGACAATCCCCTTGACAAATGCCCCTCATTTGTGCTATAGTATAGAAGTTGGAAGCGCTTCCGAAGATGTTGACATCTGTATAAGTGGGTGTAATTTTAAAGTATCTAGCTTCTATTTGACTACCAGACCAACGATTAACAAGTTATTGTTTCAGGAGGTGCCTATCGAATCATTGCGGACATAAATGAATAAATGTTATACTCCCTCAACATACTAAAATTCACAATCCAGTTTGTTTTCCATTTCGTTTAAGGAAGGAGAATTCTAAGATGAAACGCTACGCTGTGATACTCTTTAGCTTCATATTGGTCCTGAGTATGGTGCTGTCTGCGTGCGCCACGCCTACCCCGCAGATCATCGAGAAGACGGTTGAGAAGGTCGTCGAGAAGACCGTCGAGAAGACCGTCGAGGTCGAGAAGGTGGTCGAGAAGACCGTTGAGGTCGAGAAGGTGGTCGAGAAGACCGTTGAGGTGCTGGTGACGCCCGAACCGGAAAAGGGCGCGCTGCCGCGCAATGAGACCCTGTACTTCAACGGCCTCCAGTGGGGTCCGGTCGTCGGCTGGAACCCCTACTCCAGCAGCAACAACAACGCGATGGCGATTGCTGCCGGGGACAACGCCCGTGTCGTGATGTTCGAGACCCCCTATCTGTACAACATGCTCGACGGCAAGCAATACCCGCTGCTGGCCGACGGTGACTATCAGTGGAATGCCGATCGGACCGAGCTAACCTTCAAGATCAAGAAGGCCGCCAAGTGGAGCGACGGGACGCCCGTGACTGCCGAAGATGTGGCCTATACCTGGGCGACCCACATCAAGTACAACACCTCCACCGGCGCCGGCAACAAGGATTACATTGAGAATATCATCGCCAAGGATCCCCAGACGGTGGTGATCAAGGCCAAGCTGGATGAGAACGGCAAAGCGGTCAACCCCCTGGTGGTAGCCTCTTACGTGAGCAGCAACTATGTCATCCAGAAGGCCTGGACCGAGAAGTTAGAGAAACGCGCCGGCGGTGACGCCACCAAGTTGCTGGCTGACCCGGCCGAGGATGTGGTCTACTCCGGTCCCTATCACAAGTTCTTCGCCGATGATACGAAAGTTGTCCTCATCCGCGACGACAACTACTGGGGGCAGGACAAGTCTATGTGGGGCAAGCTGCCCGCACCCAAGTATCTGGCGCACGTGATCTTCAAGGACAACGCCGCCGGTTCGGTGGCCCTGGCCAAGGGTGAAGTGGACGTCAGCCAGCAGTTCAACTCCAACGTCCACATGCTGTGGCTCAACTACGGTCTGCCCATCTCCACCTATCTGCCCGAGGCCCCCTACCACATCGGCGCGAGCCTCCCCACCGCCTTCTACAACCTGAAGTCCCACGGTCTGGACAACGTCGCCATCCGCAAGGCCATCGCCATCGCGGTTGACTACGACTCCATCATCGCCAACGCCATGACCAATCAGTCGGCGACCTTCACGCAGGTACCGCGCTCGCTGATGAACCCGACCCCCGGCGAGCAGGCGATGTACGATCACGACGCCGTCAAGGACCTGCAGTGGGCCGGCAACGACATCGAGGGCGCCAAGAAGCTGCTCGATGAGGCCGGCGTTGTGGATACCGATGGCGATGGTTGGCGCGAATACAAGGGCAAGAAGCTCAGCTACGTCGCCACCTGCCCCAACGGGTGGTCCGACTGGCAGGCCGCGATTGAAATCGTCGCCGCCGCCGGCAAGAAGATCGGCATTGATATCACCACCAACTACCCCGAATGGTCGGTGTACCAGACCGTTGTCACCAAGTCGGACGCGCCGCTCCCCGAAGGGTATGACATCTTCATGATGTGGAGCGCCGGCACCGGCCCGACCCAGCCGTGGGGCCGCATCCGCAACCTGCTCAGCTCGGAGTGGGTGGGCATGCCGAACAACTGGACCGGCAACTGGGGTCAGTACAGCAACCCGCGTGTGGATGAGCTGATCAAGGCCATCCCCAACGAGACCGATCCGGCCAAGCTGAAGGCCATGTACACCGAACTGGTCAAGATTTACCTGACCGATGTGCCCTCCTTCACCCTGATGTATCGCCCGGAGCTGTTCCACACGGTGAACGAGACCGTGTGGACGAACTTCCCGCATCAGGATGACGGCACCAAGCCGCCCGTTCCGCCGATGGTCTGCATCAACGGCTGGGGCGTCGCCTGTCTGTACAACATCACCCTGGTCAAATAAAACCCAACTCCTGCACAACAGCCATGTTCCGCCAGCGCGGAACATGGCTGTTAATTCTATTTTTATTGCGGTTCATTCCCAAAGGAGAGTTTCGATATAGCCCCGATAATGCAAATGATCGTGGGACTATCTGACTATCAACTATCCGACTAACGACTATCAAACTAATGACTATCCGACTAATGACTATCAGACTGTCTTCAAAGGAGATGGAGCGTTGAAAGGATATCGTAAGTATTTCCTGAACAAGTTAGGGTGGTTTCTGATTACCTTCGTGTGCGCCTTCATCTTAAACTTCATTCTCCCCCGCTTAATGCCGGGCGATCCGGTGGCGGCCATCGTCTCCAAGCTGGCCCAGGGCATCAGCGAGGCTACCGGCGTCCGGGCCATTTATCAACAGTATGCCGAACTTTTCGGTACCAACAAACCCATGTATGAACAGTTTCTTATCTATATGAAAAACGTGCTGCGGGGCGATTTCGGATTCTCATTCAGTCAATATCCGCGCACGGTCGCCGAGGTGATCCGGGCTTCGATCCTGTGGACGATCTGTCTGCAATTCCCGGCGATCATCGTGGGCTGGATCCTCGGCAACACCCTGGGAGCACTGGCAGCGTACCTCAAGGGGGGCTTCGATAAAGTCATCATGCCCATCAGCATCTTTATGAGCAACTTTCCGGCCTTTGGCATGGCGATTATCCTGATGGTTATCTTCGGGGTGACGTTAGAGTGGCTTCCCACCTCGGGTGGATACGGGTTTGATATGATCCCCGAGTTCAGTTGGAAGTTTATCCGTTCGGTCATTATCCATTATCAGTTGCCTTTCTGGTCCATCGTCTTGATTGCCATCGGGGGACAGGCCATTGGGATGCGCTCGATGGCGATCTATGAGCTGAACGCAGATTACGTCAAGTTCGCCCGCTTTATGGGCATCAAGGACCGCAAAATCATCGGCTATGTGTTCCGCAACGCGATGTTGCCGCAGATCACCGGCCTGGCGCTGTCCATCGGTACAATGGTCGGCGGCGCGCTGGTGGCCGAGATCGTCTTCAGTTATCCGGGGCTGGGCTACACGATTATGAACGGCGTGATGGGACAGGATTATCCGCTCATTTCGGCCACCACCTTGATCATCACGATTATGGTGCTGACGGCCACCTTCGTCATCGAGATCCTGTACGGCTTCATTGATCCGCGTATCAAAGCCACGCAAGCAGATTAAGGAGCGGCGGGCAATGAAACATACACTACGACAAATTTTTCACTCCGGTAAGTTTGTCTTTGGCTTTTCTATTTCTGTCGCCATCCTGTTGATCGTCATCATTTACCCCCTGCTCTTCCCCTATCCCCCGCTGGCGATTATCAGCCAGGGTACCTTTTTTGAACCCGGCATTTATGTAAACGTGTATGACAGCGTCAATGCACCCAAACATGTCCTGAATCTGGAGGGCGCCGACGTCAAACGCATCGCCAGCAAACTGAATCAAGAGGCACGCCTGGCTATGCGGGAATGGCTGGTGGGGTATGGCATCCCGGAAGCGGAAATTGACATCGAAGATACCCCTAAACTCCTGGAGCTGTGGGAAACCCATTATGACCCCAAGGCGAATATCCCCGGGATGACCAACGCCAAGCGCAATTACTTTATCCGGCTCAACAACTCGCTCAAGGGGCTTTTGTCTACCGAGGCCCTCGTCATCGCGACCAAAAACGCGGAGACGGGCGCCCTGGAAGAAAAAGGGATGCTCATGCCGGCCGAGTATGTGAACGTCAAACAGGTGGCGAACGTGCGCTTCCTGCCCCTGGGCACCGATAACTTCGGCCGGGATGTGCTCACCGAGCTGGTGCGGGCCACGCAGGTTTCTTTGCTGATCGGCCTGGTCGCCGGCAGCATTGCCACCTTGATCGGCCTGACGCTGGGGTTATTATCCGGCTATATCGGCGGCATAGTGGATGACATTATCATGTTCTTCACCAACCTCTTCACCGTCATCCCCGGGTTCGTGCTGTTGATCCTGATTTCGTTCAGCATTGGGCAGGACAAACGCGGCGCGGTCACCGTGGCCGTGGTCATCGGCCTGACGTCGTGGGTGTGGACGACCCGCGCCGTGCGGGCGCAGGTGATGTCCTTGCGCAACCGCGACCACGTCAATTTGTCAAAGTTGTCCGGGCACTCCATCGTGTACATCATTCTCAATGACATTCTCCCCTACATCGCTTCTTATGTGGTGATGGCGCTGATCCTGCAAATTTCCTCCGGCATCCTGGCCGAGGCCGGGCTTTCGATCCTGGGATTGGGGCCGCGCACGACCGAGGTGCCCACACTGGGTCTAATGATGAACTGGGCGATGATCTACCAGGCGCAAATCCTGGGGAAATGGTGGGCGTACTTACCAGTGCTCATCACCATCGCGTTGATCACGTTCTCGATGAATCTGATGAATACGGGCCTCGATCAGATTTTCAATCCGGCGCTGCGGGACTAGGTGATTGCCATGGGAAAAGTCTTATTAGATGTCAGAGAACTCACCACCAAGTATGTCACCCGTTTTCGGGAAGATGTGTATGCGGTTGACCATGTCTCGTTGAAGGTTGAGGAGGGCAAGTCGCTGGGCATTGCGGGGGAATCCGGCTGCGGCAAATCCACGCTGGCGCTGAGCCTGATGGGCTATTATTTCGCGCCGCTGCACTATATGAGCGGCGAGATCATCATTGATGGGCAGAAGATTACCGGCATGGATCCCGATGACATCCGCAAATCCATTCTGGGGAAAGAAATTGCCTACATCCCCCAGGCGGCGATGAACGCGCTCAACCCCACGCGCAAGGTCATCAACTTCATCGAGGATGTCATTCAGGTCCACGATTACGGCGCCACGAAGAAGGAGATTTACGAGCGCGCCAGGAATCTGTTTGAACACCTCGGTCTGCCGGCCGAAGTGTTGCAGAAATACCCGGTAGAGCTGTCCGGCGGCATGAAGCAGCGCACGGTCATCGCCATTGCGGTGCTGCTTTCGCCCAAGGTGCTGATTGCCGACGAGCCGTCCTCGGCGCTCGACGTCACGTCCCAAAAGATGGTCATCAAGATGCTCATGCGGCTGATGGAAGACGGCTTTATCGGGTCGCTGATCTTCATCACGCACGAGTTGCCGTTGTTGTACAATGTGACCGACGATATTATGGTGATGTACGCCGGGCAGATTGTGGAGCGCGGCACCGCCCACGAAGTGGTGTTCGATCCCCTGCACCCGTATGCCAAGGGCCTGATGGGTTCGATCATCGTGCCCGAAGAGGGGCTGCGCAGCGTCAAACTGACGGCCATTCCCGGCGTGCCGCCCAATCTTAAGAAGCCGCCCATGGGATGTCGGTTCGCCGACCGGTGTAAATACGTGATGCCGGAATGTCGGGTAACGTCCGTGGCGTTGCGCGACATCGGCGGCGGTCGCATGTACCGTTGCGTTCTTTCAGAAGCAGAACTGCGCGAGGCTTATAAAAATGGCTGAAGAAAGAAAAATCTGGGGAAGAAATGTGTGCCTGAGCGGCACAGGACTGACTAAAGTGTTCGGTTTGGGGCGTCACAAGACGGTGGCGGTTGACCATGTGGATTTCAGTTTCTATGAGGGCGAGGTCGTCTCCATCGTGGGCGAATCGGGCAGCGGCAAGACGACGCTGGCGAAAATGCTACTGGGCCTGATTAACCCTACGGAAGGCGAGGTGTACTTCCAGGGGCAAAAGCGCGACATCAGCACGCACAAGAAAAAGCGGGAATACTGGAAAAACATCCAGGCGATTTTCCAGGACCCGTTCTCTTCATACAACATCTTCAACAAGATTGATAAGGTGCTCCTGGATTGCATCCACATGCGCGGCGGGCGCAATCTACCGAAAGCCAAAAAGGTGGAGATGATGGCGCAGGCGTGCAGCTTTGTCAATTTGAAGTTCGAGGAGCTGACCAACAAGTACCCCTTCGAGCTTTCCGGCGGGCAGATGCAGCGGCTGATGATCGCGCGCATTTTCCTGTTGATGCCCAAGATTCTGATCGCCGACGAACCGACTTCGATGATTGACGCCTGCTCCCGCGCCACCATCCTGGATATGCTGATGCAGTTGCGCAACGAGATCGGGATGACGATTATCTTCATCACCCACGATCTGGGTCTGGCGTATTATGTTTCGGACAGCGTCTACATTATGGAAAAGGGGAAATTTGTCGAAAGCGGTTCAGCCGATGAGGTCATCTTGCATCCAAAGCAAGCGTACACCAAACGTCTGATCAACGATGTCCCCAAGATTTACGAGGAGTGGGACCTTTCGACGGTGTAAGGCCGGATATTTTGCACCATAGTCTACACAAAGGGCACAGAGGACTTTGTCTCTGTGCCCCTTATATTTTTAAGGAAAAATAATGACCACCAAGCCCAATATCAACCGCACCCCTTACTCAAGTCATATTGTGTTGTTTATGCTAAAGGCTATAATATAAACAGGCGGGCATCATCCATTAACAACTATCTCCTGGGCACATTTTTGCGCCGGACTCCTCATCGGAATCCGACGTTAAGGTCAATTTCAAAATTCCATGGGGGTTCAAAAGGAGGTAACCATGAAACAGCTTCATCGTCCCTTGTTCTATTGGCTCAATGTAAGCATGCTCCTGTCTATGTTACTCTTCCCCTTCAACCTATCCGTCCGTGCAGCGATAGGAGAAACTCTGCCCTCCGGCGTCACACTTCCGACACAACCATCCGCAGTCATGCCGCCGCCCACAAGCAGCGCGGGCGCCGCGCCAGAGGTCGGCGTGGCGCCCGCGCCCAACTGCGCCCTGCTCGACAACCCGACCGCGCGCGGGATGATGTCGGGCGCGCTGGAGACGGCGCTGCTCCACGCCTGCGGGCGTGAGGCGCAGGCAGAGACCGGCCTTAGCCAAGAAGGACCAGCAGAGGCGCAACCAGAGACCGGCCCCAGCACGGGGGCAACCGCGAGAGTCTCCCCTACTCCCTACTCCCTACTCCCTAATCCCTACTCTCCACTCTCCACTCCCTACCTTCCATCCGCCCTCGGTGACGACGTGCTGGTGAACGACCCCACCGGCGAGGCGACCTCAATGACGCAGAGCGGCGCCGTTATCGCCCGCAATGAGAACAACGGCGTCCTTTGCGCCGCCTACAACGACTCCTACCATGGCAATGTGGAGGTCACCGGCTGGACCGGCTTTAGCAGCTCCGGCGACGGCGGCGCGACGTGGAGCGACCACGGCTCGCTCAACGCGCCGAGTTCTTATGGGTATCCATCGCTGGTCTGGCGGCGCGCCGATGGGCGTTTCTACCTGGCAACGCTGTACTTGAATGGCCTGGGACTGTGGGACCTGGGCACGATGTGCAACTGGCCCAATTGGGTGGGGATGATCCACACTGGCACAATGGATGACAAGGAGATGCTGGCCGTGGATAACAACCCCGCCAGCCCCTACTATGGCCGCCTCTACGCCGTGTGGACCGATTTCACCGACGGCCATATCTACGCCACGCGCTCCGGCGACGGCGGGCAGATCTGGTCGCCGCCGGTGGATGTCAGCGGCCACAATCAGGTCAACGGGGCATGGCCGGCCGTGGACCCCGTCACCGGCTATGTCTACGTCGCCTGGACGCACTGGGATACCTACCCCGATGGCCCGATTGACGTGGAAATGGCGCGCTCGACCGACGGCGGCGCGACGTGGAATCCCCTCACGAACCCGATGAGCGACCAAATCAATCCGCGCGACGCAACCGCCACGGCCAACTGCGGCCGTCCTGCGCTCAACGGCGACATCCGCTACTTCCCCTATCCACAGCTCGCCGTGGACCACAGCTCCAACCTGCACGTCGTCTATTCCTACGACCCGGACAGTTACAATACCGGCGACGTGGTCAACATTTACTACCGCCGCTCGACCAACGGCGGCGTGACGTGGGGGAACGAGATCCGCGTCAACGATGGCTACGCGGCTGACCAGTTCTCCCCGGCGTTGGCGGTGGCCGAGAACGGCGAGATCGCCGTCTTCTGGTACGACCGGCGGCTGGACACAACCAACAACTTGCTGTACGACCGCTATATGGCGATTTCGCGCGACGGCGGCCTGACCTTCGAGGCTAACAAACGCATCAGCGATGCATCCTCGCCTGTGGTGCCCGCCGGCCCCGGCATGGCAACCTGCTACCACGGCGACTACGACGGCGCGACGGCCGGCGGCGGCGCCTTCTACACCGTCTGGGGCGACGACCGGCGCGGCGACGCCGATGTCTGGTCGGATTCCGAGCCGTACTTCTGGGGGCATCTCTTCGGTACCGTGTATGATGCGAACACCATGCGCGGCGTCGCGGAGGCGCGCGTGGAGACCGTCCACGCCTTCACCGACATCCCCTTCTCCGCCGAA
Organism: Chloroflexota bacterium; assembly: GCA_019873645.1. GTDB lineage: Bacteria > Chloroflexota > Anaerolineae > B4-G1 > SLSP01 > DSWT01. The sequence goes on along the minus strand of JAIOAX010000005.1, from coordinate 54,953 downwards.
ACAGCTACAACCGGCGACTACGAGCTATCCGTCCCCGGCGACGAATCCTACAGCGTCACCGCCCAGGCCTACGGATACCGCCCCAACTCCGCCCTTGGATACGTGGACGAGGAAGGCGCACGGGTGGACATCCCGCTCCAGCCGGCCGATTTCTGGGACGTCTATGGCCGGGTGACGGACGCGAACACCGGCTATCCCGTCTACGCCCGCGTCGCCGTCACCGGCGATCCGCTCGATCCGCCCGCGCCTGACAACACCGCGTGGACCGCTCCCCACACCGGCGATTACGCGCTTCACCTGGCCGCGACGATTGATTACACGCTCACGGTCGAGGCGGAGGGATACATCTCGCAGACCTATCACCTGGGCGAGCTGACCGCGCACCTCTTCGACATCAACATTGCGCTCCAGCCCGACCTGACGGCCTGCACCGCACCGGGGTACAGAATGACGCCGCCGTGTCAGGTCGCTGCGGGCGCGGTGTTGACCCCGCCGTCCATCGCCGCCCAGGGCTGCCCTTGCGCCGAGCAGACGCACGCGCTGGTCTTCGCCAACCATACTGGCCTGAGCGGCGAGGTTCTGTTATTCTACACAACCACGGCCGGGGTGAGCGTGGAACTGCCGCCCTCGCTGGGCGTCGTGCCGGAGACCGCCGTGCAGCCTTTCGATGCCGTGCTCAAGATTGACCGCGGCGTCGCGCCGGGGAACGTCGTCACGGCGGCCATCACCGCCTACCTGGCGAGCAACCCGGCCATCTCCGCTACGGCGGTGATCACCAAACAGGCCATCAGCGCGACCGATTGGGCGACGCGCACTAACTCACCGCGCGTTTCGATGGATGGCGCGGTGATTGCTTATGGCGGCAAACTTTACAACGTGGGCGGATACGGCAGCGGCGGCGCGGTGGACATTTACGATCCGGCGACCGATTCCTGGACGACCGGGACGCCCGAGCCTGCGCCCAACATCCGATACCCGGTAGATGCCTGCTTTGGCTACGCCGCGCCCAACGACCCGGTCATCTTGTTGCTGCCGGATACAACCGGCGCCGCGAGCGGCGTCTGGCATCGCTATCACATCGCCAGCGATACCTGGGATACACCCGCGCTGCCCGCCCCGCTGCCCGCCAACGGCATCTGGGCGCCCGACATCGTCGTGGATTACCGCGCCAATCGCTGTTACATCACCGGTGGCGCGACGATGCCCGGCGGCGGCAACCTGACGACGTTGTACCGCTACGATCCGGCCGCCAACACGGCAACGCCGCTGGGGAACTTCACCCACATCCCGGCCGGTTTCGATTTCCACGCCGGATGGTACGCGCCGTGGATCGGCGCGTCCGGCGGGATTTGCGTGGGCGGCGGCGTGGATAGCGCCAGCAACGTCTACGCCGACACACAATGTTATGATATTGCAGCGGCCACGTTCAACCCACCCAACGCCGACCTGGGGCCGCTGCCCGAACCCTGGTGGGGCATGGCCGATGCAGAGAAACTCCATGCCGGCGACCGGCAGCTCTGGCTCGCCAATGGTGTAGCTGCAAGTTGGCAATTGCTCCAACGCTCGGCCTACTTTAGCCGTGAGGCCGGCCGGTTCCTCTACGGCCCCGCTCCGGCTTACGCGCTCTATCGCCTGGAAGGCGATACGGTGAATGGCAATATGCACGTCGTTGATGGTTCGGTGGCCGGCTTATCCCCTGGCACGTCGCACGAGCAACTGCTCCAATGCCCGGCCTGCGACGACGGCGTCAGCCTCGCCAAATCCGGCCCGGACTGGACCTACTCCGGCGACGTCGTTTCCTACACCGTCGTCATCACGCGCCCGAACTGGATCACGGGGACGGCGCAGTTGGTGGACGCGCTGCCGACGGGCGTGGAGTTCGCCGGCGGGCTGAGCGCGAGCTTCGGCAACGCCTGGTACAGCGACACGGCACGCGCGGTCTACTGGACGGCGGAGGCGGCGGTGGGCGTCACAACGCCCGGCGCTCCCATCGAGACGTTCACCAATACCTGGGCGACGGCCGCCGTCGGATTGGCGTACAACCCGGAGACCGACTACAGCCGCTATGTGCATGAGGGCAGTGGGCCATACTTTATCCACGATATTGCCTATCCCGTCCCGCATCCCGTGCTCCATAGCTTCAACCTCTCGGACGTGAACCCTGGCTGGTCGAACTGGCGCAGCGGCGTCGGCTACGACTACGCCGCCGGCCATTACTTCGTGACCGATTACGGCGGCGGCGGCATCCATCACGATAACATCATTGAGATAGACCCGACCGGCCGCCTCATCAATGCCTGGGAAACCACTGGCGCAAGCAATGATAGCTACGATAGCTCGGCGATCAGTTCCATTGTAGACATCGCCGTCGTCCCGGGCGCGCCCAACCGCTATTTCGCTACCGCGCTCTTCGACGGCGGCACGGTCTACGAACTCGACTTGCTCAAGCGCGGGTTGTTCGTCGCCAACAGCTGGGGGACGGTGATGACCTGCACTGTGCCGGGGCTTGGCGATAATGCCGGCATTGACTATGACGCGCAGAACGGCGTGCTCTACCATTCCAGTTGGGATGACGATACCGTGGTCGTCACCGATTTGCGCTGTAATACTTTGCTGACTTTCACCTGCCCCAACGGCTCCTCCGGTTTCAACTCCGGCGTCACTTTCATCGAAGGCCAATGGCCGCCGGAAATCTGGGTGACGGATTACTTTAGTAGCCTTACTACCCGCTGCGAGGCCGTGGGACGCGCGCCGCAGCCGGAGGTGGTCACCGTCACCTTCGATGTGCGCGTCACCGCGCCGCCCTCGACGACGGTAGTGAATGAGGCGGCGCTCGACTATCGCGGCAGCCTGGCGAACACTGCGCCGGCGGCGGACGTCCGCTACGTGGCGGGGACCTGGAGCGATAATGCCGTGCATCTGCTCGACGCCGACCTGAACGACCTGGGTAGCTTCCCGGCCGGCGCAGCGATACCCAACGGCATGGCGACCGATGGCGAGACGATCTGGAGCGGCCATTTCAGCCCGCAGAGCGTGGTGGCCCACGATTTTGCGGGCAATGAACTGTACCGCTGGTCGGGGTCCTTATCGCATTTGCAAGGGATGGAACTGGTAAACGGCACGCTGGCGATTTACCAGTCAGGCAACATCGAGTTCCACGACCCGCGCACCGGCACGCTCATCCGCACCATCCCTGGCCGAAGCGGCATCGAAGGATTGGCCTTCGACGGGACGCTCCTGTGGCAGCTCGACGGCACCCAGATTTACGGGACGAACCCACTCGACGGCAGCGTCGTCGTCACCATCACCAACGCGGCGTCCGGCTGCTCCTTCGGCGGCACCGGCATGGCCGCCGATGCGTCCGGCATACTGACGCTGGCCTGCACGGACGGCCGCTGGTTCCGCGTTTCCTCGGCGGACGGCAGCGTCATCGCCTCCGGGGACAACGATCTGACTATGTACGGCCTGGCGTATGTCCCGCCGTTGCGTAAAGTTGCCACACAGGCGTTCCACGTCGCGCCGCGCCCGACCATCACCTGGACGAAAGAGGTCTACATCAACGGAAATTACGTCGGCCGCTACGACGAAGGCCCGTTCACCTTCGTCCCCGGCGACGACGTGCAGATCGTAGACCGGCTGGATTACGTCGGGCGCGAGCCGCTCTTTGTCCAACTGATCGAGATTTGGTCCGGCGCTCCGGTGACGTTGACGGACGAATACCACACGCGCGGTGTCCTCACATCGAACAGCCACTGGTATGTGACGCTGCGCCCCGGCGAGAGCGAGCGGCTGGTCAAGACGTTCCACATCGCCGAAGCCGTGCCGGTCACGCTCTATGAACAGCTCTCCCCCGACGGGATGCCGGTGGAGGAGCGCACTGCCGTCTTCCAGCCGCCGCAGTTTATTAAAGACGGCCCGGCCACCGCTGCGAACAGCCAGATCATCACCTATACGCTCACGCTGACGACATCCGATCCGCTCTTCGGCGCGCTGCGCATGACGGACACCCTGCCGGCGGGCGTGGAGTATGTCGGCGGCCTCAATGCCAGTTACGGCTACGCCTGGTACAGTGGAGGCACCCGCACCGTCTACTGGAGCAACCATCCGGCCGCCGCGCTCACGCGCCGCCCGACCGTTGTAGGGGCAGGGCTTGCCCCTGCCCACAATGCCCCTGCCCAAGAAGATGGGGCAACCACAAGGGTTGCCCCTACGGCGGCATCTGATGTAGGGGCAGGGCTTGCCCCTGCCCAGGAGGCAACCGCAGATGGGGCAACCGCGAAAGTTGCCCCTACTCCCTACTCCCTACTCCCTACTCCCTCTTCCCCCCTCGCCACCTGGTTCGCCGCCGCGCCCATCCCGACCGGCAGAGTGCGCTACGCGCGCGCGCAATGTCCCGGCGAACCGAACCGCTTCTACGTGATCTCCGGTGTGCCGACCAGCGCGGCGCAAAACGCGTGGCGGTACGACGCTGACACCGATGTCTGGACCACCCTCGCCCGCTTCCCTGCCCCCGTTGAAGGCCCCTCGGCCGTCTGTTACCGGGGACACATCTACGTCGCTGGCGGCGGCGGGACGACCCAATTCTACATCTACGACATCGCCCGCGATACCTGGACTGCGGGACCGCCACTGCCGCGCAACGTGTGGGGCGCGGCGTTCGGCGCGTGGGATGGGCGGCTCTTTCTCGCCGGCGGCGACAATGATTTCTCACTCGGCGGCGCATCTACCGAGGTAGACATCTATGACATCGCAACAGGCGTCTGGGACACACACGGCGCGCCGGTGCCTGTAGCCGCCAGCGCGCCCGGTTGGGTGCAGGTGAACGAATACCTCTACGTCGTCGGCGGATGGAGCAACGACATTGCACACAACATCACGGCGACGCTGCGCTACAATATGGCGTATGACTACTGGGAAACCGGCCCCACGTTCAGCAGCGCCCGCGCCGACTTCGCGCTGGCCGCGACCGACCGCTACCTCTACGCCATCGGCGGCGACGCGGACGGCGGTTTGGTCTTCGACACGACGCCGCTCGTCGAACGGCTCGACTATACCAACTGGTACGGCGACGCCTGGACCGACATCAGCGACCCGCTGCCGGCGGCGCTGACCGCCTACAGTGGCGGCTTCTGCACTACCGCGCGCTCCGGCGGCGAAGTCTGGTCGGTGGGCGGCCTGACCGCCGGTTTTGTCTTCACTTCCACGAATCAGTACCGTCCGGCGGAGCCGTGTGTGACGATCCCGCCCACTGTCACTATCACCTTCCGCGCGCGCGTCACGGCCAGCCCCGGCGAGCGCGTCACCAACACGGCGACGCTGAACTTCCGCGGCTATCTCATCACCGCGACGACGGCGCTCGACGTGCCGCTGCCGGAGTGGGAGAAGCAGGTCAACGGCCAGGCGTGGACGCCCGGCCTCGCGGTCACGGTGCAGACCGGCGATGTCGTCACCGTCACCGACGTCATCTCCACCGCCTCGGCCTTCACGCTGCGCGAGGGGTGGGACACGGCGCGGCTGCGGCTGCTGGATTACCAGACGACGCCGCCTGTGGGCGCGGTCACGCCGTACCCGTGGGTCGAAGCGCCCAACGCGCCCTTCGCCTATATGCGTTTCGACGCCGAGTACTCCGAGTCCACCGGCCACGTCTACTTCCTGGGCGGGCGCACCGGCACACCGACGGACGGCAGCATCTGGGAGTTCGACCCGGCGACCGGCGTCTACACCGATACCGGCGTGGATATGCCCGTCCCAGTCTCCAACTACAACATCGCCCGCCTGATTGACAGCGGCGGGAACGAGGTGTTGGTCACGTTCGGCGGGCGGATGAGCACCGGCGTCAGTACGAACACCGTGCAGGGCTTCTACCCGGCCAGCGGCGCTACCGTTGTCTTCGCCGCCGATCCTTACCCGCTGGTGACTTCGCCGGGCGGCGTGGCGGTGGTGAACAATGTCGCCTATGTCTTCGGGGGCTACGACGGCAGCACGGTCATCCCTGACACCTACATCTTCGACATCACCGCGCCGGCCGGCTCCCGCTGGACGGCCGGGCCGCCGCTGAGCCAGGCACGCAGCTACATCGGCGCGGCGGTGGTGGATGGCGTCATCTACGCCGTCGGCGGCGATAGGTTGGACGGCACATTCCTCTCCCCCGTCACCATCGTAGAGAGGCTGGATACGTCCGCCCCGACAGCCTGGGACGACGCCGGCGTGGCCGATCTGCCCGTCGCCTGCGACGAAATGCAGGCGTTCGGCTTCGACTCCACCTCGCCCTACCGCCTGGCCGGCTCGGTTGTCGTCGCCGGGTGTGGACAATGGCCCGATGAATACGCCGAAAGTCTGCGCTACAATGTTGCTTCCAATACCTGGGATGTCACCTTCCCTAACCTGAACCAGGCGCGCCGCAACCACGCTGGCGCTTTCATCCCGGCCGGAGCAGGCACCGGACGGCCCGGCCTGTGGGTCTGGGGCGGGCGGCAGGGCTATGACACTAACGTCTTGAGCACGCCCGAATACTATGACCTCGACGCCGGTGCATTGCGCTGGGACGTCCCGGCGGGGCTGACGCAGCCGGTGACGTTCACCAAGTTCTTCCACGTCGAGCCGTGCACCTGGACGACCACCCTCCTCCAGGAGAGCCTGAACATCGGCGCGTGGAGCGAGGCGCGCGACGTGACCATCGAAAAGCTGCCGCCGCACCTGCGCCTGGAGAGCCTCTACGAGCCGGAGGTGTGGCCCAATCACCCGGCCACGTTCACGCTCGAATACGCCAACGTCGGCGGCTACGAGAACGGTGTGCTGCTGCGCAACGTCTTCCCGCCGCAAGCGATCTTCCTCTCCTCCACCCCGCCGCCGAAGACCGTCGGCGCGGGCGGCCTGTCGGCCGAATGGGAGCTGGGCGACCTGCCGCAGGGCGCGACGGGGCGCATCACCGTCACCGTCGCCGTCACCGCCAGCCTGTTGCCCTCCGCTACGGTCTCCATCTGGGACGGCATGTTCGACCACGCCGGACAGTTAGGGGCAGAAGCCTGGACGCTCTTCCGCGTGCGCCCGCCCGAACCGGCAATCTGGGAAAAGCGCGTCTGGGTCAACGGCGTACTCACGAATACCGATCCCATTCCGGTCTTCCCCGGCGATGCCGTCCAGATCGTAGACCGGATACGTATCACCTACACCGTCCCGGTTTCCTTCACGTTGGCCGAAACGTGGAGCGCGTCGCTGCTGATGACCGCTCTGGCGGCAGATGTCGGCCCGGCGACCTGGACGCCGGCAGGACCGGCGGTTGTTCAGGGCTTGCATGTCGCACCGAACACGTGGTACGCGATCACCAAGACGTTCACCGTCGCCGAGGGGACATGGATTCTTGATCTCGTCACCGAAACGCTCACGGTTGAACACCGTGCGCCGGTGGAACGGGTGGTACGCTTCCGGCATGCAAGTGTCTGCTGGCCAGCGGCGATTGTGGGGCTGGTCAGCAACAGCCCGGTGGTGCGTGGAACGGCGTTGCACTTCACGGCGACGGTGGACGGCGATGCGCCGATCACCTACGCCTGGAACTTCGGCGGCGCGGGCGTCGGCGCGGGGCTAGACGGGCCCACGCCGGTCTTTACCTATACTGAGGCCGGGACCTATACCGTCACACTGAATGTAGCCAATGCCTGTGGCGCCGACCACAGAGAAACTGTCGTCACCGTACTAAAGCCGGAATACACCCTCAATCTAGTCGTGGCGGGCCCCGGTTCCGTCACGCCGCCGCCAGGGGTGCATACCTATCTTGAAGGTGCAACGGTCATCGTGACGGCTACGGCCAATCCCGGCGCGCGCTTTGTAGGATGGAGCGGCGATTTGACCGGCAGCACCAATCCGGCCACGGTGATGATGAACAGGAACAAGACCATCACCGCCACCTTCGAGTGGATACCGCCGACCTACTACACGCTGACAGTGGCGACAGCAGGGACGGGCAGCGGCGTGGTGACGCCGGGTGTGGGCGCGCACAGCTACCTCTCCGGCACGACGGTCGTGCTGACAGCGACGGCGAACGCCGGTTCAGTCTTCGCGGGCTGGAGCGGCGACGCCAGCGGAACGAATCCGACCACAACCGTGGTGATGAACGCCCACAAGACTGTGACGGCCGTCTTCAACCTGGAAGGCATGTGTGTGCCTGTTACCGGGGTTTCCTTGACACGGCTGACGACCGGCGACATCTACACCGATACCGCCATCAACTTCCGCGCCGACATTATGCCGACGACGGCGGTGCCCTACACCTACACCCTGGACTTCGGCGAAGGGGCGAGCGCGCCGGTGAGTACCCTGAACAACCCGCTGCTGTTCAGCCACACCTTCGCCACAACCGGCACAAAGACCGTGACGTTCACCGCCTGGAACTGCGCGCTGACCACGCCGTTGAGCGACGCCGAAACTTTCACCGTGACGCCGAAAACTGCGCCGAAGCGGCCGATTTATCTGCCGCTGGTGATGCGCAACTTCTGAGCTTGCAGTGGCGCGGTCAGAGACCGGCCACAGCGCGCGGTCAGAGACCGGTCTGAGCCATTCTCAAGTCGCTCGCTATCCATACACCACACCCCACCGCGATGGCGGTGGGGTGTGGTGTGATTGAAGTTTACAGCTTACCAGTTGAACTGATCAAGGTTGTCCCTGTTGTAATGGAGAGATAGCCCAGGTCGCTCGGATTCCACAGGGCGAATTCGGGGCACACCCCATTCTTGACGTACTCGCGCATCTGATTAGGTGTACCCAGGCCGGCGACGAACACCTTGCCGATCAAGCCCGCATCCATAAGTATCATCAAGAAAAAGTATTGGGGGCAGCCAAGCCGCCCCCAATACCCGTAATACGCAAGAGATGCGGGACCGCAAATCACGGCTGATTGCGCAGCACCAGCGGCAGGTAGATGGTCGGATTGGGGCGCGCGACGCTTTCCACCGCCGTGAAGGGCATGCCGTGATCAAGCGACAGGGCGACGTTGCCGCTGTCGTCCACAGCCTGCACGAAGTATTCAATCGGCGCGGTGATCGGCCCCACGCTACCCTCAGCGATGCCGATACCGGCGGCATTCTTGCCCAGGTACGTCAGCTCGGCCTTCGACCAGGCAGGCTGATCCAGATAGCGGTACAGCACCACGACGCGCGCCACCGTGCCCGTATCTTCTGGAGCGTCGGCGTCGTCATCCACCCACACCTCAAAACGCAGCGTCTCGGTGCTGCTGATGGCGCGCACATAGCGGATATTCGGCGCGATGAAGTCTGTGGCAGTGAAGGGAGCGTGGTATACTTCAAAGCGTAAATCCGTGTAGAGCCGCTGGATGCCGGTCGTCGGATGGCCGTCGGTGGTGGCGCGGAACTGCCCGGGCACCACCACCAGGCTGGCGTAGGCTTTCCCTTCGATAGAGAGGAAGCGGTTGATCGCGCCAAGCTGCGCCGGCTCCCAGGCCGCGCTGGGGAAATCCGGTTCGGTTTCGATGTAGGTTGCCTCGGTCACAATGCGCGAAATCACCGGGTCAAAATCGGCTATATCGGTGAACGTCCCGCCGACGAGCAACGCGCCATGGGCCATGGCGCCGGAGATTTGCACATCGGCGCTGATGCGCGGCGCAATGGGCCGCCCGCCGGCGATATGGGCGTCGCCTTCACCTTCAACAGTATAGTAAGCCCCCTGCGGGGTAACATGTTTAACATAGTTGAGAGCCAGGTGCTGCGCAGTAGTCACAACCCCGCCGGTCGGTGACAGTGTCGCCTGTTGGGCCGCCTGCGTGTTGAGCGTCGTCGTATGCGGCATGTGGATTTGTAGCATCGGCAACCCGTAAAGCGTCATCTCCCCTAAGACTTTTTCGTCGTAGTTGCTGAACGCGCCCGCGCTAAAGCTGTTGTAGTACCCCTGTTTGGCGCGCATCAGCGCGTAGCCGACCGTGGGGGCCTGCCCGTCTTCCCAGATACCCAGGCGTTCCACAAAGCCCGTCATCAGCCGTTCCGAGTAGGCGATCAGGTCCGAATCGCCGTACCCATAGCCGGTGTTGCCGATGAACAGCGCGCCGCGACGCATCAACGCCTGTGGCCAATCGGTCGCTTCCTCGACGGAGGGCGCATCTGCGTCGGGCACATTCAACCCGGAGTGGCAACCCACCGAGAAATGCAACGTGCCGCTGTAATCGGTCGTCGCGGTCAACTCAGAGGCCAGCACGTAGAGATCCTCAAGCGACGGAGAAGGGGGATAGGTGGGCGGGATCAGGCCGTAGTGGGTGAAGTGCGCGTTGAGGGAATTCAGGTCGCTGGCCGCCGTCACGCTGATATAGTGGGTGCGCACGTCATTCGTCGTCCACGTGTCGTGGATGAGCGTCGTCATCTGCGCAACGCCCTGCGACGCCAGTGTGGTACTGATGGCTTGCGCTTCGTCAATCAGGAAGTCATAGCCGGTGACGAAAGCGTCTTCCGGCTCCAGCACGGGCTGAGCCATAAAAGCATCTATGGCCGCGAGGATGTCCTCGGGCGCTTCGACCAGGCGTCCGATGCCTACCTGCGGGAGATACAACTCGCGGCCACGCCAGGGCAGTGGCAGAAGCCCGGCGTAGTAATCGTCGCTGAGGAAGTAGCGACGGGCCAGCGAGGTATCAATGGTGGGGGCGAAGTAGGCATCTTCGTAAGTGCGTTCGTTGGAAACCAGGGCATCATCGCGGATGCGGCGCTGCGGGATGATGCGGTCGTCGCCCACCAGCACCAGGTACTTGAGGTTAGGATAGGCGGGCGTCAAAGCATACAGGAGCGACTTGATATGCATGGCGACAAAGTTCGCGTGTTGCGGGCTTTCGGGATGCTGATCCCATTTCGCATACGCGGCGACGATTTCGGGATAGCTGTGGAGGTCTACCAACACGCCGTTGACCTGCGGGTGCGCCGCCAGCGCTTGGAGTTTGGGAAGCAATGTACCGGTCAACAGAGTCTGTTGGGTACTGTAGAACTGCGTCATCCGCACCACATCGTACAAGATGAGGGTGTTAACCGCCGGATCGGTCGTTGGGGTGATCACGCTGATGGCCACGGTATCCGTCATTGGATAATGAACGTACTGCGGCGGCGTGACGTTGACGGCGAGCGTGTAGGGTCGTCCCACAACCTGAGCGGATTGACCGTAAACGGCGACATAGTAATAACCGGCCAGCTCATGCACGTTGTAGACGATCTGCTCGGTGGTGGTCAGCGGATAAGCCGAAATATCCACCAGCGTTCCGATGTTGCTGAGCCGGCCGATGTTGCTCAAGCGGCCGATGTTGCTCAGTCGCCCGATGTTGCTCAGTCGTCCGATATTGCTCAAGCGCCCCAGGTCAAGCAGCTCGCCGATGTTGCTCAGTTGGCCGATATTACTCAAGCGTCCGATGTTGCTCAGCCGCCCGATGTTGCTCAGCCGCCCGATGTTGCTCAAGCGTCCGATGTCGCGCAATTGTCCGGTTTCCTCGTCAATCTCCGGCGCGAAGAGCAGCAGGTCAAAGTCGGCCTGCAAATCGCTCAACGTCACCGTAATTGTCGAATCGGGATTGGGGACCAGGAATTTGTACCAGTCGGTGTCGTTGAGGCTGAGCAGCGCGCTGGTCAACACCGTATTGCTGCCGATGGGCTGCGCGCTGGCGCGGGAAGCATTGCTGATGGTAACTACCGTGCCGACCGAGAGGCTGCTGCTGGCATTGCGCGCCGTCACGGTCGCCAGATATTGCCCCGCTTGTGTGTAGGTATGGCCGACGTACTGTCCGCTGGCGCGGTTGCCGTCGCCAAAATTCCATTGATAGATCACGCTCGTGCCCGCCGTGACGCTGGCCGAGAAGAAGGTCGTCTGGCCCAGCGGCGTGGGGCTGCTGTTGGATGCCTGTAAGCCGGCGACCGCTTCACCGCCCACGCTGACGAGCACTTCATCCGGCGCCGAAGCCAGGCTGTAGGCGTCCCGCACGGTGAGGGTGAAGGTGAGAACGGCCGGGGTAGCAGGCGCCGTAAAGGTGGTACGCGAAACCGTAGCGTTGAAGTTCACCGTCGGCCCGCCGGTCTGTTGCCACTGATAGGTCAACGGCGTATGTCCGTCGGGGTCATAGCTGGCGCTGCCGTCGAGTGTCACCGTCCGGTTCACATTGACGACCCGATCCGGGCCGGCATTGGCGACCGGTCGGAGGTTGGTGAAGGTCTGCTCCTCGAACGCGCCGATGTCGCAGCGGCCACTTCCGCCCGCATCAGGACGCGGATAGTGGCGTTGATCGTCGGTCGGGACATTGGTACAGGTTCCCTTGTTAATCGCCGGACTACCCGCTAACAGCGCGTGTGTCAGGGTATCGCCGCCGTTGTTCTGGAGCGGCCCCAGGCGTGGATCGGCATTGGGAATGTCGCCGATGGCGTTCAAGTTGCAGGAAGCATCGCTGCTCAGGTTATAGCCTTCCGAAGTGAGCACCCCGTTACAGTTGCCGCCGCCGTTGTAGGCGATGAGAGTATTGCGGAGCGAGAGATTGGCGTTGCTCCAAATGCCGCCGCCGGTGTTATTCACCTGGTTGTTGGCGATGGTGACATTGGTCGCTTTCACCGTACCCGCATAATGGTAAAGCGCGCCGCCGTCCTGCGCCGTATTGCCGCTCAGGGTGACGTTGACTATGTCCAGGTTGCTGCCGGAATTTTTGATGCCGCCGCCGGTGTTAGCGGCGCTGTTATTCACGATGGCAGCGTAGTGGATGCGGGCGCGGGCGCCGGCAATGTACAGGCCGCCGCCGTCCGCAGCGCGGTTGTCCATGAAGAGGCCGCCGGTCTGAGTATACACATTCGATACCTCGCCAGAAGACCTGCCGAACCAGATGCCGCCGCCCAGCCCCTCAGTCTGATTGCCTGACACAGTGCCGCCGGTCATTTCACCGGAGTTATCATGGAGGAATATACCGCCGCCCTGCGCGCTGGCAACATTGTTGCTCACTTGTCCCCCTGATTGCCGCCAGAAAACGTCTTCGCCCATGGCCGCGACCCCGCCGCCCCAGACGGCAGTATTGTTGGCGATCTCGCCCGCATGCATCGTCACCAGGCCGATTTCGGCATACACACCGCCGCCTCCTTCCCCGGCCACGTTATCGGCAACCCGGCCGTCGAGCAGCGTGAAGTCGCCGTCGGCCACATAGACGCCGCCGCCGTTCCACGCGGCGTGGTTGCCCAGAATGGCGCCGCCGGTCTGCGTGAAGACGCTGGAAACGAGATGCACACCGCCACCGTTCAACGCCGCGTTCTCGGCGATGACGCCGCCGGCCAACAGCACTTGTCCGGCGTAGACATAGACGCCGCCGCCATAGCTGCTGGTGTTGCTGTAGATCACGCCACCGTTCAACCAGACCCGCCCTGTGTCCACAAAGATGCCGCCGCCGACCGTGCTTTCGCTAATCGTACGGTTGTGGGCGATGCGGCTGTTATCGGTTTGTGTGAATACTGTTTCGCCGCCGAGAACGTACACCCCACCACCGTTGTAGGTCGCCGTATTGCTGAGGATGGCGGCTGCGCCCTCCAGGGTCGCTGCACCGGTATGGACATACACCCCACCGCCATAGAGCGCGTGGTTATAGGCCACCTGTCCATCCTGCAACCAAACATTCCCCTCGGTTTTAATGCCGCCGCCGGCTTCCCAAGCGGTGTTATGCGCAATGAGAGTCGCACCGGTCTGCATGAACACGCCTGCGCTGCCCACGTAGACGCCACCGCCATACTTCGCCGTGTTGCTAAGGATGGATGTGCCATCAAGTATCGCCTGACCGTCTATGAACAGGCCGCCGCCGTTATTTAGCGCGGTATTGTTAGCAATCGGGGTATTTGCCACCATCAGTGTCCCACTGACGACAGCAATTCCTCCGCCTGACACAGCATCATTTTCAAAAACCGCGCTATTACTCAAGTAAACGACGCCGCCAATGACGTAAATTCCCCCCCCCGCAACATTGGTGGCCTGGTTGTGGCGGAAAAGTGTATTGGCCACGGTTACATCGGTTCCTATATCCACCAGCATCCCACCGCCATGGTAGAAGGCAGTGTTACTGTACACCGCGCTATCACGCAAAGTCAAGTTCCCTCGGATATGAAGGCCGCCGCCATCCTGAGCCACACGGTTGTCGCGGACGTGCACGTTAATGAACTCTACATCTGACAAACCATCGGTCTGCAAACCACCGCCAGTATCCACGTTTCCACCGCCCATTACCGTGACGCCGGAGATGACCAGGCGACTCCCAAACATTTCAAAGACGCGATCAATCCCCTGAGCATCAATGCGCGTCAGCGTTGGTCCCGCGCCGGTGATGGTCAGCGCATCCCATATATCCAGGTCGCCGGTCCAGGCATCGTTTTCGTAGGTACCGGTGATGCTCAAAGTGTAAACGCCTGGATTCAAGGCAATCGTATCGGCCCCGTTGCCCGCCGGGCACAGGTCTACCGGACTGTCGGTATTGGCGGCGATGATGGCTTCGCGCAGCGTACAGTTGCCGTTGGGGATGTTGTCGTCCCCGTAAACGTTAACGCCGTCCACGAACTGGACTTCATGCGCGCCGATGTCCGGCGCCGCCCCGCGGGGGCGCGGCAACCCTTCAATGTCAACGGGGATGCCCAGATCCACGGCAGCGTCTATCGCTGCCGACTCCGAGCGCAGATGGTAATCGTCCCAATTCGGGTTTGCAAACGCCGGGTTGCCGATGCGGCTATAGCCGCCGCTGTAGACGATGCCGGTAAACTGAGGAGCATCATCGAACAGGTTGTAATCCTCGTATACCTGGGAGTCACCTAAAGCCAGGATCTCAATATTATGTTCGCTGAAAATGGTGTTGGTGATGTAAACGGTGCCGGTAGGCACGTAGATCGCCGAATTCGCCCGCCAGGTGGGGTCGGCAATCGTCAGGTGGAGCAGCTCGGCGCGGCTGGTCGAATCCATTGCAAACAAATAGAGCGCCGCGCCATCGTTCCCGGCATAGTTGCGGCTGAAAATCACATTAGCCAGATACGCAGGATGGCCGTTTCCGGCAAGATATACTCCACCGCCATCCCAGGCCGTGTTGTTAATGAAACGCGCCCTTGTCAATTGCACCGGGCCATCTACATATAACCCGCCCCCATAGTAAGCACCCCAGTTATCTCTGAAAATGACTTCCTCCAAAACGGCGCGCCCCTGAATCCATGCCCCGCCGCCGCTGCCGCTTGCCTGAGCATAAGCGCCGCGGGACCGGCCGCCATCACCGACAGCAAGACCCTCTATTCTATAGGCGGTATTTTCACTTAACCGCACATGGGTCAGGGTGATGTCGCCGGTGGCATACAGGCCGCCACCTTCGTCGGATACCATTCCATGGTGAATATCCAGGTTTTCTAACATGACGCCGGAGGTTTCTACCCGTACAACCCGCCCCCGGTGCAGGCTGCTCAAGGGTGTCAGACCGTCAGGCGGCTTATTCCAAGCGGCAGGATCATAGCCGCCGCGCAAGGTCAGCGGTTTGGTGATGTAAACACTCTGGGAATCTTCTGCGATAAAACTGACTCCGGCGCACACCCCGGCCAGCTTCACCAATTCGCCGGGCATTGCGGCATCCACAGCGGCCTGCACGGCCAGCGTGCCGAAGCTCTCAAAAGTGGTTCCAGGGGAACTGTCCAACTGCGCAAAGCAGCGTGGGTAGTACTCGTCCGCGCCCAGATCAGGAGCAGGACCGGCCGGGCGCGGCTCAGCATCCACATCATCAAACACGCCGGCCACTATGCCGGCGTCTATGGCGTCGCTGGCGGCCTCAAGGTGATAGCCGTCAAAAGCGAAGGTCGGGTCGCCGGTGATGGCATGGGTAATATCAATTGTCCCGCCGCCTGAAGTCTGTGTAACGACCGCATGCCAGAGGATCCCTGCCAGGCTCGCCGTATTTTCGGAAGGCACGACAAAGCCAATATTGTGCTCGCTCATCAAGGTATTGGTCAGGTTAAGGGTGGCGCCGTTATAGATATACACGCCGCTGCCATCGCCGCCGAGGTTACGGACGAAGGTCGTGTGCGCCATATTCGCCATAGCACTTTGGACCACCAACGCCGCGCCGGCGGAATTCGCCGTGGCGCCGGCGGTGTTTTCTTGAAAGACGGTGTTGACCAGCGCCAGTTGACTGTTGGCAGCGGCAAAAATCCCGCCGCCCTGGCCGTCCTCAACGGCGCTGCCGGTGGCAAGATTGCCGATCAGGACATTGCCGTTGCCGTTGAGATGGGCGGTATCAACGTAGATGCCGCCGCCGATGCTGAAACCGGCGGAACCGGCCGTGTTATTGCTGATCTGATTACGAATTAACGTCGTGACGCCGCCATGCAGCGCTACGCCGCCGCCCTCGCCGCTCAAGATGGCCGTGTCGCTCATGCTGGCGGTATTTTGGAAGATGAAATTGCGCTCCAGGGTCGCCTGGGTTTGATAGAGGTAGACCCCACCACCACTACTCCAGCCATTCCGTCCGGCGACATTATTGTGAATACGGTTATTGCGCAGGGTGACGGTAGCGCTGACAATGTAGACGCCGCCGCCCACGCTGTCATAACTCCAGGCCCCCCCTCCCAGGCCGGTTGCATCGCCATAGGCGATATCCAGGTTTTCCAGCGTGACCGAAACCATCCCTGTCACCATGACGCCCCGTCCAGCGCCTTGTGCATCCAGTTCGGCATAAATTTCAGGGTTGACCATCTCCCACTGATCGGGCGTATAGCCGCCGCGTATGGTTAAGGACTTGTCCACATAGAGGGTCTGCGATACGCCCGCGCGCATGAATACTCCTGCACACGTACCGGCGACTTTAACCGTATCCCCGGCCGGTGCCGCATCCACCGCCTGCTGTAAAGCCTTGGCGTTGATGCTGGCATAAGTCGTACCGGGGGCGCTGGCAAGCTGCGCAAAGCAACGCGGCGGTTCGTTCAGCCATACACCCGGCGGCGCGTTGTCGTCGGCGGAGATGATATCCAGGTCGCCGTCGTTATCCAGGTCACCGAGCGCGATGCCGTAGCTCTGGGCATTGCCGAGCAACCGGCCGGCGGTAAAGTATCCTGCCCCATCGTTGAAATAGACGACGTTGGCGCGCTCACTCACACCGCTGTTGGCAACCACTGCATCGAGATCGCCGTCGGCGTCCACATCGCCGAGCGCCACGGCGTAACTGTTAGCGACGCCTAACTTCTGGCCGGTATCGGCAAACCAGCCTGGCGTTCCGCCCTGCGCGCCGCCCTGATTGATCCAGACGGTGTTGCCGGCATTGACGTCGTTCACCACGAAAGCATCCGCATCGCCGTCGCCGTCCAGGTCGCCCAGCGCCACATCCTGGCTATCCGCCACATCCAGAAACTGCGCAGTCTGGCTAAAAGTCCCCAGGCCGTCGTTGAACCAGACCTCATCGCCGCTGCCGCTGCTCAGGCCCACAAAGGCATCCAGGTCGCCATCGTGATCCAGATCGCCCAGCGCCACAGCCTGATGGTTGGGAGAATTGAGCGGCGGGAGGATGTTGCCGAACGTCCCCAGTGTCCCGCCTTGTCGCCCCCCCAGATTGACCCAGATTTCGGTTCCGGCGCCTTTGGTCATCAAGGCATCCAGGTCGCCGTCGCCGTCCACATCACCGACGGCCACATCGTAGCTGGGTGTATCGCCCAAAAGTTGCATCCGGGACAATGTGCCATCGCCGTTGTTGCGCCAGACTTCATCGGCGCCCTGTCCGGCGATCAGAGCATCCAGGTGTCCATCGTGATCAAAATCACCTGCGGCAGCCGCTGCACTCCACCCACCCGTTGAGGTGAGTTCCTGCCACAACGTAAACCCATCCCCCATGTTGAACCATACGGTACTCGCGCCATCATTGCTGACCAGCAGAACATCCAGGTCGCCGTCATTGTCGAAGTCGCCCGGCAGCACGTCGCGCCCCGGCACAGGCGAGTAAAACACAGGCAGCTCCCTAAACACTCCGAAGCCGCCTTCCACCCTCGCGCGGAACTGCCACACGGTCGCCGCAGCCGTGTGTTCACCGGTGATGTTTTGCGTGCCGGTAGTAACGGTCGCCTGGATCAGCTCACCGGGGAAGTACGCACGTGCGGGAAGCAACGTCACGCTACGCTCAAGATCGGCAAAGGCGTAAGTGCCGGGGAAGTAAGGGCTTTGACTGCCGAACACGGCAAACGTGTCGACATTGACACTGGCTGCATCCATAGCTTCATCGAAGATGATGGTGACCGGCGCGTTACGGGGCGCATAATGGGAGTCGGGTTCAGGAATCACACGCACCCGTGAGGGCGCGGTCGGTGTCTCCGGAGCAGCGAACGCGCGTCCCGCCGGCAATCCCTGGAGCAGCGTAAGCAGAAGCAAGAGCAGTCCGATGCTGACGACCACACTGGTCGCCATCCACAACCACTTAGCATTGAAATGTACGGCTTTCATTTTACCCTCCTTAGCGGTTGAAAATCCGTTCAATTCCTTAAACGGTCAGCGGATTAAGCAGATTGAGCAGATTTATGCGCCAATTGAAAGCTAATCCGTTTCATCCGTTAAATCCGTTGACAGGTATTTTCACGCTGGATTGAGCGCGTAGTCATGATGTTTGCTGAAGCAAAGCGCGCGCGTCGGTCAGGTCCGGTGTGGCGCCCAGTTGCTCGAAAATCGGGATACAGTGTTCCAGATACTTGCGCGCCTGTCCGTCATCCTGTTGGGCATGAAAGAGATGGGCAAGCGCCAGTTGGGTGCGCGCACCTTCGTAGATGTCCCCGCTTTCGGCGCGGATGGCGAGGCTTTGTTGCAGGTAAGCGGCGGCGGCTTCGTAGTGTTGCTGAACAGTACCAATCTGACCGAGCACACACAGGGCATCGCCTTCTTCGCCGCGCATTTCCAGCTCTTGGGCCAACGTCAAAGCCTGCTGCGCCTCGGCGACCGCAGTGGTCAGGTCGCCCGCCTGAAGCGCGGCCTCGGCATAGTGACGGTGCAATTCCGGCAGGAAATCGCGCACCTGCGCCTGTTCAAAGTGCTCCTGGGCAATGCGTAGTTCAGCAAAAGCCTGATCAATTTCCCCCCGGCGTATAAAGACATGACCCAGGTTCATGTGCAGAACGCCCAGCACATACACCGAGCCGCCGATGCGTTCAAGGGCCTGTAGTGCCTGCCGATAGAACGTCAAGGCTTCGTCCAGGCGTCCCTGATACAGCGCGATCTCGCCGAGGTTGTTATCGCTAAACGCGCCGTTGTAGATATCCCCGATCTGCTCAAAGATGGCCCGCGCCTGACGGTAATGATAGTCGGCCTCGCGCCATTGCCCGGTCTCAATATAGGCGTTGGCGATAAGGTTGTGAGATTTCGCCTGCCCCGGAATATCGCCGGCGCGTTCGTATAGAGCAAAAGCCTGTTGGAAATGCTCAATGGCGGCGGGGATATTGTCGCGCAGATGAATTAGACCCAGGCCATTATGAGCCCGTGCAAGGATGGTGGCGGCATCCAGGGATTGGGCGACCTGCAGGGCTTGCTGGAATTGTACGGTTGCTTCGTCGTAATTGCCGCGCCGACTATAGATCAAACCGGCGATCAACACCAGTTCGGCAGCGTCGGGCGTCCGCCGGTCTTTCAGAATGTGGACGCCCTTCTCGATCCAGGCCAGAGCCTCATCATAATCCCCCCGCAGTTCGTCCATCTGCGCCATCCAGCGGCACGCCCGTCCCTGCCCATCCTCATCGCCCCGGCGTACGGCAAGCGCGAGCGCCGCTTCAAGGTGTTCACGCGCCAGATCGTACTTGCCGACGGTAATTTCAAGCTCGGCCAGCGCCGCATACACCTCCTGGCGCTGCGGCATCGTGATATCGGGGTCAAGGCGCGCCAGGCTCCGCAACGCCTGCTGGTAGTGCTCGATGGCTTCCTGGTTGGCGTAACGCGAGGCGGCGTACTCGCCGGCCAATCTGGCATAGTGGAACTCCTGTTGAACATTTTCGGCTTTGCCGTAGTGATAAGCCAGGTCGGCGTAATGCGGCGCCAATTCGGCCGCATAGACTTGCTCCATCGTCTCGGCGGCCAGGGCATGCAAATCGCGCAAACGCGCCTGAAGTTGCATATCATACGCCGCATCGCGCATCATCGTGTGGCGGAAGATGTAACGCATCTCAGATAACGCCTGCCAGATCATTTCTTCTTCCGCCCGCTGCAATTTGGACGACAGTTCGGCGTCGTCCCGCAACATCCGCGACAGAATCTGCACCTCGAACTCGCGCCCCAGGACGGCCGCCGTCTGCACCACTGCCTTGACCTGCGCGGCCAGCCGATCCAGACGCGCAATGAGGACCGCGTTGATGGTCGCGGGCACCGTTTCGATCTCACGGCTTACGATGGTCCAAACGCCATCCCGCTGTTGAACGAGTTCGCGCTCACGCAAATCCAGGGTCAGTTGCTCCACAAAAAGGGGATTGCCCTCGGTTTTCTGGGCCACGAACTGCGCCAGCTCCGGCGCGATTTCGGCCTTCAACATCTGCTGCACCATCAGGCGCACCCCCTCAGGGGCAAGTGTACTCAGATCAAGCGTATGTTCGGGGACGCCGGGGGGCGTGGGAATACGGAACGGGCTGCCGTCGTCGCGGTAGCGCCCGCTGAGCAGCACCACAAATGGATAGTGGGTGACATTGAGGGTAAGCGCGCCGAGCAACTCATGCGAGTCATCATCCAGCCAGTTGGCATCCTCGACGTGCAAAACCACCGGCTGGCGCAGGCTTTCGGCCTGAATCAACGTCTTGAAAGCGATCAGGGTGTTTTTGAAACGCAGCTCAGGTTCCAACTGTTCATAAAGTGAATCCGGCCAGTGCAAATCCACCAGCGCCCCCAGCACCGATTGCGTGCGTTGCAGTTCTGCCGCCAGCGTCAGAGCTTCCGGCTTGCCGGAGCTTTGCAGGCTGGTAAGCAGAGCCTGGAGCATTTCTCTAAAATTGACCTTGTTGGTCTCTTCGGTGTTGTCAATGTTCTGACCGAAATACTGACGCAAGAAATACTTAAACGGGTTGAGGGACTGGCGCAAGATGGGATCGGCAGGACATACAAACCAGGAAAAGCTCCCTTCCTGCATCAAACGGCTGCGCAGCTCGTAAATCAGGCGCGTCTTTCCTACCCCCGCCTCACCATACACATAGACGACTCCCCCGAAATGCCCGGCGAACAGGGGGTGCAGCGTCGCCCGCAGCTCTGCCAGTTCCATCTCCCGCCCCACCAGGGGGCCGTTGCGAATCGTTGCGCGGGCGCGCTGCACTTTTCGGAGCGGACGGGCCACCGGAACGGGCTTCGATTTACCCTTGACGGTGATCGGCGGCAACTGTTCCCAGCGGAAATCCTGCGCCGCGGCTTCCTGGACGTGGCTGCTGACCAACGCCTGACCCGGCGGCGCATTTTGCATCAGGCGCGCGGCGAGGTTGACCGAATCACCGATCACGCCATACGTACAGCGGGTGGCGCTGCCGTAGGCGCCGGTACGCATGGTGCCCTGCCCGATGCCGATCTGCACCGGGCCGATGAATTCCAGGTCGGCAGGCGGCTCAAGCAGTTCCAGGGCAGCGCTGATCGCGCGTTGCGGATCGTCCTCGTGAGTAATCGGTGCGCCGAAGGCCCCGTAAAGATAGTTGCCCTTATCGCCGATGATGAGCTGCAAGAGTGTGCCGTCATACCGCCGCAGCACGCCCTGAACCCAACGGATATAGCGGTCCAGCTTCTCGCCGGCCTGCTCATCGTGATCGTAATCAATGCCCCGGAAACCCAGGAACAACGCCACCACGCCGTGGCGCATTTCGAGGGGTTCCCCCGCACCTGCCTGCAAGCTTGCATAAACCGTCGGCAGCAGCCAGGGCTTGACAACCTCCGACGGCAGCGACGGCGGCGGCGATGTATCAAAGGGCCCGACATCGCCTAATTCCAGCAAAACATCCTCAATGAGCGCGAAACATTCCTCATCGGTGTCTTCAGTCAAAGGGGGACGCCATTCCTGAATACGGACCTTCCTCCCCAAAAGCATGGCAGTGTGAATATCCGCGATCACCTCGCCGCGTTCGGCGTAATGTTCGGCGGCCGCCATACGCGCCAGCGTTTCGCCGGCCAGAGCGTCCATCAATTGAATGTCGGGATCGCCGACGAGAAACCGCCGCGCCGTACCGGTAGCCAGCGCCGTCTTCACCGCCAGCGAGACGGTTTCTCCGCCGGGCAACGCCACGCTCTCAAACGCCTCCATCGCCGCCTGCATCGCAAAGGCGCAGCGGGCCGCCCGCAATGAGGCGATCTTCAACGCTTCGGGCGTTTCGGCGAACCAGCATGTAATTGCATCGCCGGCAAACCCAATCACACTGCCCCCGTAACGCTCAACTTCAGCGATCAGCGCATCGTAGACCCGGTTTAATTGATGGGTCAACTCTTCCGCGCCGCGTTTGGGGCCGTAGAGGCGGGTCAGTGCTTCCGTCAGAGGCGTAAAACCGGAAACATCGGCAAACAGCGCCGCACCCCAGGTGTGGTCGGGGAGCGTCTCTCCCCGTGCTATGGCCCGGCGACGGTCTTCAGGGATATAGATGCTCGGCGTATAGAAACGCTGTGAATTTTCCATCTCCGTCCCTCTCAAGCTGTGACCATACAGTCGTTACGCGGTGCGTTTCTTTGGACAGGGTTTACAGGATTGACAGGATGAAAAAGCTCCTACAAAGCCTTCTTTGACTCTCCTGAAAAAAGTCTAATTCACCGCAGAGACGCAAAGAACGCCGAGAAAAATTCAAGTTTATATCAATAAAATTAGTAATGAAACGCGAAAGACTTAATTTTATTGAATCTGACATAAAAATCTTTGCGCCCTCCGTGACTCTGCGGTGAGATCATTGGTTTTTTCAGTAGACTCTTCTTTAATCCTGAAAATCCTGTGAATCCCTGTCAAAAAACAGCGCAGTGCGTAACTCCTAACTTACTAGCCGCGCAGATGCAGCGGATAGCGGCTGCGCAAACGTCCTTCGCCACGCTTGGCCCAGCCCAGCGGAAAGCCTTCGACGGCGACTAAGACATATTCCCCCGCGCCATCGTCCGGCCAAAAGCCACCGCGCAGATAGGTGGTCAAACGTGGATCATCCGGCGCCAGGTCTACAACGAAACGTGCCTCTTCAGGACGCAGGGCCAGCGCCAGGGCATGATCAGGCCAGACTTTGTTGTGGCGCAAGGAGGCCACCCACCAGCCGGGCCGCAACACATGCAATCCCTCCCAGAGCTTAGGGTCCATCGGGGTCACATAGAGGTCATCGGTCTTGGTGAGCATCAGCCCCTGCTCAGGTGGGGTGCCGGCTATGGCTTCGCCGACGCTTTTGTAGTAGAGATTGAAGATTCGTCCGGGAACAGTGTTGCCGGTCCAGCGTTCGGGCAAGTTATTCCCCGGTTCGCCCTTACGGCGCAGCAAGGCGTAGAAATGTCCGTGACCGGGGCCGGTATGCGGCCAGAAGCGTCCGGCGCGCCGCACATCGTCCGGTGCCCCCACCCATTCAGGACGCCCCGGCTGCAAACCCGGCACCTGCGGCAGGTCCGCAATCTCGAAATCGGGATGTCCCGCCAGAAACGCGGCAATGACGGCTTCGTTCTCCTCGGGGGCAAAGGTGCATGTCCCGTAAAGCATGCGTCCCCCACGGCGCACCAGCAGAGCCGCTTGTTCGAGGATTTGTTTCTGTCGGCGCGCGTTGCCGAGCACTGTGTCCACGCTCCAATCGCGGATGGCCTGCGAATCGCGCGAAAAGGTGCCTTCACCGGAGCAAGGCGCATCCACCAGCACCGCATCGAACAATCCCCCCCAACGTTCGGCCAGACGTTCGGGCGTCTCATTGAGGAGCAGCGCGTTGGTGACGCCCATACGCTCGATGTTGAGCGCCAGCACCGCAGCGCGGCGGCGCACCACTTCGTTGGCGACGAGCACGCCCTCGCCCCGCATCCGCGCGGCCATGTGGGTGGTCTTGCCGCCGGGCGCCGCGGCGAGA
Organism: Chloroflexota bacterium; assembly: GCA_019873645.1. GTDB lineage: Bacteria > Chloroflexota > Anaerolineae > B4-G1 > SLSP01 > DSWT01. The sequence goes on along the minus strand of JAIOAX010000005.1, from coordinate 30,951 downwards.
TCGAGCACCCATTCACCGGGACGGGGATCGAGCAACACGGCCGCCGCCATCGCGCTGGGGTCCTGCACATAGTAAACGCCCAGGGTGTGATACAGGTGCGCCCCGACCTGCGCTTCTTCCTGGACCTGTGGGGGAAGCCATACGCCTTCAGGACACCAGGGGACCGGTTGTGTTTCCCAGGGGAGACGCGCCTTGAGTGACTCCAGCGACCCGCGCGCGGGGTTAAGACGCAAGCCTACATCGCGCCTTGCCAGCGCGGCAAAGAAAGCCTGCGCTTCATCGCCGAGCCAGGTGCGCATGCGGACGAGAAAATCGGTTGGCCAGCTTGCAGGGGTGCCCGCCATCGAAAGCCGCCTCCACTTTTTTGTGCTTGTCAGGGTAGCTTATTCCCATTATACACTGTAATCCCTACCCAGAGCAATGGCACTTTTATACTATACGTTTCCAAGCCGGATATGTAGTGCACGGCGGCGCCAATAACTTTCCGGTTAAATGGCTCACCCATTGCTTAAAGGGGAATGCCAGTTGCCCCGCGCGGTATTCGAGATCTGCCGATCTGGACCAGACCTGACAGGTTTTGAAAACCTGTCAGGTCTCTGCACGGTTGGTTACACAATATCAGGCCGGTATTACGGCGTCAGGCGGCGGGCCTGCGCGTAACTGGTGGCAGCTTTTTCGAGATGGCCCTGTTGCTCATAAAGTTTTCCCAGGAATTCCCACAGGGGCGCGGCCCGGCGCGCATCCACGCGGCCGCACACTTCCACAGCCTGAAGTGTGGCTTCAATCGCCGCCTCAAGCCGCCCGCCGTCGCCGTGCAGTGCTCCAATCTCCTGGAGTATATTGCAGGTCAACGCATCATCTCCAAGGTTGCGGGTGAGTTCCAGGCCGGCCTGCAGGTGTTCCAGGGCCTGGTCGGGGCGCCCGGTATGTTTGAGATTGAGCGCCTGCTCATAGAGTGCCGCTGCCGCGCCTGCGGGGTTCTTGAGTTTTTCGTAAATGTCTTGCGCCGCCCGGGCGCATACCAGGGCGCGTTTATGGTCTCCCGTTTGCCGGTACAACGTGGCAAGCTGGGAGAGGCACAGACCTTCACCGTTGCGATTGCCGATCTCGTGCATCAGGCGCAACGCGGCTTCGTGTTTTTGGATGGCCTGAAGCGTATCCCCTAATTGATAATAGACTCCGGCGATTCTGCGGAGGATGGACGCCATCTGCTCTTTGGCGCCCTGCGCCTTCAGCATGGCGTACAATTCCTCGTAGACTTCCAACGCCTGATCGAGATGCCCACGCACAATATGCAAATTTGCCAGATTGTCCATACTGGTAACGCGCTCTTTGTCACTCGCAATGATACGCTGCAAGAGCGCCTCGGAAAGATCGTGCAACCCCCAACGGTTGAGCACGGGTGTGATCGTATGCACGAGATGCACGGCAGCTTCCAGTTCGCCGGCCTGGAAAAGGTGATCCTGCCAGGCCAGCGCGTCGGCCATCACACGGCGGGCGCGCTCAGGATCTTGCGTCTGGCGTATCCACATGCCCAGGATGCCGTTGCTGTCGCGGGCCAGCCACTCGATACGCGCCTCGGTCCAGGCAGCGGCGCTGCCGGTCATAATACGGCGGCGCGCTTCATCCAGGAAAGGCGCACCATAATAAGCGGCAATGTGCGCATGCCGGCCGGCGCGTTCCAGGTCGCTCATCGTCTCAAGGATATGCTGCCGCACGCGGGGATGAAAACTGTACCAGTGGAGCCGATTTTCAAGATACTGCGGTTGCAACAAAGCCAGTTTCTCCCAACGCTCAAGCAACGGCGCGGCGTATTTTTCTGCGATATGGGTCAAACGGGACACCACCTCCACATTGAACGGGCCCGTAAAGGCAGCCAGTGTGAGCAGGGCGTCAGTCTCACCGGGGTCCAGATGCTTGAGGATGCAATCCAGAAAATACTGTCGCCATGCCTCGGCCGCTTGCGGTGTGACCGGCGGGTTGTCGCGTATCTCCTGCAAACGCTGACCGGTAGCCAGATAACCGTCCAGCAATTTCAATGTTTCGGGATGACCGCCGAGCAGTCGGTAAGCATCCAGCTTGGCCTCCAGGGATTCCCGGCCGATGTGGGGCAAGGTGTTCATCAACAGGATGGCATGACGGGGGGAAAGAGGAGGAAGGTGGATTTCCAGTTTTTGGGCGACCGGTATGGCCGCCACTGCGTCCCAAATCCGGTTCGCGGTGAAGAGATAGGTGGTTTTTCCAGGGACGGAAATCAGCCCCCGCAGGACGGGCCCCATAATCTTATCGGCGATGGACGCAGGCGCAGCCTCATCCGCGGCCGCCGGTGACTCAAACCACGCCTCCAGATCATCAAAGACGATGATCGCCGGATGATCGCCGACCAGCCGGGCGGCCATACGGGCGCGCTCTTCAGGATCACGCCGGGTATCGAGGAGTAGCGTGGCCGCCTGTATGGCAGCCTCGGTTTGCTGGGAACGCCAAAACGCCGCGATTTTCTCCAGCGCGAGCACGGGCGTAAACAGCTCACGGCATTGGATGACCAGTACATTCTCGGCGCCGATGCCGGAGCCGGCGATGAATTTGGCAACCAGCGCGCTCTTCCCACTGCCGTCGCTGCCCCACAGGGCCAGGATATGGAGGGATTCCCGCTGCGCGCGCCGCAGGGCCTGCAACTCTTTGCGGCGATCCACAAAATGGAAGGGCAGCGCCATCCCAACGACGCTTCTGAGCCGTGGCGACGGTGAAACAATCGGCGCAGCTTCCAACGTGGAGGCCATCAAAGGCGCGTCTTGCGCACGCATGTAGAGGGCCGGCACCCCCCAATCGAAGCGGCGACGCTCGGTGGCGCGCCCCGTATCCACCTCTTCGAGCGCCAGACGAGCCACGTGGAGGGCGGCAACGGGCGATCCGCCGTTTGCCAGTTGCCCATAGAATGTCTCCAGTAAGGCGATGGCGGAATCGTCGGTCAGGCTGGTCGGGACGGTCAGCACCGCCGGCACCCCGCAGCGCAGCAGGCCGGTAGCGACGTTGTCGAAGGCATCGAGTACGCCAATTTGCGCGCTCTGACACGCCGCGACAACGATTAGGCGTAATTGTGTAGCGCCATTTAACAGAGGATGAAGATGTTCAGCATCCACCAATTCGGTTTCGCCGCTATGCCGCTCAAAACACAGGAAACCCCGCTGTTGTTTGGGGGTATATGCTCCGTGGCCGATATAGTGGACAATATGGAAGGCGCCCTGGGTGAGCGTCTCCCGTAACGCGGGCAATGTGGCCTCGTCCAGCACCTCTATCTCCAAACGGCCATCGCGGACCTGGCCTTCCAACGCATCCTGCACCACCGTCAGCTCGCGTTCCACATCCAGGGGCTTTTGATCTTCAGGCGCGGCAATGACGAACAGAACCCGTAAGGGGGGCGGCAAAGCCGGCAAGGACAAGGGAAGCAATTCTTCAGGGCGACGGCTGAGGCGCAGCGTACCGTTCAGGCAGACAAAATCTTCACCGTCGTGCAGGTATTCCCACGGCAGACGCCACAGTGATGCCACATCGGGATGGAGCGCCAGAATCAGGTGCGCCGGCTGATACTCGGGGTTGGCCTTTAAGAAGGCTTGCAGCGGCTTGCCTTTCCCAAAGAGATAACCGTACAGGCGTTGACCGTACAAGGCCACCTGTCCTATACTGGCCTTGCCGCCGGTTGGCAGTCCCGGCCGGGGTGTTTCATCAGGCGACAACGCCCCACGTTCCAAAAGCCACAACGGCCCAAGATGGGTCGTACCGGTAGGGTCGTGTTGAAATTCATTGGTGCAGATTTCCTGGCCGTTCCCCTGTTTGGTCACGGCGAAGTATTTGGCGCCCAACTTGCGAATTTCAACGCGCAGTTCCGGGAGTGGCAAGGACATGGAGAACACCTCCTTGATAACCTATGGGCGTTGGCTCTCTGCTTCCCCTTTCTTGTGACGCGCCCGAAAGCCCATACGAATGGGTGTGCCGGGGAAAGGATAGACCTCGCGGATACAATTCTCCAGGAAACGTTGGTATGAAAAGTGCACCAGTTCGGGATCGTTGACAAAGAAAATAAACGTCGGGGGCGCAACCCCGGTTTGGGTGACGTGAAAAATCTTGAGTCGCTGCCCTTTTTTGCTCGGCCCCGGATGCGCGGCCACGGCGGTGCGGATGAGATCGTTCAACTGCCCCGCCGGTAGACGTTGAAAACGCGCTTCTACAATGTCTACGACCGTCGGCAGGATTTGATGGACGTGCAGGCCGGTCAGCGCCGACACAAACAGCACCGGCACATAGCTGAGAAACTTCAGTCCTTCACGCACCTGGGCCTCGAACTCCGGGCGTCTGGCCCGTGTTGCCGCATCCACCGCATCCCACTTGTTAACCACCACGACGACGCTGACGCCCTCTGCGGCGATCATCCCGGCAATGTGGGCATCCTGCGCCGTGATGCCCTCAGGGGCATCAAGCACCAACAACGCCACATCGGTGCGCTCTAAAGCGCGCGCGGTCCGCAAGACGCTGTACTTTTCCACCCCCGGTTCGACTTTGCCGCGGCGACGGATACCGGCGGTATCTATCAGCACAATCTTCTGCCCATTCCACGTCATTTCAGTGTCGAGGGCGTCGCGGGTCGTGCCGGCCACCGGGCTGACGATGGCGCGCTCTTCCCCGAGCAAACGGTTGAGCAGCGAGGACTTGCCCACATTCGGGCGTCCGAGAATGGCGACGTGGATGGCTTCGGTTGCACTCTCGCCCTCGGCTCCGGCCGGCGGGAGCAAATCCACCACTACATCCAGCACATCGGCAACGCCGGTGCCGTGCAGCGCCGAGACCGTATACACGTCGCCCATATCCAACTCATAGAATTCCAGGGCCTGTTGATCGCGCGCCTCGTTGTCGGCCTTGTTGGCGACGAGCAACACCGGCTTCTCGCTGCGCCGCAGCAGATCGGCGACTTCGCGGTCGGCGCCGGTAAGGCCGGTCGTGGCATCGGTGAGGAACAGGATCAGGTCCGCCTCTTCAATGGCCATTTCAGCCTGGGCACGGATCAGTGGGATGAAGGGGGCCGAATCTTCCAGCAGTGGGGTGTTGGGCAGCGGCCGCAGACCTCTTTCGACATTCGGCGGCAGGATTTCAATGCCGCCCGTATCCACAACCAGAAACCGCCGTCCATTCCACTCGGCTTCCGCAATGATACGGTCGCGTGTGGTGCCGGGGATGTCGCTGACCACAGCCCGGCGTTCACCAACGATACGGTTGAACAGAGTGGATTTGCCCACATTGGGACGGCCCACGATGGCTACCAGGGGTTTCACCATGGTCCCCCCTCGGCCTCAGGCGTCGGCGGTGTGTATAAAGAAAGCACAAAAGCAAAAGTGCTCCCTTTGCCGGGATAACTGCGCACCCAGATCCGCCCTTTGTGTTTTTCGATCACCGATTTGACGATAGAAAGTCCCAGGCCGGTACCGCGAATATCATCGGTTTCCGGCCTTTGCACCCGATAGAAACGGTCGAAGATCTTGGGCTGTTCTTTGAGCGGGATGCCCAGGCCGTTGTCTTCGACGCTCACGATCAGATGCTCCTCGTCCCGTCGCGCGGAGACCTTGACATAGCCCCCGACGCGGTTGTACTTAATCGCATTGCTGATCAGGTTATCCAGCACCTGGCGCATGCGCTGCGCATTGCCCATAATCCACAAAGGCTCATCCGCAATCTCGGTGAAGAACGACAGCCGCGCCTGCTCAATCTGTATCATGTGCGCCTCAATCGCCTGGTGGATGATCTCGTTGATCCGAAAAGGACACATTTCCAGATCATAGCCCGCCTCGATGCGCCCGATGTCCAGCAGGTCGCTGATCAGCGCCGTAATGTGGCTCAGGCTGTGCAACGCCTTGTTGATAAAGTCCTTTTGCATCGCCGTGAGCGGCCCCACGCGGTCGAGCAACTCAATATACCCCTGGATGGTGGTCAGCGGCGTGCGCAAGTCGTGGGAGACGGTAGACACGAATTCCGACTTCAGCCGATCCAGCTCCTTAAGATGGGTAATGTCCTGCATCACCGCTACCCGGCCGATGTGATTGATAGGACTCAACTGTGCGTTGAAAACCCGCCCGTCCTCCATATCTATCTCGGCGCGCAGGACCGCATGCTCCTCGTTACGGCGCGTAAACAGCTCACGGATATAAGCGTTCTGGATGCAGGTTTCGACCTTCTGCCCCCGTGCCTCCGGCATGAGTCCCAGCTCGGCGGCTGCGCTGTGGCTCCACAGCCACAGGTGGTTTTCCGTATCCGTGACCAGAATGACCTCGGCAGCTTGTTCCAGAATGGCGCTCAGGCGCGAACGTTCAGCTTCCATCAGACTAAAGAGTCGTGCATTTTCCAGGGCAATCGCGGCAAAGTCGGCAATCGCGCTGAGGGTGAACAGGTGTCCCTCGGTAAAGCCCTGGTCATGCACCAGGTTAACCACGGCCAGCACGCCCAACGTACCGCGTCCGGGCGCCTGAATGGGGACATAAAGCAGGGCACGCACCACATAACCGGTGGCAATTTTGGTGCTGCGCTGCAACATCGTCGGTTTACCGGAATGAATGACCTGCCGGGCGATTGGGTCAGAGGCTTCCGTGCAGAAACGTTTGGCGATGTCCTCCTGCATGTTCTTCGCCACACGCAGATAGAGCTTCTCACCCTCGGTCAAGAGGATAAAACCTTCCTCGGCCTGTGTGAGGTTGACCGAGGCGTTCACGATGCGCTCCAGGATTTCATCCACATCGAACGACGAGGTGACGGATTTTCCGATGACGTAGATGGCGTTGATCTCTTGAAGACGCTGATTGAGTTTCTGGTTTGTCTCGGTAAGATGCTCCCTCAAACGTTGCCGCGAGGCGTGCCGTTGCGCGCGCGTCAGAGCCGTCGCCAGGATTTCACGCGCCGTCTGCTCCTGAAATGGATAATCAAGCAGAGCTTGCAGGTTGTTCTCCAGAAGCGCATTGAGCTGCGCGGTCGAAGGCGCGCTGGAGGCTACCCACACCAACGTAGCATGTCGTCCGTGTTCGCGCACAGTCGTCAGCACTGCCGTTTCGGACTGCGCCGTGAGATACAGCACCAACAGCGGATTTTCATGCGCCGGCAGGGTCTCACGCAGCGTCGCCACATCGGTCAAAGGCAGCACCGTCGCTTCCGGAGGCATCAGGCCTAGCAGTGCCTGTGTCACCGTAGCGTCCTCACTGAAAATCAAGACAGATGGTACGGTCATCGTTGATTCGTCTTTATACCGGTTTTTCTCATTCTACCCCAAAGCGTACAGCCTGCAACAGGGTAAATTTCAGAACGGGGCAGCTTTGGCCGCAGAGCACGAAAATACCGCCTGTTTTCAACGTTTGCGGCGGACCACAATCCGCCGTTGCCGCACAGAGCTGATCGCTGAAAGCTGACGGCTAAAAGCTACTCGCTGAATCGCGCGGACGTAAATGCGGGAAGAGCAACACATCCCGGATCGAATGCTGATTGCTGAACAGCATCGCCAGACGGTCAATCCCCATTCCTAACCCGCCGCTGGGGGGCATGCCGTATTTCATCGCCCGCAGGTAGTCCTCATCCATCGGATGCGCCTCCTGATCGCCGCTTTCATAGTCGCGCCCTTGCTGATAAAAACGCCGCTCTTGCTCGAAGGGGTCGTTTAACTCGGTGAAAGCATTGCCGGCCTCCATTCCGCCAATGAACAGCTCGAACCGTTCCACGTGGGTGGGATCATCGGGTTTTTGCTTGGCCAGCGGCGAAATTTCGATGGGGTAATCGTAGACAAAGGTGGGCTGGATGAGGGTCGGTTCGACTTCGGAAAGCAGGTTGTCCACCAGATGTCCCCAAGTGGCGTCACTTGCGGCGTCGTAACCGCGCCGCCGCATTTCCACGCGCAACGCCTCGGCATCGGGATACGCCACATAGTCAATGCCCGTGAGCTCGCGGATCAGGGCGCGCAGGGAGACGCGGCGCCACGGCGGGGTCAAATCAATGGTATCCCCTGCGTAGGTGAGGGTGGTAGTGCCCAACACACGTTGCGCGGCATACGCGATCAACTGCTCGGCGGTCTCCATCATGCCGCTCAAATCCGTATAGGCGCAGTAGAGTTCCAATTGGGTGAATTCGGGGTTGTGCTTGAAGGACACCCCCTCATTGCGGAAGTCGCGCCCGATCTCGTAGACCCGCTCGTACATGCCCACGAGCAGGCGTTTGAGGTACAGCTCAAAGGCGATGCGCAGGTAAAGGTTCTGCTTGAGCTGGTTATGGTAGGTGACGAAAGGCCGCGCCGCTGCGCCGCCGTAAATCGGTTGAAGGATGGGGGTCTCGACTTCCAGGTAGCCGTGTTCATCCAGCCAGGCGCGCAGGGCACCGATCATCCGCGAGCGGATGCGGAACGTCTCGCGCACCTGCGGGTTGACCGCCAGGTCGGCGTAACGCTGGCGGTAACGTTCCTCGATGTCGGAGAAGGCGCTGTAACGGGTAAGCTGGCCTGCGGCATCCGCATATTCTTTGGGGATGGGCAAGGGGGTGATGGCCTTCGCCAGCATGCGCAGCGTGTGCGCCTCGACGCTGATTTCGCCGGTACGGGTGCGCACCATGGCCCCGCCAGCTTCGACGAAATCGCCGATGTCAAAGGCTTTCTTGAACAGCGTGTAGCTGGCTTCTCCCAGCAGGTCCTGGCGCAGGAAGAGCTGGAGCTTGCCGCTTTCGTCTTCGATGTGCGCGAAGGCAACTTTGCCCATGATGCGGATGCTGAGGAGGCGTCCCGCGACGGTGACGTGGGGCGCGGCGCCGGCGGAACGTTCGGCCTCCTCGTAAGCCGCAACCGCCGCCTGGGTCGTATGGGTGCGGTAACAGCGGGGGGGATAGGGTGTCATCCCGGCTTCGCGCAGTTTTTCAAGTTTTTCGACACGTTGGCGTTCCAGTTCGTTGAGTTCCACGGATAGCTCCTTATGATGTTAGTCCGGTAGTCTTTAGTCTGGTAATCATTAATCTTGTAGTATAAAACAAGCCCATACGCGGCTGTATGGGCTTGTTTCTTGACATTTGAGACGGTGGTTAATCTACCGCCAGAATGTTGAAGACAATGTCCCCATCCGGCGCCTGGACTACGGCCTTATCGCCGGCGCGTTTGCCCAGCAGCGCCTTGCCCAGGGGGGACTCGTTGGAGATTTTACCGTGCGTCGGGTCGGCCTCGGCCGAACCGACCACGTAGTAGTGCTCAGGTGTATCGTATCCCTGTTCCTGAATTGTAACATGACTGCCCACGCCGACGATGCCGCGGGGTTTGCTGGATTCTTCAATGATGATCGCCTTGCGCAGTTGCTCTTCCAGGGCCAGGATCCGCCCTTCCACGAAAGCCTGCTCCCGACGCGCATCTTCCAACTCGGCATTTTCAATGAGTTCACCTTCCCCTAACGCCTCATGCAAGCGATTCGCCAACTCCTGGCGCCGCACCGTTTTCAAGTAATTCAACTCTTGTTCCAGCGCTGCATAGCCTTCGGGAGTAAGGTAGACCGGGCGATTGCTCATAACGTTGTGCTCCTCAATATCCTCTTTCTGGTTGGGTGGCATTGTTTTTATAATAAAAGAAAAACCCGAGAGCGCTTGGCTCACAGGCGTAACAATTCTACCACAATTTCAGGGATTGTAAAATCACTATCAACTTTGGGTAAGCGGGGATCACATCGCAGGCGCTACTATCGGGAGTGTGAAATAGAAAGTGCTCCCTTTGCCGACCTCACTCTCGGCCCAGATTTGGCCTTTGTGCGCCTCGATGATCTGGCGCGCAATGACCAGCCCCAGGCCGGTCCCGCCGACCTTGCGTTCTTTGCCCGGCAAGCGGGAAAACTTATGGAAAAGGCGCGGCAGTTGTTCCGGCGGGATGCCAGGGCCGGTATCGGACACGGCGACGATGATGGACTGCCCTTCGACGCGGGCGGTAATGGTGATCGTGTCGCCGGGGTCCGAGTATTTGGCCGCGTTGCTGAGCAGATTAAGAAGCACCTGATGGATACGTTGATCGTCGCCCAGGGTCTGCGGCAGCTCGGTCAAGATACGGATCTCCAGATGCTGTCCACTATCCTGCAACGTGGGACGGATGATGTTGGCCGCTCTGGCGATCATATCCGCGACGTTCAGAGGGACTTTCGCCATACGCACGCGCCCCGATTCCAGGCGCGCCAGGTCGAGGAACTGCGTTGCCAGATTGTTCACCCGCTGGGTCTCCTGCTGAATGATGGCGAGGAACTGGAGGCGCGTAGTCTCATCCAGGTCCGAGCATTGCAACAGGTCGGCGTAAGAAAGGATCGCCGTCAACGGGGTGCGGATTTCATGGACAACCTCAGCCACCCAATCGCTCTGTTCAAAGAGCCGGGCATTTTGGACGGCGACCGCCGCAATGCTGGCGAGGGTCTCCAGCGTCTCGATGTCTTCGCGGGTGAAGGAATGGCGGGTTTTGGTAGTCACCGATTCCAGCACGCCGATAATTTGCTCCCCAAAGAACATCGGGACGGCCAGCAGCGATTGGGTTGGGTCAATGGTTTGGATGGCATAATGGCGGGGGTCGGAAAGCACATCTTCGACGATGATCATTTCGCGGTTACGGACTACCCAACCGGCCAGGCTGCTGTCCATAGGGACCTCGGTGATTTCAAGCAATTGGGCATCCGGCCCGGAGGCAGCGGCAAAACGCAAAGTGTTGTCGCTTTCCAGCAGCAGGATAGAAGCGCCGTCCGCATTCGTCAGTTCACGTGCGGACTCCACAATCTGTTGCAGAAGCGGGCGCATTTCGAGCGTTGAGTTGAGGCGCCGGCTGATGCTGATCAGTTGCTCCAATGAAGCAATACTGCGCTCCAGGCTCTCGCGGGATTTCTCTTTCGTTTTCACAGGTTCATTCCTTTAGTGCTAACAGCCTTCACGACCAGGCGCACTTGCTGGGCTAACAGGCTATTGGGTTGCACAATGACCATAGGCCGACCGCTTTGGACACTCTCATAAGCCAGATCAGGCGCCGGGGGAATGCTGCAAATCATCGGATGCTGGAGGGTGTTTTCGATGTCCATACGATTGAGAGACGCTGCGCCGGGGATGCGGTTGATAAGGATGATTTTGGCCTTGTAGGCGCCGATGTTTTGGCGATCCAGGTTTTCAAGCATCGTCTGCGCCATCAGGATGCCGATGCGGTTAGGTTCGAGGGTCAGAATGATGTCACCGGCCATCCGCAGGGCTTCAGCGGTCGCTTCGTCAAGCGCGGCCGGCAGGTCGAGCAATATATAATCGTAGTCGGTCGTCAAATAATGCATCACCGTCCGGGAGAAGTCGCGGGTGAGTCGCGGGCCAACGCCGGCCGGGGCCATCGTGCTCAGCAACAAATGCAGCCCCGAAGTGTGCCGGATCATTCTGTCGGTCACCTGGCTTTTGGCAAGCGTCACGGTCGGCATTTCGGCCAGCGACTGAATTCCTCCCGGAACACTCATCCCCAATTGAGACGCCAGGGTCCCATTGCCGCTGCGCCATTCGACCAGCGCGATCCGTTTGTTGGGAAACGCCTTTTGCAGCTCCAGAGCGACATTGAGCGTCAGGGAACTGGTACCGAGGCCGCCTTTGGTGGGCAAAAAACCGATAATCTGCCCCTGCCCCGGCGGCAGAGGTTCAGGGACGGCACGCTGCTTGCGTTGCAGCAAGGCCTGAACGCGGGTGATAAGTTCGGCGCGATGGATCGGTTTGGTGAGATAATCGTCCGCCCCGGCCTGAAACCCGGCCACTTTATCGTTCACGGCCGTCTTCGCCGTAAACATCAGAATAGGAATGGTCTGGGTAGCCGGGTGCTTGCGCAACTGCATCGCCACCTGATACCCATCTATGCCGGGCATCATCACATCGAGAATGATGAGATCGGGCTTCTCCTCGATGGCTTTATCAATGGCCTGTTGTCCTGATGCGGCGGCGAGAATCTGGAATCCCTCACGCTCTAACATGATGCCCACCAAACGCAGAGCATCCACGTCATCATCAACGATCAAAATGCGGTTGGTCTCCATGGCGCGCTCACCTTCTCAAGAATTCTTTTAACATATTATACCGTGAAGATGGAATTGCTTCAAGTTACCGCCACATTAAGGGTGCATTTCAAGATGGTGCAGGTTTTTTGAGTTTTCCCCCCATGCCCCCGCTCTCCCCATGTGCGGAGAGAGCGGGGGGGACTTCTCAAAGGGGGATTTGGGGCGGCTTCGCTGCCCCAAATCCCCCTCTCCTGGCCGTCGAAGTTATCGGAAATGGACCATCGCGAGGGCCGACACTGCCAGGATGATCAGGATGATGAAGCTATAACGGGTGGTGCGTCGCAGGACTTCGCCTTCCTGATGCCCCAATCCTACGGTACTGCACCCCACGATAATTTTGGCTGGCGCAAAGATGGAGCCAACGGCGGCGCCGGCGTTATGAATGGCAAGGATGAGCGGCACCGAATATCCCAAGGTTCGGGCCACCTGTTGCTGAAAAGCCCCGAAAATAACGTTCGCGTTGGTGTTGCTGCCGGTCATAAAGGCGCCCAACGCCCCGATGAAGGGCGCAATGGCCGGAAAAAGCGTCCCGGCAACGTCGGCCATCGCGCGGGAAAGCACCGTCACCATGCCGATGTCTTCCATCGTGGTGGCCATGGCCACCATCGCCACAATGCCTAACGAAGACGGCATCCCACTACGCAGCATCCCGGTACGGATTTTCTTGCCGCTGCCCGGCGGCAATGTCCCTTGAATTTTTGACCATACCAGGGTCAGCCCGCCGCTGTAAAACAACAACGCCCCCGGATGCCCGAAGAGGACCAGGGCTTTGGTTTTTCCGGCGGGCAGACTCCGCCCGTCCGCCAGGGTGAGCGCCGGGATGGGAACCTGAACGGTCGCCCGTCCGAGCCACTGCGCCAGGGCTGGTATGAAGCTGACACTAAAAATCACGCCAAGCAGCAACAGATAGGGCATGAGGGCGCCGAGACTTTGCTTCCCTGAGAGACTTCCCAGCGGTTGAAGGCATACCTTGCGCTGCCGCCCTGCCCAAGCGACGCCGACAAGCAAGCCGGCTAGTGCGCCGAGCATCGCGGCGATATTGTATAGCCCAGCGCAGACCGCAAGGTATTGCCCCCCACTCATCGCCAGCGCCATGGTGAGCATCGGCCATAGTCCGTCGCGCAACGCGACTTTGCCGCCGGCGACCCAGAGCACCAGAAATCCGATGAGGAAACACACCCCACCGAGGACCACCGCCATAGCCGGCGCAATGAGCGGACCTTCAAGGCCGGTGGCAGTTTTAAGCGCCTCGTATGAAGCCCCTAACGAACCGAAGGAGACGGCCCAGCCGTGGCCCAGGGAGGGCATGATCACGGCCGGCAACGGCGGAAATCCCATGCCGACCAGAATGGGCGCGATGACCGCCACCGGCACGCCAAAGCCCCCGACGCCCTGAAGAAACGAGGCAAATCCCCAGGCCAAGAGGAGCACCTGCAGGGTCCTGCCCGGTGAAAGGTGTTGTAACAACGTGCTCATAATGTCCAGACTGCCGTTCGCTTCGGTGATGCGGAAGAAAAACAGCGCGCCCCAAATGATATAGAGCACCTGGAGGGCGCGAAAGAGTCCGGCGATTTGCGCCCAGAAGAGGAAATCGGCAGTGGCAGAAAAACGCACCACGGCGATCAGCAGCGCGGCCAGCCAACCAACGGCACCTGCCTTCGCCCCGTTCCAGCGCAACCCGACCATTAAAATCAGAATGAGAACCAACGGTAACGCGGCTAACAGAACGTCCATGATCGTTGGGATTGCCTCTAGCGATAGAATGAACTCATTGTACCACAAACTGAGAACTTGGTTGAAAAACAGACAGATGCCGGTATGCCGGCATCTGTCTGTAAAAAAGCCCCGAAACGCGCCCCTCAATTTTTCCCGTACAACCGCCCCTTCAAAGTAAGCACTTCCCGCTTGAGCTGATCATCGTGCTCCAGGCGTGCGCGCACCCGTTCGTAGCCGTAAAGTACGGTGGTATGATCGCGCCCGCCCAGTTCGGCGCCGATTTGGGGCAGTGAAGCATCCGTCTCTTCGCGCATCAGATACATCGCAATCTGCCGGGGTTGCGCAAGCCGGTGATGGCGTTGCGCACTGCGCAAATCTTCCTCGGTCACGCCGTAGAAGGCGGCCACGGCACTGAGCACCTGCGCGGCGGTAATTTCTGGGCGGTGGGGCAACAGGTCGGCGAGCGCGTTTTCGACAATCTGACGGGTGAGCGGGAGATCGGTCAGGCGCGCCATCGCCAAAACGCGGTTAAGCGCGCCTTCCAGTTCCCGGATGTTGCTTTCGATGTTGGTAGCAATGTAGCTCAACACTTCATTGGGAATATTGACATGCAATTGTTCGACCTTCGATTGTAGGATCGCTACACGGGTTTCATAGTCTGGCGGCTGGATATCTACAATTAACCCCCATTCAAACCGCGAACGCAGGCGTTCTTCCAATGTGACCATCGCTTTGGGGATGCGATCGCTGCTGAGGACAATCTGCCGCCCATTATCACGCAGGGCGTTAAAGGTATGAAAGAACTCTTCCTGGGTGCTCTCTTTTCCGGCAATGAACTGAATGTCATCCACCAACAGTACATCGGCCGTGCGGTATTTTTCGCGGAATAGCTCGGTCGTGTGCGTGCGGATGGCTTCGATGAGGTCATTGGTGAACGTCTCCGACGAAACATAAAGGACTTGCCTGTTGCGTTGGTAACAGACATGTCCGATTGCATGCAGCAGGTGCGTTTTTCCCAACCCTACACCGCCGTGGATGAAGAGCGGATTGTAGGCGCGCGCTGGCGTCTCGGCAACAGCTTGCGAGGCCGCCTGGGCCAAACGGTTGCTTGGCCCAACCACAAATGTACCGAACGTATAACTTGGGTTCAGACCGGGATCCCGCACCGGTAAAGGCATAGCTTCGGCCTCCTGAACAAGAATGGCCGGTGGCTCATGGCCGTTATTGCGTTTGGTTTGCCAAACCACAAAACGCGCGTTGATCTCTTCACATTGCGTCAGGCGATGGAGAGTGCGCCGAATAATGGGAGCGAGGCGGTTTTCCAGCCATTCTACCGCATAACCATTTTTCACCCCAACGACCAGCGTATCTCCATTCTCCATGCCGATGCAATGCGTGTCGCGCAGCCACGTATCAAAGGTGGCGCGCGTCATTTGGAGTTCCAGTTCCCCTAAAGCGGCTTGCCATAATCTTTGGGGATTTAATTCACTCATACAATTCTCCTTGAGTTAATTTCGCAAGGATTACGCCCTCAACAGCGCTGTCAAAAAAAGGATGGTCACTTGCCCGCTTACTTCAGGGAAAAGGTGGGAGGATTTGTTTCCCTTCTCCCCGGGTGACCTTTTATATTGTACCAAAAAAGACTAAAAGAGACAATGCCCAAAAGGATTTTTATCTTAAAAAAAACCAATTTTAATCTTGCCTGCTCTGGTGTGGATTACAATCTTTTTATTCAGCACTTATACGGTTCTTAAGGCCGGGATCCCCTACAGGTATGGCTTGAGATGTGGAGAAGGCTGTGGAAAAGTGGGGCACAATTTGTAAAATTCTAACATTTTGCAAAAAAACGCCAAAATCACACAGTCTTATATTTCATCTCCCCTGCCGTTGACGGCGTGTCTCTAGCCAGGCCGTGCGCAAGGATTCCAGTTTGAGGGACAATTTCATCCAATCTTCAACCGGTAAAACCAGGGCAGTTTCGCCGGGATGCAACAGATAGGGATGCAACCACAAACGCAGCCACCACAACGGCAAGGGATACCCTTTGAGATTGACGGCCACCACCGTCTTACCCCAGAGATCGGCGTACAACTGCCGGCGGGCTTTCTTTTCTTTTTCCGGTGAGAAAATGCTTTTGAAATCCAGCAAGCGGATCATCTCAATACGCTGGTAGGAAAAGGCCACCGGATAAAAGGGGGTGTGGATGACAAAATTGTTCTTGTGACAACGGATATGCGCGCGCCGCAGCAACAGCGTGTAGGTAAAAAGAAGCACCCCTATACCGGCAACCACCCAGCCGGCAAACGAATACTGCTGGTTTAACTGTGGTAATTTGGGGATGGCCCACCCCAACGCGATACCGGCAGGGATGAGCCAGAAGGCCGGCCCCGTCCAGCGTTTCGCCAGCATTTGATACGGCAACAGTTTGAATTTTGAGACGGCGGCGCTTTTCATACCGCATCACTCCTTGAAATGGTGACTGGGGATTAGGCCCCAGCCCGGCTAGGACACAGATCCTGTAAAATGCATCTGGTACATTCAGGATGACGGGCGTGGCACACTTGTCGCCCGTGGGCAATGAGGTTCAGGTGCAGATTCCAGTACAACTCCGGCGGCACAAGAGCCTCTAACAACCCGTGCGCCTTTTCGCGCGAGGTATGCTCCGGGATCAGCCTCAACCGCCGCGTGACGCGATGGATGTGCGTGTCCACCGGAAAAGTCGGGCGTCCCAAAGCAAACAGCAGCACAATCGCCGCCGTTTTGGGGCCGACGCCGTCAAGATGTAAGAGCCATTGTCGCGCTTCTTCAAGGGGAAGGGTTGCCAGGAAGTCCAGCGACAATTCTCCCCGTTCAGCGGTGATCTGCCGCAGTGCAGCCTGGATGTGTGGCCCTTTGGACGGCGCCAGCCCTGCGGGACGGATGGCCGCGATGATGGCCGCCGAGGGCGCGTCGCGCACCGCTTCCCAGGTGGGGAATTGAGCGCGCAGACGCGCGAAAGCCAGATCGCGGTTGCGGTCGTTGGTGTTCTGGCTCAAAATGGTGTTGACCAGCACAGCAAGTGGGTCGCCGTCGGGATGCTGGGCCGGCTCACCGTAGGCCGCATAGAGCCGCCGGTGAATCTCCCGGACGATGTCGGATGCGGAGGCGCCGGTCATCGGCCCTGCCCCATAATGCGCCGCGCCCTGCGGATCCATTCCTGTTCTGCCTCGAACGTGAGATGGGAGATGACTTCATCCCAGGGTACCCAGATGGTAAAGAACTGTTGCTCATCGTCGGCAGGACGCGCGATCTGGCGCAGGGAACGCGCACGCATGAGAAAGTAGCGTTCGGTGCGGCGCACCATGGCTCCACCTAACGGGAAAGCCACCAACTGTTCTCCCAGGTCGGCGACGATTTCGAGGTCATCGTAACCGGCCTCCTCGGCAACCTCGCGCAAAGCCGTTTGGGCGACATCTTCGCCGGGTTCAACATGCCCTTTGGGCAGGCGCACCTCATCCCGCGCCGGGCGGATCAGCAGAAGTACCGCGGTCATCGCCGGGTTGGTGAGCACGCCGCCGGCAGCCATATAGGTAATGGGAAGGGATTGTTTGACCATCGTGCACCTTACTAAGAACGGAATGACTCACTTGTGTCGGAAATACGGCTATGGCCGTTTGCAACCCCAGACGACACGGATTTTTCTGTAAAATTTGTGCAATCTGTGGTTATCTTCAGGTCATATCTACCCTATGTTATACCGGAAATCGGCAAATCTGGCAATTCGCCGGTAATAAGGGGGGCATTTCAAGACGGGGGCGATTTATCAGCTACGGCAACTAGACGCTGCTCAGGCCGGTCTCCAGACCGCGCCTGCGCAGCGTCTGATCCCGCAGTGGCGCGGTCAGAGACCGGCCACAGCAAGATTTGCCCCGAAGTTGAAATGTACCCGTAAAAAGAATGCCCCGCCAATACAGCGGGGCATGCACAAACACGGGTGCGGCGGGCCTTTATGCGGTTTCGAGATACCGTTCCAGCTCCCATGGCGTCACGCGGATGCGGTACTCGTCCCATTCGGCGCGCTTGGCGCGGATAAACGGCTCGGTCAACGCTTCTCCCAATGCTTCAAGGATCACTGTGTCCTGTTCCAGGGCGTCAAGGGCCTCGGCGAGCGTGCCGGGCAAGGTGCCAATGGAACGTTCGGCCAGGTCGGTCTCTTGCAGATGGTAGATATCCTCGTTGACCGGCTCCGGCGCCTCAAGTTGGCGCTCGATGCCGTCCAGACCGGCCGCCAGCATCACGGCAAAGAGCAGATAGGGGTTGCTGCTGGGATCGGGACAGCGCAACTCGAGGCGTGTTGCGGCCTCTTTGCCAGGACGGATGGCCGGCACGCGGATCATCGCCGAGCGGTTGCGGTGCGCCCAACAGATGTAGACCGGCGCCTCGTAGCCGGGCGTCAGGCGTTTGTAGCTGTTCACCGTGGGCGCGCCGATGGCCGAAATCGCCCGTGCATGGGCAATCTGTCCGGCCATAAAGTGATAGGCGAGTTTGGAGAGATTATAGGGATCGTTGGCGTCGTAAAAGAGGTTTTTGCCCTTGCTATCGCTTAGACTCTGGTGGGTATGCATCCCCGAACCGTTGATGCCGAAGATGGGCTTGGGCATGAAGCTGGCGTAAATGCCGTAGGTGGCGGCAATAGCGCGCACGGTGTACTTCAGCGTGATGGCGCTGTCGGCCGTTGTCAACGCATCGGCGTAGCGGAAATCAATCTCGTGTTGCCCGACGGCGACCTCGTGGTGTGCCATTTCAACGTGGATGCCGAGGGCTTCCAGGGCGATGATGATCTCACTGCGCACCTGTTGGGCTTCGTCGCGGGGTGAGAAGTCGAAGTAGCCGCCGACATCGTGGGGCACCGGCACAAGTGGCGAATCCCCATTGCGCTTGAACAAGAAGAATTCCAGTTCCGGCCCGACGTTGTAGGTATAGCCTTTGGCGGCTGCCCGGTCCAATATCCGCTTCAGGATACCTCGCGGCGAGCTGGGCAGCGGCTTGCCGTCCGTCGTATATACATCGCAGATGATGCGGGCGCGGCGGCGCTCCGGCACACTCCACGGCAACACCCGGTAGGTTGTCGGGTCCGGGACAAGGACCATATCACTCTCAAAAATGCGCGCAAACCCCTGCACCGATGAGCCGTCAAAGAAGATCCCCTCTTCCAGTGCTTCTTTGAGCTGGACAACCGGCAAGGTGACGCTTTTGATCGTCCCGAAAATATCGGTGAATTGAAAACTTACAAAACGAATGTCATCTTCCTTCGCGCGGGCTAAAATTTCCGTAACCATTTCCCTCTCCTCCTAAAGAATTAAATTGATGGACAGTTTTGTGAATCCAGATCACGAGCACGCCGACTACTGAATTGAGCAGTTTACACATCACCTCCTTGATATTAAAAAACCAGCCTACCGTTTGCCGGTAGGCTGGTTAGAAGAAACCTGGTAATAACGCGCAGCACCGACCGGCTTGCTTAGCGAAGCCGCTGCTGCTGGTTATTCATCACAACGACGATCACATTGTTCATAAGAGATGACTCTGTTCCCTGGCTATAAGCAACAGTATAATCCACCTGGATATTTTGTCAAATTCTACGGCTCCAATTCCTCAAAGTATTGGCGCACGTAGGCACGCAACGCCGGCGGATAGGCGTTGCGTGCCATGGCCGCTCTGGCAGCTGCGACGTAATCGGCGTACACTTCGGTGTATGGCACGCGCGTTTCCCCGGGCGCGCCGGTGGTCGTATGCGGTGCACCGAGGGTCTCCTGACGCGGAATTGTAATCTCGCCGCCTTGTCCGGCGAGGCGCGGCGCCTGCCCCTCTCCGTAAGGCGCGCTGCTGCCCGTATCTTCATGATGCCCGCCGACAGCCACACCGCCGGTCTCGCCGCCTGTACCTTGAGGGGCGCCTGACCCCGGCTGCCCCTGCATACCCGTGCCTTGGGTCTCTGAACTGCCCAGCTGTGTCGTTGCGCCAGCAGCAGTCGGCTCTGTCGTCTGCCGCTGTGCATTGCCTAAGGTCTGCTGCGCCTGTTGGAGACCCGCCTGCGCCTGTTCCAGCGTTTGATTGGGCGCATTGGCCTGCGCGACTTCAGAGAGTGTCTCGGCGGCCTGCGCAATCGCCTCTCTGGCAGAAGCGATGTCGCCGGTATAGATTTCCTGGGCAGCCTTCTGGAATTGTTCGGCCAGGGCGGGATCGGTGGTTTGCAGGGCGTCGGCGATCTGGGTGAAGGCGTCGGCCAGCGTCAGCATTTCTTCAGCCGTGAGTGGTTCTTTGTTCGTCGGATCAAGCAGACTGCGCAGGTATGTGGCCGCAGCTTCGGCGTCGCCTTTTTGCAGCGCCACACTTAACGGCTGAACAACTTCAGCAGCAGAGACAGGACTGGCTTCTGCCAGGCGTTCAAGCTGTGCAGCCGCTTCCGGCGCTCGCAGCGCCGCTAATCGCTGTTCGGCTGCGGCAAGCGCTGCCTGTTGTTCTGCGGGAGTGCTCTGGCGGTCGTGGAGCGTCGCCAGCGCTTCGTCGAGGGCTTTGAGGGCGGCTTCACGTTCGGCCTCGGAGAGCGTGGGATTATCGGCCAGGTCAGCGCGGGTCTGTTCCAGTTGGGCAATAACGGCTTCTGTAGCCTGCTGCTGCGCTTCGCGGTGGGCCAGCGCCGCTTCTTGGGGATTGGCAAAGAAAAGCGCGGGAATCAAGCCGGCGATTAACAACAGCGCGACAAAACTTGCGCTGCGCGGAGGACGGCAAGGGAAGGCCGCTTGTGGGGCCACTTTCCGAACAGTATTCAGCGTCTCTTCATGCTGAAGATGGATGAACACTGCCGGAGCCGTGATACGTGTTTGCGCCAGTTCCCAGGCCGTCGTCAGGCGGTCGGCCAGGCGCAGCCGCCGGTCGAACAGGCGCAGTCGGCGCGGCACGGGCATGGGCCAGACGTAGCCGAGCAACGCCCCCAGGAGGATGCCACCGCTCAAGCCCCAAAGGCCCGCCAGCAGTAGTTCCGTCTGATGCCACAATGGCATGAGCCGCGCGACCATGGCTGCGATGAGGATTCCTCCCAATGCGCCGACGAGGCCCCAACTGCCACCGCGCATGGCCATGTGGCGGCGGAGTGCGCCGGTCAAGCGTGCGATTTCGTACTCCAGCGCCGCCGGCATCTCAGCGCTCCGTTCGTCCAAGCCGCCAGACGGTTAGCCGCAACAGAATCACCGTAGTCAGCAGGGCCGTGATCATAAAGATAATCCACGGTGAAGGCAATATCAGACTGCCGATGACGGTGGCGCCGCTCGTCCCGCTGTAACGCTCCACGGTAAAGTCGAGTAACAGCCACGAATCCTGCTCGAAGAACATGGCTTCGGTCACAATGGCGGCGGTCAGCGGATGCAGTCCGGCAAGCAGGACCCAGCCATACTGAATCAGGGCTTCAATCCAGAAAGGTTGCACAGGTAGCATGACATTGTATTTCCAGGCTTCTGCGATGCCCACCAATGCCGTCCCCAGAACGATGATCAAGGGCAGGGAAGCAAAATTGACCCCGTAAAAGATGAGCACGGCGGCGATGGTCTTGCGGACAAGGACTGAGATCAACAAAGCCCAGGCGATACTCACAAGCATCGTCAGTACCAGGAAGAGCAGGGTCAGTCTCAATTCAACGCTGGTGACGCCGCCGAGCCAGAATCCGGTCATCAACAAAGGCAGGGGGGCCAGGACATAGACCGCGCCGCTTGCCCAGGCGGAGGCCAGCTTCCCCAGGACGATGTCGCGGGTTTTGAGCGTGGTGGCAACCAGGAGATCGAGGGTACGTCTTTCGCGCTCGCCGGCGAACGCGCCTAACGCGGTGATGGGAACGATCAGACCGGCCGTCAAGATTAATACTACCCCCGAAAACCAGTACAGCGTCCGCCCACCGGTGAAGATGTCGAGCATTGAGATAGAGTCACTGCCGGTCAGGTTGGGGACGACAATCACCAATCCAAAGGAAAGCGTCAGCAGTCCTATGCCCAAGAGATAGAGACTCAAGAACCAGAAAAAGCGATTCCGGCGCGCACTGCTGTACAGATGACGGGTCAGAATTGGATTCATAACGCCTCCACAAGGATTAAGTAGATTATACTCGCAGGTGGCGGCAGAGCAAATCGCATTGTTTCAGGGAACTTCACATCCCCGGAAACCGTCTTTAGGTCAACGGATTGAACGGATGAAACGGATTTTCAGCTTGCATATTCCAGGGTATGTCACATAAGTTAGCAATTTGCGTTGCCACAAACATTCCAACGTGTTGACGCACCAACGTTCAGACAGATTGTTAGCGGAGGTTTTTAGATGAAAGGTTTTTTGTGTTTATTCGGATTGTTGCTGTTGTTCGTCGCATGCGCGGGGCCTACATCAGGTAAGGTGAATAACGGGACCCCGACAGGGACAAGCGATCAGGAACATTCACCAGCGGTACAACCGTCAGCGCCGGCTACCGCCTCACCGACAGCGCCGATTGGGGTATCCCCCACCGCGCCGGTGACCGTGTCACCGACGCCACAGCCCTCTACCCCTGTGGAAGATGCCGCGCTGACCCGGTTGCGCGCGCTTGTGGCTGCGCAGTTACAACTGGCGGCGGAAGAACTCACGCTCATCGCAGTAGAAGATGTCGTTTGGCCGGATGCCAGTCTGGGGTGTCCGCAACCAGGGCAGATGTACGCCCAGGTGTTGACGCCGGGCCGGCGCGTGGTCTTTGCCGATGCCGCCGGCCGCCAATATACCGTCCACACGCCAGAAAAGCCGGATTTGTTTATCCTCTGTCCCCCGACACAACCGCAAACCGGCCCCGCCTATCCAGGCAACCCGGCGGTCAAGGCGGCGATTAAGATGCTTGCAGAACGCGAAAAGGTGACGCCGGAGTCCATTTCGGTCGTCAGCGTCGAAGCCGTCGAGTGGGCGAATTCCTGCCTGGGCTGCGCGCGTCCGAACGAGAAGTGTTTGATGGTGATCACGCCGGGCTATCGCATCGTCCTGCAAAGCGGCGCACAGACCTATACCATCCACACAGATCGCGACGGCAAGCGTGCCATTCTCTGCAATCAACCTTCCGGCGTGGCGCCGCGAACAGATTCATAGCCTGCTCGAAAACTCGCTAGGTGCATTTCGACTTCGGGGCAAATCTTGCTGTGGCCGGTCTCTGACCGCGCCACTGTAGGATCAGACGCTGCGCAGGCGCGGTCTGGAGACCGGCCTGAGCAGCGCCCGGTCGCCGTATCCGATAAATCGCCCCCATCCTGAAATGCATCCAACTCGCTTGCTCCTTTGGAGAAGGCGGGTATACTTCCATCACTTGTGGAGAAAAAATCAAGCTCCCGTTCACAGCCGACGGGAGCTTGTCGTGAAGCTGAAGCCTATGCCGGTTTATGAGTATTACTGTGCACTATGCGATGGACGATTTCGCCATCTGGCGAAATTTATAGACGCCCCGGCGCCGCCGTGTCCGCGTTGCGGCAACACGGCCGTCACGCGGTTGATTGCGGCTGCCAACGTCATCCATAGCGGGAAGTATCACGAACAGCAGTTGAAGGAAGCTGCGGCGCAGATGGAACATGAGGACCAGCGCGCCATCGCACGCTTCTTGCAGGAATCAGGACGGCTTGCAGATGCCGAGGGCGTCTACGGCAGCCCGGCCTACCGGGAGTTGCTCGCCCGGCGCGCCGAGGGGGCGACCGACGCCGACGTAGCGGATCTGGTGGATGATCTGGCGGCACAGATGGGGACTGCGGAAACGGCGCAAATGGCCGGCGCGGTGGCGCTTGCCGAACATGTCGAAAATCGCATGCAGGCTGAAGGGCCGCCCGAAGAGCACCATCATGAACAGCCGGTCGCTGCCGCATCTGGGCGTCGGCGTGCTGCGAAAGACCTGGGATGGGGGTGACTATGACAGAGTTTCCGGTTGACGAATCGAGCGAAACCCTTGATGCGCATGCGAGGGTTGTGGAGGGCCAGGACGCTGTTCTCGAGGAATCCATGCCCCCGGAATCCCAGATGCCGCCGGTAGAAGTCCTGCCTCAATCACCGTTGACTTCAGCGTACGCCGTAGCCGCGCAAATCCACGAGGTTATGTTGCGGGACATCCGTTCCTGGGCATGGTGGATGTTCGGTTTTGCAGGGCTTAACTTCGTCACATCGGGCGCGTCGGGTATCGGCTGGGGGCTGCTCTTGTTTGTGGTGGGGCTGGGGTCTTTCATTTTCAAAGACGCCGTGATGTATATCCTTTATGCGGTGACACTGGCGTGGTCCGCGCTCTCGAATTTGCTGTCCGGGCAAGGCGGCTGGGTGGTGTTCGCTTTGCTCCAGGGTTACTGGGCTTTTCAGGTCTTCCGCCGTTACCGGTCGTTTCGGGAGAATCAGGAACGCTATCGGCAATTGAGCCTTATGGATGATGCTGCCGTGCATAGACCTGACTCGTTGGCGTCCAAGATTTTCCCGTGGTTGGGCGGATTTCTGGGGATGGCGTCGCCGGCCGGCGTGGTGCTCCTCGTGCTGGCAGGGGCGGCGACCGTATTGGTAGTTGAGTTAGAAATACCAGATTGGTTAATTGGGCTATCAGCATCGCTCATCATCGATATCGGTGTTCTGGGATGGGCGGTGAGCCTCGGCGCGCTGCTCTCGCGTTATCGTTATAAAGGTGTGGCGATTATGGGATTGATCAGCAGCAGCCTGGTTCTGCTGACATGGCTGGCGCTGCGCATCCTTGTATGACAACGATCTGGAGGATCCATGGATAGTCCGTTTTTGCAACACATCGGAGACTTCTTCGCCGGTTTGAAAGGAAGCAGACTTATCGCTGCGGCGGCGGTTTGGGCCGCGCTCTTTCTGCTGGCTCTGGCATGTGCGTTTGGCTGGATCAAGTTACCCGGCGGACAAAGCGCACCGGCCAAGACGCCCGCGCCGACGGCCACGCGGCCGGCGAACAGTACGCCGGCGCCCGGCGGTCTGATCCTTCCGACGCCTACACCTCGGAGCAGTGAGGCCCAGGCGACGTTGCCCCCGTTGCCGTGGGGCGAGTTCGGATATGGCATCGCTGCGCATGCTATCGCGATGCCGGATTACACCTTGGATCAAATTGCTCATCAACTCAAGTTCAATTGGGTCAAACAACAGGTGCGTTGGGATCACTTCTCCACGGCCCCCGGGCAGATGGACTGGAGCGGCTACGATGTCGTGGTGAATTTTGCCAACGAGCGGGGCCTGAAAGTGCTGCTGAGCGTGGTGGGAGCGCCGAAATGGTCACGCACCTACTTCGATGCCAATCCAGAGGCCGCGCCGCCCGACGATCTGACGCTCTTCACAAACTTTTTGGGCGAAATGGTGGAGCGCTACAAGGGCAAAATTCACGCCATTGAGGTCTGGAACGAACAAAACCTGGACCGTGAATGGGACACCGCCGAGGGCGTGAAGGCCACCGCGTATGTGGAGATGCTACGGCTGGCGTATCAAACCATCAAAGCGCGCGATCCTAACATCATCGTCATCAGCGGGGCGCTTTCGCCTACCGGGGCTTCGGCGACCGATCCGGCGAATCCCAACCGGGTGATCTATATGGATGATTTTCTCTATTTCCAGCAAATGATTGGCGCCGGTTTCCTTAATTACGCCGATTGCGTGGGCGCGCACCACAACGGCATCAACATGCCGCCGGATATCGCCTGGGACGAAGGCTACAACGATCCAACGGCCACCTTCCGCGGGCCTTTTGACAACCCCAACCATTCCTGGTCTTTTAAGAGTACCTTGTGGGGCTACCACGAAATGGTTCAGAAAGCCGGCTCCAATAAACCGCTATGTGTGACCGAATTCGGTTGGGCCACATCCGAAGGTTTTGACGCCACACCTGTCGGTTTTGAGTTTGCTAACGATAACACCCTGGAAGAACAGGCGAAATGGGATGTCCAGGCATTTCAATTGATGCGCCAATGGGGCTTTGTGCACCTGGCGTTCCTGTGGAACCTGGACTATTCGTACAAAGGCGGTATCGGCGCGACCGATCCCAATGCTCCCTACAGCATTTTGGATCTGCGCGGCGCGGCGCGGCCGGCTTACGGCGCGCTGGGAGAAATGCCCAAAATTCCTTGACCTGCGACGCATTGGACGAATCCATCGAAAGAGACGCTCCTTCCCCGCGTCACTCGCGGCGCTGGGTGATCGTCGGCGTGACGATTGCAGGTTGCATCGTGGCGCTGACAGGGTGGCTATGGACAGCGCGCCCGGCAGCGTTCTTTCCCACCCCTACCCCGCAGCCGACGCCGACATCCTGGCCTGTTGCGCGGCGTTTTGCCTCGCCGGAATACGGCATCAACATTCACATGTGGTGGGACCCCTGGGCTGCTATGCGCCGCGACTGGCCGCTCATCCGTGAGGCCGGCTTCACCTGGGTCAAGCAGCGACTGGCGTGGCAGGATGTGGAAGGTGACGGCCCGGGACGCTACGTGTGGGCCGGCTCCGACCGCATTGTCAACGAGGCCGAAGCGGCGGGCGTGAATCTGGTTTTCCGCGTGGATCATTCACCGGCCTGGGCCGTCCCTACAGCAGCGGACGCCGAAGGGCAAATGTTGCCGGTAGACGCGACGGCCTTCGGCGACTTCTGTCGGGCGATGGCGGAACGCTACAAAGGACGGGTGCGCGGTTATCAAGTATGGAATGAGCCCAACCTGGCCCGCGAATGGAATGGGCAGACACCTGACCCGGCTGGCTATGTCGCCATCCTCAAAGCCTGCTATATCGGCATCAAAACGGCGGACCCGGATGCGTTGGTGATCTCGGCAGGACTTGCGCCGACCGGTTCGACGCCCCCGGTTGCCATACCGGATACCGAGTACCTGATTGGGATGTACAAAGCCGGCGCCGCGCCCTATTTCGATCTGCTAGGGTTGAACGCTCCCGGCTACAAAGCGCCGCCCGAAGTCTCCCCGGCGGAGGCGGCGAACCCGGAGAACGGCTATGGCGGACACGCCTTCTTCTGCTTTCGCCATGTCGAGGATATGCGCGCCATCATGGAGCAATATGGCGACGGCGCGACCCAGGTGGCGATTTTGGAATTCGGCTGGCACACCGACAATCGCCCCGAACATCCCGATTATGCCTGGTTTGCCGTCACGCCGGAAGAGCAGGCCGATTATCTGGTGCGCGCTTTTCGCTATGCGCGGGAACACTGGTCGCCCTGGATCGGGCCGATGTTTGTGTGGAACCTGCCCGATCCTCAATGGGAACCAGACAATGAGGAATTCTGGTGGGGGATTGTGGATCCCTTCTGGTGGGGACGCGACGACACCGACACCGGCGCGTGGGCCGGCGGCGCGCTGCGTCCGGCTTACACAGCCCTGGCAGAAATGGAAAAGCCGTGAGGGGGGATTAGGGATTGGTAACTGGTAATTCGCTGATTCTTTGATTCTCCGATTCTCCGATTCTTTGATTCGCTGATTCTCCGATTCTCCGATTCTTTGATTCGCTGATTCGCCGATTCTTTGATTCTCAAGGAGGGAATATGACCATTCTGTTTGGCACCGACGGGTGGCGCGCCGTCATCAGTGATACCTTTACTTTTGAGAATGTGCGGCTGGTGGCGCAGGCCATCGCCGACTATGTGCGTGAGCAGAGCGAACGTGCACAACCTGAGGTGGTTGTCGGTTACGACACGCGCTTCCTTTCGGATCGCTACGCCCGCGAAGTGGCGCGGGTGATGGCGGCGAACGGCATCATCGCCCATCTGACGCGCGCCGATGCCCCGACGCCGGCCGTGTCCTACGCGATTGTGGACAAAAAGACCGAGGCCGGCATCATGATTACGGCCAGCCACAATCCGCCGCGCTACAACGGCATCAAGCTCAAGGCTGCGTTCGGCGGATCGGCATTGCCGGAGCAGGCGCGGCAGGTCGAGGCGCTGCTGGAACGCAATCAACGTGAAGCGCGCGGCCCGAACATGATGGAATTTCAGCAAGCAACCAATCTGGGACTGATCCGGCTTTTTGATCCGGCATGGGCCTACTATCAGCACCTCTCGACGCTGGTAAACCTGGACACCATCTCCAACGGCGAATTGCAAATCGTCGCCGATGGGATGTACGGCTCCGGGCGGGGCGCTTTCCGCGACATGCTCAGCCGCACCCGTTGCCGCCTGCACGAAATCCGCTGCGAGATGAACCCCGGTTTTGGCGGCATCCACCCTGAACCGCTGGCGCATTTCTTGCAAGCCTTAATGGCCGCGATTCAAACCTATCACGCCGATGTGGGGCTGGCGACCGACGGCGACGCCGACCGCATCGGAGCGATGGACGCGCGTGGCAACTTCGTGGACCCGCATCACATCTTTGCCCTGACGTTGCGTTATCTGGTAGAGAGGCGCGGCTGGACCGGTGCGGTGGTCAAAAGCGTTTCGACGACGCGCATGGTGGATCGGCTGGCGAAACGTTACGGCTTGCCCCTGTACGAGACGCCGGTGGGGTTCAACTACATCGCCGATTACATGCTCAACGGCGACGTGCTGATGGGCGGCGAGGAATCCGGCGGCCTATCCATCAAAGGGCACATTCCCGAAGGCGATGGCATCCTGATGGGCTTGCTGCTGCTGGAAGTGATGGCCGACGCCAATGCGCCGCTCCACGAGCTGGTTGATGACATTCAGCGGGAAGTCGGCCCGGCGCGCTATGCGCGCACCGACATCCCGCTGCAACGCCCGGTACCCAAGAAGGCCATGGTCGCACGGCTGACCGAACAGGCCCCGGCTTCCCTGGCCGGCGAAACAGTCGTCCAGGTGAGCACGATGGACGGCGTGAAGTACATTCTGGCGAACGATTCCTGGCTGCTCATCCGCCCTTCGGGCACCGAGCCGGTGCTGCGCGTCTACGCCGAGGGCCGCTCGGATGAAGAAGTCGCCGCACTGCTGGCCTACGGACAGCAAGTCGCCGCGCTGTAGATTTAACGGATCAGCGCTTCTGGCGTCATTTGCTGTACCCGCGCCCCGGCGGCGGTTACGAAAGACCAGGTATATGTCTGCCCGTTCGCGGTGATAGACACGGTATACGCCGTCCCGGGCGATAACGGACTGCGCGGCATCAAAACCACCGCATCGCGTGAGTTCAGGACCGCCCGTCCCACACTCTGATTGGTGGGGTTGACGTAATTCGTCTCATCAAAGACGCAATGTTCCAGGTCCATAGCTCCTTGCCGGAAAGCATGGGCCGTCACCGCCGGTGTGATGTTCCCCGCTCCCAGTTGCAGAATAATCGGCGGCCCGCTCGGCACGGTATAACCGGGGCAACTGGTCAACGGATCGGGGGTTTCACCGCCGCTGTAGGCAAGCAACGGCATCGTCGTGCCGTTCTCCGGCCAACGCACCGGAAAGGTGACGTCGGAAGGAATGGTGTCTAACCCGCGGATCACGTCCAGCGTTGCGCCCATTTTCCAGGTGCCGATAGCTTCGCGGTAACTGCCGAAGCCCACTTGATGCAGGGCCGGGTCAAGGATGCCTACCGCATGGAAGGGGCCTTTCATCCACAGATCAATCGCATATTCGTCGGAAGCCTGGACGTTGGAGCTGACCATCACATTGCCACTGCGGCCGGCATCGTAGCCTTCCTGGGTGTACCAGGGTTTGGCAGGATCCTCATAGTGGGTGATTTCGTCGTTCTTGACCATATAGCGGGAATGAAGCCAACAGCCATTGCTCCATGTCGCGTTTTCGGTGACGGCGGGCAACCCGGCCCGGCTGCGGTACATATTGACGTAAGCCAGCCAGCCGGCCACCGGTTGCGCCAGGGTCGTAAACGACCACACCGGCCCCACTGTGGTGGCTCCTCTGACGTCGGTTGCCACAACCTGCCAGTAATAATGGGTAGCGTAGGTCAACGTGCCGGGAGCACAGGCCATCGCCGTGGTCTGCTGACACACCACAACATCAGGGGTGCTATCGTCGGCCTCAAAATAGACATCGTAGGTCACAACCTCGCCTTCGGGATCGCCGCCACTCCAAGACAGCGAAACATCCGTTGCCTGCCCGGTGGCCCCATCGGCCGGTGTTGGATTGCCGGGCATATAAGGCGGCTGATTGGGTGGATAATCTCGAATGACCAGCGGCAGGTAAATATAAGCCATACGGAATACACGGGTGGTGACGACATTGGAAGCGACGGCCATTCCCAACGTTTCATCGGGAAAATAGAAGTAAGCCGTATTGGTGATGGCACTCCATCCGGCGCGAATATCGCCCGGCGCGCCTACGCCGACGCGCACCTGGAAAGTGACGGTCACTTGTGTGGTCGGCGAGAACGTCACCGTACCCGTAACGGCATGGTCGGCAGCGTTGAAATGCACGTCGGGCGGCGCCGTCACGAATCCCTGCCAGCTCAGGCCGCGATCTAAAGGATCGTAGAGGTGCACGGAAGTGTTTCGCAACCCGAAAAGCACAACCGTATAGGTGATGGAATCGCCATAGTTCACGCTGCTTTCACTGGGCGGCGCAACAGCCTTGGCGATGATGTATATCGGAGCTTCCTCTCCACCGGCGGAGGCGGCCACAGCAATACCCGCGCCGCAGATTGCCGCCATCGCTACGGCGACACTCACAACCACCCACACCCAGCGTATCTTTTCCTGTCGTTTCATGGTTGCCCTCCTTATAATTTCCGTTAACGGGATAATCCGGCGGGTGACTGTTGAGGGGTCGGATTTCTGATCTCATTGTAGCACGGTTATTGGCTGGCGGGAGGTGTATTGCAGGCAGATCTTGCTGGGGCCGGTCTCTGACCGCGCCACAGCAAGCCAACCTGATGGCCTGGGCGGGTGCGGTCTGGAGACCGGGCCGAACATTCCCCAATAATTTGCACTATACCCCATCTATTTGTAGGGCTATCGCATTTGGAAAACTTTGTCCCGTCGTGCTGTCTGTTGCGCCGCTAAAGCGGCGTTTTTAGCGGGGATTTTTATGGCGGGGCTTCGCCCCGCCACAAAAATCCCCCTTTCCCCGGCCTTTAGGCCATATTCACTCTAGTTTCGCGTGAAATAAAAATGTTTAAGGTGAATTATTGGTCAAACTTTCGTACAAATCCGGCGGCAATTTCAAATAGGTCAGGATTTGCGTTAACCAGGGCGGCAA
>JAIOAX010000004.1 GCA_019873645.1 Chloroflexota bacterium | reverse complement strand
AAGGAAGTCAAAGTTTCCTATCTGACCCGCCAGCTAGAGAAACTTACCGGTGGCACGGTCCACATTGAATTGTTACCCGCCGCCGCATAAGCGGGTTATTTTCGGAATAGATTAAGCAGATTGAGCAGATTTGATTCGCCAATTCTTAGCTTCGCTGATTCTTAGTTTTGCTGATTCTTAGATTTGCTGATTCTTAAAAGGAGGAGCGATGGAGACGAGAACGGGTTTCAAGGTTGAGAGTTTGCTGGTGCTGGATAACCGTTTGCCCATGTTTGTGGGCGAGTATCCGGTGGAGCAGCAGGTCCACGAAGGGCTTGAGGGGGTCCTCGTGGCGCGCAGCGCCATCTCGGATGTCAACGGCGACATTGGCGCGCTTCAATATCGCGGCATTGACATCCGCGAGTTGGCCGCCCATTCTACTTTCGAGGAAGTTGTTTATCTGCTGTGGACAAACGAGCTACCCACCCCAAGCCAGTTGGAGGCGTTCAAAATCGCGCTGGCTGCGGAACGCGAGGTGGACGCGGGCATCTATGAAATCCTGCGCTTTCTCTCCCACTATATGAAACCGATGGATGCGCTGCGCACGGCGGTCTCGGTACTGGCCTCCGACAACCCCGGCGAAGATAACACCCGCCCCGAATCGCGCCTGATGAAGGCCATGTACCTGACGGCTAAATTCCCCACCCTGGTCGCCTACTACTGCCGTGAGTCACAGGGGAAAATGTGGGTGCATCCGGACCCCCGACTGGGGCATGCCGAGAACTTCCTGTATATGATGCATGGGAAACGTCCCACCCCTCTGGAAGCCCGCGCGATGGATCTGACAATGCTGCTGATGGCCGAGCACAGCTTCAACGCCTCGACGTTCGCAGCGCGGGTGACGGCTTCCACACTTTCGGATATGGGTGCAGCGATCACGTCGGCGATGGGTACGCTCAAAGGCCCCTTGCACGGCGGGGCGAATCAGGGTGCGCTGGAGATGCTGTTCGAGATTGGGACGCTGGAGAACGTCGAGCCGTACATTGACAGAGCCTTGGCTGCAAAACAACGCATCCTGGGCTTTGGACACCGCATTTACCGCAAAGCTGGCGACTCGCGCGTGCCGTATATTAAGGACATGCTTTACCAGTTGTGTGCACAGGCAGGCGATTTCCACCTGTATGAGTTGGCCAACGCCGTCGCCGAGGTGGTTTGGGAGCGCAAGCGGCTGTTTCCCAACGTGGACTTCTATATGGCGCCGTTGCTACACATGCTCGGCATCCCGATGGATTTACTGACGCCCTTCTTTGCCATGTGCCGTATCGCCGGTTGGACGGCGCATATTATGGAGCAATACGCCAATAATCGCCTGATCCGCCCCAATGCTCTGTATGTCGGCCCGGTTGAGCGTCCCTATATCCCGATTGACCAGCGCGTATGAAATCAGACAGTCAATCCTGCAAACGCATTGTGGTCAAGGTCGGCACGAGCGTCTTGACCGGCGGGACGCGCCAGTTGAGCCTGCCAAATATGGTGGAGTTGGTGCGCCAATGCGCCGAATTGCACCATCGCGGCCACGATGTCATCGTTTGCACTTCAGGCGCGGTGGCTGTAGGGCGGGCCAGGCTCGGTTTCCCCGACCTGCCCGCCACGGTCGCCAACAAACAGATGCTCGCCGCCGTGGGCCAAAGCCGTCTGATGCTCACCTGGGAGCGCTTCTTCGAGATTTACGGCATCCACATTGGACAAATCTTGCTGACTTACGGCGATGTAGAAAGCCGCCATCGCTTCCTCAACGCCCAGGATACCCTCAACACCCTCCTGGAACATCGCATCATCCCGGTCATCAACGAAAATGACGCCGTCGCCACCGACGAGATCAAGATCGGCGACAACGATAATCTCTCCGCACTGGTGGCGGTACTGGCGAACGCCGACCTGCTGATTATGCTCACGGACCTGCCTGGGCTGTTCACCGCCGACCCGCGTGAACATCCCGACGCGCAGCTCATCCGCGAGGTCAATGTGATTGACGAAAACCTGCTGGCGCTGGCCGGCGGCAGCCGCAGCGGCTTGGGGGTGGGGGGCATGGCGACAAAATTGCAGGCCGCTGCTGTCGCCCGGCGCGCCGGCGCGGACGCCGTGATTGCCTCGGGGACAGAGCCGAATGTCATCACGCGCATCGTTGGAGGGGAGGCCCTGGGGACGCGCTTCCCGGCACTGGATACGCCGCCGGAGAACCGCAAACGCTGGATTCTGGCGGGCGTCACCCATACCGGGCGTCTGGTGGTAGATAAGGGCGCGGCGGACGCGCTCAGCAAGCGTGGCAGCAGCCTGTTGCCGGCGGGCATCGTCGCCGTCCACGGCACCTTTGACCGCGGCGATACCGTCGCCATCTACAATGAGCACAACGGTGAGATCGCACGCGGCATCGTCCGCTACACCAGCGACGATCTGAAGCAAATCAAGGGTTGCCACTCCGAGAGCATCGCCGAACGTCTGGGCTACACCTACGGCGCGGTAGTCGTGCATCGGAACGATATGATTGTGCTATAGCTGTCAGCAATCAGCAATCAGCAATCAGCTATCAGCAATCAGCTATCAGCAATCAGCAATCAGCAATCAGCTATCAGCAATCAGCTATTAGCTGTTAGCAATCAGCTATCAGCAATCAGCTATTAGCTGTTAGCTGTTAGTAGCTTTTCGGCTGAAGGCTGAAGGCTAAAGGCTGACGGCTGAAGGCTGACCGCTGACGGCTGACAGCTGACCGCTGATGGCTGAAGGCTGACCGCTGACGGCTGAAGGCTGACCGCTGACGGCTGAAGGCTGACCGCTGACGGCTGACAGCTGACCGCTGATGGCTGACAGCTGACCGCTAAAATGGAGGAATGATGAACGAAGCATACACCCATGTAGACCTGATCGCCATGGGCCGCGCAGCGAAGGCGGCGAGCCGTGAACTGGCGCTGTTGACAACGGCCCAGAAGGACGCGGCGCTCCTGGCGATTGCCGCCGAGTTGGAAGCACAAACCGCGATCATCCTGGAGCAGAACGCCTGCGACATTGCCGAGGCGCGGGCGAAAGGCATGGGCGACGCGCTGCTGGATCGCCTGTTGTTGAACGAAAAGCGCATCGCGGCGTTGGCCGCCGATACACGCAAAGTCGCCACACTGCCCGACCCCGTCGGCGCGGAGATCGAAGGGCGCGTGCTGCCCAACGGCATCCGCTTGAGCCGGCGACGCATCCCCATCGGCGTGCTCGGTGTGATCTACGAAGCCCGCCCCAACGTCACCATTGACATCGCCACCCTGTCCCTCAAAACCGGCAACGCCGTCATCCTGCGCGGCGGCAGTGAGACCTTGCGCAGCAATCTGGCGCTCGTCGCGGTAATTCAGGCGGCACTCCAGAAAGCAGGGTTGCCGTCTGCCGCCGTGCAGCTCATCGCCAACCCTGACCGCGCTCTGGTGACGCAACTGCTGCGCCTGGATGCATATGTGGATATGATCATCCCGCGCGGCGGCGCGAGCCTGCACCGCCTGTGCCGCGAGCAGAGCACGATCCCCGTGATTACCGGCGGCATCGGCATCTGCCATCTGTTCGTGGACGCCAGCGCCGACCTGACGCGCGCTCTGGACGTGATCGAGAACGCTAAGGTACAGCGTCCAAGCGTCTGCAATGCCCTGGATACTCTCCTTGTTCACCGCGCCGTTGCCGCGACATTCCTGCCCGCCTTGGCCGAACGGTTGGCGCGCAGCGGCGTCGAATTGCGGGCCACGCCGGACGCGCTGGAAATTCTCCGCGACCGCGCCGGTGGCGCGAAGGTGGTCCCCGCCGGGCCGGAGGACTTCGATCAGGAATGGCTGGCGTTGATCCTCGGCGTGAAAATCGTGGACTCAGTTGACGAGGCCATCGCCCACATTCAAGCGCACAGCACCGAGCACTCCGACGGTATCCTCACCAACGATTGGCGTAATGCCACGTATTTCGTCAATGCCATCAACTCGGCGGCGGTGTTCGTCAATGCCAGCACGCGCTTCAACGACGGCGGGCAGTTCGGCCTGGGCGCCGAGGTCGCCATCAGCACCCAAAAGCTCCACGCGCGCGGCCCGATGGGATTGGAAGCCCTGACGACATACAAATGGATTGTCTATGGGGATATGCATGTGAGGGATTAGGGAGTGGGGATTAGGGATTGGGGAGTGGGGATTAGGGAGCGGGAGGGTTGATGAAGCAGCGACGCAGATGGTGGTACTGGGCCGCGGGTGTCGTTGGTATCGTGATCGTCGGCACGCTGATCTATAGCCGGCTGACCGCGCCGCGCGCCGTCTCATTGACGCCGATGCCCACGGCAACGCCGGCGCCTACAGCGACACCAGCCTTTGACGAAGAAGCCATGACGCAAGAACGTTTACGGATGGTGGAAGAAACCATCGTCAGCCGCAATGTGACCGATCCGGCCGTATTGCGCGCTATGCGCACTGTGCCGCGCCATCGCTTTGTGCCGGCGGATTACGTATCCCTGGCGTATGCTGACCATCCCTTGCCCATCGGTTACGGGCAAACCATCTCGCAACCCTACATCGTTGCGTGGATGACGGAGCTGTTGTCACTGCAACCCGGGGAGAAGGTGCTGGAAATCGGCACGGGATCGGGCTACCAGGCGGCGGTGCTCGCCGAACTGGGGGATATCGAGGTCTACAGCGTCGAAATCATCCCCGAACTGGCCGAGCAGGCTGCCGCGCGCTTGCGCGATCTGGGCTATACCAACGTGCAGGTCAAGCAGGGCGACGGCTACTACGGCTGGGAAGAACACGCGCCCTTCGACGCCATCATCGTCACCGCCGCGCCGGATCACCTGCCGCCGCCGTTGGTTGCACAGCTCAAGGACGGCGGACGGCTGGTCATCCCCATCGGCCCGCCGGGCGGCTACCAGAGCCTGTGGCAGTTTGTGAAAGCGGGCGACGACCTGAAAGCTTACAACTTGGGCGGCGTCATTTTTGTCCCGTTCACTGGCGCAGCCATCGGGGCCGCGCCCACGTCGCAGCCCTGACCCGCCGTGAGCCACGCGCCGGCGTAGCACAGCGCCCCGCCGAGCAGCACCCCATCGAAGCCCGTGGAGAGCGCCAGCAGCGCCGCCAGCACCGAAGCCACCACCGACAATGCCCCGTTGACGCCCCACGCCCAGGGGATGGATTGCGGCGTTGCCTCAAGGCGGCGTAGCCCCTGTGGGAACGGCATTCCCATCAATAGACCGACCGGCGCGAGTGCCAGCACCGTGACGGCCATCCGCCCACCTAACGGCAAGGCCAATGTCCGGGCGAAAAGCGCCGGTAGACCTGGCGCATAAATCCCAATCAGCCCCACCAACAGCCCTAACGCCAGCCGCGCCGGAACGCGCTGCGCCAGCAGGCTGCCGATGCCGGAAAAGAACAGCACTGCAAAGAGCACACTCGTCATCGCGTAGGCCGGATGCCCCAGGAAGAGGATGAAACGCTGCATCAGCGGAATCTCCACGAGCATGAAACCCAACCCCAGCAGCCCGAAGTATACCGGCGTCGTTGCCTTGCCGATACGCCGCCGTGCGACGGCGACCGGCAGGAGGATAATCACCCCGGCGGCGGCAATCGCCAGCAGCAACAACGCCGCCAGCACGAAGTACCCCGCGCCGCCGAAGGGTTGCCAGGTTTTCCCCAGTTCCGCCAGCACCTGTTGCGTCTGCGACCACTTGAAAAAGTGCCCGAAGAACGGGCGCACGTCGGTCGGCGGCGTCACATCGAAGGGGTAGGCCGCATACCACGCCGTACGGTCTGCAGCTTCGAGTAGCGCCGTGAAGGTTTGATAGTAGACCGGTTCCGCCAGCACGTTGTAACGGTTGACTTCATCCGGTTGAATATCGGGAGCGTAGACCATATCGAAAGCGTTGGCAGCGGCGAAGCGACGGATATGCGCCAGTTCCGTTGCTGTGAACGGCGACCTTTTCACCAGCAGCGTCATCACGGCATAGCCGCGAAAAGCGACGATCTGTTGCGCCGGTTCGCCGCCGCCCTGTTCTATGGCTGTGACCGCCAGGGCGAACGCGCGCAGCGATTCACTCGGCGGCATCTGCAACCAACGGCTGATGACCAGCAGGCCGTCGGGCGTGAGCGCGCGCAGATAATCGCAGAAGGCCTCGACGGTGTAATGGTAATCCTCCGCCAGACTGTACGCGCCGGAACGGATCGGGCGATAGGGTGTCGTCAGCGCCAGGGTGAGCACTTCGTA
This sequence comes from Chloroflexota bacterium, assembly GCA_019873645.1. Taxonomy (GTDB): domain Bacteria; phylum Chloroflexota; class Anaerolineae; order B4-G1; family SLSP01; genus DSWT01. The sequence continues at coordinate 225,076 of JAIOAX010000004.1, read as the reverse complement.
GCGCGCGGCGGTGCGGCGGAGGAAGCTGCGCGCATCCTCGACGACCGTAGCGACGCCGGGCGCATAGTAGCTTTCGGCAGCCGCCGCGACGATGAGCGGGTTAGCCGCGACGGCAGTGACGGACGTTGCACCCTGCGCCTGCGCCACCTGGATTTCCAGCCCCCCGCCGGGTTCCACCACCAGCGCGTGCGCGCCCGGACGCAATTGATAGGCGACGGCGGTGGGCAGATAGTCGCTGAAGGTTAGGTCGGCGACCTCGGGAGAAGATAGCCGCAGGATCGGGTTGAGATCGTCACCATCCACAAGCAGACCATGCTGGGGTGGCAGTGGCACCATATAGCGGTAGCTAAGGCCCGGCAGCGAGCGGATGCCGGAGCTTTCAACAACATCTACGCGCGAGAAGCTGTTCCAGCGTCGCCAGATTACGCGCGCGCCGGGGAATTGCAGCGCGTAGCTCAGGCTCTTGTACGGCGAGAGGCGCAGTTCCAGCGCGGCTGGTCGAAGGAGGAGGATTACCGTACAACCGCTGATGAGCGCGCCTGCGCAGGTGAAAACCGGATGGGTGGCAATGGCTTTGGTCATCCCTGAGCGGCTGAAGCTGCTGTTGCGAACACAACAACCGGGCCAGAGGAAACTCAGGGCCGCGATCCCCCCGCCGACGCCGCTCAGCCATACAATTCCCTCACCGCCTACCCAACCGGGGAGGATGAGGGCGAGCACGCATCCCAACGCCGAGCCGGCCAGGTTCGTCGCATAGAGGCGCCCTGTCGCCTGGGGGTGGACGACAAACAGCAACCCCAACACCGCGCCGCTGCACAAGAAAGGGAGCGCCAGCGCCAGATATTGCACGATCAGAATTACGATCTGACGGCGATCCCAGGCGATACTGAATGAATCGAAGGGGAGCCAATTCATAAGCAGATAAGCCGCCGGGCAGGCAATCCCATAGCCAAGCGCCAGCCAGGCCAGCGTGTGGCGGGGTTGACGCCGGCCCAGGCGCGGGGCAAGCGCCAGCCACGTCCCACTCGCGCCGCAGCCCAGCATCGCCAGGCTGATAATCATGAAGGCGAAATGGTAGAACTGCGCGACGGAAAAGAGGCGGGTGAGGTTGATTTCAAACATCAGCGTGGCGACGGAGAGGCAGAACAACCCGCCGCTGCTGCCCGGCGCGACAGCGTCGTTTTCTTTATCCAGCGTCCAGGCATCCATACAATGACAATGATAGCGCGGCTGCGTCAAAACAGCAAGTTGCATCACCTTGCATACTTTGATTCTGACGGTAGAATTAGTTTTGAATTCGTAATTCGTAATTCGTGATTCGTAATTCGTAATTCGTGAAAGGAGGGCGACAATGACGGCGTTGTTTTCTGGGTCAAAAAAGCTTTTCTGGCTCCCCTGGCTGATGGCAGTTGTGACATTGGGCATCTTTCTGTGGCCCCTCGCACGCCCTGAATTCAGGGAACCGCGCCCGGTCCTGGCCGAGGCCCTGCCGGCGCCCGCCGCGCCGCTGGCCGACCTCGAAGTCCACCAAAGTGGCCCGCAAACAGTCTTCGCCGGTGACAAGATCACCTATACAGTCACCGTATTGAACCGGGGTGGCAGCACGGTCAGTGGCGTCATCCTCACGGATACGTGGGTCACCAATCTGCTCCAGGACATCAATACGGCATGGCCCTATGGCGTACTGGCAAGGTTCGACGGTTATCGGGTCAATCCGCCAGGGGCGGTGGCGACGTTCACCCAGCGGGTCAACAACACCTTCAAACGCGGCGAGGCGACATGGTGGCTGAATCCCATCGTTGCCGGTGATAGCATCGAGATTGTCTTCACGGCCACGGTGCCGATTACTATACAACCGACGCTGGATAACTACATTGCCGCGCCGCTGCCGGGAAGCTTGCGGCGGCTTGGCCCTTCCACGGTGGAGAACTCTGTATTCGCCAGCGTGGGGACGGAGATCTTCCCGGCCGACCTTGCCACAGCGCAGGTCGTCGCGCCGCTGTTGCTGCTGACGCAATCGGCTACCGGGGAATGGGCCGGCGCGAACGAGTGTCGCGTCGGGCGGTTGCTGACGTATACCATCAAGATCGAGAATGTGCTGAAGGACACCATTAATCGTCCCGACGGCTGGCCGGCGACAAGGTTGGTGATTACCGAACGGCTGCCCATAGAAGTACAGTCGGCGTTCATCACGGCCACGGCCAGCGCGCCCAACGTGATGTGGACCTATGTGCCGGCCTCAGGCACCCTGGTCTGGCGCTTTGATCCCACCTTCGTCTTGACGCGTGGCGAAAGCACGTATGTCACCTACACCGTGCGCGTGCCGCCGGAATTGTCGTACAATCCGACCCGCCGTCTGTATACGCGGGTGAGTACGGTAGATTTGCGCGCCCACGCCGATCTGATGCCCTTCCGCGATCCAACGCTGAAAGCCGATCATAGCGTGCTGGTGCTCAGTCCGTTTGCCAAGAGCGTCAAGACCGTCTCCCCACCCGTCGCGGCGACTTCGACGTTCCCCAATCGCCCCATCACCTACACGCTTACCTACTACAGCCCCATCAGTGTGACGGCAGCAATGACGTTGGAAGACCGCATGTACGCGACTTTTATCTTCTCCCAGACTGCCGGCGGCGATTTACCCACACCGCTGGTCAACGGCCCGCGCTTGCTGTGGACGAATGTTATCGTGCCGGGATACGGCGTGATTACCACGTCATTTGTGGTCACGGTACCTGCAAACACACCGATCACGCTTGGCGGCACAGGATGTACGGCGGCGCGTTATACGAACGCCGTCACGGCCACGTCCACGGCTTTTCCGGTCGCGGCTTACGTGGGCCATAACAACAACAAACTTGCCGAACTGACGGTCGAACCGCAGTTGAAAGTGACCAAATCGGTCGCTCCAGCGAGCCAGCTCCCCGGCCTGCGGGTGATCTACACGATCAAATTGCAAAATGTAGGCAATACCGCACTGCCGGCCCCGATTGTCGTCACCGATACCCTGCCATCCAGGTTTGTCTACAAGGGAATGGAAAGCGACCCGCCGCCGGGCGAGCCGCTGGTCTTCGGCAATACGCTGGTATGGACCGATGTGCCGACGCTGCCGGGCGGCTCGACATTGATTTTCTCCTTCAAAGCCGAAGTGGACGGCGCGGTGGGAGAAAAGCTCAAGAACAAGGTAGAAGCCTACAACTTACAGACCGCCTATTGCAAGATCGAGGCCGCCGATGTCACCATCCTTTCGCCGTTTATCATTGACAAAACGGCCGCTTCCTGGACAGGCGAGACAGTGCTGCTGGGTTCCACCTCGTATCCGCTGGTACGGCAGGGCGATTCGCTCACCTACACGCCGTCCATCTACAATATCTCCCCGCGCACCGTGTACACGATCACGGCTTTCAAGGATGTGCTGGATAGTACCTCAACGCCCGCGGCGAACCGTACCGGCCTGATCAATCCTCTCACGCGCGGCCTGGAATACAGTTACACGTTGCCTGCGCCCGGCTACCCCTTACAACCCGAAGCGCTGTGGTCGCACGTCTTCACGGCGACGATGCAGGGCTTCGGTACAACCCATGCATGGTGCAATGACAAAGAGCGACTGGCGAACGCTAAAGTGGAACAGGCCATCGGAACCGTTCAGTTCACTGTCAGCGGTACCGTTGCTATGAACACCAAAGCGCTGGCGCCGATCTACGTCCTGCCCCACGTTTCGCTGTACCAGCAAGTCTACCCCAATCCGGTGGCGATTGGGGAATTGGTGACGGTGGTGGTGACCCTGCGTGATAACCGCACCGATCCCATCACGCCGGTAACGGGGATTCATCTCCAGTGGAACCTGCCTACTGGCTTTACGCTCGTGGATACTAATCCCATCACCGATAGCAGCACGGCGACCAGTGCCTTTTGGAACAACATCACGGTGCCGGCGGGCGGCGAATCGGTGATCTTCATCCACGCGCGCGCCCCCTGGCGCAAACAGGACGGCTGGAGCAGCTCGTATACCTCGGTGGCGCAGGTCAACTCCCTGGACGACATGAGTATCTGTATTCCGAAATCCACCGGTTTTGTAAAGTCCCAAAGCGGCACCGTTGGCCCGGATCACACTCTGGGCCTGCCCGGGCCAATCCCCAGTCTGGGCGATCAGACTTACGGTTCGTTGGTGGTCAACCAGGGCATTGAGCTGGATAAAGTCTCCAAGCCGACCGAAATCGGGCCCTATGGGGTGGTCGAGTACACGTTGAACATCAAGAACCTGACCGGCGCGCCCGTCTCGTCTATCATCATCACCGACATCTTACCGTTCCTCGGCACCAGCTCGTGGGAGTATCTGGAGACGGTGGCCGGCATCGAGCCACACAGCGAAAACCCGTTGCGCTGGAACATCGGCGCGATTGACGCGCAGAGTCAGGAACGCATCGTCATCAAGACGCGCGCTGCGTCATGGCTGGGACTGGCGCTCAATCAACTGGTCGGCAGCGCGCCCATCAACGTCAGTCGCGCGACGGCCTACACGACGAATGTGGATGTGATGGTCGTTTCCGGCATCGGCTTCTACAAGGTCGTGGAACCCGAATCCATTCGGGCGGGCGAGGCGGTGACGTACACCATCCGCCTCTACAACGGCGCGTTGTACGACATCCAGCCGGTGGTCATTACCGACACCTTGCCGGCCGGCTTCTTCTTCGACGGCATGGTCTCACCGTCAACCTTGCAGCCGACCATCTCTGGCCAGCAGTTGGTGTGGACGCTGCCGTCGAAGGTCAACAAAAACGGCGGTACCTTTAACATCGTCTTCCGCGCCCGCACGTTGACCGAGGCGCAGGGCATGTTCACCGGCAAGTACTACAACGACCTGGTGGCCTTCGCACGGCGCGCCGATACCCAGGAAGTCGTCGAAGTGCCGCCTACCGGCCCGACCGCGCCGGTTTATGTGGAAGGGTTGCCGACGGTGGAGATGGTCAAGACGGCCACGCCGCGCACCGTTACCCAGGGCGGCGCGGTCGTCTACGACATTGTGCTGCATAACCAGTCGCCACAGTCGCGCGTGTTGCAGATCACCGACACGCTTCCTGTCAGCTTCACGGTCGCCCAACTGATCTCGCCGACGCAGGCGCTGGTTTCCTACGTCGGCAATCAACAACAGATTGCCTGGCGCGATGTGGTGATCGGCGGGCAATCTACTTTGACGCTCACCTTCCGCGCGCGCGTAGATGCCAACACCATCCCGGGCCGCTACAGCAATGTCGTGCAACTCCAAATCGGGGAGTTTGTCCTGCCGCCTGCACAGCCGACCGCGCACGTGTGGGTGATCGAGATACCGCGCACCGACGCGCAGGTCAGCAAGACCGATGGCAGCCTGGTCGCCGAGAAAGGCGAACTCATCAACTATACGATTTTCTACACCAACGCCTCCGCGGCGACGGCTTTCCAGAGCATCGTCCTCACCGAGACGATCACGCCGTTTACCTACGTCACTTTGTTTGGGACGGATTGGACGCCGCTTGGCGACGGACGCTTCCGCCGCGAGATCGTTGGTCCCATCAACCCCAGAACTTCAGGGACGGTGCAGTTTATGGTGGAACTGGCCGAAAACATCCCTGCCGATGTGCAACGTCTGCACAATCAGGTAGAAATCGCCTATTTCACCGACGAGCCGACCCTGGAAATCACGCCATACGACAACCGCGCCGAAGATATTGACCTCATCAGCGGCGGAGAATCTATCGTGGCACAGAAACAGGTCGCGTATGCGGGGGATACCTTGCTCGCCGGTCAGGAAGTGACCTATACCATCACGCTGTTCAATGCCGGCGTTCAGGCGCACACCCTGCGCGTCACCGATACGCTGCCGCTGTCATTTACCCTGACGACGCCGATTATACCGCCGCTGGCATTGGTGACGCAGAGCCCAAGCGGTCAACAACAGGTGATCTGGGACGGGATCACCATCCCGGCGCAATCGTTTGCCGCTATCGTCTTCCGCGCGATCAGCAACCCACGCTTCTTCGGGCCAGCCTGCAATGTCGTGCAGGTGGGGCGCGAGGACGGTGTGGAATTGCCGCCGACGCCGCCGCATGCCTGCGTTGAAGTGCAGCCTTTGCAGCGGGTGGACGCCTACGTCTCAAAAGATGATGGTGTGACCTGGGTGCAGCCAGGTGGCATATTGAACTATCTCATTCAGTATGGCAATGCGGCGACATCCCAGACGTCTCTGGCAACGGTCATCCTGACGGAGACCCTCTCACCGCCGGAAGTTGTCGGTTCGGTCCTGAGTGCCGGCTGGACAGCGGTGGGGAACGGACGTTACCGTATCACGCTGCCGGGATTGTCGGCCGGGCAGACCGGCGAGACGCTCTTCTCGGTGCGCCTCAACAATACAATTCCTGTGACCGTAGCGGCGGTTTCCAATCAGGTAGAAGTTGGGTTCACGACCGGTGAACCGGCCGTGGAAGCCTACCTCCTCAACAATATCGGCCAGGATGTGGATATGATCCAGCACAACCCGAACGACATCCTCTTCTCCAAGTCCGTCCTGGTACCCGCCAACCCCGCGCCTGCGGGCAGCCTGGTCACATACACAATCAGCCTGGTCAACAACACTATGAACACCCAGAACTTGCGCGTCACCGACACGCTGCCGCTGCACTTCGCCTTTGCCCAGGCGATCTATCCCACGACCGGCGTGACGACGGTGTGGCAAGGCGACCACCAGTTAGTAGTGTGGGAGACACCCATCGCGCCGCAGATGACGCTGCCGCTCATCTTCGTCGCGCAGGTTGCGCCGGGCGCGCCTTCGGGCCGCTACTGCAACGCCGTGCAGGTACAGCGTGGGACAACGGTGCAGCCGCCGGTGAGCGGGCTGGCATGCGTCAACGTGACCTCCCAGGTGCAGACCGTGGACGCGCAGGTTTCCAAGAGCAACGGACGCACGACCGTGACGGCGGGCGACATCCTCACTTACACCATTCGCTACACAAACGCCCTGGCCTCCGACCTGGCCTTGCAGACGGTCGTGCTGACCGAGATGGTATCCCCGACGGAGATGGTTGCGGAGGTACTGAGTGGAGGATGGCAACCGCTGGGCGACGGACGCTACCGTAGCCTGCGCTCTGCACTGCTCCCCGGTCAATCGGCGACGACGCAGTTCGTGGTGCGCCTCAACAGCATACTTCCGCCGGGTGTGACGACGCTCCTCAACCGCGTGGAGATCGGCTATACAACCGCCGAACCGGCCCAGGAAGCCGATCCTTCTAACAACATCGCCGAGGATGAAGACACTTTGCGACCCGCCGAAGGCGCAATTCAGGCATCCAAGACCGTCGTTGCGCCGGGCGATCCCACGTTGGCGGGCAGCCTGGTGACGTACACGATTAGCCTGAGCAACCCCACGCAGAACGCTTACACCTTGCGCGTGACCGACACACTGCCGCTGCACTTCACCTTCGCCCAGGCCGTGACGCCGCCAACCGGCGTGACGACGGTGTGGCAGGGCGATCAGCAGTTGGTGGTGTGGGAAATGAGCATCGCGCCGCAGGGGACATTGACGCTGGTCTTCGCCGCGCAGATTGCGGCAGACGCGCCCACGGGCCGTTACTGCAATGCCGTGCAGGTACAGCGTGGAACGACGGTGCAGCCACAGGCGACAGAGCTGGCGTGCGTGAACGTCACCGCGCCGGCAATGGCGAAGTTTGTGGACGCGCAAATATCCAAGAGTGATGGGCGCACGACCGCAGCGGCGGGCGACATCCTCACCTATACCATCCGCTACACGAATGCCCTGGCCTCCGACCTGCCCTTGCAGACCGTCGTACTGACCGAAACCATAGCCCCGCCGGAGGCCGTTGCGGCGATGCTAAGCGCGGGCTGGCAGGCATTGGGCGATGGACGTTACCGCATCACGCTTCCGGGCCTCGCAGTCGGGCAAGCGGCGGAGACGCGGTTTGTGGTGCGCCTCAACGCCACAATCCCTGTGACCGTGCCTGCGTTCTACAACCAGGTGACAATCGGCTACACGACCGCCGAGCCGGCGACGGAAAGCAATCCTCTTGATAATGCCGCGCAGGACGTGGATATGACCCAGCACAACCCGGACGACGTGTTGTTCTTCAAGACCGTCGTTGCGCCGGGCGATCCCACGTTGGCGGGCAGCCTGGTGACGTACACGATTAGCCTGAGCAACCCCACGCAGAACGCTTACACCTTGCGCGTGACCGACACACTGCCGCTGCACTTCACCTTCGCCCAGGCCGTGACGCCGCCAACCGGCGTGACGACGGTGTGGCAGGGCGATCAGCAGTTGGTGGTGTGGGAAACGAGCATCGCGCCGCAGGGGACATTGACGCTGGTCTTCGCCGCGCAGATTGCGGCAAACACGCCCACGGACCGTTATTGCAACGCCGTGCAGGTACAGCGCGGGACGACGGCACAGCCACAGGCGACAGGGCTGGCGTGCGTGAACGTCACCGCGCCGGCAACGGCGAAGTTCGTGGACGCGCAAATATCCAAGAGTGACGGGCGCACGACCGCAGCGGCGGGCGACATCCTCACTTACACCATCCGCTACACGAACGCCCTGGCCTCCGACCTGCCCTTGCAGACCGTCGTACTGACCGAAACCATAGCCCCCGCGGCCTACATCACGCTGCGCAACACCACCGACTGGACGGCGCTAGGCGATGGACGCTATACCCGCCAGATTGCCGGATCATTAAACCCCGGCGCGGTGGTTGAAGTGCGCTTCGTGGTGCAGGTGAGCGCGTCGCCGCCGGATACGTTGAAGTCCATCACCAACACGGTAACCATCGGCTACACGACGGCAGAACCGGCTACCGAGAGCAATCCCACCGACAATCGCTATACCGACATCAATACCGTGACCGGCGGCGTGGTTCCGACAGACTTCACGATATACCTGCCCCTGGTGTTACGCAACAAGTAAACACAGGCGACACAAAACAATGCTCCGGCGTGCCTTGCGCCGCCGGAGCATTGTTTTTTCACCGTCACAGGTTACGAATTACGGATTACGAATTACGAGTCACGAATCCCGCTTCATCCGGCTTGCAATTGCCTCCACCAGCTCCCGGTTGCTCGGAATGATGGACGAGTAGGCCAGCTCTCCGTTAATGTAAATACTCGGCAAATTCTTCACGCCCATTTTCACGACACGGGCGACATTCTCCTTCTGGGTAAATTTGTACTCGACCACATCCACCTGTCCGGCGAATTCGGCTACCGCGCGCAGGGCCGCATCGCGCATATAGCCACACGCCGAGCAGGTGTCCGAATCCAACGTGAAGACCTCGACAAGCGGTTTTTCGAGCGCGGTGTAGTCCGGCAGAATGACGGCGTCCAAATCCAATGCCTCCGCGTGATAATTGGCGAGCATCACGCGCGTCGCTTCGGGGTCACGGACAGCCTGCAACACCCCAACGACGTTCTCGATGGGCGTGTCGTAGGGCATATCGCAGCCCGGCGCGAGGATGAAGTTGTGCGGCGTGATCTGCGCCAGCAAGTCCGCCACGAACTTCATGTTGTCCTGCTGTGTGCCCAACAGCATGCGTGTGGTCAGGGGAATGTTGCCGCCGATGGCGATGTTGTGCGCGTCGGTAATACGCTTGGCGGCGACGAGGTCAATGTTCTCATCCACAGAAATCGAATCCGGCCCGGTGTGGCACATCCCCTCGATGTTCTTGGTGGCGTCCCCACAGACGAAGAACGACGAATACGCGCCCCGCTCACGGATGAAGGCGAAGATGTCGCTGAACGGCGCGCTGAGCAGCCGGGCAAAGTGGCGCGGCGACACCTGTGAGACAAGCGGGTCCACCGCGGCGATCACGTCCATGCCGGCTTCGATATACAGTGCCGCCATGCGCTTTGCCACATCCCGACAGAAGGCCAGCAGGTCGCGCAGGAAATCGGGATGGTCGAACATATCCATAAAAATTTCCGTCCCGCGCAGGTGCGACGCCAGCGTGAACGGCCCCGTGATCAGCCCATAGAGTGCGGTATGTTCTCCGACAGCAGCCTTCATCCGCCGCATCACATCGAGGATGAGCGGTAGACGGCCATCCGTGGGTTCCGGCAGGTGTGTGGGAATGTCCATCCGCTCGGCCAGCGGGTGCGAAGCGACGGTGGGCGGCCCTTTTTCCACCCACACGAGATCGCAGCCCAGGATTTCGGCTTCGATCTGCAGGTCAAAGACTACCGGCTGCCCGTCGGGATCGTAGGTCTGGTTGACGGCAAGCAGCGACTCGAAGAGCTTATTGGCGTCGGTGAGCACCTCGCGAGCGGTATAGCCCTTGAGCTTGCCTGCATGGACGCCCGCGAACGGTACCCACGGCACAGCGGGCGTCGGCTCGTGGCGCAATGTAGCGAGAAGTAAGGCTTTGCCGGTTAGGGATGGTGTGGTCATCGTTGAACCTCGGTATGCGAATTACGAATGGAAGATAGGATAGCATAGATAGCGGCGATAGCAAGCGCGAATTGCCGATGACGCATAAAAGGCGCCATGGGCCGGTCACACCGCTTTGTCCTTCTGTCAATTGGCTAACTGACGGATCACCATCACCACCTTACCCTGGACACGCACATCGTTCGCCGGAACATAAATCGGCTGCATATCGGGATTGGCGGGTTGCAAGCGCACACGCGGGCCTTCATAGTAGACCTTCTTAAGCGTCGTTTCAGCGTTGCTATCCAGCCACACGGCGGCCATTTCACCGTTCTCAACCCGCTCCTGATGGCGTAAGATGACGGTGTCGCCATCGTGCACCAGCGCGTCAATCATCGAATTGCCCCTGACCTTAAGCGCAAAGAGGTTAGCAACGTCTTTGCCGAAGAAAGCGCGGCTGATCTCGACCGTCTCCGTCCCCGCCAACGGCTCCACCGGGATCGGCTCGCTGGCGACGATATAGCCGAGGAAAGGCACCGCGATCACCTCTTTGCCGTCTGCAAGGTAATCCGACGCCATGCTGCGCGGATTTGAAGCCAGGCGGATGCTCCGCGATTTGTCAGGCGCGCGTTCAATCAGCCCCTTTTTGCCCAAAAGGTCCAGGTAGTAAGAAACCAGAGAGGTTGACGTGACCCCGATGGCCTCTCCGATTTCGCGTACCGTCGGTGGATAGCCGTTTCTGCCGATGTAATTCTCCAGAAAGGCGAGAATGGCCTTTTTCCGTTCTTCCATCTTGATGCCTCTTTTGCGTCCTTCTGCTTTGACCGCCATCTTGACCTCCGCTTGTCTCGTTATCCCAACTTATCCCAAAATCATTATAATCGCACATTTGTTCTATGTCAAGAGGCAAATGGCAACGGGTGCGTTTCAGGATGGGGCGACTTATCAGATACGGCGACTGGGCGATGCGCAGGCCGGTCTCCAGACCGCGCCTGTCAGCGCCTCCTGCAGTAGCGCGGTCAGAGACCGGCCACAGCAAGATTTGCCCCGAAGTTGAAATACATCCCTTAAAACTGAAACGCACCCATGCCAACTATCCCAAACGTTCACACCGTTATTGTTGAGGGAGTACTAAAGTCATAGAGATAGGGGATTGCGTAAACCCCCTTCTTCGTGTAAAATAGAAATGAACAAAATTGAAATTATAGGCGTGAGATTATGAAGATTGGACGATTTTCTAAACTGTTAAGCGGATTACTCCTGCTTGCCACCATCGTAGGGTTCTGCACCTCCCAAAGCAGTCTGGCGCAGACACCCCAGTCAGAGTATTTCAAACAGACGGGGCACAGGGTAGAGGGAGAATTTCTCGACTACTTCTACAAACGCGGCGGTTTGGCGATCTTCGGCTACCCCATCACCGAACGCTTCGTTGATCAAGGCATCACTGTGCAATATTTCCAGAAAGCCCGCATGGAGTTGCATCCTGAGAATCCGGAGCCGTATCGAGTACAGTTGGGACTGCTCGCCGAGGAATTAAAGTATCGTCAACCCCCTGTCCCAGAGCCACAGCCGCGCTCGCGACGCAAGTTATACTTCCCCGAAACCGGACATACGGTGTCTTATGCGTTCCTGGATTTCTTCAAAGCCAACGGCGGCATAGATATCTTCGGCTATCCCATCACCGAAATGTTTTTTGAAGATGGGCAAATCGTCCAATATTTCCAACGGCTCAAAGTGCAATGGCAGCCCAACGATCCTGCAACAACGGTCGTGGTCGGCAATCTTGGAGAGGTGTACCTCAGATTCTACAGCAACCGTATGCCGGCCTGGGCCTTACAGCCCGTCTCCGAAAGCGATGACAGCGTCATTGTCCAGCCGACGATGACGCCGGAGATCAGCGGCATCCGCGCTGTGGTTTCACTGCGCTACTCGGTGATGAGCAAAAAGCGCAATCAAACGGTCTCCGTTCTGGTCACCGATAACAGCGGTGCGCCGTGCCCCAATGCGCGGGTGAGGATCAGTTTCGTCGAGACGCCCTCGAATACCATGTTGGCCGGCAGCGAGGTGACCTTGAGCACGGATAAACAGGGCTTCGCCCAGGCTTCCATACCGGTCAACGGCGGACGTTCAGGCGCGCAGATCGTCGTACGGGCGACCGTCACCTGTGCGGGGCTGACGACCACCGCCCAAAATGTCTTCTTGTTATGGTGGTGAAAATACAAAAACAGCGCGATGCAGGTGCACCGCGCTGTTTTTTTTCAAAGGCCGGCTAGTAGTTCATTTTGTTGTAGCGGGTTCAGAGGGTCCCAAACCCAAACGCGCTTTCAAACGCGCAAACCATGTCGCTTTACGCACAGGCTGGTCACCGCCGCTGGCGCGCATATTGCGTAAGCGTTCCACAGCCCGCCGCAATTTCTGCATCTTGACCACATTTTCTTTGTGTTCTTTGTCTGTCATCGCTGTAATGCCTCTCGATTGAAAGCGAATCCTATATTCATTCTAGCACCGACTGTCCAGAGTGCAAATCATTATCCTTGAGTGAGCGTCACTCCTCGGCTGATTGTGCCAGTGCCATCTCCGGCGAAGAAGCAAAAAGATACCCTACCCCTCGAACATTCAAGATATAGCGGGGATTTTCAGGATCAGGTTCCAGTTTACGCCGCAGACGCCGGATATGCACCCGCACAATGGAGCGTGCTCCCCAGGCATCGGTCTCATAGCCTTGGGCGCAGCGCACCAAATCTTGTGGTGTACACACCTCGTCTACCCGCTCGATCAAACATTCCAAGAGCCGGAATTCCGTCGGCGTCAACTCCACCGGTTGCCCACGATAGGTCACCAGATGTTTGCCCCGGTCAATTTGTACATCTCCCACAACCAGCACGCTGTCCTCTTTCGTCGGTTCGCGTACCGGCTCCAGAGCCAACCCTTCGGTTGTGGCGATCAAGGCCTGGAGCGTATTCTGGAGTTGCGTCATCAGGACCCGCCGCTGCCGTCCCGCTTGCAGCTCAGAAAGCGCGCGGCGCACGGCCGCCAACACTTCCTCTACAGGACAGGGTTTGAGCAGGAAATCATACGCGCCCTTACGCAACGCCTGCACCGCCGTCTCCAATGTGCCGTAGCCGGTAATGAGGATAACAATCGTCTCCGCCGAGGTGCGGCGAATCCCGTCCAGAACCTGCAAGCCGTCCATCCCCGGTAACCGCAGATCAAGAATGGCAAGATCGAACGGCGGTTCCTGGCGTACCATCGCCAGAGCCTGCTCACCAGAGGCCGCCAGCGAGACGCGGTAGCCTTCAAGGCGCAACACCTCGCCGAGGGTAACGCGCTCGGCAGTTTCATCATCAACGACCAAAATGCGGGTATCTTCCATCAAGCCTCCTCAAAGTGTTGCGGCAAACGCACAATGAATGTTGTTCCTCCGCCGGGCGGGCTTTCGACTTCGATGACGCCGCCATGACGTTCAATAATCCCGTAGCTGATTGCCAGTCCTAACCCCGTACCTGTCGGCTTCGAGGTGTGAAAAGGTTCAAACATGTGCGCACGAATCTCCGGCGCAATGCCCGGTCCGCTATCCCGAAAGGCCACCACGACCTGTTTGCGCTCCGCATGATAGGCCGTACCGACCCAGAGCGTTCCGCCGTCAGGCATCGCATCCACCGCATTGATGATAATGTTGAGAAACACCTGGGTCAACTGATTGGGGGCGCCGCGAACCGGCACCAGATTGGGCGCCAGTCGGGCGACAACTTCAATCCGCGCCTGCTGAAGGCGTTTGCCGGCAATCGCCAGCGCATCTTCGACCGGCCGATTGACATCCAGAGGGTGCATCGTCGAAGAGGGCCGATAAAAATCCAGCATGCGCCGCACGATCTGTACCAGGCGTGCCACTTCTTGTTGCGCCATTTCCAGGAATTCGCGCCGCTTATCTTCATCCAGGCCCGGATGCAAGGCCAGATGCAGGCTGTTCTGAATCGCCTGCAAGGGGTTGTTGATTTCATGGGCCAGCGAAGCCGCCAAACGTCCTACCGCGGCCATCTTTTCCGCCTGAATCAACTGGTTCTGGGAACGCTCAATCTCTTCGGCAAAGGATTCTAAATCTTGAAACAGCCGGGCATTCTGCAATGCCACCGATACGGTTGCCGCTAAATGTTCCAGCAGCGGGATATAGTCCTCGTCCAGCCCCGGCTCCTGTTTAAGCACCACCAGGGCGCCAAGCACCTCATCCCGTTTCACCAACGGCACGCACAAGATATCCAGTTGGGGCAAGGCCAGAGCCTCGTTCCAGAAGCTATCCTGCACTGCCTGATGCAGAACAGCGCGCGCCTCAACCAGGACCGCGTGCATCACCCCATCCTCTACCGGTACAACGCGCCCTTCAAGCCACACACCCTGGGCGGCCCGCGCCGTTCGCACCACCCAGGATTGAGATTCTTCGTCGTTGAGCACCAACGCCAGGGCATCCGTCTCGATCAGCCGTTCCAGACCTGCCAAAGCGGACAACAGCACCTCATCCAGGTCCAGGCTCGAAGAGATCATGCGGTTGACTTCATCCAGCGCCGCCAGTTCCTGGTTGCGCCGACGGAGCATTTGCTCGGTACGGCGGATGCGCAAGACCACGCCCACGCGGGCCAGCAACTCCTGGGGATCGAAAGGTTTAAGGATGTAATCATCAGCGCCCATTTGCAGGCCGCGCGTCTTCGCGGGGATGGAATCCAGGCCGGTAATGAGGATGACGGGAGTTTGGCCCAAATATGGGTCGGCCTTCATGCGCTCCAAAATGCGAAACCCATCTTCCCCCGGCATCATCACATCGAGGAGCACCGTGTCTACCGGGGTTCCCTTTTCCAGCTCCCGCCGCAGCACATTCAACGCCCCTTCGCCATCAACGGCCATGAGCGTCTCACAGGGGAGCAGGTCCAACACTTCCTTGACCAACCCCACCACTTTAGGGTCGTCATCAACGACAAGAATACGCGCCGGAGAATCTTTCATACGGCCTCTACGGGGCTACATGGATGGCCTGCGCGACCGCCGCGCGCAGATGTTCGAAGCGCGCGGCACTGAGATTCAACACCCCCGCACGCGGAGTATCCAATAATCCGGCGAACACCCTGCGCCACTTGGCATGGGAGCCGGAAAGCGGTACAAAGAACGTGCGCGCGCGCGGATATAAATGGCGGGTGTGGACCAGCACCGGTTGATTGTAATGCAGCTCCAGGAAACGTTCAGCAGTACGATAATGCGTTAAGCTTTCGGCGGAAAGGCCGACGCTGCCCTCATAGCCGGCCCAGTGCGCCACCGCGTCGGCGAAGGCATCCATCACCGCGTCATAGCCCGGATCGCCGGGAAACAGCATGTATTCGACGCCGTCCCAATAGACGATGATCCAATCCGCCTGGGCATTGAAATCACGCCAAAACCACAGCAAATCGCCGTTAGGCAAAGCATTGACTGCCCAAACTATCAAGCCGGCGATAATCACCAAGACGGTGAGGGCACTCAAAGAACTGGGTTGCTTGCGAATCATCTCCCTTCCTCCAACACAAATTATACTCCGTCTTAACAAATTAGAAAAGCAATGCCCGCGTGATACGCAAAAAAGCGGAGGGCGCATCACGCCCTCCACTCCACTTGAATCGCCGACCTCAAACCCACTCAGGCGGCTCGTTCAATGAGCCAACAGGCCACAAAATGCCCGGAACCATAGTCTTTGAAGGGGGGTTCCTCTTTATCACACAGGCCTTTGATAGCATAACGACAGCGCGGATGGAAATGGCAGCCTGAAGGCGGGTTGATGGGGCTGGGTACATCGCCTTCCAGGATGATGCGGTCACGCGAGCCGGCCTTCTTCGGATCGGCAATGGGGATGGCGGACATCAGCGCCTGGGTGTAAGGATGGAGCGGGTGCTCGAAAATTTCGCGGCGGTTCGCCAGCTCCACCATCTTGCCCAGATACATCACTGCAACGCGCGTACTGATGTGTTCGACCACGCTCAGGTTATGCGCGACGAACATGTAGGTCAGCCCAAGCTGCTCCTGCAAGTCCATCAGGATATTCAGCACCTGCGCCTGTACCGACACATCCAGGGCCGATACCGGCTCATCGGCAACGATAAACTTGGGATCCAAAGCCAGGGCGCGCGCGATGCCGATGCGTTGCCGTTGACCACCGGAGAATTCGTGGGGGTAACGCTTGGCATGGAAATCTTCCAGGTTGACCATGCGCAGCAGATGGATGGCTTTCTCCCACCGCTCTTCCGGGGTACCCAGCCGGTGAACCACCAGCCCTTCCATAATGCTCTCGCCGACCGGCATGCGCGGATCCAACGAAGAATAGGGGTCCTGGAAAACAATCTGCATATCCTTACGGATTTCTTTCAGCGCCCGGCCACGCAGAGCAAAGATGTCTTTCCCCTCGAAGTAGACATGTCCGCCCGTCGGAGGAATCAGCCGCAGGATCGTGCGCCCCACTGTGGTCTTGCCGCAGCCCGACTCGCCTACCAGCCCTAATGTCTCACCGCGTTTGATGGTGAAACTGACACCGTCTACAGCTTTCACATACGCCCGAATGCGCTGCAAAAAGCCGCCGCGCACCGGAAAGTACTTTACCAGGTCTTTGACCACAATCAGGTCCTCGCCTGTGGCTACACTGGTTTGGGGTTGTACTCTCGTTTCAGCCATTATGCACCTCGCTCCCGATCCTGGTACAGCCAGCAACGCACACGATGCTCCGGTTCGTATTCCAATAAGTCCGGCTCTTGCTCGGTGCAGATTTGCAGATTATGTTCCATACGCGCCAGACAACGCGGCGCGAACTTACACCCCGGCGGTAGATCAATGAGGTTGGGCACCGCCCCGGGGATGGTGTCAAGCCGCTCTTTCACCACGCCCATCACCGGAATAGATGAAAGCAGACCACGTGTGTAAGGGTGCAGTGGATTTTCAAAAAGCGTGTGCACACCGGTTTGCTCCACGACGCGGCCCGCATACATGACCGAAACCCGCGATGCCATCTCGGCCACCACGCCCATGTCGTGGGTGATCAGGATAATTGAAGTCCCGAAACGTCCCTGCAGGTCGCGCATCAGGTCCAAAATCTGCGCCTGGATCGTCACGTCGAGCGCCGTCGTGGGTTCGTCGGCAATCAACAACTCCGGCTCGCAAGCCAGGGCCATCGCAATCATCACGCGCTGCGCCATGCCGCCCGAAAGTTCGTGCGGGAAAGAATGAATGCGCTTCTCCGGTTCAGGGATGCCCACCGTGCGCAGCAATTGCACCGCTTTCTCCCAGCCGTCTTTCTTGTCCATTCCCCGATGGATTTGCAGGACTTCGGCAATCTGGTCTCCCACCCGAAAGACCGGATTCAAACACGAGGTTGGTTGCTGGAAAATCATCGAGATGCGATCCCCACGCATTAAACGCATTTCAGCTTCGGGGAGCGTCAGGAGGTTTCGCCCGTCGAACAACACTTCGCCATCCACAATCTTGCCAGGGATACCTACCAGACGCATAATCGAGAACGAGGTTACACTTTTACCGCAACCGGATTCTCCCACCAGCGCCACGATCTCTCCACGCTTGACGTCGAAATCCACGCCATCTACGGCTTTGACCACGCCATCTTCGGTGTAAAAATAAGTTTTGAGGCCATGCACCTCAAGTAGTTTGTCAACCGGCTTAACGTTTTCCACTTTCTGTTCCTCCATCACCACGAGCACCACCAAGCTACAGCTTCAAGCGCGGATCAAGGGCATCGCGCAGACCGTCGCCCACGTAGTTGAAGGCGAGAGAAGTCAGGAATATCGCCAGACCCGGATAGAAGACCTTGGCAGGCTGCCCCAACATACCCTGCTGTGCAGCCTGGAGCATATTCCCCCAGGTAGGCACGGGAGGTTGAATGCCGAAACCCAGGAAACTCAAGGCGGATTCCAGAACAATGACCCCGCCCAGGCTCAAGGTGGCGCTGACAATGATGGGCGCCATCGCATTTGGAATCATGTGTCGCAGGATGATGCGCCCATCGGACATTCCCAGCGCGCGGGCGGCCTCGGAGAAATCCAGCGCGCGCAGGCTCAACACCATGCCGCGCACCAGACGACAGGTGCCCATCCAGCCGAAGACGATCAGGATTACGGAGATGATCACCACGCTGGCCCACTGATCCGGTATGCCGGGGATGGTAATGCCCCGCAATAGAGAGGAGAAAGCCAGCAGCAACGGCAAGAGGGGAATCGTCAGCAAGAAGTCCACCACGCGCTGAATCGTGTTATCAACCCAGCCGCCAAAGTAGCCGGAAACGCCGCCGATGATGGCCCCGACCAACTCGCTGGCGATGGTTACCACAAAGGATACTGCCAACGAGACACGCGCGGCATAGAGCAAGCGGCTGAACACATCGCGACCGATTTCATCGGTGCCAAGGATATGTTGTGCACTGGGAGGAGAGTTCTTTGCATACGGGTCTTGATAGGAGATCGGGTCATAAGGCGCGACAATATTCGCGAAGATCGCCATGAGCACGAACAACACAATGACCGATAGTCCGGCCACGGCCAGTTTGTGGCGGCGGAAACGCCGCCAGACGACCGAAAGCTGACTTTCCTTTTCCGGCGTCAACAATGCTTCGGCATCCAGTTTTTCGACTTGGGGTTCAAACGTCATAACATCCACCTCGACCTAGGTATAACGGATCCGCGGATCCACAATCGTATAGAGGATATCGCCTACCAGGGTAGCGATCACGGTGAGCACGGAGTTGATAAACAGCACCGCCATCACTAACGGCCAATCGTCTTTGCCTAGAGCATCATAGTACAAGCGTCCCATGCCCTGCCAGGAGAAGATGGTTTCGGTAATCGTGGCGCCGCCGAAAAGGGATGGGATGGTAAAGACTACAATGGTGACGATGGGGATCAGGGCATTACGCATCGCATGTTTGACGATGACCAGCCGCTCTGCCAGACCTTTGGCCCGCGCGGTGCGCACATAATCCTGACGCAACACCTCCAGCATCGAAGAGCGCATGTAACGGCTCCACCCGGCCATATTCAAAAGGCTCAAAGTTACGGTCGGCAGGATCATATGAATGATTTGATCCACCGTATCCCCCGGCTTAATATTCAAGGCGCGCAGCAAACTGCCGGCCGGGGGAGTGCGCACCGAAATCACACCACCGGCCGGCATGTAGGGGATGCCCCAATCCTGGAATTTAATGGAAAAGATGAGGATCAACATCAAGCCCAGCCAGAAAACCGGCATGGCCGTACCGAAGAACGTAAAGGTCGTCACGACATAATCCAGTTTGGAATACTGCTTCACGGCAGAAAAGATGCCTATAGGAATCGCAATCAGCAGTGAAAACAGCGTAGACGTGGCAATTAACTTGATGGTGTTGCCCAAACGGCTCTTGATGATCCCCGAAATGGCCTGACCGCGCGCGACCGACCAGGATGAACCAAAGTCAAGGCGCAACACCCCGCGTCCGTTGCCATGAAAGTGCGCGTATTTCCCCAACAAGCCGTACGGGCCAAAAAGCCAGGAGACCGAAACCCAGTTTCCTTCCGGACGCTTGGGGGCATTCGTGGCTTCCCAAACTGTATCACGTGAGGTGATGATCCACGCATCTACGGGGTCGCCGGTGACATCCACGCGCATCGAATGACCGACCGTTTCAATAATGGCCGCCTTAATGACCCCTTGTGGAGCTTTTCCGGTCGGGCGGATCCATACCTTTTCGGCCTCGATCATCGCCAGGCCGGCTTCATTCGTCCCGGTTTGCTTACCCTGCACCCAAATCTGATAGCCACCGGAGGCGTAGGCAATGCCGGGGTTGGCGTAGAAGCGCAAGTCATTGGCACGTTTCAGCCCTATGTGCATGTAGTCTGCACCCAGCCAGTCCTCGCCCAACAGCCATACGACATAGCGCAGAGCAAACGGTTTGTCCAATCCCAGGTAGGCCTCCAGGCGTTTGCGGTCTGCTTCACTAAAACGTTGCCGTCGGTCGCCAATCTGATTCAGCCCCGACATGGGCCCGCCCGGCGCGAGGTTCAAAATAGTGTAGATCGCCATCGTCGCCAACAGTACCACCAGGATCATCTGTAAAAAGCGACGTAATAAATATCCGGTCATAGCCAACTCCCTTCAAGAGACGTTTGCACGTTAATACGTTGAAACGTTGGAATATTTATGGTAGCACAAAGCCTCACTCATGCTACCGATCTTATCATGTGCAAATCAAAAAATGTGCCAATAATGCCTGAAGATATAAGACGGGTTTAATGATTTATCTTTCAAAAAATGGTGGCAGCGCCGGAGCGCTGCCACCAGGTACCGGCTCACAGCCTAGTCTGCAAGGTCAAACGCCTCGATATTCCACATTTCGGAGTTGTGGGTGGGATCCATAATGAAGCCCTTGACTTCGGGGCGGGTCGCCGCAAGCTTCAGGCGCAGGAAGAGCGGCACCACAGGGAGCTGCTCGGAGAAGATGCGCTGCGCTTCCTTGTGCCCTTCAATGTAATCTTCGGTGCCGGGAAGCGCGGTAATGGCGCGCTTGCAGGCCTTATCGAAATCCGCATTGATGAAGCCGGGATTGTTCTGGCCGGCCCAGCCGTTTTCCGCAGACGGAATTTCGCTGCTCAGATACAGACTGCAGGACGGCTCAACACCGGTCAACCAGGCGAAGGAACCGACATCAAAGCGGCGTCCAAACAGCGGCCCGTCGGGGCCATCGGCGAACCACTGGCTCGAGGCCATGTTATCCAGGTTCACCTTGAAGCCACAGTCGGCGAGGTTCTGCTGGAAGAGCTGCATGTACTGAACGCGCATCGCGGCCGTGGTGCTGCCCCACTTGAACTCGAGTTTGGTGCCATCGGGGATACCCTCGACACCCTTGGCTTCGCGCACACCGTCGCCATCCGAGTCCTTCCAACCCATTTCCTCGAGCAGAGCCTTGCCCTTTTCAGGATCGTAGGGGTATTCGGTCAAACCATCGGCATACAGGGGGTGTTCCGGCGGGATGTAGGTGCTGATGACGATGGAGCGCCCGTAGAGGATGGTATCCACCACGGCTTGGCGGTCGAGACAATAGGCAAACGCCTGGCGCATGCGCAAATCTTCAAAGAAGTCAGGGCGGTCGTACTCGGGCACAGGATTGATGCCGAAGTCCACATGCTCCCACACCGTACCGGTGATGAAGATGGGCTTGACCACACCGCTTTCTTCGAGCTTGAGCAGCAGTTCAGCCTGGTCTTCCAAAGAAGCATCCTGGGTGACGATATCGCACTCGCCGGAGATCAACTGCGCCACAGCGGAGTTGGAATCAGGCACGAAGCGGTAAATCACGGTGTCCACATAAGGCAGACCCTCGGAAGCGCGGAAGTAAAGGGGGTTCTTTTCGACGGTGATGTGGTCACCGGGCACCCATTCCTTGATCACGAACGCGCCCCAGCCCATCGGCATGCGGGACGATTCCTCAGCCTCGAGCAGGTCAGCCGCGGTGTAGCCCAACTTTTCCTGCCAGAGGTGGCGCGGTTTAGGAGACCAGAAGTTGGAGAAGTAAACACTGTCAATGTAGCCGGGTAGACCGGTCCACACGGCGGTCACATCATCAACCGCTTCGTAGGAAGCCGTGCGGTCAATCGTGAACTTGCTGACAGGAGTATCAGGATCGGCGTTCAGTTCAAAAGCGTAAACCGAGTCATCTGCCGTCAAAGGTTCACCATCGGACCACTTGATGCCGGGCTTCAGCTTGAAAGTCACGACCATTTGGTCCATTTTTATGGGGGTACCGTCAAACTCTACGGCGCACTCCGCCGAGCGGCAACCGGCCGGGCGGACCTTGACGCCATTGGCCAATTCGACCGGCTCGCCATCATCCCCCACCACCATATCGCCAGCCTGCACCGAGACGGCATTGACCACCGCATCACCATCATTCAGGCTCGGCAGTTTCTCCAGGATCACGGCTTGATAGGAGTAGGTGCGGGTATCAATGGGGCCGTCATAGATAGCTTCCTGAATGTGGCTGGCTGCCAGCATGCTGCCGCCGTAAGCATACAGCGTGTCTGGCTCTTGCCCCTGGCATACAACCAGCGTTTTGGGACCCTTGGGGGTCGGTTCGGGGGTCTTCTCGACGATCTTCTCAACGGTCTTGACGACCTCGACGGTCTTCTCCACAACCGTTTCGACGGTCTTCTCGACGACGACGGTCTCAACGACCTTTTCGGGGGTTGGGGTCGCGCAGGCAGCCAATACCATGCTCAACACCACAAGCGCCCCAAGCATAGCCATCAGTTTGTTGCGTACCATGTGTCTCCTCCTTCTAAGGATTGATTTTTGGGATTGAACGTTGACACTTATATTAAACTCTCCAGGCATCATTTTTCTTGATCGTTTGCATCACCTCCTTTCTTCAGGAATAACCCCCAAACTCCCGGCTATTATTTAGCCAAACACAAACCTATACCAGATAATATGTCCTACATTTTAAGGATAAATATCCAAAAGTCAAGATCTCGTAAGATTTTTGTCATCCATCTGTGTTTGTCCCAAGAGACGGCGCGTACAGGAGTGTTGCGGATGTGCAAATACCTCCACACGCGGTCCCGCTTCAACCGGTATCCCGTTTTCAAGGACAATAACGTATGCGGTCGTTTGCAGCGCCTGCCAGAAGCGGCTGGCGCTGATCACGGCGCGCGCTTTTCCCGCTCGCGCATCCAGTTCGTCCACCAGGGGACGCCACATTTCCGGCAATACCCAGCGGAACACGTCATCCACCAGCAAAACCTGCGGGTCGTTTTGTAACGTCCAGAGCAGCGCCAGCCGCACCCGTTCCACTCCCGAAAGTGTCCGCACGGCTTGCGCAACCGGCAGCGGCGGCATGCCGCCATCTCGGAAACGTTCCGCCAATGAGGCGCGTTGTGCAGTTGTGAAAAGGCGTCGCATGGCGCTCCAGGGCGCGAACAGTGTATAAGGATTTGCCGATACCAGTGCGGCAAAAGTGCGCCGTTTTCCCAAAAGCCACCGTGCCTTGCGTGTGACCTCGGTTTCGCCCCACCACAGGCGTCCCTGCGTTGACGGTTGCAGGCGCGCCAGCGCCCGCAGCAGCGCCGTCTTGCCGCTGCCGCTGTCCCCCAGAATTCCAACCCGCGCCCCGGCCATCAGGGTGAGATTCAACCCCTCACCCTTGGACTCCGTTGCGCAGAACTGCTCTGCGCGCAAGAGAAGCTGCATTGTTCCCTAAAATGCTACACGCCAGTTAAAGAATTGCCCCATCGCCATCCCCGAAACAGAAGCAGGCAAACTCTCATAGTAAGGTCGCACACAGCGAAGCTGATCAGAGAACGATGGAGCGTAGCTCACATCCAAAAACCGCAGCCATGATCGCACCCGTGTCCACCAGGAGTATGGCGTACTCCCGACCCGACGCAGTACCCGCGACCATACCCAACCGGGCGGTGTAGCCTCTGCAAAAGGCTGTAATGCCTGTTGCAGCAGGTGATCAAGAGGATCGGCAAATTCACGTGAACTCATACACCATCTCAGGCACCGGTCGCTGGTGCTGCGCCAGGGCATCGCGCAAGCGTTTACGTGCATGGTGCAGGCGGGATTTTACCGTCCCCGACGGCACGCCTAGCACCTCAGCAATATCCTCTACGGTCAGGTTCTCCAGGTAGAACAGTACCACAACTGCACGGTGCGACGGCGGCAACTCTGCTATCACTTCACGCACCATTTTGAGCAGTTCCCGGTCTTCGGCCTTGCGTTCCGGCGATGATAAGACGCTTTGTAATCCCGTGAACCACTCCAGAATTTCGTCCAGAGGCCGCTGTAGTGGTTTTCTGGAAAGCCAATCATTGCATAAATTCACCGTCACCCGATAAAGCCAGGGTTTCAATGGCCGTTCGGGATCTACGGAGGCCGCGTAATGATAAAGACGCACGAAACATTCTTGCAGGATGTCTTCGGCGGCGCGTTCATCGCGTGTCATTGCCAAGGCGGTGCGGAAAACGGCATCTTTGAATGTCTCAAACAGCGTTCCCAACGCCGCCAGGTCCCCGCTTTGCAAGCGCCGGATCAGACGGGATTCGTCATCCACGGTCAGGCTGCCGGCGTAGCCTTTATCACACACTCTATATAAATATACTTCATTCCATAGCATCCGGTTCATCCATAGGACGATGAAATTGCTTCAAAATCTCCACATCCTCACCTGTCAACATCACGCCCTCTAAAAGGTCCGGGCGGCGCTCCAATGTGCGTTGCAGGGCCATCGTGCGCTTCCAACGGGCAATACGCGCATGGTTTCCCGAAACCAACACCTCCGGCACGGCCCAGTTTTCAAAGACCAGCGGTCGCGTATACTGCGGTCCCTCCAACAAGCCCGAAGCATAAGAATCATGGTGCGCGCTTTCGGCGGCACCAAGCACACCCGGGATAAAACGGGCCACGGCATCCACCAGCACCATCGCCGCCAGCTCACCGCCGGTCAGCACATAATCCCCGATGGAGATTTCATCTGTGACCAGGTAGCGCCGCACACGTTCATCCACACCTTCGTAATGGCCGCAGATCAACAGCAGGCGCGGCTGCTGCGCCAGTTCTTGCACAAGTGCGGACTTCAGCGGCCGTCCTTGCGGCGTCAGCAAGATCACCGGCGCGGTCGCCTGACCCAACACTGAGCGCACGGCCCGAAAAATCGGCTCAGGCTTGAGGATCATACCCTCACCGCCGCCATACGGCAGGTCATCGGTCATCTGGTGGCGGTCCAGGGCATAATCGCGGATTGAGTGGACGATGAGGGTTAGCAGACCACGCTGTTGGGCGCGCTTGAGAATGCTCTCTTGTAGCGCGCTGAAGAACATTGCCGGGAATAAGGTAAAGATGTCAATCCGCATCACCGTTCATTTTAACATGAGTCGGTGAATCCACAAGATGATAAATGCCCTTTTGCAAAACGTAAAACGTAAAAAATTACTCCGCGCTCAACCGTTTCCACAAGGCCGCTGCCAGTTCGCGCGAGCGCGCGGTGATTTCCTCCTCGTCCAGCGTGAGCAGGCGGCGTTCCTGCATTAAAACCCGCCCGGCACTGATGGTGGTGGTCATCATCGAAGCCTCATAGCCGAAAAGGATGTGCCATGGGAGATTCCCGGCGGTGAGTGGCGTTGTCGGCTTGTAGTCCACGAGAATCAAATCGGCCATCGCTCCCGGCGCGAGCACGCCCAGGGTTTGTGTGGGCCAAAAGATGCGTGCCAGTTCGGCGTTGGCATCGTAGGCCAAACGGAAGACCAGGTCACCGGGCATGGCGCGAGGATCACGTCGCGCCAGTTTGTGGCCCAGATAAGCCATTTTCATCTCGGCAATCATGTTGTTGCTGAAACCATCGTTGCCCAGCGCTACCCGCACGCCGCGCGCCAGCATGGCCTCGACCGGCGCGAAGCCGACAGCATTGTTCATGTTCGAGCGCGGTTGATGTGTGACCCAGGTACCGGTATCTGCCAGTACGTCCATCTCGCTTTCATCCACGTGGACGGCATGCGCTACGATAGAGCGCGGACCGAGGATACCCGCGTCATGTAGCCGGTGAATGACACGCTTGCCGGACTTCGCCAGGCTGTCTTCGACGTCCTCGATGCCCTCCGCAGCGTGGATGTGAAATCCCGTTTCGAGTCCGGCAGCAGCCGCCACGGCGTCGGCCAGTGTCGCGTCGCTCAACGTCAGTGAGGCGTGCAGCCCAAACGACGCCGCCAACTGCGGGTGCGGTTCAGCGCGCATCCGCCGCAGGAAGCGCACATTTTCCGCAATGCCGGCCGCCGCGCGCGCGGGGCCGTCGCGATCGGTGACTTCGTAACACAGGGAGGCGCGAAGCCCAGATTGGAGCACGGCCTCGGCCAGTACATCGAGCGCGCCCTCAATGGCGTTGGGACCGGCGTGATGATCCACGAGCGTTGTTGTCCCGTGGCGGATGGCATCGGCCAGGCAAACCAACGCCGAATAGCGCACGTCTTCCAATGTCAGTCCCTTGTCGAGCCGCCACCACAGCCGTTCCAGGATTTCGCCAAAGTGCGTCGCGGTCGGTCCCGGATAGGCCCAGCCGCGCGCAAACGCGCCGTAGAAATGCGTGTGTCCGCACAGCAGCGCCGGCAAGGCCAGTTGCCCATCGCCATCCAGACGTTCCTCATGCGGGTACTGCGTCGCCAATGCCATGGTTGTATCCAGCGCGGCGATTTTACCGTCGCGGATGAGCAACGCTCCATCGTCAAGCCATTGTGGCGCGTCGCCAAGTGTAGCGATGCGTGCATGGGTGATTAACATAGGGCCTCCTTGTTGAAGTACGGAGTAAGGAGTATGGAGTATGAAGTAAGAAGAATGAACTCTCCTCACCTATTCTTCATTACCGATTACTCATTTTACTGATTACTTGTTACCGATTACTTTTCCCCCGCTTAAAACGTGGGTCTTCGGCTAACGTGCGGCGCAAACCCTCTTCCAAGGGCACCTGCGGTTCGTAGCCTAGCAAGCGGCGCGCAAGGGTGAGATCGGCGCGCATGTGTATGACGCCGCCGCTCTCTACCGGGCTGTAGATGATGTTGCTCGAGGAACCGGTCAGGGTCAGCACGTGCTGCGCCAACTTCAGGATTGAGGTCTCTTCGCCGCTGCCGATGTTGATGGTACAACGATTGACATCAGGCGCCGTCGCCGCCGCAATCAGGGCGCGCACGACATCATCTACATACACAAAATCGCGCGTCTGCTCGCCGTTCCCGAAAATCACCAGCGAGCCGCCGCCCAACGCCTGGTAGATGAAACGCGGCACCACCGGCGAATGGGAAGGCAAGAGCGGTTGTCCAGGCCCATAAGCGTTGAAGACCCGCAGCACCACGGTCGTTGTCCCCCAGAGCGCTCCGATGGTGTGCACGTAGTATTCCGCGGCCAGCTTGCTCACTGCATACGGGGATTGAGGATGGGGAGGCAAGGACTCCGAAAGCGGCTGGGTTGACTGCACGCCATAAATCGCGCCGGATGAGGTGAAGACCAGGCGCGGGACGCCGACATCGCGCATCGCTTCGAGCAGGGCGACGGTGCCGCCCACATTGACCTCATTGTATTCGCGCGGGTAGAGCAGTGATTCGGCCACCAGCACCCGCGCCGCCAGATGGTACACGCATTGCACACCCTGCAACAGCGTCCACAGTTTGGGGCGATTGGTGATCTCGCCGCGATGGAAAAACACCCGCCCATCCAGGCGCGTTTGATCGCCAGCGCTGAGATCATCGAGCACCAGCACTTCATGGCCTTGTCGCACCAGCGCGTTGGCAAGCGCGCTTCCCAAAAAACCGGCGCCACCGGTGACAAGAATACGCACACTACCCTCCTGAAAGCGTTGGAACGTTAGAAAGTTGGGACATTGATCAAACACGCTGCATACGCGCCCAATAGGAGCGTTGCGCCAGTCCGACGGCGCGGGGACGCAGAAATGTATACAACCGGTACAGTAATTTATTGGGAGCGTAATCATACGCTCCTAAATGGGGTACGAAAGTTGCTCCAAAACCGGCTTTGAAACGATAGACACCCCACAATGGATCGGTGATTTCCAGGACTTCCGGCGCCCCCCAGAGATCATAGAGAGTACATCTGGCCTCCTTCGCACGGCGGATAATGTGCCATTGTAACAGATAGGTGGGCATGGCCCCACGCTCAATATCGCGTGATGCGCCGTACATATACCAGGCCGTCGCGCCAAAGTGAAATGCTATCGCCATCGCTACAGGCGCGCCGTTGACCTCAGCAATCAACGACCAGGACAGGCCGGCGCGCATAAACTGTGTCCAGACATCGCGGTAATAGGCTGCTTCGCGGATGATAAAATTGTCGCGCACGGCGGTTTCGGCGTACATTGCAAACAACAACGGCGCGTCATCCGGCGTTGCGTCACGCACCGTCACACCTTTGCGCACCGCCAGATGAATGTTGTAACGCCACTTGGGCTTCATCTGCGCCATAAGCTGGTCCAGGTCAGGACTCAAATCCAAGAGCATAGTGTTGCGAAACTGTACTTGCTCAAAGGAAGCACGCCACCCATTTTGTATCAGGCACGTTTCCACTGTGCGCCCTGCTTCTGTATCTGCACGCACATCGGGGTCAATCTTCAGCAACAGCAAGCCACGCTCACGTGCATACGTGCCCAATTGCGACAGTACTTCGCCGACCCGTTGGGTATCGGTCCAGTCCAAAAGCGGGCCTTTAGGAATATATCCCAGGCGCAAGCTACCACGCTGCAACACGAGGATCTGTGCCGCCGCTACCGGATGATTATCTTCATACCACAAGAAACGCAAGGGCCGCCAGCCCCGACGCGCCTTCACTTCACCCCACAACCAGGATTGCAGGATGTGCGGCTGGGGCAACGTGAGCACAGCAGTATCCCAAACCTGGGCGTCAACAATCCTGTCCATAGTCCCTTGCAATATGATTTTAGCACAGGTCACAGAATTTTCTAATTTTAACGCATTCTCTCGGCCGGTTTGCTATCTTGCTCATCTTCGATTTCCGATTATCATGACCGCACCATGATACAACTGGAGACCGACTGGAACCGGTTTTATTTTTAAGGAAAGCCATGACCGAACGTGAATCTGTTAAAGAGACCATCGCGCCGCCGGAAAAAGCCTATCTGGTAGGCGTGGAATGGAAAACCATTCCCGATGGAAAATATAAACCTAACGCCTGGCCGGCCCAGGAGTCCCTGGACGAATTGGAACGCCTGGCCGATACCGCTGGCCTGGAAGTGGTGGGCCGCACCATCCAGAAACTCGAACGCCCCAACGCCGCCACGTTTATCGGCAAAGGGAAAGCTGTCGAAATCGCGGCCGAAGCGCAAAGCCTCGGCGTGGATGTCATCATTTTCGACGAGGAATTGACGCCAGGTCACCAGCGCGAGCTGGAGAAAATTTTCGGCAACCATATCAAGGTGCTGGATCGCAGCGGCTTGATCCTGGATATTTTCGCGCAGCATGCCCACACCCGCGAAGGCGCCTTGCAAGTCGAGCTGGCGCAATACGAGTATCGCTTACCCCGCCTGACGCAAACATGGACACAGCAGGCACTCACCCGCCAGGCCGGTGGGCGCGCCGGCGGAAGCACCGGCGGCGTCGGCCTGCGTGGCCCCGGTGAGACAAAGCTAGAAATGGATCGCAACGTAATCCGCCGCCACATCGTTCAGATCAAGCGCGAGCTGGAGAATGTGCGCGCGCAACGCGCACGTTACCGTAGCCAGCGCCGACGCAGCGGTCTGCCGACCGTTTCCCTGGTCGGCTACACCAACGCCGGCAAATCCACGCTACTCAATGCTCTTAGCGGCGCCGAGGTCTACATCGCCGATCAACTTTTCGCCACCCTCGATCCCACCACCCGGCGCGTCACCCTCCCCGGCGGCACGGTGATTCTGTTGACCGATACCGTAGGCTTCATCCAAAAGTTGCCTGCCGACCTGATCGCCGCCTTTCGCGCTACGCTGGAGGAAGTCACCGAGGCCGATTTACTGCTGCACGTGATTGACGCCAGCCATCCCCAAGCCCGCGAACAGGCGCGCGCTGTCTATGCTACACTGAAAGAAATCGACGCGGGGGATGTTCCGGTCATCAACGTGCTCAACAAAATTGACCGGCTTCCCGATCCCGATGCGGCCTGCGCCGCACTGGGCAACCTTGCCGACAGCGTGGCCGTTTCGGCCTTGACCGGGCAAGGGTTGGATAACCTGTTGCGACACATCGAAGAAGTCCTGGAAGCCGAGATGACGCGCCTGGATGTGCTCATTCCCTTTGAGCGAGGCGACCTGGTAGGTTTGTTCCACGAACGCGGGCTGATTGATAAAGAGGAATACCGCGAGACCGGCACGCGCATCGTGGGACGTCTGCCGGAGACGCTGGCGGCGCAGTTCGGCGAATTTCACACTCCGCGCGCGGCGCGGCGTGCCAAACAACCGGCAGCCACCGCAGATTAGAAAGATTTAACCGCGAATCTGCGCCGATTTTTATGACTCTCCTGAAAATCCAATTCACCGCAGAGACACAAAGAACGCAGAGAAAAATTAAAGCTCAAATCAATAAAATTAGTGCTGAAACGCAAAAGACTTAACCTTATTAAATCCGACATAAAAATCTTTGCGCCCTCTGTGACTCTGCGGTGAGATTTTTAGTTTTTTCAGTGGACTCATTCTTATGGGTGTAGATGAGCATTTGGTATTTGAATTTGGTACTTGAGAGGAGCGATTTGTCACACTGGCGACAACAGCAACGCAAGGAGCTTTACTTCCAAAAAGCCAAGCAGGAAGGCTATCGCGCCCGCTCGGCATATAAGCTCCTGCAAATTCAGGAGAAGTTTCACATCATCCGGCGCGGCGACATCGTCGTGGACTTGGGCGCCGCGCCGGGATCGTGGTCCCAGGTGACGGTAGAACTGGTGGGCGGCAAGGGGCGTGTGATCGCCCTCGACCTGCAACCGCTTGAACCCATTCCCGGCGTCACCATCTTGCAGGGCGATATGACCGACCCGGCGGTCCAGGCACAGGTGATCGCGCTCGCCGGTGGGCGCGCCAACGTCGTGCTCAGCGACGCTGCGCCCTCCACGACCGGCATCAAATTGCGCGACCATGTGCTTTCCATCGAGTTAGGACGCGCCGCACTCGCCGTCGCCAAGAAACTGCTCGTCCCCGGCGGTAACCTGGTCATCAAAGTTTTCGAGGGCGAAGACCTGCCCGGCCTGATCCATGATGTCAAAATGGCCTTCCACCCCGTCAAAATGCACACGCCGCCGGCCACCCGCAACGAAAGTTGGGAAGCCTTCATCGTTGCGCAGGGGTTCAAAGGCCATCGTAACGCAGATTAACTTTAACCTGGGCGAATTGGGAAAATGATTCTACCACAGAGACCACAAAGGACACAGAGAAAACTCAAAATCCCCTTGTTGCATTTTACCCTGAGCGTTTGGCTGTTTCTGGCAGCTTTCTTCGAGAGCCGGATAGCGTTTTTCGCTCCTCAACAAGCGCGCGCCGCCGTAAATACCTTGATGCCGTTGCCGGCGCCATTGGTGACGCCATCCGCAACGGCTATGGACGATCCTTTACAGCCACGACCGCCCGCCTGGCCGTCGGCGACCCTCAAGCGTGCGCCATCCCCGGCAGCCATAATGTCAGCAACCAATGTAGACAAGTGGATGCGCGCGGACGCTGCCCTGCAAGCGGCAATCTGCATGACCGACACGCAGATTAACTTGCAAGAGGGGCAGATTGTCGTGCCCATTCTGTTGTATCATTTTGTGGGACGTGCAACCCTGGAAAGAAAAGACGTCAGCACCAGCCGTTATAATGTTACGGCGGCCGACTTCGAGGCGCACCTCGTGCTGCTCAGGCAACTTGGCTACCACACGGTAACGGTTGGCGAAATTGCCGCGGCGCTGCTCGACGGTCAAACCCTGCCTGAACGTCCGGTAGCGATCACTTTCGACGACGGTTGGAGCGAGCAATACAGCATCGCCTTCCCGCTGCTGCAAAAGTATGGGATGAAGGCCACCTTCTATGTGCCCAGCAGTTATCCTGTCGGCAAACGTTTTATGACTTGGGAACAACTCGTGGAGCTGCGCGACGCCGGTATGGAAATCGGTTCCCATACCCGCAAGCATGTCAATCTGCTGGATGTGACGGACAAGGTCGCCGACGCAGAAATCACGACTTCTAAAGCGACCCTGGAAAAGAAATTAGACATCACCATCCAGAGCCTGGCGTATCCTTATGGCCTTTATTCAAAGCGTGTCGTCGCCTTAGCACAACAAGCCGGTTATCGCGCCGCCGCAGGTCTGGGCGGAACATTGCTGCACAGTCAGACCAACCTGTACGCGCTGCCGCGCATCGAAATTCGCGGCACAGCCACACTGGCGGACTTCGTCGCCCACCTCCCCTGGCGCGGACAGGGCACGTCATTATGTCCGGCAATCCAACCCACCGCACCATCTCCAGACCTGCAAACCGATGCCTCCTCAGCGCTCCCTACCCCTATCCCACAACCCATAACTTGTACCTCTTCCATCACTCGCTACTCATTACCGATTACCGATTACTGATTACCAGTTACCGATTGCCTATGATCCCAGAAGAACTGCACTTACGTAATTTTCTTTCCCATCGTGAAACCGACCTGGATTTTCGCGGGGTCCATCTTGCCAGCCTGGTCGGCGAGAACGGCGCGGGCAAATCGGCTCTGCTGGATGCCATCACCTGGGCTGTGTGGGGTCGTTCGCGCGCGCCTTACGGACGCGACGAAGACCTGATCTACCACGGTGAAGACAGCATCGAAGTCGAGTACGTCTTCCGTATGCCGTATCAGGGAGGCGATGAGCGGCGCTGCCGCATCCTGCGACGGCGTGAACTGCGTGGCCGGCGCTCCGGCACCTCCATCCTCGATTTCCAGGTGGAAGGCGCGAACGGCTGGCGCGTCCTCACCGCCGACAGCATCCGCGAGACGCAGAACCGTATCATCGCGCAACTGGGGCTGGATTACGATACCTTCATCAACTCCGCCTACTTGCGCCAGGGTCACGCCGACGAATTCACCGTCCAATCCCCCGCCGACCGCAAGCGCGTGCTCGGCGCCATCTTGGGATTGGAACGCTGGGCCGAATATCAGGAACGCGCCCGCAAACGGCTCGCCAGCGTGCAGGGACGCCTGCAAGAAATAGATCGGCGTCTGAACGAGATCACCCAGGAACTGGCCCGCCGCCCCCAATATGAAGCGCAACTGGCGACCGCCGAAGCGCAAGCACGCGAGGCTGAAACGCGCCTGGCCGAGATTCAAGCGCGCATGGACGAATTCACCCGCATCCAGGAACAGGCTCTGGCCCTCAAGCGCGCCATCGCCGATCTGGATGAGCGGCTGCGCCAGGAGCAAACGCGGCTCACCCAATTGCAGCGTGAAGAAGAAATGCACCGGGGTCAGCATGCTTACTACACTGCCATGCTCGAACAAGCTGCCGTGATCGAGGCCAACTATCTGGCCTATCAGGCTGCCGTCGCCGAAGAACGCGCCTGGGGTGAGAAACTCAGTCAGGCGGCGCGGCTGCAAAACGAGAAGGCGCGCTGGGAAGGCGTGATTGCCCAGGAACGTGAGGCGCTCATCCGCCAAATCCGGGCTGCAGAACAGGAAATTGCCCGCATTGACCGCGCCATTGCCGAGAACCGCGCGCGGATGGAACGCACCCTCAGCGACCTGCAAGGCCAGATCCGCCTGCTCCAGGAGCGCACCGTGGATCAAACCCTGCTGGCAAAACTGGACGCCGCCCGCGCCGAACTGGCGCGTCTGGAGCAAGTGGCGCAGGATCAAGAAGCCATCCGCAAAGAATTACAGGACGGCGAAATGGAACGCACGCGCCTCTTTGAACGCAACCGCCAGATCAACGAACAACTGGAAGACCTCAAGACCCGCATGCAGACCCTCACCAAAGCCGAAGCCACGTGTCCCCTGTGTCGTCAGCCGCTCACCCCTGAACATCAAGAACGTTTGTTAACCGAAATGCGGGCCGAAAGCGCTGACCTGAGCAAAGAACAGCAAGCCAACAGTGCCCGCATCCAAACGCTACAGAAAAACAAAAACGCGCTACAACAACGGCTTCAAGGATGCGAGCAGTCGCTCCGGGCACGTCCCAAACAGGAACAAACTGTGGCCCGCCTCATGCAAAGTCTGGAACAAAGCGACGCCGCGCGCACACGCATCGCCGAACTCCAGGCGCAAGCCGAGACCGTCGCGCAACAACTCGCCGCCGAAACCTACGCCGACGCGGAACGGGACAAACGCGCGCAGGTTGCGGCAACCCTCAATGCTTATCAGACGCGCCTGGAACAAGAGGATTTCGCCGCCGAAGCGCGCGCGGCACGCGCCCAAACCCTTACGGCATTGGCCGAACTCGGCTATGATGAGGCTGCGCATCAGGAGGTCAAACGCCGTCTGCAGACGCTCAGCAGCGCCGAGTCCGACTACCGCGAATTGGAAAAAGCGCGCGTGAGCCTGGAAAAAGAGAGCGAGACGCTCAAACGCCTGGCGTTGGAGATCGAAATGCAGCAGACGCGCTTTACTCGCCTGCAAGAGGAACGCGCGGCGCAACAAACCGCCCTCGATGCGCTGCGTCCGGCCCTGGCGGAGGGCCCGCGCCTGGAAACGCAACTGCAGCAGGCGCGGCAACAAGAAGCGCAGGCGCGGCAACAGGTAGGCGCAGCGCGGCAGAACCTCAGCGCGCTCCAAACGCTGGAACGACGGCTGACGGAGATGCGCGCGCAACGCGAAGAACTGGCGCAGCGTGTGGGCTTGCTCGGCGAGCTACGCGACGCTTTCGGCGTCAACGGCATACCGGCGATGATCATCGAGCACACCCTGCCGGCGCTGGAACGCGAAGCCAACTACATCCTGCAAAGCCTCACCGGCGGGCGCATGCACGTGCGTTTCGAGACTCAGCGCGAGACCAAAACGGGGAATCTGCGGGAGACGCTGGACATCATCATCAGCGACGAAAAAGGGGCGCGTCCCTACGAAAATTTCTCCGGCGGCGAACAATTTCGCGTCAACTTTGCCATCCGCGTGGCGCTTTCGCGGATGCTGGCGCAGCGCGCGGGGGTGCGTCTGCGCTCCCTGTTTGTGGACGAAGGCTTCGGCGCCCTGGATACCGATGGGCGGCAGCGGCTTGTCGAGGCCGTCAAAACGGTACAGCACGAATTTGACCTGATCCTCGTCATCACCCACATTGACGAACTGCGCGAAGCCTTCCCCACGCAGATTCAGGTGACAAAAGGGGATGGAGGATCCGTCGTCGAGGTGATCTAAGTCTCTCTGGGATGGATTTCAACTTTGCCGGTAGACTTCAGGTTTGAGGACGCCGATAAAGGGCAGGTTGCGGTATTGCTCGGCAAAATCGAGGCCGTAGCCGATGACAAACTCATCCGGCACTTCAAAGCCCACAAAATCCACCGGCACCTCGATCTGGCGACGGCTGGGTTTGCTGAGAAGCGTGGCCACCCGAATACTGGCCGGCTTGCGGGCCGCGAAGTTACGCAGAATGTAGGTCAGCGTGTTGCCGGTATCTACAATGTCCTCAACGATGATGACGTGCCGGCCTTGCACATCTGTCGCCAGGTCTAACAGGATGCGCACCGCGCCGCTGCTGGTTGTCCCGCGCCCGTAGCTGGAAATCTCCATAAAGTCGAGTTCGTGGCGGAAGGTGAGATGGCGCGTCAGATCGGCGAGGAACATGAACGCCCCCTTGAGAATGCAGATCAACATGGGACGATCGGCATCGCTATACAGCGCGTTCATCTCGGCAGCCAGGTTGGCAATACGCTCTTGAATTTCCGCCTCCGAGATCAATACTTTTTCAACATCGTCAATCAGAGACATCGTGACCTCCGCTATTTATACACCTCCGGCTTGAGCATCGCAATGTAGGGCAAGGTGCGGAAACGGTCGGCGAAATCCAACCCGTACCCCACAACCCATACATCGGGAATCTGGAAACCCAGGTAGTCCACCGGCACCTCGACCTCACGACGTTCCGGCTTGCTGAGCAGCACCGCCGTCCGCAACGACGCCGGCTGGCGTGCCCCGAAAATGCGGTACAGGTACTGCAACGTGTAGCCGGTGTCCACAATATCCTCGACAATCAGCACGTGGCGTCTGGCGACATCGGTGCGCGTGTCCATAATCAACCGCACCGAGCCGCTGGCTTCGGCGCTGTCCTCGTAGCTGGAGAGGGCGATAAAATCCACGCGATGGGGGACGGTGAGTCGCCGCGCCAGATCGGCCATGAAGATAAACGAACCTTTCAAGACGCCCACCAGCAAAAATTCTTCGTTGCGCAAACCGGCGTAGTCGGTGCTGATGATGTCGG
Source organism: Chloroflexota bacterium (assembly GCA_019873645.1). Taxonomy (GTDB): domain Bacteria; phylum Chloroflexota; class Anaerolineae; order B4-G1; family SLSP01; genus DSWT01. Next base: position 188,751 of record JAIOAX010000004.1, on the reverse strand, counting down.
CCATCTGTTGTACCCGTTGCTGGATGGTGGCCTCGTCAAGCAAAATACGTTCTACAGAATTGGGAAGGCTCATCTCCATCTTGTTACTGCTCCTTTGAAGATGCCAACGGATTTAACGGATAAAACGGATTGAAGAAAAAAATCCGTTCAGTCCGTTGATGATTTTTCATTCTTGTTGTTTGGGACGTTGGGGCACCTGATGGTGCAGACGACACCGCGCCTCGTAGACCTCACTGGCGCCCACCAGAACGATAGGGTCGTCGTAAGCGGCCGGTTCGCCGCCGATGAGTCGCTGGGTACGACTGGCTGCCGCCCCGCATACGACGCAAATAGCCTGTAACTTATCTACACGCTCGGCAATCGCCAGCAGTTGCGGAATCGGGCCGAAGGGGACGCCGCGAAAGTCCATATCCAACCCGGCGCAGATCACCCGTTTGCCCTGATCGGCCAGGGCGTTGCACAGGGCCACAATCCCTTCATCAAAAAACTGCACCTCGTCAATCGCCACCACATCGGCGGTGGGGTCGAGATGCGCACGCAATTCCTCACTGTTATTCACAGGGATGGCGTTTTCCTGCAAGCCGTTATGCGAGGCAATGGCCTTATCGGTATAGCGGAGATCAATCGCGGGTTTGAAAACCTGGATTTTCTGGCGCGCAATCTGTGCCCGTCGCAAACGGCGTATAAGTTCCTCGGTCTTGCCGCTGAACATGCTGCCACAGATGACCTCAATCCAACCATAACGCTCGTCTTGACGCATGACAGACTCCTGATAGATTTTTTGAGGAGGGGAGGGGGCTTACAGAAAAATAAAACGAGGCAGGGAATGTTCCCTGCCTCGCATTGTTGTTATGCGGCGGTAGCGACTTCCCCAGCAGGCTCATCTCCGGGGAGCACAAAGCCCTGTGCCCGCAGGCCCTTTTTCAGGTCAGCCAGGGCCTTGAGGCCAAAGCCCTTGATCTCGGTCAGGCCATCGTCGCCCTTCTCACTCAAGAGGGCGAGCACGTCACCGACTTTCTCCAACCCGGCGTCCAGCAACAGCTTTTCCATGCGCTTGCCCAACCCTAACTTCGTAACCGCCAGTTCGGGTGAGGTGCGGGCCGACTTGCGCAGCTCGGCCTCACGGAGCGCATCTTCGCGCGCCTGAAGTCGGCGCATGAAGCGATCCACCTGACCTTCGGTGTCTACGATGCGCTGTTCACCGGTGAAGTAGGGATGGCACTTGGCGCACACGTCTGTATGCAGTTCCGGCGCCGTGGCCCCGACCGTCCAGACATTGCCGCAGGCACAAATGACCTTAGCTTCAGGATACCATTGAGGATGAATCTGGGGCTTCATGCGACCACGCCTCCCTCGGTAATCACATTCACACGTTTACGCCCGTGGACGATATCGTATTTAACCCGACCATCGGCCAGCGCATACAGGGTAAAATCCTTGCCCATGCCCACATTCACGCCCGGCTTGATGTGCATCCCTACCTGACGGACGATGATATTGCCGGTAATGACACGTTCTCCGCCATATTTTTTCACGCCGCGACTCTTGGCGCGACTGTCGCGACCGTTGATGCCACTCGATTTCTTCCGTGCCATGGTGTCTACTCCTTCACAATGTCATCCACGCGCAAGCGCATGTAGGTCTGGCGATGCCCCAGACGACGGCGATAACGCTCTTTCGGGCGATACTTGAAGATGCGTACTTTGGGGCCGCGGAATTCTTCGACAATGGTGGCCCGCACCGCAGCGCCTTTGACCGTCGGCTGACCGACGAACACCTGCTCTCCGTCATCCAACAAATAGACCTGATCCAACTCTACCTGCGAACCGACTTCCTGCGGCAAACGCTCGACAATCAAATGGCCGCCGACGGTTGCTTTGTATTGGTGTGTTCCTGACTTCACAACTGCGTACACGTTTTCCTCCCCTGTCATAGCCCGGTACACAGGCCCTATTACACAATGTAAGCCGACCCCATAAGGGTTCGGCTGTCAAGGTATTATAGCCGGGTCAAAGAATTTGTCAATCCTGAAAATTAGGGCTATCGCATTTGGCCGCTTCCGGCAACTGAATACGGCCTAAAGGCCGGGGAAAGGGGGATTTTTGTGGCGGGGCGAAGCCCCGCCACAAAAATCCCCCTAAAAACGCTGCTTTAGCGGCACAACAGCCAGCACAACGGGACAAAGTTTTCCAAATGCGATAGCCCTATGAAAATCACCCCTCGTTCTGCGCCAACTATAGTATAATCAAAGAGTTCTCCATGGTCCAAATCTACGGGTACATTTCAACTTCGGGGCACATCTTGCTGTGGCCGGTCTCTGACCGTGCCACTGCGGGATCAGACGCTGCGCAGGCGCGGTTTGGAGACCGGCCTGAGCAGCGTCCGGTCGCCGCATATGATCAATCGCCCCCATCCTGAAATGCACCCAAATCTACAGCTTACTTGCCATAGAATATATGTTCTGGTATGATAAAGATTGGAAACAAGGAGCATCATGGCGAAACGAGAAAGCCGCTGGGTTTGCCAGCAATGTAACTGGAGTTACGCGCGGCACATGGGACGTTGTCCCAATTGCGGCGCCTGGGATTCGCTAGTCGAAGTCCTGTTGGAAACTGAAGCCAACACCACCACGGCAGCGACGCCGCGCCTTTCCCAACGCCCTCAACCCTTGAGCCAGGTGGATGTCGGCGCTGTAGACCGCATCCCCGTGTCAATGCGCGAATTCGCGCGGGTGCTCGGCGGCGGCCTGGTCCCCGGCTCAATTGTGTTGATCGGCGGGGAGCCGGGGATCGGGAAATCCACTCTGCTGTTGCAGGTCGCCGCTGCACTGGGAGCCGCAGAACGTCCCGTGCTCTATGTCTCCGGTGAGGAATCTCCCCAGCAAATCAAAATGCGCGCCAAACGTCTGGGGATTCAGGGCGATCCACTGTACCTGCTCTCCGAAACAGAGGCCGGCGCGATTCTGGCCCAGGCCAACGCCATGCTGCCGACGTTGCAGGCGCTTGTCGTGGATTCCGTGCAAACCGTCCATACTGAGGACCTGACCTCAGCGGCGGGAAATATAAGCCAGGTGCGCGAGTGCGCGGCGCGCTTCCAGCGCTGGGCAAAGGAAAGTAACGTGCCCGTCTTTCTGGTCGGCCATGTCACCAAAGAGGGCGCAATTGCCGGCCCTAAGGTTTTGGAACACATCGTTGATACGGTGCTGTATCTGGAAGGCGATCCATTCCACACCTACCGCCTGTTGCGCAGCGTCAAAAATCGTTTCGGTGCGACCTCCGAAGTTGGTGTCTTCGAGATGCAAGAGCAGGGGTTGACCGAAGTTGCCAATCCCTCTGAGGCATTTCTGGCCGAGCGGATGGTGAATGTACCGGGGTCCGCGATTGCCGTCACCCTGGAAGGGACGCGCCCGCTGCTGGTCGAAATTCAGGCGCTGGCAAGCCATACCAGTTTCGGCAACCCGCGCCGCACGGTCAACGGCCTGGATTTCAACCGTTTGTTGCTAACAATTGCGGTGCTTATCCGCCGTGTGGGATTGCGGCTCGATGAACAGGATGTCTTCGCCAATGTCGTCGGCGGCCTGCAAATCGAGGAGCCGGCCGCCGATCTGGCCGTCGCCGTGGCGCTGGCTTCCAGCCTCCGCGATCAGCCGGTGCCCGCCGACCTGGCGGTGGTCGGTGAAGTAGGCCTATCCGGTGAGGTGCGTTCGGTGGGGCAATTGGAAGCCCGGCTGAACGAAGCTGCGCGCCTGGGATTCACCAAAATTCTCATCCCGCGCGCCATGCAAAACAAACGCCTGCGCCCTCCGCAGGGATTGACCCTGCTGCCGGTGCGTTCGGTAGGAGAGGCCATTGACGCCGCATTGGGGCCGAAAAGATAACCTGCACGGGCGCGGTCTGGAGACCGGCCCGAGCGATCAAATAGCGGGCACGGTCTGGAGGCCGGCCTAAGCAATTAAATAACTTGTCCCGCAATCACTTGCGGGCAAAAAATATGGGATAACAATCATGACCAAGAAAGCAACGGCTTCGCGTTCACGTGGACGCTCAGCATCACGCACTTCCAGGCGCAAGACGCAGCGCCTCTCCTTGTGGAACCGCCTTAGTACGGACCAGAAACTCGACGTTCTGGGATACACCCTGTTTTTTCTGGCCCTGCTCACGATTTTGAGCTTCATCTCGGCGCAGCGGGGGGCGTTGCCGGAATGGTGGATCGCGGTGCTGTCGCAGGCGTTCGGTTGGGGGATGTATGTGATGCCGGTATTCTTCGGCGGCGTGGGATTATGGCTCATCCTGCGGCGGTTTGAGGAACACCTGCCTCATCTTGACCCCGAACAGGTCATCGGCGCAGTGATCGGCTTCTTCGTCGCCCTGACAACGTTGCATTTGACCGTCAGCCTGGCGCAGCCACAGGTGGACCTCTACAAACTCGGCGCGGATGGCAAGGGCGGCGGATTGATGGGGGCGTTGCTGCTGGATGTGGGCGTCAAGGCACTGGGCAAGGCCGGGGTCATCCTCCTGTTGGTGCTGGCCTGGCTGATCGTCAGTTCGTTTATTGCCGGCATTTCACCTGCCGACATCGTCCGTCTGCTGAGTGAACGTGCCGAACGCCGCCGACGCCCGGCGTCACCGCTGGACATCTCCCAGCTTCCTCTGCCCCCTGAGACAATGACGCCGACCGGCCCGCCGCCGGAGCCGCTTATCCTCGGTGGCGCGGCCGAGGCCGCCGACTCCAAGCCGCCACGCGGCCGCAAGAAAGAGGATACGGTAGACAACGAGCCGCGCATCCACATCGCCACCCGCCCTGCCAACGGCAACGGTGGCGTGGAATTTGAAGGCCCCACGTTAGCGGTCGGCACTCAGGCATGGCGTTTGCCCAGTGTGGCCGATGTTTTGGAAGAAGGCAGTGAGCAATATTACAGTGAGGATTTGATCCGCAAGCAAGTACGCATCATCGAAAAAACGCTGGAAAGCCTGGGAGCGCCGGTACATGTGCGCGAGATCAACCAGGGACCGGTCGTGACGCAATACGGCGCGGAGCCGCTCTTCATCACCGGGCGCAACGGTAAAACCACGAAAGTCAAGGTCAGCAAGATCGCCAATCTGGCCGACGACCTGGCGCTGGCGCTCTCCGCGCGCAGCATCCGCATTCAGGCACCCATCCCCGGCAAGGGGCTGGTGGGCATTGAAGTCCCCAACGAGGAGCCGGCGTTGGTTTCACTGCGCGATATTATGGAGTCGGAAGGCTTCGCCAGGCTCAAGGGGCGTCTGCGCCTGGGATTGGGCCAGGACGTTTCCGGGCAGGCGGTGGCGGCGGATTTGCGCGCCATGCCGCACATGCTCATTGCCGGCGCGACCGGGGCCGGCAAGTCGGTATGTGTGAACGCCATCATCGCCGCGCTGCTGCTGCAAAACACGCCTGATACGCTGCGCTTGTTGATGGTGGACCCTAAACGGGTCGAATTGACGCAGTACAACGGCATCCCGCACCTCTTGGCGCCGGTCATCGTGGATGTAGAACGGGTGGTGCCGGCCCTGAAGTGGATCATGCGCGAGATGGACGGACGCTATCGGCGTTTCGCCCAGATCGGCGCGCGCAACATTGAAGATTACAACCAGCGTGTGAGCAAGTCGGCGGACGAGTCACCCATCCCCTACATCGCCGTTCTGGTGGATGAATTAGCCGACCTGATGATGCAAGCACCGGAAGAGACCGAGCGCGCGTTGTGCCGCCTGGCGCAGATGGCGCGGGCGACCGGCATCCACCTGATCATTGCCACACAGCGTCCCAGCGTAGACGTGGTGACGGGGCTGATCAAGGCCAACTTTCCAGCGCGCATCGCGTTTGCCGTCGCCTCGTCGGTGGATTCACGGGTGATCCTGGACATGCCCGGCGCCGAGCGGCTATTGGGGCGCGGCGATATGCTCTTCATGCCGCCGGATGTCAGCCAGCCGCTGCGCCTGCAAGGGGCCTTCGTCTCCGACCACGAATTGGAGCGCCTGATCACCTTCTGGCGCAATGCCATCGAGCCGGGGAAATCGCCGCAGCCGGTAGATTTTCCCAAACCCAAAGCTGCTACCGTCATCGAAGAAGCGCCGCCCACGCAACCGGCATTGTTCCCCGAATTTGAGGATGAAACGGCCGCTGCCGGGCAATTCGAGGACCCACTTTTGCCCACGGCGGTGGAAATTTTTCTGATGGAGAACCGCGCCTCGGTTTCGCTGTTGCAACGGCGGTTGCGCATCGGGTACACGCGCTCGGCGCGGCTTGTGGAACAACTGGCAGATATGGGGATCGTCACCCCGGAAACTGAGGGACAATTCCGCAAAATTAACCGCGCCGTCGCCGAAGCGCTCCTCCAATCCCTCCATTCCGAAGAAGAAAAAATGTAACGGTTCGCCACAGTATGAGCGTTCCCTCTGCACTGATAGAGGGGGATTGGGGGCGGTGAAGCCGCTCCAAATCCCCCTTTGAGAAATCCTCCGCTCTCCCCACGTGCGGGGAGAGCGGAGGCAGGGGGTGAGAGGGGAAAACTCAAAAAACCTGCCCCCGTCTTGAAATGCACCCCTAATTGCGCACACCCTTGCAAAAAAGCGTTTTTGGCAGTAGAATGAAAGCATAAGGTTAGAACCCTGTGGGTATTCCTTGATTCGATATAGCGATTGTGGAGGTGCGCGATGGAAATCACGCCGGCTGTTTTGCGCACAATAGAGCTCTTCACGGGGTTGAATGAAAAGCAATTGGTAGCGCTTGCCGGGATCGGTCGGGTGTCCGTTTTTCGTCGGGGCGATGTGGTGTTGCGCGCCGGTGAGCAAAGCACTGCCCTTTACGTCGTACTGAAAGGGCAGGTTGAAGTCGTCTCTGAGCTTGCCGAGAACACCACCAGCCTGGTGATTTTAGGGGCCGGGCAGAATTTTGGCGAGATGGCGTTGCTGGATGCCGGCCCACGCTCGGCGACGATCCGCTGTATTTCTGCCGAGGCAACCTTGCTGACTTTCGATGGGGTCGAGCTGATGCGTTTTTGGGAACAGGAACCTCAAGTGGGCTACCGCATGGTTATCAACATTGCCCGTGACCTGGCTTTCAAATTGCGCATCCGGAATCTGACGACGACGGCGCCGGACGAGGTGATGCACCTATGATCTACAAAGTGAGCTATGTCATTATCGGGGGCCATCGGCGCGGTGCGGTGATCAACCAGGAATATGCACCAGAAGTTGGTGCACACGTAGAACTGGGCGACCAGCTATGTGAAATCGTGGAAGTGCAGGAATTGGTGCCGCCGATGGGGGATTTCGCGTACCTGCATGTGACCTGTCGCCCGGTGATGCAGGTGCCGGCGGCGGAACAAGACAAAGAGTCGGGTAGTCAATAGTCGGGTAGTCGGGTGGTCAGGAGTCTGGGAATCGGATTGGTGCAGGGTGTCTGGTACATCCTGGGAAATCTCGCACCGGTTAGCAAGATTTGCACGCGGTTTCAGGGTGTTATGTTGGGCGCTGATGCTGCGTGGGGAACTGGCGTTCCCCTTTGAGCAATGGATTTGAGCAATGGAAGAGTGATTTAACCGCGAAGTTATTTCCGCCGTGGTGTATTAGTGCCCCAGGAACTTCAACAGAAGCTGCGGCGTGATGTGGGTTTCAATCCATGCCGCAAGCAACAACAATGGAATCACCACGCTTCCCATCAGTTTGAGTAAGTGCCCCAGTTCACGGATCATCCCCACTGCGCCGCCCCCGTCATCTTGCGGTGTGAGCACGATGTCGCCTATACGCATCGCCTGAGCCGTTGCCAGGATAGCAGCCGGCAATTCCACGATCCCGTGAGGGAGGACGGTGACGCTTAAAAACGCCCACGGCTCGAACCCAATTTTGCCGACCTGCGCCACAATGTAGACCACAATCGCCACAGGCGCGAGCAGCAGCAACAACGCCAGAATCCCCAGTGAGAAAAAGCCCAACAGTGCCCCCAGCAGCAACGAACGCACGTTGTTCAACAACACCGCCCAAGGCGAAAAGGTGGTCAGCAGGCCGCTCTCCGTGACCATCGCGCCGATGCTTTCGAGATCGCTGAGGGTCGTAGTATTAAACACCTCGGCCGGCAGGGGGAAGCGCGCCACGCCCCACATTCCCACATACAGGCCGCCGCCAATGGTCACCAGCGTTGTGAGCAACAGTTCCGGCCATAATTTACGGATCAATGCCGGAACTTCGCGGGTATACAGAGCTTTCAAACCGTGATGGGGCCAGGCAGCTTCCCAGAAGACGCGGGCGGCATAACGCAGGTTGAGCTGGTCAATATCGCGTCCCAGCAGTCGTTCGCGGTTGAAGACGCGGATGCCCAGACGGATGAGCAAAATGTTCAACACCACCAGGAACAGGGCAATCAACCACAACGTCGTATAATCTGCGAAAAGCAGAAAACTGGCCTCGGCTTGCAGGAGGAACGCCATCGGAATGATGATGAAGCTGGCAAGCAGGTTGGCAGCGCGCACGCTCGTGGTCTGGCTGGAAACGATGACGGCGCCGGCGACCATCACCAGGGCTTCGGCTGTCGAGAGCGCCATGGAAACCAGCAACAGGTCCGGCGTTGGCTGCCAGTGCAACGAGAATTTCAGCAACAACAGATAGGCGCCCATCCCCAAATAGCTGGCGAGAACGGGCAAAATGGTGGTGGCGATCAACTTGCCGATATACAATTGCAGGTCGGTCAGCGGCGTCGCCAACAGTGGCTCCAGGCTGCGGCGTTCCTTTTCACCGATGAAGGTTTCCAACGCGATGACCAGCGAGAAAGAACTGGGAAAGAAGCCGACGACCAACATCATAAAGGGTAAAAGTCGCTCGATAATCAGCTTGGCCCCGTACTGATTGACGAATTCCATTCCCCGACTGGCCGCCAGGTTGGCTATGAAGGGAAACGCCGTTACCAAAATCACGATGGGCAAGACGATGCGCCAGTCGCGCAGCGTGTCTTTTAGCTCACGTCGCACGATCACCAAAATCGGTCCAAAGCTTTCCCTCAAACGCCATCCAAGCCGACCGGCGCTCATATTCTCCATGCCTGTTCCTCCATTCGCCATTCGCTACTCGCCACGCGCCTGTTTTCCTTCACCCACCACGCGCAAATAAACCGCCTCCAGGCTTTGGGCAACCTCACTCAGCGTCACGACCGGAATATCGGCTGCCGCAAGCGCGCGCAAGAGCGCCGGGTTCGTCACTGCCGGGTCGGCGGTGCGATAACGTATCCAGTCCGCGCCGCTGTCGGCTACAGAGGCAAAACCTTCGATCAACGCCACGACGCCGTTGTGCGGTGCATCAAGCAGACGGATTTCCATCAACGGCGGGCCGAGCAGCCGGGTTTTCAACTCGGCAGCGGTGCCTTGTTCGACGATCTGCCCCTGACGGATAATGGCAATGCGGTCGGCCAGTTCCTCGGCCTCCGGCAGGTTATGGGTACAGACGATAATGGCGCGGTGTGCGTCGCGGCGCAGTTGCAGAATGGTATCGCGGACCAACCGGGAGCTTTCCGGGTCCATCGCCGAGGTTGGTTCATCGAGCAGCAAGACCGGGGGATCGTGCAATAAGGCGCGCATCAGGGCGATTTTCTGCGCCATGCCTTTGGAGTATTCTCCCAGGCGGCGGTCAAGGGCGTAACTCATCTTAAACGTCTCGGCCAGGAAGGCGATACGCTCTTTACGCGCTTTGGTGGAGAGCCGGCATAACTGGCCGAAAAAGTCCAGGTACTCGCGGCCTGACATGCGGCTGTACAGGCCCGGCGCTTCGGTGAGCACGCCGACATGGCGCCGCACGATGTGGCTCTGCGTGGCAACGTCGTAGCCGGCGACGCGCGCGCGCCCGGCCGTGGGCTTGAGAATTGCAGAGAGCATGCGGATGGTGGTGGTCTTACCGGCGCCGTTGGGGCCTAACAGTGCCAATACTTCGCCAGGGCGCACCGTCAAGGTGATGTTGTCCACAGCCAGCAGCGTGTCAAACTGCTTGCTTAAGCCTTCTATCTCAATCATGCCGTCATCCCTCCACGCTAAACGGCATGATTATACCATGAAAACGGTCATTTTGAAGATAACGGTAATAAAAAGGCCCGGCGAGTTTTTCTGAAAAAAACCGTCAGGCCGGTATCAGACACAAACCACGAATCCGCACGAATCTTCACGCACAGGAACCGAAATTCGTGTAGATTCGTGTAGATTCGTGGTATAGTTTTACCAACCACAAGCTAACAGTTTACGCTACGCAAGCTGACAGCTTGCGCTACATTTCTCTGTCTACCGGCTACTCCCCTACCGCCGTCGCAGGAAAGCCGGAATTTCGATGTTATCACGATCTACCGCGCTGACGCTGAACAGCTCATGTGTTTCGGCGCGGCGCGGCTGAGGCTGCATACGCACGCGCTCCGGGCGTTCCTCACCATCAAAGCCCGTGGCGATAACGGTGATGCGGACCTCGTCATTCATCGCCTTGTCAATCACCGCGCCGAAGATGATATTGACGTCGGGATGGGCGGTTTCGCGGATGATCGAAGCCGCCTCGTTGACCTCGTAAAGCGTCAGGTTCTCGCCGCCGGTGATGTTGAAGAGGATGCCCCGTGCGCCGTCAATGGTGATGTCCAGCAGCCGACTGGAAATTGCCTGCTGCGCGGCTTCGATGGCGCGATTGTCACCGGCAGCACGGCCCACGGCCATCAGCGCGGCCCCGCCTTCCTGCATAATCGCCTTCACATCGGCGAAGTCCAGGTTAATCAAGCCGGGCACGGTGATGACTTCGGTGATGCCCTGAATCCCCTGGCGCAGCACATCATCGGCGAGGCGGAAGGCATCTACCAGGCTTACACGTTTCTCGGTGATTTCCAGCAGCCGGTCATTGGGGATGACAATCAGCGTATCCACCACTTGCTTGAGTGCTTCGATGCCTTCAGCGGCAGCGCGGGCGCGTTTCGGGCCTTCAAAACCGAAGGGGCGCGTCACGACGCCGATCGTCAGGGCCTTGAGTTCCTCTTTGGCGATACGGGCAATCACTGGCGCGGCGCCTGTGCCTGTCCCGCCGCCCATACCGGCGGTCACGAAGACCATGTCCGAGCCTTGCAGCACCTCGCGGATTTCGTCCTGCGATTCCTCGGCAGCTTTGCGGCCTTCTTCGGGATTGCCGCCGGCGCCCAACCCGCGTGTCACAGTATCGCCGATGCGCAGCAGTTTGGGGGCATTGCACAACATCAGCGCCTGAGCATCGGTATTGACGGCGATGAAATCCACGCCTTGCAGCCCCTCGGCAATCATACGATTGACGGCATTGCTGCCGCCGCCGCCTACACCCATCACGCGGATCTGGGCGAAGTTCTCTCCTTTACTCGTCATTTTAGCGCCTCCTTCGCTGTGTTGATATTGTTTGCGATGTGATGATAAGCTACTATAATTCATTGTCATTTCTCCTTTCCTTCATACTTTCACTCTGGTAACAGGGTCCGCAGCCAGGGCAAGACACGTTTCCACCAGGGGATGCGCACGGTCCGCCAACCGCCGCCTTCTTCCCACATGGGGGTCCATTCCACTAAACCTACCGCCACAGCGGCGGCAGGATTGTTCACCTGATCGGTTAAGCCGGTGATGTTTTTCGGCAAGCCGATTTGTACCGGCAGTCCAAAAAGATCGCGCGCCAGTTCGCGCAGGCCCGGCAACTGCGCCGTGCCGCCACACAACACCAGTCCTGCCGGCAGCAGGCCATCGTAGCCGGAACGTTTGATTTCCTGTTGCACGTTTTCGAGGATTTCCTCACAACGCGCCTGGATGATTTCCGCAAGCCGCCAGCGCGGAAGCACTACCGGGCTGCTTTCGCCGTAAGGGGAAATGGTGATGCGTTCGTCCTCGGCGACCTGCGCGGCGATGGCGTGTCCATACCGCAGCTTCACTTGCTCGGCGGCTTCGGGCGGCAGGCGCAGGCCAATGGCGATGTCATTGGTGATGTACTCGCCGCCGATGGGCAGCGAGCGTGTATGCCAGACCGTACCTTCAATGAAGATAGCAATGTCGGTCGTGCCCTCACCGATGTCCACCAGCACCACGCCCATTTCTTTTTCGGTTGTGGAGAGCACGGCTTTGCCCAGCGCCAGGCTGGTCAACACCAGTTCGCTCACCTCGATGCCGGCACCCTGCACACATTTTTTCAGGTTCTGGACAGCCGTGCTTGATCCCATAACAACGTGGGCCTCGACTTCCAGCCGAAAGCCGTGCATGCCCAGGGGATCACGCACCCCTGCCTGACCGTCCACCGTGTAGCTGCGGGGGATGATGTGCACCAGTTCCTGGTTCTGTGGGAGGACGATGGCGCCGGCGGCTTCCAGGGCGCGATCCACATCATCGGGGGCGATGCCCCGGTCGCGCCGCGCCACGCCGACCACCCCCTGACTGTTCCGCGAGCTGATATGCGTGCCGGCAATGCCGACATAGGCGCGTTCGATCTGGTAGCCGGAGCTCTGCTCGGCCCGTTCAACGGCTTCGGCAATGGCGGCAGTGGCCTCGTTGACGTTGACAATGACGCCTTTCTTGACGCCGCGGCTGGGCGCCTGCCCTACTCCGACGATGCGCGCGCCTTCGACTTCTGTGATTTCGCCCACCAGCACCAGGATGCGGTGGCTACCGACATCAATCCCTACAACCGAGCGTTCCACAATCACACCCCCTTTTACCACAAGCGTTCGAGTGAGTAGGTTGGATTTTCAGGAAAGCGGACGTCTATTGTCCAGGGGAAGACCTGACGCGCATCCAGATGCGCTACCAGCGCCTGGTAGATGTCCCAGCGAGCGCGCATTGCCGGCCCTACGCCGAACGCGACCCGGCGTCCCTGCGGGTCCGTCCAGATTAAGCCGCGTTGGGGATGATATTCCAACCCAGCGGTTGATACACCCAGCGCCGCCAACGCCTGTACCCCTTCCAAAACGGAAACGAGAATTTGGGGCTTCTCCACATCCGGCAGCGGCCCGCGCACCACCGGCAGGCCGTCTCGCACAGCTTGCGCCGGAAAACGCAAGCCTACTTTATCTATCCAGTACACTGCGGTTCCGCTGACCCAGTTGAGCACCGGAGCGCGTTCCGTGACGGCGATGGTACACGTGGCCGGAAACCGGCGACATTCGACCTGGGCCGTGGTCACAACGGTGACCTGCTCCAGGATGTGTTTTTCGGCGGCCCGTGGACGCAAACGCAGACCGTGCCAGCCCAACAGATCCGACGCTACGGCGACATCGCGGAGGGTCTGTGGGGTGGAGACGCCGGTGATCCGTAAATCTTCGCCCATCAGATACCAGCGGTCATCCAGCAGTAACCACAGAACACTGCTGCCGAACAGGATCAGCACCAGCATTAACCGCCACGGGATGTCCCGCGTTTGCTGTGCATACCGGCCCTGCCGTGTGCGTGGGTAGACCTGCGGCTGTGTAGTCAACAGGGCCGCCGTCCGGTAGTACAGGCGTTTGCGTGTTTTGCGTTTCATAGTTTTCAGTTGTCAGTTGTCAGTTATCAGCTTTCAGCCATCAGCCGTCAGCGGTCAGTCATCAGCTTTCAGCCATTAGCCGTCAGCTTTCAGCTTTCAGCTTTCAGCTGTCAGCTGTCAGTCTGATAGCTGATTGCTGATAGCTGATTGCTGATAGCTGATTGCTGATAGCTGATTGCTGACTGCTAATAGCTAACCGCTGCGCGGAAGATGCGTTCGGAACGTGCGTTTTCGGCGTGACGCTCCAATGCCAGGTCAATCAGGCAATCCAGCAGGCGGCTGTACGGCAGCCCCGACGCTTCCCAGAGTTTGGGATACATGCTGATGGCCGTGAAGCCGGGAATGGTGTTGATTTCGTTCACGTACAGTTCACCGGTGGTGCGGTTAAGCAGGAAATCCACCCGCGCCATACCGGCGCCGTCTATGGCGCGATAGGCTTCAATCGCCAGCCTTTGCACCCGCTGCGTTGTGGCTTCATCCAGCGGTGCAGGGATCAGCAGTTGCGAGGCGTTCTCGCCCTGATCCAGGTATTTGGCGGCATAGTCGTAGAACTCGCGGCTAGGGATAATTTCGCCGGGGATGGAAGCCGTCGGCTCCTCGTTGCCCAGGACACTCACTTCAATTTCGCGGGCATTGGGCACGGCCCATTCTGCCAGAATCCGGCGATCATAGCGCGCCGCTTCTTCCAGTCCTTGCCGCAACTCATCCCGATTGTGGCATTTGGTGATGCCCACGCTTGATCCCAGGTTCGCCGGCTTGGTGAAGACGGGGTAGCCGAGCTTACGTTCGACCTCGTCCATCACGGCTTCCGGTTCCGCCTGCCACTGCCGCCGCGTTGTCCACACATAATCGGCGATAGGTAAGCCGCGCGCTCTGGCAATGTCTTTGAAGGCGATTTTGTCCATCGCCAGCGCCGAGTTGAGCACACCCCCGCCGACATAGGGGATGCCGGCCAGTTCCAGTAACCCCTGCACCGTGCCATCTTCGCCGAAGGTGCCATGCAGCACGGGGAAGACAACATCCACCTGCGAGAGGGACGTCAGAGTACTCTCCATGCTGCCGTTAGGATGGGAACCGACAGCGAGATGGTTGGTGGATGAGACCTGCGCCGTCGTGTCGGCCCACAAACCCTGCCGGGCCGGATCGGCGAAAATGGCGGCGAACCGGGCGCCGGTGAAGTCCTCGCTTTCCAGGGCTTTCACGGGGTCCGCGCCGATGATCCAGCGGCCCTGCCGGGTGATGCCTACCGGGATGATTTCGTATTTCTCCGGGTCCAGAGCGCGCATCACCGAACGGGCCGACATGATGCTGACTTCATGCTCGCCGGAGCGACCACCGAATAATACGGCTACTTTCAATCGTCTCACTGAATATCTCCTTTAGCCGTCAGCTTTCAGCCCTCAGCTTTCAGGTATAGTCTTCAGGCTGACTGCTGATAGCTGACTGCTGATGGCTGACTGCTGATGGCTCAATAATTTCAATCTCCGGTTCCAGATAGATGCCGAATTGACGTTCAACTTCTGCTTGCACCAGGCGGATTAACGCGCAGTAGTCTGCGGCCGTACCGGTGCCGTCGTTGATGAAAAAGTTCGCATGCTTTTCCGAGACGTAACAGCCGCCACAGCGCGCGCCTTTCAGTCCTGCCGCCTCGATCAGCCGCCCGGCGTAGTCGCCGGGTGGGTTTTTGAACGTCGAACCCAATGTCTTGCCCGGCGGTTGGGTGCGCTGCCGGCGCTCCGTGTACTCTACGGCTTTGGCGGCCAGCGCCGCCGGATCGCGCGGCGTGAGCTGGAACGTTGCGCTGACCACGATCCACGGCACACCACTGCCCTTGAGCCGACTGCGCCGATAGGCAAACGCGAACCAGTCCGGCTCTACCACTTCAACGCCGCTTTCCGGGTTGAAAACCTCCGCCGCAATCAGAGTTTGGGAGATTTCCCCGCCGAAGGCGCCGGCGTTGTTCACCACCGCGCCGCCAACCGTGCCGGGGAGTCCCACGGCCCAGGTCAGGCCTCCCCAGCCCCGGCGTACCGTCTCCTGCGCCATCTTGGCGATGATGGCGCCGGATTCCGCCACAACGCAGTATGTTTCTTCAAGATAGTCAATGTGCCGGGTGTGATTGAGAATAATCACACCTCGTAGCCCACTGTCGGGCAAAAGTATGTTGGTCAACCCGCCAAAAACGCGCCACTGAACGTTGGCAGCCTGGGCCAGCCGTACCGCTTCGAGCAGTTCCTCGCGCCGCTGTGCGATGATGAGCAGCTCCGCCGGGCCGCCGATACCTGCACCGGCATAACGGGCCAGCGGGACATGCCATTGCGCGCGGTCGCCGAACGCTTGCGCCAGGGCCGCCAGGCGTTCCTGTGCGTCCTCCGTCACCGGCCTCCCTTTTTGCTACGGGCTTGCTCCCGCTTCACCAGTCGCATCTTTGCCCCAAGGGCCTCAGAATGATAGGCCCGGTAGCGCGCTTGCTTGCGCCCCTTGATGCCGGCGAACTTGAAAAACCAGTTGGTTAAACGAGACATAGACCCTCCGTGCGAATCAAGAATCGGCGAATAAAGAATCGGCGAATAAAGAATCGGCGAATAAAGAATCGGCGAACTATTCAATCTTCAATCAGCTGGTGCGTTCCAGCTCTAAAACCAGCCGCTTGCCGACAATGTATTCGTTGCCCGCGCCCATCAGCAGGATGACATCGCCGGGCAGGGCCTGCTCCAAAAGCCGAAAGATGGCGTCTTCGAGCGTCGCCGCTGCCGTAACCGCCGGATGTTTGATAGATTGTGCCAGTAGGTGCGCTGTCAGCGTGCCGTCGTCAGCCTCGCGCGCGGCGTAGATGGGCAGTACCATCACCCGGTCGGCAATGTCGAAGGCGGTCATAAAATCGTCGAACAACGCCTTGATGCGGCTGAAGGTGTGCGGCTCCCAGACGGCAATGATGCGACGCTCCGGGTAACGCTGCCGCGCGGCCTCCAGCACATTCCGAATCTGGGTGGGATGGTGGGCATAGTCGTCAATGACGGTGATGTCGTCCACCTCGCCGAGAATCTCGAAACGCCGCGCCGTGCCGCTGAAACGTTCCAGCGCCGCACGGGTCACGCGCCACTTGATGCCCAAAAAACTTGCCACACAGAGTACCGCCAGTGCATTGACTGCATTGTATGCGCCAGGAACCTTCAAATGAATGTCGTCGTAGGCATCCTGTCCCTGGTACAGCGCGGTAAATGAGACGCCGCCCTTTTCGTTCAGCCGGATGTTGGCGGCCCGCCAGGCCAGGCCACTTCCCTCATCGCGTCCGTAGAGCAACACATCGCCCCCATTGGCGTGATATGAAGCCGCGACGGCATGCGCCACTTCGTCGTCGTTGCAGGCGACCAGTACACCCCCCGGACGAATGTGATCCACAAATTCGCCGAAGGCCATCCGCACATAGCGCGGACTGGGAAACACGTCGGGATGGTCGAATTCCACGTTGGTCACGACGGCGATGGTGGGGTGCAGCGCCAGGAACGTGTTCTTATATTCGTCGGCCTCGATGATGAAATGTTTGCCGCTCCCCGCATGAGCATTGGTGCCCAGGTCTGCCATCACGCCGCCCACGATATAGGTAGGATCAAGACCGGCATCCAGTAACAGTAAGGTGAGCATGCCGGTCACGGTCGTCTTGCCGTGCGCGCCGGCAACGGCAATCACCTCATAGCCCTCGGTGAGTGGGCCGAGAAATTGTGTGCGATCCAGCACCCGCACGCCGCGTGCCCGGGCGGCCTGCACTTCCACATTGTCATCCTGAACGGCCGAGGAGATCAGCACCAGGTCGGCTGCGCCCAGGTTGGCCGCTGCGTGCCCAACGGCGACCGGGATGCCTGCGGCGCGCAGAGCTTCGGCAATCGGAGATTCACGCCGGTCAGAGCCGTGGACGCGGAATCCCTTTTCATGCAAGACCCGCGCAATCGCGGACATCCCCGCACCGCCGATGCCGACAATGTGAACTTCGTGAAAACCTTCCAGACCGGGCATACGCTCACTCACACGAAAACGATCAACACAAAGGCGAAAGCAATCGCCACCGCCACCAACAGCGTGGGGCCTTCCAACCACCCGATCGGCAGATAGCTGATCAAGGCTGTGGCCTGCGGCCCGGTAGGGGGGGTGATGCCCCAGAGATTATAACCCAGGACATGCAGGAACCCCCACAGCATGCCGATCACCAGAAAGCCGTTGATGCCTCCCAGGAAAAAGCCTAAGAGTGTGTCTTGCAGTTTCTCTTTGCGCGCCTTGGCCCCCAGGTGCGAAGACATGATCGTCGTCGCATAGCCGAACGCCACGGTGATGATAAAGATGATCGAACGTACATAGAACCAGGTCTTTGGATCGCTGGCGATCATCGTTTGCAACGTAGTGTTGATGACCGGCACGTATTTCAGCAAGACGGTCTCGATGAAGCGTGCCAGGATCACGCTGAACGTGACCAGCAGCTCTTTGGCCCAGCCGCGCAGCGCGCCGATGATGCCGAATAAGAGCATGAGACCGAAAAATACCGTCTGTATAGGTACCATGTCATCCCTCTTGCGCTAAAGCGAGCAACAACTCTGCCAGGCGTCGTGCGGCGTCGGGACGGGCAAGCGCGCTGGCCGCTGCCGCCATCGCCTCGCGGCGCGGTGTGTCCGTCAACAGCGCGCGTACCATCGGGACGATGCGTTCCGGCAAAGCGGCATCTTCCACCACCAGCGCCGCGCCGCGGTCGGCGAGCCATGCGGCATTGACTTTTTGGTAACGCCAGGCATAAGGATAGGGTACCAGAATCGCAGGCAGGCCGAAGTAGGGGAATTCCCCCAACACCGAAGCCCCGGCGCGACAGATAACCAGATCGGCGGCGGCCAGCGCTGCGCCCATTTCATCGTGCAGATAAGGGTAGGCGTGATAGCGCGCTTTGACAGATTCCGGCAAGCGGTCGCGCGCGGCGACCACCTCAGCCCAGTCCAGTTCGCCGCTGACATGCAGCACTGCGGCGACATCTGTTAATTCTTCCAGGTGCGGCATCAAGGCGCGGTTAATCGAACGTGCGCCGCGACTGCCTCCGAAGACCAGTAGAACAAGCGCGTCCGGCGGCAGCCCCAGCGTCGCGCGCCCGGTAGCGCGATTCCAACGAGTAATGCGGTTGCCAAGCGGATAGCCGGTGACGACGACCTTCTCGGCCGGCAGGAAAGCACGCGAATCCTCGACCGTCACGGCGACACGCGTCGCCAGGCGTGCAGCGGCTTTCACCGATTGCGCCGGCTCGATGTCCGGCAGGTAAACCAGAATCGGCACCCGCTGCCACGATGCGGCCAGCGTTACCGGGCCGCTGACGTAGCCGCCGGTGGTGAGCAGGGCGTCAGGGCGGGCGCGGCGGAGATGCTGGAGCGCCACGAAGGTACCGCGCGCCAGTTGCCAGCCGTTGCGCACAGCGTTGAGCAGCGCGACGCCGTGCAGTCCGCCGGCCGGGATGCCGATGAACGGTAAACCGGCGCGCGCGATCAACTGCGTCTCCATGCCGCGCTCGCTGCCTATCCAGGTCAGCCGGGCGTCAGGCGCGAGAGTTTGCAGCGCCTCGACTGCGGCGAGCGCCGGATAGACGTGTCCGCCAGTCCCCCCGCCAACGATCCAGAAATGCATAGACTTCTCCTTTGGGCCGCCCCTGTGAAATGCCGAGCAACAAGCCGGCGGCCGCCATTGTCACCAGGGTCTCCGATCCCCCATAGCTAAAGAACGGCAGCGCCGTTCCGGTAAAGGGAATCAAGCCCACCATCACCATCACGTTGAGAAGTGCTTCGGTGATGATCATCGTCGTCGTGCCGAAGGCGAGCAACGACCCGAAGGGGTCCGCCGTCTCCAGCGCGATGCGGTAGCCCCGATACGCCAGCAAGATGAACAGTGCGATCACCAGCAGGATGCCCAACAGCCCCGTCTCTTCCCCGATGACGGCCAGGATGCTATCGGTATGCGGGAAGGGCAGGTAGCCCGACTTCAAGCGTCCACTGCCGATGCCCACGCCCAAAATCCCCCCTTCGCCGATGGCGATGATGGCCCGCCGCACGTGATAGGGCATTTGCGTAGGGTCGCGCAGCGATCCCAGATACGCCATTAACCGACTGCGCGCATGGGGCAATTGCCATGCCAGGAAACCGAAAGCCGAGCTGCCGATCACCAATGACAAGAAAATTTGAACGGGATCGCCGCCGGCGTAAAAGAACATCGCCAGGCCGGTGATGGCGAGTAGCAACGCCGTGCTCAAATCCGGTTGCAGGGCCACCATACCCGCGACTACGCCGATAATGATGGCGAAGGGAATCAACCCATAACGCACGCGGTTGAGCTGTTCGCCCTTGGAGGCCAACCATGCGGCGATGTAGATCACTGCGGCCAGCCGCGCCAACACGCCCGGTTGCACGGAAGCGCCGATGAGCGAACGTTGCGCTCCCAGGATCAGCTCCCCCAACAGCAGGACGATGAACAGTAAAACCAGGGTGACGCCCATCAGCGGCAGCGCCAGTTTTTGCCAGAGGGTGTAGGGCAGCCAGTACATAATTAACAGGATAGCAATGCCCAGCGCAATCCAGACGAGTTGTTTTTGCCAGAAACTCTCACCCACGTAAAACGTGGCGCTGTAAAGCATCAGCAGCCCGTAGGCCACCAGTGCAAACAGCGTGACCAGCAGAATCAGGTCTACGGTTGGCGATTGTTTCTTGCGTCCGGCCATTCCTTCTCCTTTTGTCGTTGGAATGTTGGAACATTTGAACGTTCAAATGTTCTAACGTTCGTTATAAAGCCATCACCCATTCCCGGAAGCGTTCCCCGCGCTCGGCGAAGTCGCGGAAGGCGTCGAAGCTGGTACCGCCGGGCGAGAGTAAGACGACATCACCGGGTTGTGCGCGGCAGGCGGCGATCTGGACGGCGTTTTCGAGCGTCCCCACTGCGATCAGGTCTTCGAGTCCATGCTGCTCTTTGGGCACACGCGCCAGCGCCGCTTCAACATGGCGGTGGATCAGGTCGGCGGCCTCGCCGAACAAAATGAGCACGCGCACGCGCCGCACCACCGTTTCCGCGAACTCTTGCCAGGGCAGGTCTTTGTCGCGTCCGCCGGCCAGTAGCACCAGCGGCTCATCAAATGAATGTAAAGCAGCCAAAACCCGTTCGGGAGCCGTAGCAATGGAATCGTTGATCCACAACACTCCGTCCTTGCGTCGCACGACTTCAAGGCGGTGTTCGACACCCTCAAAAGTCCGAATGACTTCTCGCATGGCCTCGATGGGCGCGCCGGCGGCGTCGGCCAGGGCGATGGCGGCTAGTGTGTTCAGAACATTGTGAAACCCCCGCAGACGCAAATCGCTGCGCTCGCAGATGACGTTTGGGACACTCCCGCGGCGCAAGACCAGGGTGTTCCCCTCTAAAAAGGCCCCCTCGTCCGGCGTCACGGCCCCGCTGAAATAGCGCACCTGCGCCGGCGTCAACGCCGCCAGGGCGCGGGCGTTGGGTTCGTCATAGCCGAGCACCGCCACATCGTCCGCCTGCTGATGGCTCACGATGTTGGCCTTTGCAGCGATGTATGCCTCCATCGTTTTGTGCCGATCCAGGTGATTGGGTGTGATGTTGAGCACGCCGGCAATCTGCGGGCTGATGGACATCAGCTCCAACTGGAAGCTCGACAGTTCCATCACCACGCGGTCTGTGGGCCGGATGGACGGCAGATCGCCGATGAGCGGATTGCCGATATTGCCGCCCACCCAGGTGGTGAAGCCTGCGGCTGTCAACATCTTGCCCACCAGCGTGGTCGTCGTCGTTTTCCCTGCCGAGCCGGTAATGCCGACAATCGGAGCGGGGCAGCGGCGCATGAATTCCTGTGCGTCGTTGCTGAGCGGGATGCCGCGCCGCGCCGCTTCCTGCACGATGGGCAGATCGGTGGGCACGCCGCCGCTGGTACAGAACAAATCGCAATCTTCCAAAAGGCTCAAGGGATGTTCTCCCAGGACGTAATGAATCGTCAGGTCGCTCAGCTCGCGTATGGCGTCCTGTAGCGCTTCGGGTTTGCGCATGTCCGAGACGGTCACACGCCATCCTTGTTCGGCGAAAAAGCGCGCCAGCGCCTTCCCCTGTCGCGCCAATCCCACAATCACCACCCGCCCGGTAGGGGGATTGGTAATTAGTGATTGGTGATTGGTAATTGGTGATTCGTCATTCGTCATTCGTCATCAAATCAACGCCAGTGCCACACCGGCCATCGCGGCTAAAAGCTGTACGAGCCAGAAACGCTGCACCACCTGCGTCTCCGACCAGCCCAAAAGTTCAAAGTGATGATGCAGCGGCGCCATCTTGAAAACGCGCCGCCCTTCACCGTATTTCTTCTTGGTGTATTTGAAATAGCCAACCTGGATGATGACCGAAAGTGTAATCGCCACCGGCATCAGCATAATGACCGGCAGAATCAGCCATTGACCGGTCATCAGCGCCACTACCCCTAGCGTTGCTCCTAAGGCCAGCGAACCGGTATCGCCCATAAACAGCTCCGCCGGATGGGCATTGAACCACAGAAACGCAAACGACGCGCCGACAATCGTGAAGCAGAAGCGTTCCAGGTAGATTTGCCCCTGCAGATCAGCGATGACGCCGTAGGCGACGAATGCGCTTGCCATAATGATCCCGGCCATCCCGTCCAGACCATCGGTGAAATTGGCGGCGTTGGCCGAGCCGATGATGATGAACATCGCAATGGGAATGTAGAACAGGCCAATGTTGATCTTCTGCGGGACGCCGGGGATGGCGATGCTGTGCAGGTCCAGCCCGAAATACAGCACCAGGGCGATGAGGAATGTGAGTACCAGTTCAATCTGTATCTTGAAGCGCGCGGTGAACCCTTCGCCGCGCCGCATGCCTTTCACGCCGGCCCAATCGTCGAGCGCGCCGAGCACGCCGTAGGCAATCATCACGCCCAGCGGCACCAGGATCGAGCGCCCCATCACCGTATTGCCGATTAAATTGTAAACGTTCAGCGCCAGGGTGATGAGAATCACCGGCACAGTAATCAAGATGCCCCCCATCGTGGGGGTACCCATCTTTATTTGATGCCCTCCGGGGCCATCAATGCGGATGCGTTTGCCGATCTTCCAGCGTTTCAAAAGGTTGATGTAGGGACCGCCCCAAAACACCACCATCAGAAACGAAATACTGGCAAGAATCAATGCGAAGCTCACGCCACCTCCCCACTGATAGCAGCAACGATGCGTTCCATCCTCATCCCCCGTGATCCTTTGATCAGAATGACATCCCGCGGCTGCAAAATTTCGCGCAGGACGGCGATGGCCGCCTCATAATCCGGCGTCTCGTGGATGTGTGTGCGCGACAGGCCACAAAGTTCGGCGCCCCGGGCGATATGCCGCGCCCGTTCGCCCATTGTGATCAGTTCGGCGACGACGTCGGCGGCACGACACCCGACCTTGAGGTGGCCTTCCTCTTCATAATCGCCCAATTCTAACATATCGCCCAGAACTGCAAGCTTGCGACCGTCCATCTCCTTGAGCAAATTCAAGGCCGCCAATGCCGATGGCGGACTGGAATTGTAGGTGTCGTCCAGAATCAGGGAGTCTTGCGGCCCCCGGACGGCGACCAACCGCAGTTGCGCCCCCGGCGCACGCAGCCCTTCGATGATCTCCTGCCAGTCCAATCCCTCAACCAGGCCGGCCGCCGTCGCGCGCAGCACCGTATGTGCGCTGTGCTGTCCCAGGAGCGGCACTTTGACGTAGAGATGACTGTGCCCATAGTGCAGGCGCAGACGAATCCCTTCAAGCCCCTGGCTTTCCACCTCATCGGCCCACAAGTCTGCCTGCGGCGAAAGGCCGTAGAAGAACACCCGCGCCTGGGTATGTTCCGCCATAGCGCGCACCCGCGCGTCATCGTAGTTGAGGATGGCGACACCCTCCGGCGCCGGCGGCAGGCTTTCCACCAATTCACGTTTGCCCAACGCGATGTTCTCGATGGTGCCGGCGCGTTCCAGGTGCACCGGCTCGACATTGGTGACAATGCCCACGTGGGGACGCGCGATTTCAGCCAGAAAACGGATGTCGCCGCGCACATACATGCCCATCTCCAGCACCACGCGCTCGTGTTCGTCGTTCAGGTGCAGCAAGGTGATAGGCAAACCGATTTCATTGTTGTATGAGCCGGTGCTGTGCAGGACGTTGTAATGACGCGCCAGCACGCGGGTGACCACTTCTTTTGTGGTGGTTTTGCCCACGCTGCCCGTGATGCCGATGATGCGGGTGCTGACCTGTTGCCGCCAAAAACGCGCTGCGTTCTGCAACGCCTCTAATGTGTTCGGCACACGGATCAGCAATGGCGTGGTCAAGGGATATGCCGGCACAGGTTGGCCTATTGTCACGGTATTAAGCGGCATATTCACATCACGTTCGATGACCGCCGCGACGGCGCCGCGGGCAAAAGCATCCCCCACGTAATCGTGCCCGTCCGCCGTTTCACCTTTGAAGGCGAAGAAGACCGTTCCCGCCTCGGCATTGCGCGAATCTATAACAGGCCGAACCGGCATCGCTAAATGTTGCGGATGCCAGCCGGTCAAACTCTCGATCAAATAGCCCAGTGTCAGTTGTTTACTCATAGTCTCTCAATAATTATGGCCCCGCGCGTAAGTTTGAAGGCGGAAACCCCAAAAGGGTAAAGAGCCGCGCCGCGACCTTCTGGAAGACCGGCGCGGCAACCTGTGTGCCCCAACGCATACTCAAAGGGACATCGGGGCGATCCAGTTTGACCAGAATGACAATTTGTGGGTCCGGCAACGGCCCGAACCCCACATAAGAGGTGATGACCTGTTGAGGATCGTAACCGCCGGTGGTAGGGATTTGCGCCGTGCCCGATTTCCCCGCCACGCGATAACCGGGGACCTGCGCCTCCTGTGTAAATTTTTCGACGCTGCGCGCCATCAACTCGGTGACGGTGTGCGCCGTCTCCGCCGAGATGGGGCGTCCCAATTCATTGGGGGGGATGGAGACCGTTCGCCCATCGGGATAGTAACGTTCGGCAACCAGGTGTGGCTGCATCATCACGCCGTCATTGGCAATCGCTGCAACCGCCGCGGCCATCTGCAAGGGCGTGACCGCAATGCCCTGCCCGAAGGCATTGGTGGCCAGATTGCTGTCACTCCAGTCCCAGTCGGTAGGCAAGTGTACCAGGCCGCGCGCTTCGCCTGTGACCTCAATGCCGGTGGTCTTCCCGAAGCCGAAAGCGCGCACGTACTTATAGAAGAGATCGGCTCCCAAGACGTGCGTGGTCAGTGTCGCCACGCCGACATTGAGCGAGTGATCCAGGATACCCTGTAATCCCTGACGTCCGTAGGCGGCCCGGCTGGAGTTGCGGATCACCACGCCGCCGTATTCCAGTTCGCCGGTATCCTCGTAGCCCCAGTTCAAGTCCACGCGGCCTGAGTCGAGCGCCGCCGCTACCGTAACGACCTTGAATACCGAGCCGGGTTCATAAGGGATACTCACCGCCGGATCACGGAAGAGCGCTTCCTGCCCGTTTTGGACGTAGTCGGCGTAACGGTAAGGTTCGTAGCGCGGCGCGCTGGCGACGGCAAGAATTTCACCGGTACGCACATGTAACACCAGGATTGTACCACCGGCAGCTTTGTAGTCTACGATGGCCTGATCCAATACCCCTTCGACGTAGGCCTGCATGGTGCGATCAATGGTCAGCCGCAGGTCGGCGCCGCGATAAGGGACAAAACTGTTCTCAATCAGTTCATCGGCTATGGGGCTATTGTCGCCGCTCAGTGTACCGGTGCGAGACAAGGGTTCACTTTGCAGGAAACGTATCTGAAACGCCTGCACGCCGTAGCCGACGCCACGGGCGTTGACAAATCCTAATGTATGTGCGGCTAATGTACCTTCGGCATAATAGCGTTCCCAGCCGGGCGTCATCGTGATCCACGGCCAGTTCAAAGCCTTGATCTTTTGAGCCGTTTCTTCCGGAATGCGGCAAGCCAAAGGCCGCCAGATGATGCCGGAAGCCTCAGATGGCGGGGTGAGCATCTTCAAAAGTTGCGCTTCAGGAAGATTCAGCAACGGCGCCAGCACGGAAGCGGCTATGTGAGTATCGGTAATCATGGTGATTTCGGCGCCGATGTCGTAGACAGGCAGGTTCCCTACCAGGAGATCGCCATTGCGGTCCAGCACCACCCCCCACGGAGAGGCGGGCAGGGCGTATTGACGCTGCACCAGAGCCGCGGCTTCGCTTTGATAGCGGCTATGCTCGAGGACCTGTAAACGCAACAACTGCCCGAGGATGGGCAGCAGGGCCGCGATCAACAATACCGCGACCAGGCGCAAACGCGCATCTGGACGGTGTAACATTCAGGGTTCTCCCAGGTCAAGATAGTCAACGGCATCGGCCGGCCGGTATCCCATAGCGACCGAACGTTCCTGTAATACAGGAATTGAGCTTGAACGTACAATTTCGACTTTCAGAATTTCGTTCTCGCGTTGAGCGATGACCAGTTGGTTCTCCATACGCCACATCTGGCGGGCAAGATGCACATTGGAGGCCGCCAACGCCAGATAGGCTGCTGCCAGCAAACTCATCATGATGACGACGCCGAGCAACAGTTGAGCGACCAGGCGATGAGCCTTTTCCTGTCGGCGCAGGACGCCATGGGTTGTTTTTTGCCAGATGACGCTCATGTTAGTAACCAGTAATCAGTTTTCAGCAATCAGTTTTTGAGTTGTCAGTGACCGGTGGGCAATGGGCGGCAGTCGGGCAGAGCTTTTAGCTGATGGCTGACAGCTGACCGCTGATAGCTGCTCGCTGCTCGCTAATCGCTGACCGCTGACTGCTTGACGGCGACCCTGAGTTTAGCGCTCCGACTGCGGGGGTTCGCAGCAATCTCTTCCGCATCGGGAACGACGGGTTTACGGGTCAGAATTTTCAACGTTGGCATGCGCCCGCAGGTGCATACCGGCGCTTCAGGCGGACAGATGCATCCCCGTTCTTCCTGTTTCAAGAACTGCTTGACCAGCCGATCTTCCAGCGAGTGAAAGGTGATGACTGCCAGCCTGCCGCCGGGATGTAAAGCCGCCACGGCCTGCGGCAAGGCTTGCGCCAGCGTCTCCAACTCGCGGTTTACGGCGATACGCAGGGCTTGAAAGGTGCGCGTTGCGGGATGGAGCCTGTCCTTGCGACTTCGCCCCACCGTCGCCATGATCACATCCGCTAAATGGCCAGTGCTGCGAATGGGGCGTGCGGCGACAATCGCGTGGGCGATGCGGCGGCTATGTGGCTCTTCTCCGTAACGACGCAGGAGATCGGTCAATTCCGCCTCGGTCAGCCCGTTGACGAGGTCGCCGGCCGTCGGTCCCCCGCTCTGTGGATCGAAGCGCATATCCAGCGGTCCATCGGCACGGAAGGCGAAGCCGCGTTCGGGATCGTCCACCTGCCACGACGAAAACCCCAGATCAAAGAGCACCCCGTCCAGCGAGGGGATGCCGGCGTCGCGCAAAACCTCGTTCAAGCGGTCATAAGAGGCATGCACGATCTGGGCGCGCTCTCCAAAGGGACGCAGTCGCGCCGCTGCACGCGCTGCGGCTTCCGGGTCGCGGTCTAGTCCCAGCAACCGACCATCAGGAACCGTGGCTTCCAGGATAGCGGCGGCATGGCCTCCACCGCCGACTGTCGCGTCGAGATACCATCCACCGGCCCGGACATTCAACCCTTCCAGGACTTCACGCCGCAGTACCGGAATGTGACCGGCGCTTTCACCTGCCGGATGTGGTTGTGTTAAATGTGCAGGTTCTCCCATAGCGCCGGATCCTCGTCCATCAATTCCATTTGATGGGCGTTGGCTTCTTCCCACCGCTGCGGCGACCACACTTCGATAAAACGGTCCAATCCCACGATAACGGCTTCGGCGGCGGGTTCCAATCCGGCGTACTCGCGTAGACGGTCGGGCACCAGGACCCGTCCCTGACGGTCCAGTTCGGCATCCGTAGCATCGGCAAAGAAAATGCGCCGCAATGCGCGACCACGAGGGTCGGTGATGGGGAGGGCATTGACCTTCTGGGCGATTTCTTCCCATACGGCCATAGGGTAAACGGTCAGACAGCGGTCAAGCCCACGGGTGATGATGACGTTCCTACCCGCAAGATCATCACGAAAACGTGACGGGATTGTGAGTCTTCCCTTATCATCCAAAGCGTGTGTGTATTGTCCTAAAAACATAGCTTGCTCTCCCCGCTGCTGCCGCTAAAATGGATGTGTATGAGGGAATGATGCTACTTTTCCCCACTTTCCCCCACAATCACCCACCATTATACACGATAATCCCAAGTAATGCAATAGGCAAATCCCAAATTTTCATCACAAAATTCGTTAAGTTTGGGATAAAGTTGTTTATGCATTTGTAACTTTTGGAGAAAGGGGTATTATTTGGGGATTGGGGATTGGGGGATTAAGGGGGGCAGACACCGACTCACCTGACTACTCGACTGTCCGACTATTGACTATCCGACTACCCGACTACCCGACTATTTGACTATTGGTATGCTCCATCTTGAACGGCTAAAGGGCGATATTGACACACTGAGTCGGATGGCTGCCGAGCGTCAGCAGCAGCGTGAGAGCGATACGGCGAAAGCGCTCCGCTGGCTGGCCGAAGCGCCCGCGCCGGCAGAGCTGCGCGCACGCCTCGCACCTGTCGTCTCCGGCGAACAGGATTGGACGGGGGCATTGCCCGCGACGGATGCGGCGCTCGATGCCCGGTTTGTGAGCGTCGCCACCCCACCCGCCGGCGCGGTGCTGATCGCGGTTGACGGCTCGCAGGTTTACCCCGACCCACACGCAGCGGTGCTCTATTACCTGCTGCAAATCGGGGGCATCGCTTTCCGTTACGATGGTTCGCGGCCCACGCCGTACAGTTGTGAGTCACTGCATTTTCGGGACGACGAACTGTACGACGCTCAGGGCTATCTGATCTCCAACGAACGGGTGGGGATGCAGCGGCTGGTGCGAGAGATGGAGTATCTCGCCGAATTGACGGCCCTGGAGCGCCGGCTTGCGCCCGAGGCACCGCTCATGGCTCTGACCGACGGTCCCCTGCTGTGGCCCTACGCCGAGCACAGCCGTGCCGATTTTCTTTTGTTGGAAGCCTATCTGGAGGCACTGTCGGGAATCCGTCAGGCGGGAGGAGTGCCGGTGGGTTATGTAGCCCGTCCCGGTGGGCGGGCGCTTGTGGAGCTGCTCTGGGCCAGCCGCCTGACAGCGGCGGAGATGCCGGATAAGCTGGCCGAGAATCCTTTACGTCAGTTGAGCGACGCAGCGTTGATGGCGCATTTCCTGCAACCCGGCGAACGTTCGGCGTGGTTCAGTCGCCCATCGGCGACAAATCAACGTCATGCAGGGCACGGACACGCAATCTGGTTTTGCTACGTGAACGTCGGGGACGCGCATACGCCGGTCATCGCGCGTCTCGAAGCGCCGCAGTGGGGAGCGACCGACACAGAAGCGATTGCAACGTTGCATGCCATCCTCTTACACCAGGCGCACGTGTTGAACGGTTATCCGTATGCCCTGGCGCGTGCCCACGAGGAGGCCCTGGTGACGACAACCGACAAGGCCGCCCTCGACGACGAAATCCAGCGTCGCATCCTTGAACAAGGCATCGTCGTCCGCCCCTCCGAGAAAGCCCAACAAAAGGCATATCTGGGACGGCGGTGATGAGAATTACGAATAGCGAATTATGAATGGCGAATTACGAATGAGGGGTGACTTGCCGATTCGCCGATTCTTTGATTCGCTGATTCTTTCATTCTTTGATTCTCTATGACCAACCAGGACAGAACGATTACCATTGGCAATGTACTGCGGGCCGATATTCGCGGCTTTGTGGTGGCGTCGCGCCTGCCGGAGCCGGATGTGCCCACGTTCGGGACCTTCGTGCGTGCCCCAATCCAGCAGGGCCGGGCGGACCTGATCGGCCTGGTCTACAACATCACCCTACAGGACGATCCCTTCCTCAAAAACCTGGCTGTGACGGTGGCGGAGGATAACCCTCGCTATACCGAGATCATCCGTGACCAGCAGGAGAACCGCGCCATCCCCGTCGAGATCGCGGTTGTTGCCGTCGGCTACCGCGACGCGACGGGCTATCACTACGGCCTGCCGCCACAGCCCCCGATGATCCTGCATCGCATCACCGTATGCAGTAAAGACGAAGTGCGCGACTTCACCGCCGCGCCGGACTTCCTGCGTACCCTGCTCGACAACCGCGATGTGCCCGCCGACGAGCTGATTCCCACCGCGTTGCAGCGGGCCGCGCGCTTGCGCCCTGAAGCCCTGCGCGTAGATTTCTTGCTCGACGCCGGCCGCTATCTGGCGCACGCCCTGGGCCGCGATCCCGTCCGCCTCGAGCGCATCTTGCGGCGGCTGGACTGACTGAAGACTATTCAACCGGCGACTATTCGACTGCCGACTACTTGACTATACTTTGGAGGAAAGTCTTATGCGTTTTCGATCACCCATCTTGTCGTATCTGAGCTTGCTGTTGTTGATGAGCATCTTCTTCACCGCCTGTCAGAAATCTGCCACACCCACGCCGACGGCTGCACCGCAGACAGAGGCCGCCCCCGCCACACCAGCAGCGCCCGCAGCCACCCGCACCCCACTCCCCACGGCGACCTCCCGGCCGACGATGCCTCCGACTTCCACCCCCACGGCGACGCCGCCAACCACTCCCACCCCCACCGCCGCGCCGACCGACACGCCAACGCCGGAGCCAACGGCGACGCCGGAGCCGACCGTCACGCCGACAGCCGGTCTGCCGCCGCTGTCCTCCGCGCCGCAGGCGCCAAAGGTATTGAACTCCAACGCGCTGACGTTATTAGATGACGCCAACATCGCGCCGCCGCTCAGTGTGCATGTCAGCGCCAATCAGGCGTTGGAAGGCTACAAATACCGCGTCTCCGGCACCCTGCGCAACGACGCCGCCGAAAATTACTCCGGCCTGGGGGTTGTGGCGACGTTCTACACGTCCGATGGCTCACGCTACGGTCCAATTAAGACGAATCCGACATGCCTGTTGCTGGCTCCAGGGGATGAGTGCCCGTTCGTCATTGAGGCGTTGTCGAAGGACCTGGTCTCGGTGATGTTACACCCCGAGGGGCATCCGACCTCTCGCGGCGCGGCGCCCTTGACCTTCAGCGTCACCGGGCGATACCAGGATGTGGTTGGTTTTGTGCATCTCACAGGACGGGTACGCAACCCTAACCCCTTCGCGGTCAAAAATGTGACCATCAACGGCGCGCTGCTCAACGCCCGTGGGGAGATTGTCGCCGTAGGAATGGCGATGCTCATTGACCCGATTGCCGCAAACGGCTCGGCCACGTTTGATGTGGCTATTCAGTACGTGCCTTATGCGAATTACCGGCTGTACGTCCACGGGGAGCCGCAATAGTACAGCCTCGATGATGGAAAGGATCGCAGGACTATTCGACTGGCGGCTACCAGACTATTTTTGAGGAGGCGTAGACCTATGAATGTGACATCCGTCCAGCGGCGCAAAGTGGTGATTGTCGGCGCGGGCGCGGTAGGGGCGACGTTCGCCTACGCGCTCGCGCAAAGCGGCCTGGCCGATGACATTGCCTTGATTGACAGGAACGAAGATCTGGTGCGCGGGCAGGTGCTCGATCTGGCGCACGGCCAGCCGTTCTTTCCCACCGTCCATATCCACGTGGGCG
The DNA here is from genome assembly GCA_019873645.1 of Chloroflexota bacterium. Lineage (GTDB taxonomy): Bacteria > Chloroflexota > Anaerolineae > B4-G1 > SLSP01 > DSWT01. The sequence continues at coordinate 157,493 of JAIOAX010000004.1, read as the reverse complement.
ATCCGGCAGATTACGCCGATGCGCGTCTGATCGTACTCACCGCCGGCGTGGCCCAGCGTCCGGGCGAGACCCGTCTGCAACTGTTGCAGAAGAACGCCGCTGTCGTGCGCGCCGTGACGACGGACATCATGGCGCAAAACTCCGCGGCGGTGCTGTTGGTGGTGACCAATCCGGTGGATGTGATGACTTACGTGGCGTTACGCCACACAGGTTGGGACAGAGGGCGCGTCATCGGTTCCGGCACCGTTCTGGATAGCGCGCGTCTGCGCCATCTCTTGAGCACCCATTGCGAGGTGGACATCCACAACGTCCACGGCTACGTGCTCGGCGAACACGGGGACTCCGAATTTGTGGCGTGGTCTATGACGCACGTGGCCGGTATGCCGATAGACGCCTTCTGTCCCATTTGTGGCCGCTGTACCAACTGGAACGCCGCGCGCGAGCGTATCCAGCAGGAAGTGCGGGATTCCGCTTATCACATCATCGGCTACAAAGGGGCGACTTCTTTCGCCGTCGGCCTGGCGTTAGTGCGCATCGCCGGCGCGATCCTGCGCGGCGAGAACAGCGTGCTCACGGTTTCTACCCTGCTTGATGGTGAATTCGGGCTGCGAGATGTCTGCTTGAGCGTGCCTTGCCTGGTATCGGCGCACGGGGTCAGCCGGATTATCGAGGGTTCACTGCCAGAACGTGAACAGGCCGCGCTCGTGGCCTCGGCGGCTATCCTGCAAGCGGCACTTGCGCAGCTTGAGGCGGCCGGGTAAGCGCTGTTCACATTTTCAATCAGCAGATTGAGCAGATTTAGCGGATTAAAAATAAAAAATCTGCTGAATCTGCTCAATCTGCTGACCGTTCCATTGCACGGGTCACAAATTTTCCAGGAAGAAATTGCCGACGCGCTCCTCCATATAAATACGATCCTCAAGGCGGCGCGGGGTGTGGCGTTCATCGGGGAACAGGAGCAGCGCGTAGGGTTTGCGCGCGCGGATGAGGGCGTTGATGAGCCGCGCCGTATGGCGGAAATGCACGTTCTCATCAATCAGCCCGTGGACGAGCAACAGTTGCCCCTGGATTTTGTCCACGTGCGCCATCACGCTGCTGACGGCGTACCCTGCGGGATTGGATTGCGGCGTCCCCATATACCGCTCGGTGTAGTGCGTGTCGTAGCCGTCCCAGTGGGTGACGGGCGCGCCGGCAACTGCGACCTTGAAGGTCTCCGGCGCGCGCGCCAGACACATCAACGCCATGTAGCCGCCGTAGCTCCAGCCGTAGATGCCCACCCGCGTCGGGTCCGCCAGCCCCTGCCCGACAAGCCAGCGCACGCCGTCTACCTGATCCCGCACTTCCACATCGCCCAGGCGATGCTTGATGGCGCTCTCGAAGGCCAGCCCACGTCGCGCGCTGCCGCGATTGTCCACCTTGAACACCAGGAATCCCAGGCGGCTCAGATATTGCGCCCGCATATCTACGGTCAACGCCCAACTGCGGGTGACGCGCTGCGCGTGGGGCCCGCCGTACACACTGACGATCACCGGATAAGGCCCCGGGCCGTACTCCGCCGGCGGAAGATACAGTGCGCCGTACAACGTATCGCCGTCGCAGTTCTGGAAGGCGACGATTTCGGGAGCCGTCAACCCCAGGGCCGCCACGCGCGGATCGGGGGTAGCGTAGATGACGCGCAACAACGCACCATCCGTCAGGTCGCGCAGCGTGACCGTCGGCGGCGTCTCCGGCGCGCTGTGGACATCCACGAAGCGGCGGCAGGCATGATCGAGGGTGACGGCGTGCATCCCCGGCTCACGGGTGATTGGGCGCACGTCGCCGCCGTCCAACGAGACGGCGTAAAGGTGCTGTTCGGTGGGGTGCGCTTTTGTGGCGGTGAAGTAGACCAGCCCGCGTTCCTCGTCTATCCCGGCGAGGGCGTCCACCATCCACGCGCCGTCAGTCAGTTGGCGGATCAATTGCCCATCGGCGGCATACAGGTACAGATGACGGAATCCCGTCCGTTCCGCAGCCCACACAAAACGCCCATCCTTGAGCGGCGTGAGCATGTCATGCAGATTGATCCACACAGCGTTGCGCTCGGTGAGCAGCAGCGTCCCTGCGCTGGTTTGCGGGTCGAAGCGCACAAGCCGCAGTTCGGTCTGCTCGCGGTTCTCAATCTGGGCGACGAGGCTGCCGTCGGGAAACCACTGTATGCGGGCCAGGTAAATGTCCTCGTCCGCGCCTAAATCCATCCATATCGGCGGCTGAGGCCGGTCTCCGTTTTTAAGCTGGGGCCGGTCTCCTGACCGCGCCCCGCCATCGGCTGACGCCACGCCGAGTCGCACCTTTGCGTTGGCCTTTCCTGCGAAAGGATAGCGATGATCTTCCTGAGCCTCCGCGCCGACGTCGTCCTGTCCCTGATGCACGATGCGGTAGACGGGGATGTGCGTCTCGTCCACCTCGGTGAAGGCCAGCCGGCGGCCATCCGGCGACCACCAGAAGCCGTGGCTGCGGTGCATCTCCTCTTGCGCGATGTATTCGGCAAGGCCGTGGGTGCGCCCGCTCTCCCGCGCGCCGGTCGTGAGCTGTCGCGGCGCGCCGCCTTCCGCCGGGACGACATAAAGCTCCGCGTTCTGTACGTAAGCCACGGCGCTGCCATCCGGCGAAAGTTGCGGATCGAGCGCCGGGCCGTCCGCGTTGCCGACGATCTGCCGCAGCGGCGCAGCCACGCCATCCTGGATGTAGATCGCGCCGTTGAGCGGCGTCAGCACGCGGAAGCCCTGCCCGGAGAGCGCGTAGTGGGTGACGCCGGTTGCCAGCAAACGCGCGCGCTCGCGGCGCAGCTTTTCCTCCGGCGAGAGGGTCTCCTCGGTTTCGCCGCCGGTTGGGGGGATCACCAGCGGTTGCGTCGCGCCCGTCGTCAGGTCGCAGACGTAAAGTTGCTGGGTGAGCGTCCTCTCGGCGCTGTGGAGATAGGCGAGCTGCGTATCATCGGCGCTGAAGGCGAACGTGTTGGGGATTGCCATGCCCGGCAGCGGATACCGGGCGACGTCGTCGAGGGTGATTTTTGATGAGGTCATGCTTTATCTATGGTTAGCCCGTCGTATCCCTTTCAGGCTTTTACCATGCTTCCTTTCCCTCCACGTTGAATTTCGGTCAACCGCATCACCAAACGCAAGGCTTCATTCACAGCGGCTTCGTCTGGAAATGCTTTCGCTATATCGGGTTCAAGCAATACCAGGTTGGTACCCGCACGATAACGAGCCACATATTTGCCCCGCACGCCATCTTTGAGTAATTCATGCATATCGTACTCTGGGCGCAATTCATCATCCATTTCAACTGCGTATTTCGTCTTCATAAGCCTTTCTTTCTGTGCGTGTCACTTCTCGCGCACTGATAATTCTAATACGGTCTCCACGTTCCGCAAAGGACACGATCAATAAACGGCGTCGGTAAGATTGTCCAACGATAATGAGGCGGTCTTCTTCTGTCGAATGGTCAGGATCAACCACCGTCACACTCAAAGGGTCATCAAATACCGTTGCGGCTTCGGTGAAAGGAACCTTATGCTTGCGCAAGTTCCTGGCCGCCTTCTGGGGGTCCCACTCGAATTCCATTCGCGCATCCTGTGTGAGCATTATCCAAAGGCAGGCTATCCTTCTGAGATCTCTGACTCCGACTCGCTTTTAGCATAACACATCTGGCAGCAAAAAACAAGCCCCTATTCCCATGCACATAGTCCCTCCACATACGCCGCCGAGCCATCGCGCAACCAGCCGTCGAGCTGCGCCGGCTCTTTGAGCTGCTGCCCGCGCACGCGGGGAACGACAACATAGCGGCAGTCCATACCGGGGAGGGCGGTCATGTCGCCCCAAAGTTTCTCAAACTGCGCCACAGGGAAGACATCTTCCTGCCCGTGGCCCCAGCGTTTCTTGACGTCTTTGAGCGTGATATAGGTGGGCATCCGCGCGGCGACGGCGCGCACGGCGGCGTCAATCTTATCCGCATCGCCCAGGTCGGCGCGCGTCAGGTCGAAGAGCGCCAGCAATTTATCAATGCTGATCCACATTGTATTGGAGTTGTAGTAAGTCAGTTTGAATTCGTCCCGCTCCTGCGGCAGGGCCAGCCCCTCGATCAAACGCAGGTGGCCGTCCACGCGCGCCAATCCGCCGCCGCGATCCTCCACGCGCCGGGTGGTGACCTCGATGGTCATCGTCGCGCCGGAGTCCAGGTGATAGCCGAGGATCGCCGGGTCCACATCCGCGCCTACGGTGTCAATGTTGTGCATCATCAGCACTTCGAGCTGCGGACGTTCTTCCAGCAAGCGCGCTAACACGCCATTCTTGAACAAATTGGGGATTTCAAACCAGTGTCCTACCGGGTGCAGGCATTGCTGCGGAAGGTTATCGCGGTAGTCGCTGCCCTCGCCCATCTGCTGGGCCCAGTGGATGAGCGCGGCATGCAGGCTTTCGCGCACCTTTTGCGCCTGTTCATCGAGCAACTGCTGGGGCATTTCTTCCCAGGCGAAACGCAGGTCGCGCGCCATCGGAATCAGCCGCAGGCCCACGGCGCGGCCCGGCGAAAGGTACAGCGGGCCGGTGTAGCCGTAGTTGTTGCAGCGCGCCAGAAAGTCGCGGATGGGTTCATGCGTCAGGTAGCTGGTGGTGATGATATGCGGAATCGGCATGCCCACCATGCGCCCCACACGGCGGCTCTTCGCCAGATGCACTTCGATAAACGAGCGATGTTTGCCGCCGAGTTTGCAGAAGGGATTCAACGCCTTCACCACCCCCGCGCCGTGCGTCCAGCGACTGCCCACGCCGGCCGCCAATGTCACCACCGCCACCCGCCCTTCGCGTAAGGCTTGTAAGCCATAGGCGGTAAGCGGGGATTGGTAATCGGTAATTGGTAATTGGGAATTGGGGATTGGGGATTGAGAATTCATGATTCGTGATTCGTGATTCATGATTCGTAATTCGCCACTCGCTACATCCCCAGGGTACACATCTTCAATGACCGTGCTGGCCGGGAGGCGGTTTTGCGCCAGGCCGATGCGGCCGCTGCGCAGGTCGGCGCGAATCTGCTCGTGCTGGATGCGGTCGAAACCCAACTCATCCAGCAGGGCATCGAGCGTAGCACAGGCTGCCCCCGTTTCCTGTTCGACGCGCGGGATGATGCGGTCGAAGAGCGTCTGCATCATGCCGGAGAGCGCGGGATCGGTGCGGCACGCTGCGCCGAAGTGGTCAAGTTCAGCGCGCCGGGCGAGGGTGAGCGCGTAACGTTCGCGCTTGAGCAGCGCGGGCACCATCAAGGTATAGTAACCGGCGGACATCAGCGCGCCGGCCGCGGTGCGCAGCTCGGCGACGGTGCCGTACTCGTTGATAGCAAAATCGTAGACCACCGGGTCCATCGCAAAGGGCAGCGCGTTCTGCAATTCGCGCTTGGTCGCCAGCATAATGGCATGCAGACGTTCTTGGGCTTCAGCGCGGCGGGGCGGATTGAAGATGAAGCCCATCCCGCCGCCGGACATCCCGCCGAGCATCCAGAACCCCCAAAAATCGTCGCCGAAGGCCGCGCGCACGCGCTCAATGAGCGTCGTCGTGTAGAGATTGTTGGCCCAGGGGATGATGGTTTGGATAGGATCGAAGAAATTGCGCGTGGTGGCGTCACCGATACCGCGCACATCGCCGCGCCGCAGCAAGTCCACAATCTCGTCGTAGATGCGCATTGCCTTTTGTCGCCCGATCCATTCCGCCTCGGAGCGCAGCAGATACTTCTCCGTCACCATCTCCAGAATCGGGCCGACATCCTGTGCCATCCCACCGTGGACGAGCACCAGGCTGTTTTGCAGGCGAGCGCGCGTCTCGGCGGAGACCTCGTCCTCCCCCATAATGTGATGCCCCGGCAACAAGCGTCCCCGGCTGATGCCGTATTCGGGATCGTCGGGGCCGGCGAGCTGCCCGGTGATGAGCTTCATGCCGGGCCAGACGCCGCCGGAGTCCTGCCAGCCGCCGCCAGAACCGGCGAGCCACTCGCCCAGAATGGCGCGCGCGGCCACCAGGCGACGTTCGTGTTCTTGCAGCATACCGGTAAGGGCGTGCGTCTGTCCGGTAGCGCGCATGCAGACGGCGATAAGGCATGCCAGCAGGCTGGTGGAGACGGCCAGGCGCGAGCCTTTGGGGATGCCGTTGACCTGGCTGACGAGTTCGATCCCCTGACCGGCGCCTGCGAGACGCGCCAGCAGGTCTTGCAGGCGTTCGCCGGAACCTTCCATCCCCGGTGGGATGATGCCGGAGGCAATGATGGCGGCTTTGAGCAGACCCAGGTAGTCGCGGGCGTAGTCGAAGACCTCGGCCAGGTTGGTGATTTCGGCGACGGCGCCGAGGTCCACGCTCACCAGACGCAGCAGCGGTTCGTCAATGACGCGGATGTAAGCCTCAACGGGTGGGCGCGGCGCGGGGTCGCGTCCGTGGACTGCCAGGTCAATGGAGACGTTGAGAACGCGCGCGCCTTCGGGGAAATCCATCCCCAGGAAGAAAATATCGCTCCAGCCGCTGTGCGAGAGATCCATGCGGACGGGTGTGGATTCGTGGAGGATGGGGAACAGCCCTTCGGCGGAGCGCTGCAACAGCTCACGCCGGACGCGCAGGGGATGATCCGCCGGATGGCCGGTGCGGAACATCCACTGGTTGCCGCGCACCGAGCGCACACTGCGGCGCACCTGATCGGCCAGCGTTTGGAAGCCCAGGCGATGATAGGCTTCGGCGAGCGCGCTGGAAATGGCGTCGGTGGGGCCTTCCAGTGTTTGCCGGGCGAGGAAACACTCGATGGCTTCTTCAAAACGCCGTTGCAGCAGGTGCATATAGCCGTCGTAGGGGATAAGGGCAGACCTGACCGGTTTTCCGAAACCTAATTTGTCGGGTAAATGGAAGCGGTGGATGGCATAAAGAAAAAAGAGCGCGCGCACGCGCTCATAGAGGTTATCGCTGGTGCGGCGGAAGGCTTCGAGCGCCGCGCACTCATCCAGCAGTTCCGTTAGCGAGGCGTTACGACAGAAGGCATCCAGCGAGCTGTTACGCACCTCCGGGTCGCCGGCGGTGATGATGGCAATCAGGCGGCTGCTCATGCGCCCCTCCTCAGTTCGCGGGTCGCCAGAAGCTCCACCAGGCGTGTAAGAATGTCCTCGCGGTCGTTGCCGGCGAGGGCCAGCGCCAGTTGCGCGATGAGCAGGCCGTATTTCACCCCCACATCATAGCGTAAGGCGCGCTCTTCCAGCGCCAGATACTTCTCGCGGGTAGCAAGCATGGCCAGCGCCTCGGATAGCGTAATTCGTGATTCGTGATTCGTGATTCGTGATTCGAGAATCTCCATCACCGTCGGGGTGAGGACGTGCATGCCGAAGAAGCACAGATAGTGTCCCGCACGCAAGCCGGGGACGATGAGACGCAGCTCGGCCTCTGTAGGGGTGGGCTTTTCGATGACCGTATCAATCTCGTAGAGGTCCTTGCGACCGGCCACCCGCTTGCCGCCGACGGCGCCATAGTAAGGGAGCAGGCTCTCGCGTGTGGCCTGCACGGCCGAGACGGCGCAATTCTCTGCCTCGGCAACGGCGACAAGCTGTTGCGCGCAACTCCGCGCCTCGGTGCTCACGTAGAGGTGATCGCCCACCAAATGCAAGAAAGGCGCGTCGCCGACGAAGTCTTTGGCGCAGTAAATGGCGTGCCCATACCCACGTGGCTCGTTTTGCGGGATGAAGTGCAGGCGTCCGGCGTGGTCCCCCACGACGGCGGCATAGGGGGCTTCGTCCCCTGGCGCCACCACAACGGCGATTTCTTCCACACCAGCGCTGAGGGCCTCTTCTACGAGGATACCGAGCACGGATTTCTCCGTGCCATCGCGGTCAATCAATGTTTGCAAGGGCAGCGTGCGCTGATTGCGTCCTGCAGCGGTGATTACGGCTTTCATGATATGCATAAGGACCTCCGAACAAGAATTACGAATTGCGAATTACGAATCCCTAATCCCCAATTACCAATTAACTCACTGTTGATTTTGCCGGGCGCGGATGCGCTCGATGGTGCGGTAGAAAGCATTTTCCAGGTCGGGCGTCCAGGCGATAGTGTGCTGTTGGAGCCGCTTCAGCGTTGCGGCATCCCCGATGTAGTAGAGCGCGTCCAGGGCCTTGTGTTGCAGATAGCGGGCCTCTGTCGGCGAGGGTGACGTTGGCAGGTTCAGGCCGCTGAAATCCCCCAGAGCAATGTTGGTGAAGCGTGGCGCGGCAGTGATGTCGTAAAGCCAGCCGATGGACTGGATAGCCATGCCTTTCAGAGTAATGTCAGAGAATTCATTGAGACAGCGGTAGAGAAAGGCGCGCGCGCGACTGTCCTGTGGGCGGATTTTGCCGATCAAGTAGGCCAGGTGGGGATACCACTGTTCGACGTTGACCTGTGGGATCGGCTGAGGTGGCTGCTGTTTCACAGCCTCCGGGTCCAGGAAGGGCAAAATCGCCCTCTGGGTGACGAATTCCGGATCCAGCAATGTGAGCGCAGTCGCGGCGTTGCTGCGCGTCCCGGGGCTAAAATCCGGCGAAATGAACGTATGGACGAGGACACTGGTCGCCAGGTCGGTTTTCAAATCGCCCAGGGCAAAAGCTGCCACAGCTTGAATGTCCATATCCTGGGATTCTTTGGCAATCAGATGAAGATATAAATCTCTGACGCGCCCTTCGGCCCAACAGTTAAGTACTTCGGCCAACGACGGCGCGAGCGCCTCGATTTCGGCGTAGGGCGGCGTCAACATTTGTCGCAGGGCCAGTACCGCCGCCAGACGCACATCGCTGTCTTCGTAGGCTGGTTCACCCAACGCGGAACTCTGCATCGGCTTGTGGGCGATTTCTACCAGGCGCGGGACGGCTGCCGGATGTTTGAGCCGCGCCAGCGCCTGGATGATGCGCACGCGCTGCAGGGCACGCGGTTCCCTGGCCCGGTCAAGCCGCCACAGCAGCGCGCTGCTCACATAGAAGGTCAACGCTTGTGCCATCTCTGCATCGTGCGCCAGCTTTCCCCGGCACTCACGGATACAATCGGCAGCCAGGAAGACTTGTTCACCTTCACCAAGCGCGACGCCGTAAAGAATCTCCTGGACAAGCTTGAGCGGCTCCACCATCAAACCGCTGAGCAGCATGAGGGTCTCTTCCCACCAGTAGTAGCGGGTATGCCGTCCCAGCGTTGCGGCAATGTCGGTCAACACCTCCTCGAAATCGGGACGCGCCAGGAGCGCCTGAGCACAACAATAAGCGCGGATATTGGCGCGTGCAAAGCGCATGGATTCTTCACCCACCGGCGCAAGCAATCCGTAGGTCTGCAACTCCTGATAAAGGGTCTCCAGACTGTACCCCCGATTGCCGCGCACCTGTGCCATAATCTCGAAGGCTTCGTCAATGGGGAGGGTCGTTCTGAAAGTGGACTGCATCTGCCAGGCCAGCGCATAGAGCGTCCGGGCAGCGCGTGTGCGCATCCCCTGATCGGCGGCGACCTCGGCAATGGCATCATCCACCAGGTCGCGGAGCACCTGCGCATGGGATTGTGGCAGCGTGCCTTCGTGAGCCTGTTTGAGCATCTTGAAAAGCAACCAGGGAATCCGGGCCAGGTCGAAGAGTTGCGTCTCTTCCAGGCTGGCGTAAAGTTGCCCGGCATGAGGCAGGTTGAGGGTCTGCGTGAGATAACGCCGGATATTGCGCTCCGACAGCGGCAGCATAATTAACGTGTCGCTGATGACCAGCGGTGCGACGTCAAAATCGTCGGTGTTGAAGGCGACGATGTAAGCGTGGCGCGGATGGCGGCGCACAAAATCTTGCAGTGCGGCGCAGAAATGGCGTCGGCTGTGGTAGGGCAACACCTCGCTGTTGTCAAACAGAATGCGCAACGTGGGACCGCTATAGGCTTCGAGCAGATCGCGAGGGCGCAATTCGGCGTTCGCATCCCAGAAAGGTTCCACAGCCTGCAGAATCAGGGTTTCCAGCCCTTTATCGTCGAGGCGCGCCCCTTGTGGTAGATTTTGCAGGTCCACGTACACGGGGATCACCAGCGCGGGAGTGTCGGCTTCGAGGGATTGCTGCGCCGTCACCTGTCCGATGTGCCGCATCTCGGTGGATTTGCCCATACCGGCGTCGCCGATCAGAGTAATGACGCTTGGACCATAAGGGCCTTGTTCCTGTTTGACCGGCGCGAGGATAGCGAGCACGGTCTCGATCAACCCGCGGCCAGGGGTGTTCTCCTGGGCCAGCGCATCGAAGTCAATAGCGTGCGTGTGTCCCGAAAAATGCCGGACTTCCAGTGGCAGATAGGCGCCGCCGGCAGGCAGGGGATTAAAAACGCTGGCTTGCAACATCGCACGCAGAGCGCTGCGTACCGGATCGGCGGCAAAAAGCTGGCCGTTCTCCAGCCGCATGAAGAGCGCCGGGATGGCCCAGGCCGTCTGGCCGCTTTCGTACAACAACAAGCGCGCCTGGCTCATCGCGCGATCCACGATGCCATGTTCCAGCAAATTGCGATAGAAAGCCCGGCCTAACTCGCGGGCAGTTTCCATCAAAACGGCGTCCTGCATCGCCACAACTGCCGGAACGCCGGCCTCTACCAGTTTGTGGGCCAGGCTGGCGTGGGGATTGCCCTTAGCGGGGTCGCGTTTGGCGCTGTCACAGGTATCCAGGAAGATCAAGTGTGGTGGCGGATCGAGGGCAGCGATGAGCGCCACAAAGCTGACATCTTTTTGCCGGTCGGTGTTGCCGACGCTGTTTTCCAGGAACAAATTCATGACGCCGCGAGCGCGGCTGAACGCGCCGTGGCCGATGAAATGCAGGATATGGTAGCCCGGCGCGGTAGATAGCTCCTGGATCAGCGCGTCCAATGTCGTATTGCCGCCGTGGATGGCGTAGCCGGCGGCTTCCAGTCGCGCCTGCGTGGTCGCGCTGAGACCGCTCACACCCGGCAACAAGGTCACGTGCAGTTGTCCGGTGCTTTGCAAACCACTCAGCGCCGACGTCAGGGTCGTTACTTCCTGTTCAACGTCAATGGAAGGCATGCCCAGGTCGGCCAGATCGGCAGGGTTGGCGATGGCAATGAGCATGCGGATAGGGCGTGTGGCGATGGGAGCCGGTTCGGCAACTTCCAGGCCCGTGTAGCGTGAAAACGGCATTTGGGCGACGGCGGCCAGCGGCGCGGGAGCATTGGGCTTGGGTGCATGCAGACGCTCCCAGGCCAGGGCATGCAACTCCGGCGCGCGGGGATCGAGCCACAGGCGCAACCGCAGTTGGCCGTTGGTGCGCGCCTCGGCATAGCCGAGTGCTCTGTCGTAAGCGCGGCGAATCGGGCCGGAGAAAAGGGCTTCAAACAACGCCAGGCCGTAGGCGACGACGTCGTTCTCCAGGGGTTCCAGGTCAGCGCGTTTGAGGGACATGGCGCCATCGGCGAAATGGATGGTGTTGTTGACCCAGGCTTCAACGGGGTAACAGGCGCGCGTCTCGTCCCACGCCTGAATGCGGATCAGCAGGTCGGTGTAACCACGCAGCGCAGTTTTGGGCATGGCTGCTCCTCTGGGAATAGTCGGGTAGTCTGGTAGTCGAAATAGCTTTGCGGACACCTACCCGGCTATAAGGCTACCTGACTAACGACCAGCGGACTAATGACTACCTGACTAAAGCTCAAAACCGTATGCGGCGGCCCCCAGCAGGGCAATCTTGGGGTTCAAAATCACATACACCGGGATTTGCATCATCAATGACGATAGCCGTCCTTTGTTGCGGAACGAGGCGCGGAAGGTATCGCTGTCGAGCGCATCGAGAAGGTGCGTGGGAACGCCGCCGCCCAAATAGACGCCACCGGTCGCCAGGACCCGCAATGCCATATTCCCCGCCTCTGCCCCCAAAATGGAGACGAAAACTTCCAATGTCTTGCGGCACAGTTCACAGGGCTGCTCCTGGTCTTGCGCCGTTTTCATAATCACCGGTGTAGGATCGGGGGCAGTTGCCAGTTGCTCGGCCAGCCACGCCGGTTCTTCAGCATAGCCGCTATCGCGCAGGAAGGCATAGATGTTGGGTATCCCCAACCCGGAACAGACGCGCTCATAGCTCACACGTCCCAATCGCGCTTGCAGATAACGCAGTAACTCTATTTCTAAGGCGTTCGTCGGAGCAAAATCGCAGTGTCCGCCTTCCGAAGCATGCGCGCGATAGCGGCGCTTGTCCCATATGAGGTAGCCTTCGCCCAGACCGGTTCCCGGGGCCACCACAGCCATCACGCCGCCGGGTTGCACTTGCCCGGGATGGATCAAACGTAAGTCTTCTGGTTGCAGCGAAGGTACCCCGCTGGCAATGGCAACCAGATCGTTCAACAGGGTAAAAGATTCCAACCCCAGTTCGTCGGCCAACTGGGCCTCATCCAACACCCAGGGCAAATTGGTGATGCGCGCCCGCCCGTTGACCACTGGCCCGGCAACGCCAAAACAAGCACGGTCAATTTGGTAATCAGTTTGCGCCAGGAACTCTCGCAGCAGTTCGGCTAATCCCGCGTATGCGGCGCTGGGAAAGGTCGCCTCTAACAGCGGCGCGTACACCCCTCTTTCCTTGGAGTAAATGGCTACGTTGGTCTTGGTGCCGCCGACGTCGCCGGCGAGCATAAATTTTCCCTTGCGTCCCATAATTTCTGCTCCCCCTTGTTCAGTCTATGCGTCGCTGTTTGCTGTCATAAACATACCCCATTTTAGCACAAATATTGAGATCGCAAAAGTGCTTTGGAAACAAAAGGGTGCATTTCAGGACAGGGCAGGTTTTTTGCGTTTTCCCCTCTCACCCCCTGCCCCCGCTCTCCCCGCACGCGGGGAGAGCGGGGGGATTTCTCAAAGGGGGATTTTGCGCGGCGAAGCCGCGCAAAATCCCCCTCTATTTACCGCCTCGCTCCCTTTGGGGCGAGACCGGGAGCGGGGGCGCAAAAGTACAATGTTAGCCCTTAGCCTCATCGTGGGTTCCAAAGGAGATTTACAACCAATCCAGGCGCATTATTTCAGAAGTTTATCTTACTTTTTCCCCCAAGTTGAAATGTACCCGGAAACAAAAAGGAGATTTGGAAGCGGCGAAACCGCCCCCCAAAATCCCCCCATCATGAGATTTTCTTTAATCCTGAGAACGACTATAATGATTCTCACACTCTATTATCCAGGCAATGACTACTAGACTGACGACTACAGGACTATACTCAAAGGAGAAAAATACCATGGCCGCCTATGCTGCCCAATTCATCGAGATCAGTCAGGTGCTTCAACAACATTCGAGCCGTCATGCACGCCAGCTGGAACGCCTCCAGGCGCAACTGGCCTTTGCCGACCGCCTCTGTTCCGCCTGTCCCGAACAGGCGTCGGCGTGGCAACCGCTCATTGTCGAAGCCGGGCGCATCGTCCATGCAGGTCTGGACGGTGGCCGCGACCTGGACGCCGTCATCGCGCAGGCCGAGGCCGTCTTACAGCCGATTGGCGAAGTCGCCAAGAGCTACACGCTGCTCTGCATCAGCCATGCGCACATTGATATGAACTGGATGTGGGGCTGGCCGGAGACCGTCGCCGTGGTCAACGACACCTTCACCACCATGCTGACGCTGATGGACGAATTTCCCGGCTTCATCTTCACCCAGGATCAGGCCTCCACCTACGCGATCGCCGAGCAGTACAACCCGGCGTTGTTCGCGCAGATTCAACAGCGGGTGCGCGAGGGCCGCTGGGAAGTCACCGCCAGCCAGTGGGTGGAGGGCGACAAGAACATGGCAAGCGGCGAGAGCCTCTGTCGTCATCTGCTCTATACGCGGCGCTACATGCAGGAGAAGTTCGGCCTCGCGCCGGAGGATGTGCAGGTGGACTTCGAGCCGGACACCTTCGGCCATCCCGCCACGCTGCCCACGATCCTCGCGCGCGGCGGTGTGAAGTACTACTACCATTGCCGCGGCAGCCACGGCCCACACCTCTACTGGTGGAGCGGCCCGGACGGCGCGCGGGTGCTGGCCTTCAACGACATCCAGTGGTACATGCCCCTGACCCGCAACCTCGTCGTCACGCCCGCTGTGGCCGACCCGGTGGTGGAGTTCGCGCAGGCGACCGGCCTCAAACAGATGCCGATGCTCTACGGCGTCGGCGACCACGGCGGCGGCCCCACCCGCGCCGACCTGCGGCGATTGATCGAGATGGATACCTGGCCGGTTTTCCCCAGGTTCGTCTTCTCTACACTACACAATTTCTTCAGGACGGCGGAAGCGGCACTGGCAGCAGGAGCCGCACACATCCCCGAAATCGGCGGCGAGCGCAACCGTGTCTTCACCGGCTGTTACACCTCGCAGGCGCGGCAGAAGTGGGCGAATCGGCGCGGCGAAAACCTGCTCTACACCGCCGAAGCCGCCGCCGTCCTCGGCGCGCGATTGGCAGATGTCCGCTATCCCCAGGCAAACCTCGCCGCTGCCTGGCGCAACCTGCTCTTCGACCAGTTCCACGACATCCTGCCCGGCTCCGGCGTGCGTGACACACGCCACTACACGCTGGGCCACGCGCAAGAAACCCAAGCCGCCGCAGGCATCGCGACGACCAATGCCTTGCGCGCCCTCGCCGCCCGCGTGGATACCAACGCCCTGCGCCGCGACTTCGCCACAGATGTGACGCGCGCCTATAAGGATGAGACCGAGTCCGGCAGGGCCGGGGCCGGCGTGGGCAACGCCAGCGGCACCGGCGGCGTATCGGCCTTCGGGGCGGCGCACTTGAGCGACCGCGTGTTCCTCATTTTCAACCCGCTGCCCTATCCGCGCACCGAAGTCGTCGAAGTCAAGCTGTGGGACACACACCTCGATCCGCAGCACCTCATCGTTACAGGACACGGCTTCGAGCCACAGCGCGTGCAAGTGCTCAACAAAGGCGAGTATTGGGCGCACGACTACCTCACCGTGGCTTTCCCCGTTCAACTGCCGGCGCTTGGCTATCGCGCCGTGTGCATCTCCGACCGGGCGGCGGAGTTCGGCCTGCTGCCCACCGCGTTGGGCGATCCGTGGGCCGGGCAGGGCGGCTCGTGGCGGATGATGGAGCCGCCGGATTACACGCTGGAAAACGAATTCCTCAAGGTCACGCTCGATCCCGCCTCGGGCGGGCTGGTGAGCCTGTACGATAAGCAGACGGGCCGCGAGTGGATCCCCGCGGGCCAAGCGGCAGGCGTCTTCCAGTATTGCCTCGAAGCCAACAACGGGATGACGGCCTGGGTCATCGGCGATTTCCTCAAGCAGACCGATTTGTTGGACGGCGGAGTGCTCAAGCGCGTGCAGACTGGCCCCTACGTCAACACCTTCCGCTGGACGCGCACCATTGGCGAGTGCGGCAACTCGCGCGATACGACGCTCGAACTGGACATCACCGTGCGGCAGGGCGTCCCGCGCGTGGAGTTCCGCCTGCGGGTGGACTGGCGCGAAATCGGCGACAAGGCGCGCGGCATCCCGCACTTGCGCGTCCGCTTCCCGCTGGCGGTCGACGGTGCGCAGCCACGCTACGAACTCCCCTGCGGCAGCCTCGTCCGCGACCTCACCCACGGCGAGGAAGTCGTCGCCCAACGCTGGGCCGACGTCGCCGAGGCCGATGGGCAGGGCGTGACGCTGGCTAACACCTCCAAGTACGGCCACAGCTTCGACCAGGGCACGCTCGCCCTCACGTTGCTCCGCGCCAGCGTTGACCCCGATCCGCTGCCCGACCTGGGCGAGCATGTCATCGAGTACGCGCTCGTCCCACACGGCGCGGGCTGGACTGTCGGCGCGAGTATGCAGGCCGGCGAGGCGCTCAACCTCCCGCCGGTCGTCGTCAGTTGCGGCTTCCAGGATGGCGAGCTGCCGCCAATGTTGAGCCTCGTCGCCGTGGAACCGGCGAACGTGCGGCTGGCGGCATTGAAGCAGAGCGAGGATGGAACAGGCTTGATTTTGCGGCTCGTTGAGGTGGATGGCGTGGCGACGACGGCACGGGTTACGTTCGCGCCGGAGCTGTTGCCGGAAGGCGCGCAGGCCGTCGAAGTGGATACACTGGAGCGGCCGCTGGCGGTCAATACGGCGCGGATTGAGGGGCATGCTGTCGCCGTGGAGCTTCCGGCGTTGGGGATTACGACGGTGTACGTGGCGTAAAGCTGAATACGTGTGTTGTCGAGGTTGACGGATTTAATGATTACGATTATCATAATCGTAATCATTAAATTTCCAGGAGGAAGCCATGTTTGTTAACCGCGAACAAGAACTGGCCTGGCTTGATGAGCGCTACCAATCGGGCAAGGCCGAGTTTGTCGTCCTGACCGGGCGGCGTCGGGTAGGCAAAACGGCCCTGTTGACCGAATTTGCCGCCGGGCGTCCTGGCGTATATTTTCTGGCTTATTTGGATTCGGCAGAAGTGCTGCTGCGTAACCTTTCTGCGGCTCTGTGGGAAGCAGAACATGGCCCCACGGCTGCGCCCGGCTCTTACGGTTCCTGGCTAGGATTATTCCAGGCGGTAGGACGCCTGGCTGCCCACCGCCGGTTCATGTTGATCCTGGATGAGTATCCCTACCTGGCCGATGCTGGCGTGCGATTGGCTTCGGTGATCCAGAAACTGTGGGATGAGACCCTGCAACACTCGCAGGTATTTCTGGTGCTATGTGGCTCGTATATGTCCGTGATGGAGCGCGATGTTCTGAACCGCGATGCTCCGCTCTACGGACGACGCACGGCACAATTGACCTTGCAGCCGCTGACGCCTGGACAGATACGCGGCTTCTTGCCGGAGCGCAGCCCAACGGAGCTGATCGAGGTATACGCATTGACCGGTGGGATGCCGGGCTACCTGACCGAATTGCGTCCTGACCGTTCATTATGGGTTAACCTGAGTCATACAGCGTTTGACCCGTCAAACATCCTCTATCATGATGGATTGACGTTGCTGCGCGACGAGATGCGCGACCCACGCCATTATGCGGCCGTACTGCGAGCCATTGCAAACGGCTATCATACCCTGTCGGCCATTGCACAAGAGGCTGGGGTAGAGCGCAATAACCTGCCGGCCTACCTGTCTACTTTGCAGGGGGTCGGGTATGTGGAACGGCGTGCGCCGGTAGGGATCGCCCCCGTCGCGCAGCGTCAACGCGGAACATGGCACATTACCGATCCCTATGTGCGCTTTTGGGGACGTTACATCTTACCCTACACCGGCGCGATTGAAAAAGGACAGGGCGCCGGCTTGGTCGAGCAGGTAGTGCGTCCCACCTGGGAGCAGTTTGTTGCAGGGACATGGGAGGATTTGGCGCGCGCGGCGGTCTATGATCTGGCAGCGCGCGCAACGCCGGGTTTCTGGCCGGAGGTCATCGGATCATGGTGGGACGCCGGACATCAAATTGACCTGGTTGCAGTAAGCTATCAACAGCGCATTGCCTGGTTAGGCGAGGTCAAATGGCGCAATGAGCCGCTGGGCATTCCCGACCTGGAAGCGTTACAACGTCGGGCGCGCGCCTGGCAGGGCGAAGTCACCGGATGGCGGCTCTACTATCCTCTCTTCAGTCGCAGTGGATTCACGGCCGCGCTGTATGAGCGAGCCGCAGATGATCCTGATGTACTGTTGTTTGAGCCGCCAGATGTGGTAAGGCCATAGCGATTGCATAGGATACTTGATTTCAGAGAGCCCATGGCCGGGCTTGTCCGTATATACTGTCTGGGATATGCGCATGCAATCGGACAAGTGGAAGAGGGCGTTTGCCTACCCGATTACCCGATTACTCGACTACCCGACCACCTGACTATCTGACCACCCGACTATCTGACTTTCAACCGAGGAGTATAACATTGGCATCACCGGTATTGACAAAAACGATAACCCGAGTAAATTCCCGGCGCGGAGTGATTGGGTTGTACATGGCGGCCGTGGTGTTTTATTGGGCCTCGATGTACTTTTACGTCCCCACCTTGTCGGCTTACATCAAAACGAAAACGAATGACCTGGCTATGGTGGGCCTGGTTATGGCCCAGTACGGCCTCTGGCAGGCGGTCGCCCGCTTTCCGCTAGGTATCGTAGCCGATTGGATGGGGCGGCGCAAACCGTTCATCATCGCCGGGTTTGCGCTTGCGGGACTGGGCGCGCTGTGGATGGGACTGACGAATTCGGTCAACGGCCTGCTCATCGGACGTGCGCTCACCGGCTTCGCGGCGAGTGTGTGGGTGCTGCTGGTCGTCGCCGTCAACAGCCAGTTCCCGCCGGAGGATGCGGTGCGCATCTCGGCGCTGGCGTTGGGCGTCAATTCTGTATCGCGGATGTTCGCCACAAGCGTCACCGGCGCACTGAACGACCGGGGCGGCTATCCCCTCGCTTTCTTTGTGGCAGCCGGCGCGGCAGCGCTGGCGATGCTGACAATGGCGGGGGTCCGTGAAGTGGCGCGTCCGCCCAAAGCGCCGTCGCTCGGCGGCCTGGGAAAGCTGATCACCCGGCGGGACGTGCTCGTGCCGTCGCTGCTCTGCGCCGTGTCACAGTTTGCGATCTGGGCCGGCCCGTTCACCTTCACACCCATCCTGGCGAAAAATCTGGCGGCTTCGGACAACACGTTAAGTTTGCTGACCAGTCTCAATATCGCCATGGTGATGCTGGGGAGCTTTGCCACCTCGGTGATCGCCAGGCGGGTAAGCGCGCGTTGGATCGTCGCGTTCACTTTTGTCGTTATCGCGCTCTCGATGGGGATGTTGACCCTTGCCCACTCGCTGCCGCTGGTTTTCGTTGCGCAAATCTGCTTCGGGCTGGCATCGGGGATCGGCTACTCGGTGCTGATGGGGTTGAGCATCCGTGACGTGGATGAGACACAGCGCGCCACGGCAATGGGGTTGTTCCAGGCCGTGTACGCCACCGGGATGTTCGCCGGACCGTGGCTCAGCGGTATTCTGGCGAATCGCATCGGCATCCAACCGATGTTCGGCGTGGTGGGTGCGGCCTGCTTGATCATCGGGTTGGTGGGGACACGCCAATTAGCCGGGTAAAACATAGGTGGCTTTCAACTTTGGGGCCGACCTTGCTGTGGCTGGTCTCTGACCGCGCCACTGAGGTGACCAAATCGCTTTTATAGCTATAATTTAAGTAGAAGTAAGCGCATCAGCATCCCAAGAATGTAGGCCGATTTATGTCCGTGCACACAAACCGTCCAGCCACTCCCACACGCCAGGAGTATACTGCCTTTACCGGCGGGCTGGTTCTGGTGCTCTTGCTCATCCTGCTGATGGCAGTTCTGTTCTGTGGCTGGGTCTTCGCGCAGCGGATGGAACGTCTGTA
Organism: Chloroflexota bacterium; assembly: GCA_019873645.1. Lineage (GTDB taxonomy): Bacteria > Chloroflexota > Anaerolineae > B4-G1 > SLSP01 > DSWT01. Next base: position 138,179 of record JAIOAX010000004.1, on the reverse strand, counting down.
TGAAGGCCATATTTATCCGAATGTATACGCACTCGGTGTCCCGTTAGGGGGGATGACCCAGACCCAGGCCGTCGCCGCGCTTGAGGCGGCCGCCTCAAAGGTCAACGCCGGCATGCTCATCCTCACCGACGGCGATAAACGCTGGTCCTTTGCCTGGTCGCAGGCCGGCCTGCGCCTGGATACCCGGGCGATGGCCGAAGAAGCCTATCGCGTGGGGCGTGACGGTCGTTTCGAGGGACAACTGAGCATCTGGCTGAAGAGTCACGCAGTCCCACTGCGCTTCGCCTATGATGCCGAAGCCGGACTGGCGGTGTTATCCCAGGTGGCTCAGGAAGCTTCACTGCCTCCAACCGAGGCCGGCATCGAACTGCGCAACGGGCAAGTCGTTGTCGTTCCAGGAAAACCCGGTCGCGTGGTCAATGTGACTCAAACATTGATGGCCTTGACCCGTGCAAGCAGCGGCCTGGAGCGTGTGGAGGTGCCGCTGGTCTTTGATGTTGTGCAGCCGGCGACACCCGACACGTCCGCCGTGGTAGCGCAGGCCGAAAACCTGCTGACGCGCACGATCACCCTGACGGCCTACGAGGTGCTCACCGATAAAAATCTCGTCTGGACGTTGGGCCGCGAGACGATTGCGAAGTGGCTGCGTCTGGCGCCCGGCCCCGATGGTGAGACACGGGTGGATGTGAACCTGTACGCCATCCGCGACACGCTGGTAGCGCTGGCGGAAGGGTTGGGCGATGGGCGCGGTTTCCGGTATGACGAGGCAGCACAGCAAATTCTGGAGGTTTTCGACGCCGGTGGGGGGACAGTCGCGGTTTATCTGACGCATCCGCAGCGCGTGTACAGCGTACAGCCGGGGGATACGCTCACTAGCATCGGCGCAAAGTTCGGTATGCCGTCGGGATTGGTGGCCGAGGCCAACCCCGGCATGGATTATGATCATCTGAGCGTGGGGCAACAGATCATCATCCCCTCCCAGGATATTCTCACGCCCTACATGCCTGTGCCGGGCAAGCGCATTGTAGTCAGCCTCGCCGAACAGCGAGTGCGTGTTTATGAGAACGGCGCGTTGCTATACGATTGGCCTGTTTCCACAGGGATCGCCAGCTCACCGACCCACCGGGGTGTTTTCCAGATCCTCGGCAAGCATGAAAAAGCGTATGCCAGCCAGTGGAATCTGTGGATGCCGTACTTCCTGGCCGTCTACCCGGCGGGCGGCGGCGTGGAAAACGGCTTTCACGAACTACCGATCCTCGCCAACGGGCAGCGGTTGTGGGCCGGCTCGTTGGGACGTCCGGCTTCGTATGGCTGCATCATCCTGGGCATCCCGGAAGCTCAGACGCTCTACAACTGGGCAGAGGTTGGCGTTGTTGTGGTGATCGAATAAGCCCTGGGCAACGGATTAAACAGATTTTAACGGATTTTTAACTCTTACAGCAGACATTATAAGCTACGTGCTCCACGAGGCATGAAAATGCCTGTCAACGGATTCAACGGATTTGAACGGATTAGCTTTCAACTGTCGTATAAATCTGCTTAATCTGCTGACCATTTTCGGAATAGACATCATGAGTGACGCTCTCCACAGAGCATGAAAATGTATGTCAACGGATCCACTTGCAACTGTCGCCTAAATCTGCTTAATCCGCTGACTATTTTCAGAATAGTGTGAATTAGCCACTGATGTTATCACAAACCAACGTTCCAATGTGCTAACGTGTTAACGTTCCAACACTTTTCAAGGGAGGTAGTGTGATGAGCGAAAAACCATTTTGTAATCCGTACTCGGAATTTACGGTTGTCCGCAATGTCCTTTTTGATCAGGTCATGCCCTCGCTCTCCTCAGATGCCTGGAAGGTCCTATGTGTAGCGTTGCGGCAGACATGGGGCGGCGACATTGAGACGGGGCGGGCAATTCCCATTCACATCACCCTTGAACAATTTGAAGAAAAAACCGGCATCAAAACCCCCGGCGCGTTGGGCAAGGCGCTGCGTGAATGTGTGGACGCCGGCTATTTGCTGCTGGATCAGTCCGGCGATCCCATGACCGACTTCGTGCTAAATCTCCGCTGTGAGATCAAGCCGCTGGTACCGGGCGTTGAGACCGCCGAAAAACTCCCGCCGCTGCGCCCCGGTCTGGAAAGCGCGTTTCAAGCCTTGGTCGGCTTTGCGCGGGAGATGGGCGCCGTCCCCGACCTGGCGCTGGTGCGCCGCGCCGTCGTCGAAAACGGTGCCGACGCCGTCGCCGACTGGATCGCCGTGGGGCGGGTGATGACGCATCTGGAGCCGCCGGCGCGCTTCAAGACGGTGCTGGAACGGCTGTTGCAAGGCGTTCCCCCCTTGCCGTTGAGCATGCTCGCACCCGAAGAACTGGAGGAACCCCCGGCGGGCGCTGCGCCTCCTTCGACAAAAGACACCCGTACCCTCTCCGCTGCCGAACTGTGGGAAGCCACGTTGAACGAGTTGCGTACCAAGATGCGCAGCAGTAAATTCAAGTTTTTCGAGTCCACCGTCGGGATTGCGTTGGGGGATGGCGTCTTAACGGTCGAAGCGCCCAACGAACGCATCCGCGAGTGGCTGGAAACCGGGCAGTTGGCCGAAACCACCCGCGAGACCTTCAAGGCGCTGACCAAGGGGACGGTGACGTTGCAATTTGTCGCCCGGGGCGAGTAAGCGATGAAACGCTTCGCCGTCTTGCAACTTTCCGGGTGCGCCGGTTGTGAGGTGGCGCTGCTCAATGCTGAAGCGTGGGTGACGCAGTACCGGCTGGTCTATATGCCGCTGGTCGTCTCGGCCGAGGAAGTGCCCGCAGTGGATGTGTTGCTCATCAGCGGCGGCGTGCGCACCGATGAAGATCTCTATAAGTTGCGGCGTTCTGTCAAAAATGCCCGACAAGTAGTAGCGGTGGGCACCTGCGCTATCTCCGGCGGCGTCGCCAACCTGGGAGACCGCGACGAGGTGCGCGCGCTTTTTTTGACCGAAGCCGACCGTCCCCACGTCCCCCGGCTCCTTCCCAAGTCCCATCCTGTGGATGCCTTTGTCGGCGTGGATTTGTATGTGCCGGGTTGCCCGCCGACCGCGGAGCTGTTTATGGCCGTGCTCACGAATCCACAGAATTTTCAGGCCGGCAAAGTTGTATGTCAGGAGTGTGGGCGACAGAAGCTCAAGGACATGAAACCGACGCATCTGCTTGGCTTCCAGCAAGGTGAGGTGCGACCGGATATATGTCTCATTAACCAGGGCTATTTATGTGTGGGGTCCTCGACGCGCGGCGGCTGTCGCGCTCCCTGCCCGCGCGCGGGGCATCCGTGTGTGGGCTGTCGCGGGCCATCCGACGTCTTCATCGAAAAAGAGTCCGGTGTGTGGTTCACCAGCATCAAGCGCGTGTTTGCCTCGATGACGAACGTGCCAGAGGCGGAAATCGAGCAGGGCTTGCGTTCCCCCCAGTTGGCGATGTTCCTGTTCCAATTCTCCGATTACGCCGGCGGTGACCGTCACCCACGTCCTAAAGAGAAGGTACTGTGAAATGACGACTTTGACCTTCCCCCTGAGTCGGATTGAGGGGCACGCGCGCGTGGTGATTGACGTGCGCGATGGGCGAGTGCAATCCGCCAGATTCCAGGCGACCGAGTTCCGTGGCTTTGAGTACCTGGTACGGGGCGCGCCTGCCGAACAGATGCCGGTGATCGTGCCGCGCATCTGCGGGGTGTGTTCGACGGCGCATCACGTCGCCTCGGTGAAGGCGCTGGAAGACGCCTACGGCGTCACGCCGCCGCCGTTGGCGCTCACCATCCGCGAGTTGCTGATGCTCGGTCAGCTGCTGCAAAATCAGGCCACCTCGCTGTTCATCTTCACCATGCCCGACCGCCTGGGAGTGAACAGCCTTTTCGATGTTGCGGATGCAAGTATGGATGGCGATACCCTCGCGGGTATCGCAGCGCGGGCGTTACAGGTGCGGCAGGCGGGAACGCATCTCATCACTTTAGCGGGCGGGCAATTCATCCATCCGGTCAAGGCCGTCATCGGCGGGGTGACGGGCGGCATCGGTGCGGAGGCTGCGGCAGCAATGCGCGCCGAGCTGACAGAGGTATTGCCGGTGGCCTGCGCGCTTTTTGATACGTACTGGAACTATTCGGTGGCCTTGAGTGAGCGGCTGGGCACGTGGGGCGACGATGCGCCCGCCTGCTACCTCGCGGCAATCAGCGGGACGCGTCCCAATTACTACGGTGATTTCATGCGGCTGATGGGGTGTGAATCTGGCGAGGTTTGCGCGCAGTTTCCGGCCCGCCAATACCGTGCTTTCCTGACGGTAGAAGAGGCCGAGTATAGCTACGCCGCGCAGACCAGCTACAAAGGCAACGTGCTGCGGGCCAACAGTCTGGCGCGGGCTAATCTCCTTGACAGCCTGGCTACCCCCTGCGCGAACGAGTACCTGCAACGCTTCCACCGCGAATTCGGCCAGCCGGCGCACGCCATCCTGCTCTTCGACCTGGCGCGCGGCATCGAGCTGGTTTACGCCATCGAACGCGCGCTGGAGATTTTAGCCGGGCCGCTTGACGGCGCGGAGACCCGCATCCCTTACACGCCACGCGACGGCGAAGGCTACGGCCTCGTCGAAGCCCCACGCGGCCCGCTCATCCATCATTATCGCGTGGAAAACGGCCTGATCGCGCAGGCAGAATTTGTCATCCCTACCGTGCACAACATCCTGGCGATTGAACGCGCGCTGCGTGTTGCCGCCGAGCGGTACATCACGCCAGAACGGATCAACCTTGAATTAGAACGCGCGGTAGGCAGGGTGGTACGGGCGTTTGATCCATGTATCGCCTGCGCGACACATTAGGGATACAAACGTTTCCGCTTGGTAACTATTCAGCCGTCGTCCAAATTAAGGTTCTCTAATACCAATCCAATCCAAATCTGATAGAACGCTGCTACTATCGAGCTATGATCGTGATACAACAACGGACACCTGAAGAAATACGCGCTGTTTATCAAGAAGGCGAAGAAGCTGTGCTCAAGCTGGTCATTGAGTTACAGACCCTGCTCAGTACGCTCGCGTACCGCTTCAGAGCCTGCAAGACCAAGCGGCGCTGAATGCGGCAGTCAAGACGCCCTTGCAAGCCACGGCGGACACGGTGCATGTGGATGAGAGTGGGGTGCGGGTGGACGGACACTTGCAGTGGGTGCATGGCGCCAGCACCGAGCAGGTGACTTATCTGGACGTGGACCCGCATCGTGGCGTCAAAGCTCATCAAGCCCTGGATATTCTACCGCAGCGTACCGGACGGGTGATGCATGACGATTATGCCTCCTACTTCACATATCCTGACGCCCAACACGCTACCTGCAATGCGCATCACTTACGCGACTTGGCGTTTCTGTACGAACGCTATGGGCAAGCGTGGGCCGCCGACATAGTGCAGTTGTTGCCGGAGATCAAAGCCAGCGTCGCCAGCGCCCGGGGGGCCGGACAAACGACTCTCTCCGCCGAAAACTGGCGCACTTCGAAACACGCTATCAAACGGTGCTCACGGAAGGGTACGCGGCGAACCCCTTGCCTGGGGCCGCATGCTCCCAAAACACGTGGAAAACCGAAACAAAGCCCGGCGCGTAATCTACTCGACCGCTTGGATAAGCACCGTAGTGTGGTGTTAGCCTTTATGTATGATTTCACGGTGCCGTTTGATAACAACCTGGCCGAACGGGACTTGCGCATGGTCAAGCTCAAGCAAAAGGTCTCCGGCTGTTTTCGCGCCGACACTGGGGCCAAGATTTTCTGTGCTGTCCGCAGCTATATCTCGACCGCGCGCAAAAATAGACAGAACATCCTTGAAGCTTTACGTTGGCTTTACTCGGTATGCCCTTTCGACCAGCCTGCCTCCCGCCTCTCACCGCAGACGGCTGAATAGTTACAGCAAAACATTGTGAGTTACCTCGGCGAGGCGGATGCACTTGACCTCATCGCCCGGCCACACCCGGATTTCGCGCTCGAATACGCACCAGAATGGCGCGCCGAACTGTACCGGCTGACTTATGGACAGCCGTATCTTCTGCAACGGCTCTGTTGGGAACTGGTGGAGCGGTGGAACGAGCGCTTTATGCGCGAGGGTCAAGCCATGCCTTGCGTGATCATGCCGGATGAGCTGCCACCCATCTTCACGCCAGATTTTTACCACGCGACCGGTTACTACTTCGACGGGGTATGGAACAACAGCACCGAGGCTGAGCGTGTGGGGCTGCGGGTGATGGCGGCCCGTGAGTCGCCGTGGACGCGGGAGGAACTTCGCACCGCGTTGCCGATCGTTGACCTGGGAAACGTCTTCATTTTGCTCCGCCGCCATGATGTTGTTCTCGAGGATGAGACCGGTATGTGTTTCGCCAGCGAACTCCTGCGGCGGTGGATCGTATAGTTTGCGCCGGATTGAACGGATAGAGCGGAAAAATCCGTTCAATCCGTTGACATTAAAACACCCGCACCGGCTCCAACGGCAGCGGCGGGTAAATCTGCTCCGGCTTGGGCGGCATAGGATTGTAGACCCACTCCACGGCGACCGTCCCACACGGCATCCCGCCGACGCGCCGCACACCCTCGAAGGTTCCACGCAATAGTACGGTTTCCATATCCAGCGACATCCCGAAGACGGCCAGCGGTACGCCTCTGGGAATCGCGCGCAGTTCGTCTCCGAACGCACCCGCCGCGAAGATCACCCGTTCTGCATCGAGCGCCTGCGCTTGAATGACGGGAATGATGACCGGATAGCCATCCTCGCCGACGTAGCCCACAAACTTGAGGTTGTCGAGTTTGTTCAGCAGGCGGCGTGTCCACAAGTTAAGCACAGGCGTTTGGGTTTTCTGTGCCAGCATCCGCGCCGCCATGGTCTGTATCGCCGAAAAGACCACCTGACCCATCGGCAAAACCTGCCGCCCGGTGTGTGCAACCAAATCCATATAGTAGACTGTGTGGACGCCGAAGTAGGCGTTGTAGCGGAACATCGGGATATTGTTGTAGGCATCGTACTCCGGCCCCTGCCGCGCGGTGTGCGTGAATGTGGCCTTCCCACGCCACACCTCTTTGTTCAATGTCATCACCATAAAGCCCACCTGGGGATGCTGCCGGATGAATTGCTTGGACAGCCCCTCGGTGAACTGCCCCCACGTCAACTGTGTGGGTGAGCTGGCCCGCAGCGTCGAAATCAGGGTGAGATGCGGCAGTCCCGCATCATTGACCAGCGCCAGCAGCCCGATCTTCATCTCCGGCATAAAGGCGGCGATGTCGGCTTCGGAGAAGGTGGTATGCGGTAAGAGTGTCATTGTTCCTCCTGGGGATTAGGGATTGGGGATTGGGAATGAATATCCCTATTCCCTAATCCCTACTCCCTGATTACTCACATCGTTCAATGAGATCGGCGGCGATCATACCTGAGGCGATGGTGGTGGGGACGCCGCCACCGGGATGGGTGGATGCGCCGACCAGGTACAGCCCGGCGATGGATTTGGATTTCGCGGCAGGACGGAAGATGGTCTCGTGCGTGATGTCCTGCCGCAGGGCGTAGATGGCGCCTTCGGGCAGGCGCAGGTTGCGCTCGAAATCCAGCGGCGTCGCCAGCAGCGCCACTTTGACGTGCTCGCGCAATCCCGGAATGTAGTGCGTGCTGTAATAGTCAATGATCTGCTCGGTCAACTGTGGCTTGATCTCGTCCCAGCTCTTGCCGTCGCTGCGCCGATAGGGCGCGGGGGCCAACGTCAGCACGATCACGTGCTGGCCTTCCGGCGCGAGAGCCGGATCGCTGTGCGAGGTCCAACTGATGATGCCGAATTGTTGCTCTGTGGGATAGCGCCCTTTTTCGTAGGTTTCCCACCAGTAGCGGTTGATCTCAGCTGTCGGCAGCGTCGCCAACGTATGATGGGATTCCAGGGGCGGCGTATAGTCCACACCCAGGTAGAGCATCGGCACGGCCATGGCGTACTCGTAGCTCTTGATGCCGATGCGCGTCAGCCAGGGCAGGTGTTCCTCGCCGATCAGATCCAGATACAACGTTTTGGCGTTGATGTCCGACACGACCACCGACGCGGTGATTTCCGTCCCATCGGCCAGCCGCACACCGCACGCTCGCCCGTCGCGTACCAGCACCTTGTTCACGAGCGTCTTGAGGCGCACTTCCATGCCGAAACGTTCTCCGCAACGTTGCAATGCCGCCGGGATGCCGATCATCCCGCCTTGGCTGTAATAGACACCGGCATGTTCGCCGTAGGCCACCATCGCGAAAACGCCCGGACACAGCGCCGGCGGCAGGCCGATAAAGAGGGTTTGATAAGCAATGGACTCACGTACACGCTCATTTTTGAAGTAATGTTGCAAAACATCCTGATAGCTACAGAAGAACAACGGAGCGTACTTGAGCATGCCGGGCGCATTGGCGAAAAAGCGGACGAAGTCGGCCAGCGAATCCATCGGGCTGCGGAAAAGGGAGAGCGCGTTGTCGGATAGCTCCTTCATGGCCGCACAGAAGCGTTCCCAGTTGGGCACTTCGGCAGGCGCAAGCCGCTGGATTTCCTCTGCTGAGGCGGCGAGGGAGGTAGGATACTTCATCCGCGTGCCGTCTTTCATGATAACCGTGTAGATGGGATCGCAGGGCAGGAGGTTGACCTCGGCCTTCAATGTGGTGCCGAGTCGCTGAAAGGCTTCGTCAATCAAATCGGTAGCTTCGATCAACGACGCGCCCAGGTCGAAATGAAATCCCTGCTGTTCAAACGTGGAGCAACAGCCGCCGATGCGTTCACTTTGTTCCAGGAGCAGCACTTTGCGCCCCTGTTTCGCCAGTTGCGCGCCCACACTCAACCCGCCGGTGCCCGCTCCGATGACAATTACATCATAATCTGCCATAGCTTACCTCCTTTATACTGCATAGCGCGCCGGAAGATAAGGCACCTGCCTGAGGATGTTCTGCACGAACCGTTTCTGCGCCTCACTCAAATTCCGGTAGACCAGTACCAGCCCTACCAGGAACAACAACAGCCAGAATCCACAGCGTTTTTGTTTTTTACGTCGCATTGGGTATCCTCCTTGTGTGTCGGCAATTGGTAACCGGTAATTGGGGAGTAGGGATTGGGAAAATTTGCTCCCTGATTACCAATCCCTGATTACTAATCCCCAATTACCAGTTACTAACCTAAAACTGATGCGTTTCTCGCGCGATAATCTCGTCCTGCAACTCTTTGCCGATGCTGGTGAAGTAAGCGTTGTAGCCGGTGACGCGGACGAGCAGGTGGCGGTAATCCTCCGGATGTTTTTGGGCATCGCGCAGCATCGCGGCGTCTACCATGTTCACCTGCAAGGCGGTGCCGCCGTTTTCGATATAGCCGCGCAGGAACGCTTTGAACTTGGCTTGATGTTCCGGGTCGCGCAACAGCGAGGGGCTGAAGGTCATTGTGTGGCTGCCGCCGTTGGGCAGCAGGTTGACGAAGTCGCCCCAATCGCCGTTGGGACTGCGGCCACCGAGTGCTTTACCCACAGAGTTAACATTGGCTGTCGGGCCGCGCGTGTCGGCGCCGTTGGACGGACACAGCGCGTTGGAAAGGAATTTGCCCTTGGGCCGCCCATCGGGACTGGCGGGCAGGATGAAGCTGTCGGCAATCCAGTAGTTCCAACTTAGCATGCCTGGCCGGAACTGCGCGCCGCTGGCTTCGGTTTTGTATTTCCAGGTTTCCTCGGTCCACAGCTCCATCACCTGCCGGGCCATTGCGTCGGCGATGGGATCGTCACGTCCATATTTGGGGGCTTTGCGCAGGGCGCGGGTCTGCAAGACTGCATGCCCTTCCCAGTTGTCGCGGAGCGCCTGGATGAGTTCCGCCATCGTACAGGCTTTTTCGTCGAACACCAGGTACTTGATCGCCAGGAGCGAATCTACGGTCGTGGCGAAGGTGACGGCCTCGATGGTGACGTAAGCCAATTCCGCGCCGCCCTGGGTGATGTCCAATCCCTTCTCGGCGCAGCCGCGCACCAGACACGAGAGGTATGGGGTAGGGGAGAAGCGCGTGCGCAAGGCATCGGTACGGTTGTAGAGTTCCACACTCTTTTGGATGATGAAGCGCGTCTGGGTGACGTAGGCATCCCAGAATTGCTCCCAGGTGGTGAACGTCGTTGGATCGCCGGTATCCGGTCCCCAACGTTTCACCGCATCGGTCTTGCCGGTCATCGGATCGGTGAAGGGCAGCAGGTCGTAGCCGCCGGTGAGCGCCAACTCGACGGCTTTGAGCAAGTTGAGGTTGTTATCTACCGTGCCGGAGCGGTCATTGCCGACCATCGTGTTTTCCAGGCAGCCGACCGGCGCGTAGTCGTGGACGTTGCCGGGATGGATGAGATGTTCGACACCGGACTTGCGCGCCTGAAGCAGCAACCCGGCCATCGAACGCTCATCGAAGTTGAGCAGGAACGGCGCGCCCTGGCTTTCGGCGATCATCGCCACGACTTTGTCGAGCAGCGCGTCAGGTGTGCCGCGATGCAGGCGCACATTGGGTTTGGGTTCGAGGATCGGCGACATCTCGTCAATCACTTCGAGGATCGCGAAAGTGAGATCGTTGGTCAGGTCTACGCCGCCAGCGCCCATCCCGGAGAGCGTGAGCAATTGGCCGTAACCTGCCGTGATGCCCTGGTTGCCACCCGTGCGGATCATTGCGTCGTAGGCGGTGTTGCAGTGCACCCAGAAGCACTTGAGGATTTCCTTGCCAAATTCACGGTCCATCCCAGCTTCCAATGACGCCTGCCAGAACGGGTAGAGGTATTGGTCGATGCGCCCGAAGGAGACGCCGGGGCCGGGGTAGTTTTCGTCGCTCATCACCAGCATGTGCGTGAGCCACAGGGATTGCACGGCTTCCCAGAACGTCGTCGCCGGCTCCCAGGGAACGCGCCGCAAGTTCACCGCCATCTGTTCGAGTTCGGCGCGGCGGGCGGGGTCGGATTCGGCTTCCGCCAGGCGCAGACATTCTGCGGCGTAACCCGCTGCCACATCGCGCGCCATCGTGGACGCGGTGAGCATCGCCCGCAGTTGTGCGCCCTTCGCGCCGTGTTTGTCGGCTTCCGGCAGGGCGGCATAGCGCGCTTCCAGGTCGGCGTGGATCGCTTGCCAGCCATCGTTGAGCACGCGGGCATAATCGGGGATCAGATGGCCGCTGGTCGCGCCGCAGTTACCGTAGCCGTGATCGTGGTACCACTTGATGGCCGCGCGTGTCCCGTTTTTGCCGTAGATGAGGCGGTTGTACTCCCGCGCTTCCTTCTTGTTCAAGCAGGTGGAGGTCATCACGTTGAAGCGCGCGCCCGCGAGCAGGTCGCCGGGCAAGATTTCTTTGGGCAGATAGTGCACCATCACCTCACGGTTGAACCACGCCTTACGCTCCGGCAGGCTCCACGTCCAGAAATCGGGATGCAGTGCTACAGGGCGCGCCGTTTGTTGGAAACAGGAGCGGAAGGTCTGGAAGAAGGCGTAGGTCTCCGGCACGATGTAGAACGAGATTTCTTCGTATTGGAAATCCCACGGCGTTCCGGTGGTCCAGGCGGTCATCTCATTGTTCCAGCGACGCTGGACGCCCTGAAAGTAGTAGTCTCGCAGCCATTGGATGCGCGGCGAGAGGTTTTGGGGTTGTTTGATGCGGTATTGGGGTTGTAGGCAACTCATTGTGCTCCTCCGCAAATCGTCTGATAGTCGTTAGTCAGATAGTCGTGAGTCAAGCAGTCCTGGAGGTATCTCATTACCAGGACAGCTACTACATCGTGGCAGAAATTCTACGCTGGTTAGCTATGCTTGGAGCGGATCGCCAGCTATGCTTGGAGCGGATCGCCAGCTATGCTTGGAGCGGATCGCCAGCTATGCTTGGAGCGGATCGCCAGCTATGCTTGGAGCGGATCGCCAGATCCGCGGTTTCTGTAGTAAATGTAACCGGGACCTACCGAACGGGGAACTGGTGTTCCCCTTTGAGCTATTGAAGAGCTATCGAAGAGCTGTTTAATCAGGAAGTGATTTGCGCCGCGCGGTACTAGGTTTTTGTCAGCACAGCCTCGATGCGCTCCAAAGCCCAATTGAGGTCGTCTTTTTGGATGACCAACGGCGGCGCAAAGCGGATGACGTGCTGGTGCGTCTCCTTGCAGAGCAGGCCACGCCGCATAAGGGCCTCACAGAAGCGCCGCGCGCCGCCGGCCTCCGGGTACAATTCTACACCGATGAACAGGCCCTTGCCACGCACCTCTTTTATATAAGGACTTTTGATTTTGCGCAACTGCTCCAGCAGATACGCACCCATTTTAGCGGAGTTTTCGATCATCCCTTCTTCTATCAGGACCCTCAGTGCCACGCGGGCGGTGGCGCAGGCCAGCGGGTTGCCGCCGAAGGTGCTACCATGGTCGCCGGGCTGGAACACACCGAGCACTTCCTTATTGGAAAGCACCGCCGAAACCGGATAGAAGCCGCCGGAGAGCGCCTTGCCGATGAGTGTCAGGTCGGCCTCTACGCCCTCGTGCTCTTCGGCCAGGAGCTTGCCGGTGCGTCCCAGGCCGGTTTGGATTTCGTCGGTGATCATCGCGATGTCGTGCTCGGTACAGATGCGGCGTACATCGCGTAGATAGCCTTCCGGCGGAACGATGATGCCGGCTTCGCCCTGGATCGGCTCGACCAGGAAGGCGACGGTGTTTGGTGTAATCGCCGCTTCCAGCGCCGCTGCGTCGCCAAACGGGATGATGACGAAGCCGGGTGTGAACGGCGCGTAACCGTCGCGGTACTGTTCCTCTGTGCTGAAACCGACGATGGTGATCGTGCGGCCGTGAAAGTTGTTGGCGCAGACGATGATCTCGGCTTGTCCGTAGGGGATGCCTTTGGTCTTGTAGCCCCACTTGCGCACGGCTTTGATGCACGATTCCACGGCTTCTGCACCGCTGTTCATCAGTAAGACCATGTGCGAGTGAGTCAGCTCACACAGTTCCTTGTACAACAGTCCCAGTTGATCGTTACGGAAGGCTCTGGAGGTCAGTGTCAGCCGGTCAATCTGGGCATGCATGGCGGCCGCGATCTTCGGGTGACAGTGACCCTGATTGACCGCTGAATAGGATGAGAGGAAATCCAGATACCGGTTGCCCTCCACATCCCATACCCAAATCCCCTGTCCACGGGTGAGCACCACATCGAGAGGCAGATAATTCCTGGCGCCGTATTGATTCTCTAAGGCGATATACTCCTCGGTTTTCAAGCTACACCTCCCTGGAAAATAAACCGCTAATCTCTGCAAATCTTTCTTAAAAATCGGCGTGACTCGCGGTCAGAATTTTCACTCTCCCTTGAAAATAAACCGCGCACCCGATGTCATTTTTCCAGCCACACTTCTAATGTCCGCCCGACGGCTTCGAGGCTCGCGGCGGAGACTTTGTCCGGCGTATCCTGGGTGGTGTGCCAGTAGGAATAGTCGAAATCAATCATATCCACCGCCGGGACACCCATCCGCATGAAGGGGATGTGGTCATCAAGCATAGCGTAGCGGTATTCGGGGATGATGCGGTCGCCATATCCTAACTGCGCGGCGATGTCCCACAGGGTTTTACTCAGCGTGGGATCGGAGTTGCGTTCATAGTAAACTTGCTGGTCGGCGTCGCCGATCATGTCCACCAGCACCATCGCTTGCAGCGGCGACTCGCCGTTTTCGCCCCAGTGGGCTGCCATATAGGTAGACCCTACGATCCACTCCCAACCGTCAAGTCGTCCGTTGTCCTCGGCATCGAAGAACGCCAGGTAGATGCGCCGTTGGGTGGTATCCCATTGGAGCGTGCGCGCCAGCTCCAGCAGCACCGCGACGCCGCTCGCCCCGTCGTTCGCGCCCATTACGGGTTTGGCCGGGTCTTCCTGATCGGCGGCGCGGCGGGTGTCGTAATGCGCCCCGATGAGCACGGCATCTCCATCGCCCTTCCACGCCAGGATATTGCGTGCCGCGACGCCTTTGTAGGTGAACGGCTGCTCGCGGACTGCCCATCCTTGCGCGCGTAGTTCTTTGAGGATCATGTCCCCGGCCTGGCGATGGGCGTCTGTGCCGGTGATGCGATAGCCCAGGTCGCATTGGCGCGTGACCCACGGATAAGCCAAATCGCCGCTGAACGTTTCTGGCAAGGAGGGGGTTGGCGTCCCACAGGCGGTGAGCATCAGGGCAAGCAGTAACATCATACAGCATCGGCGGTGTTTCATAGAGCAATTCCCCTTAAAAAATCCGCTGGCACGTTGAAACGTTATCTCTATCTACCCAGGCTGACAGCTTGTGCTACAACGACAGTATCGTAGGGCAAACTGTCAGTTTGCCACCCCAAGCTGACAGCTTGTGCTACGGCGACGGTACCCAAACTGTCAGTTTGCTACCCCAAGCTGACAGCTTGTGCTACGGCGACGGTACCCAAACTGTCAGTTTGCTACCCCAAGCTGACAGCTTGTGCTACGGCGACGGTACCCAAACTGTCAGTTTGCCAGCCCAGGGCGACGGTTTGTGCGACAACGACGTATCCTGGTCAATTTGCCTGTGGCTTGCGGGCGAAGACGGCCGGGAGCAGGGGCAGGATGAGCAAATTCAAAGTGGTGAGGATGGCGAATGTCCAGCGGAAACCAACCGCATCTGCCAGACCACCGCAGATCGCCATACCTACCCCTTGCGCCACGTTTGTCACTGCCATCAGGATTGAGAACATCGAAGCGGCGATGCGGGGATCAGTGTAATTCATCGCCAATGCGTAGTAGAGCGTCTGATAAACGCCGTAGGCCAGCCCAAAAAGTGCGACAATCGGCCAGGCCAGGACGGTATTGGGGGTGAGTGCCAGCGCCAATACCGCCACGAACGTGACCACCAACGCCGCCCGAACCGCATTACGGTTGCCGAGCCGGTTGATGAACCAGCCGCCAGCGACTCCACCCAGGACCACCCCGATGCCCCACACAGTCGTCAACATTCCGGCGGTGCTCAAGGGGATATCGAACTCGGTTTCCAGGAAGGGATTGACCATCTGATTGGCCCCGGCGATAATGAAGAAGAATACAAATCCCAATCCCGCCAGAGCGATAACCGATTTGTTTTTGAAGGCACGGAACGCGCCCCAGTTGAACTCACGTTCAACTGGCCGCGCGGCTTCACGGAGCCGCAACACCATCGGTAATGGAAGCAGGGTGAAAAACGCCAGCAGCCAAAACACCGCCGTCCAGGAAACATACTCTGCCAGCAACCCTACGACAGAGGCCGTCAGGACGACGCCCAACGCGCGCCCGGCGACCATAAAACTTTGAATGGTTCCCTGCTCCTCTTCGGGAATAGTATCAAGCGCCAGACCGTCGGTGCAGGTATCGTACAGCGCCATTGCCATCTGCAAGATAAACGCCAGCGCGACGAAGCCCCAATAAGCTCTGGCCGGATCAATGAACGGTGCGACGAGCAGACATAACGCCTGGACGATTAACCCGATCAGAATATACGGCTTGCGGTGTCCCAGGCCAAGCAGATTGACTTTGTCGCTCAACATCCCCAGGAAGATCTTAATGACGAACGGAATCAGCGCGATAGAAGCAAAGACGCCCACATCGCTCATCGTCAGCCCTTTGGA
This sequence comes from Chloroflexota bacterium, assembly GCA_019873645.1. GTDB lineage: Bacteria > Chloroflexota > Anaerolineae > B4-G1 > SLSP01 > DSWT01. The sequence goes on along the minus strand of JAIOAX010000004.1, from coordinate 122,563 downwards.
GAGGAAGTAGATAGCGTTGAGTGCGGTAAAGTAGCTCAGTACCGTCCCTTGAGCGAAATAAAGCAGGCCGAACATCAGATAAGATAAAGTTTTCTGTCTGGATTTTGGCATCATCTTCTCCGTGACCCGTAGTGCATAATTCGTGATTCGTAATTCGCAATTCGCAATTCGTAATTCGCTATTCGCTCATTCGCAATTTACTTCTCAGTACCTTCCCATACGCAGCCATACGACTCGCGCGCAGCTCGCGGCGATGTCCGATAACCCATTTTATCCCTTCAACACCGATCTGCCAAGCGTATTGGGCGAGCAACCAGAGGCGCAGGACTTCGGCGATGGCGGCGCCGTGATATTTGCGCGCATAGCGGACTTTGCTCGACTGAAAGTAAATATGGCGTGCCGGAATGACTTGCTCACTGCTTTTGCCTTCATAGTGGACGATGCGGGCTTCGGGGAAATAGACCACCCGCCGGCCGCTTGCCCGGATGCGCCGACACCAATCCAGTTCCTCGGAGTACATGAAGAAGCCCTCGTCCATTCCGCCGACCTGGGCAACGACCTCGCAGCGCGTCAGCATGGCTGCGCCTGTTACCCAATCCACATCCTGGATGACATCATCGGCCCGGTCTTGCACGTAATAGTGCCGTAACCACCGCCGCGGTGCGCATTTTTCCAGCCAGGTGCTCTCAAAGAACAGCACCGGCAAGGTGGGAAATCGCCGCCGCGAGGATTGTACACTGCCATCGGGGTTCAACAACTGCGGGCCGACCAGGCCCACGTCAGGGTGTGCCTGGAGATAGGCGACCATGCGCGGCAGCGCGTCTCCTACGACTTCGGTATCGGGATTGAGCAGTAACAGAAAGTCGCCGGTAGCAGCGGCAAGCCCTTGATTGTTCCCGCCGGTGAATCCGCGATTCTCTGGATTGGCGATAACCTTGACCTGTGGAAAATCGTCGCGCAGCATAGCCACGCTGCCGTCGTGTGAAGCGTTGTCCACGACGATGACTTCCAGCCCGGCTTGCCCGCCCCACGAGGCATACACCGACGCGAGCGCGCGCCGGAGCAGATCGCGCACATTCCAGCTCACGATGATCACGGAGAGAGTGCTCATAAGGCTTAGTATTGTCGTTGCGCGGCGAACGCGGCGATCTCTTCCAGAGCCTGGCGATAAGGCGTTGCAGAATAAACGCCCAGGAGCGCGCGGGCCGCGTCGGTGCGCTTACGGGCCTCTTGCATGGCCCACTCTGCGGCGTCGGAACGGCGCAGATCATCAATCAGTGCTTCGACGAGGATTTTATCGGGATGAGGAGATAGCACAGCCCGGATGCGTGTATCTTCGGGATGTTGTTGACTGTAGCGCAACACCGGTAACGTGAGGATGCCTTGTCGCAGGTCGTTACCCACAGGTTTGCCGAGCGTAGCTTCGTCACCCATCAAATCGAGCACATCATCCACAATCTGAAAGGCTTCACCGAGCAACTTGCCGAAGGTGTGCAACTGTTGCACGTCGGCCTCGGCGCAGTGTGCCAGCAACGCCCCGCTTTCGGCGGCCAAGGCAAACAGCGAGGCGGTTTTGGCAAAGATGCGTTCATAGTAGGCTGTTTCGTCAGGAAGTTGGGCATGGTCGGCAAACATCTGACGCAATTCACCATTGCAGATGATCGCCAGCGTTTCGGCGAACCGTTGTACCAGGCGCAGATTCTGGCTGCGTGTGGCTAACTGCGCTGCCCAGGCGAAAGCTACATCGCCGGAGAGGACCGTTGCCGCCGGCGTCCAGGTAGCATTGAGCGTCGGTGTGCCACGCCGCAGAGCGGCATTGTCAATCAAATCATCGTGGATGAGCGTGGCGGTATGCAGCATTTCGATAGCGGCCGCCACGGGGATGGTGGCCTGGATGTCACTGCCGAACATATAGGCTGATAACAATGTGAGGGCCGGACGGAGGCGTTTGCCGCCGCTATGGATGAGCGCGACCAGCGCCGGCGCAATGGCGGGGGGAAGGTGCTGCTGGATTTCAAGCATCGTGCTGTGGACGGCGTGCAGCTCAGCTTGCAGTATGGTGGTGTATTGCATGCCCTTTGGTTTCATGGGTTCTCGCGCCGATGATAAATTCCGCAGGTATTATACCACAATCATCAGGGTTGTACCGATTAAACGGATTAAGAAAATAAAAATCTTCTAATCTTCTGGCAAATGCAGTCGGAACAGCCGGCCGGCATTGACGGTCGTCGCTGCGGCGACAGTTTCTACCCCTATGTTTTTGAGTGCCGCAATGCGCGCAGCAATGTAAGTGAGGTAGGCCGGCTCATTGCGCCGTCCGCGATAAGGATGCGGCGTGAGGTACGGCGCGTCGGTCTCCAGCAACAGCCGCTCCAACGGGACCTGTTGGGCAACTTCGTGAAGCCCGGTAGCTTTCTCAAACGTCACCGGTCCATCCATACCGATATAGAGATTGAGCGACAACATCTCCGGCAGCAGTGCCGGGCCGGCAGCATAGGCGTGCAGCGTGCCGGTGCGTTCCGCGTGATGATGCGTCCAATCTTGGAGCATAGCCAGCATATCCGCATGGGCGTCGCGATCGTGAAGGATGACCGGCAGGGACAGCTCGGCGGCCAGGGCCAATTGCGCCTCAAGCGCGGCCCGCTGTTGCGGCGGCTCGGCGCACGGCCAGCCGCGCTCGGCGACGCGCGGCCAGTAATAATCCAGCCCGATTTCCCCAATGGCGACAACGCGCGGATGTGCCGCCAACTCGCGCAATTCTACCAGGGCTTCTGAGGTCAGTGTATCCGCCTCTGTAGGGTGGATGCCAACGGCGGCATAGAGCGCGCAAGGCGTATCAGCATACCGTTCCGCCAGCGCCACCGCAGCGCGGCTATCTTCCAGCGCGCTGCCGGGGATGATAACCACCTTGACGCCATTCAGCGCTGCGCGCGCCAGCGTTGCGTCAAGATCATCCGCAAAGCGCGCGTGGTGCAGGTGAGCATGCGTGTCAATCAGCATACAGACATTATACCCGCCGTACCGCAGGCGGCAATTTTATACGATTTACCTACATTTTGCTGATGTATTTCTAATGCGATCATGTTATAATCACCGAAGCTAGAGAAGTATGAGGATGCATTTTAACTTTGGGAGCACACTGTGGCCGGTCTCTGACCGCGCCACACAGGGATTTTGGACTTATCTTAACTGGAGGGCTATATGTTACCCTGGTTTAACACGCAAGAGCAAAATATTGACGACTTAATCCGGCGGATCCCGGAAGAACTGCCGATTCTTCCGCTGCGGAATACCGTGGCGTTTCCTTATATCGTGATGCCGCTCGCCGTGGGCATACCGCGCTCGGTGCGCTTGATCGAAGACGTAGATCGCAGCAACCGCGTCATTGGCCTGGTGACGATGAAGGACCCGACCGTCGAGGTGCCGGCGACCTCGCAGGTGTATCAGGTGGGGACGGCGGCGATCATCCATCGCGTGATGCGCTCCGACGATGGCACGCTGACGGTTTTTATCCAGGGGTTGGAGCGCTTCCGCGTCGTTGCCTGGACGGCGGAAGAGCCGTACCTGAAGGCGCGCGTGCGCCTGACCCCCGATATTGTTGAGGGTTCGGTCATCGAAGAGGCGTTGCGGCGCAGTTTGCTGGACGTCGCCGCACGGCTGGCGGAATTGATTCCGCAGTTCCCGGAAGAGGCCATCCGCTTCATCCAGCAACTTGAGGATCCGCGGCTGCTGGTCTACCTGCTGGCGTCGAATATGCGCATTGACATGGCCGAGGCACAACAGCTTTTGGAAGCCGACCGTATGGCTCAAAAGATGGAGCTACTGGTCAAAGTCCTGACGCATGAAGTAGAGGTGCGCGAAATCGGCCAGCAGATTCAGGAGAAGGCAAAAGAGGAAATCGAGAAAACGCAGCGCGAGTATTACCTGCGCCAGCAGATGGACGCCATCCGCAAGGAATTGGGCGAGGGCGACGATGGCCGGCGCGAGGTTGAAGAATATCGGCAGAAAATTGCCGAATGTGGGATGACCGAGGAAGCGAAAGAAGAGGCCGAACGGGAGCTGGCGCGGTTGGAAAAGATGCCGCCGCAGGCCGCCGAGTACTGGGTCATCAAGACCTACCTTGATTGGCTGGTGGCTTTGCCCTGGAAGACCTCAACCGAGGATCATCTGGAGATTTCCGACGCGCGCGCGGTACTCGACGAGGATCACTACGATCTTGAGGATGTCAAAGAGCGCATCCTGGAATTCCTGGCGGTGCGCAAGCTGCGTCAGGAACGCGGGTTTGACGAAACCGCCGAGTCCGACCTGCAAGGGCGCAAAGTCGAAGGTTCCGGGGCCATCCTTTCCCTCGTAGGGCCGCCCGGCGTGGGCAAAACTTCGCTGGGGCAATCCATTGCGCGGGCGCTGGGGCGCAAGTTCACGCGGATGAGCCTGGGCGGCATGCACGACGAGGCCGAAATCCGCGGACACCGCCGCACCTACATCGGTGCGATGCCAGGGCGCATTATGCAGGCCATCAAACGCGCGGGCGTCAAAAACCCGGTCTTTATGCTTGACGAGGTAGACAAGATCGGCGCGGACTGGCGCGGCGATCCGTCTTCGGCGTTGCTCGAAGTTCTCGATCCGCAACAGAACCATGCCTTCCGGGATCACTATCTCGATGTGGACTTCGACCTGAGCCAGGTGCTGTTCATCTGCACCGGCAACACGACGGCCACCATTCCGGCGCCGCTGCTGGATCGCATGGAAATCATCGAGATTGACGGATACACAGAGTACGACAAACTGCACATCGCGCACCAATACCTCATCCCGCGCCAGCTCAAGATGAACGGGTTGCTGCCGGATGAGATTGTGTTCACCGAACCGGCCGTCCGGGCCATCATCCGTGACTTCACCCGTGAGGCGGGCGTGCGCCAGTTGGAGCGTGAAATCGGCAAGATCTGCCGCAAGGTAGCGACGCAGGTGGCCGAAGCAAAAGAGGAACGGCGTATGGCCTCGCCGGGCGAAGCTGAGGCCGGCGATGTTGAGATGGCGGCAGAGGCGGCCCCCGTGGAAACCGAGGCAGTTGTTGCCGTGACACCCGAGGCAGGCTCCGAAGTTTCGACACCTGCGCCGCCTGAAGCGTCTGCATCGGAGGCCGAAACAGCCGTTGTGACTGCGCCCGTCGAACCGATCGAGATCACACCGGAAAAGGTGCGCGAATACCTGGGCAAGCCGCGGTATCGCTTTGAGGCGGCGTTGCGCACCGAGCGTCCCGGCGTGGCGACGGGGCTGGCGTGGACGCCGACCGGCGGCGAGGTGCTCTTTGTGGAGGCCGCTGCTATGCCCGGTCAGGACGGCAACCTCATCCTCACCGGCCATCTGGGCGACGTGATGCGCGAGTCGGCGCGCATTGCGTTGAGCTATGTGGAGTCGCATCTGAAGGAGCTAGGGCTGGGTGATAACTGTTGTAAGGGTCAGATTCATCTGCATGTCCCGGCCGGTGCGGTGCCGAAGGATGGGCCTTCTGCGGGCGTCACAATGGTGACCGCGTTGGTCTCCCTGCTGACCGGGCGTCCGGTATATCCCGACCTGGGCATGACCGGCGAGGTCACGTTACAGGGGCAGGTGCTCCCTATCGGCGGTCTGAAGCTGAAGGTCATGGCGGCGCACCGTGCTGGGCTGAAGCGTATCCTGTTACCCAAACTAAATGATGTAGACCTGGATGATCTACCCGAAAAAGTTCGCAATGAGATGGAATTCATCCTGGTGGAAGACGTCAACGAGGTGTTGCAGCACGCCTTGAAACCCAAAGAGCCGGAGCCAGAAGCCCAGGTTACGACTGCTGCTGCAACGACCGAAGCTGAAACTCCGCCACCGTTGGAAAGTGAGTAAAGATGAAGAATCCCGGTTTCTGAAAGAGCCGGGATTCTTTTTTGTCACTTTCGCTTTCGCGCATCTGACGCTATAATCCCCTTACCTATCACCAGTTACCAATTATCGGTTACCCTATCAGAGGCATGCATGGATGAAATCATCGTTCTGGCAGAAGCGCCAGAGCTAGAGTTCGACTATCTGGCCGACTTTCAACAGCACAAAAAAGTACGACAAAATCTCTTTTATACAATGGAGGGCGCGGAAACCTTTTATACCTATCGTGGCGCAGAATTGGCAGAGATATGCTCCGACGATGAATGGGCGTTCTTCGCCCGACAACCGTTCTGGACGGCGGCCCGGCGCATCGCCTTTGTGAGCCTGGGATGCGGCAATGCCGGGCCGGAGAAGCCGCTTTTACATGCTACCCATGCTGCCGGTATCCCCGTCGCCTACTTTGGCGTGGACTCCTCCCGGACGATGTTGAAGTTGGCACAACAAAACCTCGCCGATGAACATTTCCCCAGGCAATTCGTCCTGGCCGATATTCTGCACTCCGATTTTGTGGACAAGCTGCGCCCCTATCTCGCGGGGTACGATACGCAAGTGTACGCGATGCTCGGCGGCACGTTCGGTAACTTTGATCAAGCGGTTATCGCCGCGGCGTTGGCGTGCATCGTCCCTTCCGGTCATTATCTCTACTTGGATGTCGTCCCCCAATTTGAGACACCCGATAAAAACGCGCAGTTGCGCAATCGGCTGAGACGCCTGCCACAGAACCTCAGCCTGTTTTTCATCAACTTGCTGGAGCGGCTGTGCATTGATCCGGCGGCCGGCGAGCTGATAGCCGAGGAGCTTTATGAAGCCGACACCGACGCCCTGCGCTACGTTGTCTCTTTCCGGTTGCATGAGGCATTGACGTTCCCGTGTTTCAGCGGCGTGATCCACTGCGCGCCCGGCGAGGCCATTGAATTGCTGAACGTCCGCGCTTACAAGCCGGCTGCCTTGCAATCCTTTATGGCCGGCCGGGGCTTCCGCTACCTCGATACCTACATCCCCGACGTGGGCAACCTGGCGCACCTGTGGCAGCGGTTTTTGTTTCAGAGGCAGGGGATGAGTGATTAAGGAGTAGGAACTGGGGAGCCCAATCCCCAATCCCCAATCCCTAATCCCCAATCCCTAATCCATATCTTCAAGGAGGTCATTCTATGGTTAAAATTGCGATTATTGGCGCCGGAAGTTTGACGTTTACGCGGCGGTTGGTGATGGACATCCTGGCCGTGCCGGAACTGCGGGATACAGAATTCCGCTTTATGGATATCAACCCGACGTATCTGGAGATGGTCACCAACGTCTGTCGCAAGATGATTACTGACAGCGATGTTCCGGCAACGATCATCCCCACGCTCAATCAGCGCGAGGCGATTGCCGGCGCAGATTACGTCTTCTGCCTGGTGCGGGTAGGCGGATTGGAAGCGTTCCGCTACGATATCGAAATCCCGCTAAAGTACGGCGTGGATCAGTGCGTGGGCGACACGCTCGGTCCGGGTGGCGTCTTTTACGCGCTGCGGACGATCCCGGTGCTCCTCGACATTGCGAAAGATATGCGTGAGGTGGCGCCGGGCGCGTTGTTGCTCAACTACTCCAATCCTATGGCGATGAACACCTGGGCGGTGCGGCGCGCGGGCGGCGTGCCGGTGGTGGGGCTGTGTCACGGCGTCCAGGGCGGACATCATCAGATTGCCGAAGTGTTAGGGCTGCCGTCGGAGGAAGTAGATTTCGTCTGCGCGGGCATCAATCATCAGACGTGGTATATCCAGGTGACGCACAAGGGCAAGGATATGACGCCCTATCTGCTGGAAGCCTTTGAGAAGCATCCTGTATATTCGCAGACCGAGAAGGTACGCATAGACATCCTGCGGCGTTTCGGCTATTACTCGACGGAATCCAACGGCCACCTGAGCGAATATGTGCCGTGGTATCGCAAACGGCCCGGCGAGATCAAGGACTGGATTTCGCTGGATAGCTGGATCAACGGCGAGACCGGCGGCTACCTGCGACACTGCACCGAAAACCGCAACGAATACGAACGGCTCTATCCCAAATATATGAGCGGCGAAGTAGACATGATCCGTCTGGGCGACCGCAGCAGCGAGCATGGCTCGTACATCATTGAATCATTGGAGACCGGGCGAGTGTATCGCGGGCACTTCAATGTGGCGAATACGGGCCTCATCACCAACCTGCCTTACGGCTGCACCGTCGAATTGCCCTGTTACGTGGACGGCAACGGCATTAGCCCGGCGTGGGTGGGCGCATTGCCGCTGGCGTGCGCGGCGACGTGTCGCGTGAGCATCAACGTGCAGGAGATGACGGTTGAGGCGGCCCTGACGGGCAACCGCGAGCTGGTCAAACTCGCCGTGCTCCATGACCCGTTGACCGGCGCCGTCTGCAATCCCGCCGAAGTCTGGGCGATGTGTGACGAAATGTTCGCCGCCCTGGCCCCCTGGTTGCCGCAGTTCAACGGCGAGGGGCGGACGTGGCCCGACATCCCGCAGCCAAACGGCGGCATCTTGCGGTTCCCAAAGTAAACAACAGTAGTTGGTATTGCACTTGCTCGGGGCGAGAGTATAATCTGGTCGTTTGAAGTATGCTCGCCGGTTGTTGAGCGTTGCACATCTGTTCGCTCAAGTGTGTTCACAACATCTACAAACAGTCGTTGCGCGGTGCGTTTCTTTGGACAGGATTGATAGGATGAAAAAGCTCCTACAAGGCCTTCTTTAATCCTGAAAACCCTGTTAATCCCTGTCAGAAAATGGCGCAGTGCGTAACGCCTATACAAAGTATTCAAGGAGACGATAGACCTATGTTAAAACCCAAACCAACGCAAGGGGATACTTCGTGGTTCGTCCACGACCGTTTTGGCATGTTCATCCACTGGGGACTGTACGCGCTTCCTTCGCGTCACGAGTGGGTACAATCGCAGGAGCAGATCGCGCCGGAGGACTACTACCGCTACTTCGAGCGTTTTAACCCGACGCAGTACGATCCACGCCAATGGGCCAAAGTCGCACGCGAGGCGGGGATGAAGTATGTCGTGCTCACCTCCAAGCATCACGAAGGCTTCTGTCTGTGGGACTCGGCCTACACCGACTACAAGGTTACCAACACACCCTACGGCAAAGACCTGATCGCGCCGTTTGTCGAGGCATTCCGCGCCGAAGGCTTGCGGGTGGGTTTCTACTACTCGCTGCTTGACTGGCACCATCCCGATTTCCTGATTGACATCTTTCATCCGCTGCGCAATCACCCCGACGTCGCCCAGCTCAACGCAGGCCGTGACATGAAGCGTTACGCCGAGTACATGCGCAATCAAGTGCGCGAGTTGATCACCCGTTTTGACCCCGATATCCTGTGGTGCGACTTTTCCTACCCGAATAGTGAATACAAGGGGTTGCCGGGGAAAGGCCGTGATGATTGGGAAAGCGAAAAGCTCTATGCCTTGATCCGTGAATTGAAGCCGACCATCATCCTCAATAACCGCCTGGATTTGCCCATCGCGGCCGACATCTACACGCCGGAGCAGGTGCAGCCGCTGGAGTGGGTGAAGGTGGACGGTGAACCGGTGGTATGGGAAGCCTGCCATACCTTCAGCGGAAGTTGGGGCTACCACCGCGACGAGATGACCTGGAAAGACGCCGGACAGCTCATCCGCCTGCTGGTCAACACCGTCTCGTGCGGCGGCAATTTACTGATGAACGTCGGGCCGACCTCGTTGGGGACCTTCGATCCGCGCGCGCTGGAGGCCCTGGCGGTCTACCGCGACTGGATGGCATTGCATGGCGAAGCCATCTACGGTTGCACGCAGAGCGAATTCCCCACGCCACAGGATTGTCGCCTGACCCAGAAAGACAACAAGGTCTACGTCCACATTTACGCCTGGCCGTTCAGGCATCTGCCGCTCAAAGGGCTGGCGGGCAAGGTGAGTTACGCGCGCTTCCTGCACGACGGCAGCGAAGTCACGTTGAAGCCCGAAGACTGGTCGGTGCGTCAGTTGCAGCTCGGCGAGGATGTTCTCCTGCTAGAACTACCGGTCAAACAGCCGAATGTTGTAGTGCCGGTGATCGAGCTGACGCTGAAATGAAGCCGCAGGATTACACCCACCTCTTAAGTCAACTGAAGGCCGAGTACGCGGCGTATGCGCCGCGCTCGGCGGCCCTTAACGAGCGGGCGCACAAGGTGCTGGTGGACGGCGGCAGTCATACCCTGCGCCTGATTGAGCCATTCCCGCCGCGCATCGCTGCGGCCCACGGCGCCTGGCTGACCGACGAAGACGGCCATACGATTTTGGATTTCTGGCAGGGACACCTGGCCAACATCCTGGGGCATAACCCGGAGGTCATCACAACGGCGCTTGCGCAGGCGTTTGCGGAAGGCTTTGGCTTGCAAACCGGCTTCACCGACCGCCTGCAAATCGAGGTCGCCGAGCTCCTGTGCGCGCGCACCGGCACAGAGCTGGCGCGTTTTACCACCAGCGGCACCCTGGCGACGATGTATGCGGTTTTGCTGGCGCGCGCGTTCACCGGGCGCGAGGGGGTGCTCAAGGTGGGCGGCGGCTGGCATGGCGGACATCCCTGGGCGCTCAAGGGCGTGGGTTTCCATGACCAGCAGGGGTATCAGCATATCGAGACGGCGGGATTGCCGGCGGCTGTCTGTGAGGAAGTGCTGGTCACGCGCTTCAACGACCCTGATATGCTCCACGACCACTTCCGGCGTTACGGCGATTGCATTGCCTGCTTTATCGTTGAACCGTTTATGGGGGCGGGCGGCTTTATGCCGGCGACGCGCGAATACCTCCAGACTGCCCGCGAACTTACCACGCAGTATGGCGCGGTGTTGATCTTCGATGAGGTCATCGCCGGTTTTCGCTTCCGCGCGGGCGACACAGGCGCGCTCTACGGCGTGCAGCCCGACCTGGCGACCTTCGGCAAGATCATCGGCGGGGGCATGCCGGTGGCGGCGGTCGCCGGACGCGCCGACATTATGAACCTGGCCGGGCGTGCGGGTGGGCGGCGGGTCAAATTCTCAGGGGGAACGTACTCCGGGCATCCGGCTTCCATGCTGGCGGCTAAGGTGATGTTGCATTACTTGATCGAACACGAAGCGGACATTTACCCGCGCCTGGCCGCTCTGGGAGAACAGACCCGGCGGATCCTCGAAAGGGCATTCATCCAGGAGGGCATCTACGCGCGCTGTACCGGCGACGGCAATGATGCGCTTCCCGGCAGCTCGATTTTCATGCTGCACTTCCCCTATGCTCCCGATCATCCACTGGCGGCGCCGGACGACGTTTTCGATCCGGCGGTGTGCGACGTGGCGCTCAACGGGGATGTGTTGCAACTGGCACTGCTGCTGGAAAACGTCCATGTCACTCACGGCCATGGGGCGCTCTCCACCGCGCATACCGAAGCCGATCTGGCTTTTCTGGAAGCCGCCTGTCGCAATGTCGCCCGGCGGCTGGGAAAAATCGGGATCAAGTCGGCAGATTAAGCAGATTTCAAAACAGTCTTACAATTTAATCTGCTCAATCTGCTTAATCTATTCCGAAAATGGTCAGCGGATTAAGCAGATTGAGCAGATTTATGCAACAATTGAAAGCTAATCCGTTCAAATCCGTTTAATCCGTTGACATGCATTTTCATGCTGGGTTGAGCGCGTCGCTCATGATGTCTGCTGACACCTTACAGTGCATATAACTCGTCGTATTTGCTGTGCAGGTAGGCGATGTAGGGTGCGACGCGCAATGGGCCGCCGGTCACGCGCTCGATCAGCTCGGGTGCGGTGTATTTGCTCCCGTGGACGTAGATATTGTCCTTGAGCCACTTGTGCAGCGTGTCGAATTTCCCCTGTGCGATCTCCGCTGGAATCTCCGGGTGCGCCGCCAACGCGCACTGATAGAACTGCGCCCCGAGAATGTTGCCAAGCGTGTATCCCTGGAACGCGCCGCCGATCAAGCCGCCGTACCAGTGGACATCCTGTAACACGCCATCGCGGTCATCCGGCGGCGTGATGCCCAGATCGGCCTTGAAACGCTCGCGCCATGCTTCCGGCAGGTCGCGCACGGCGAGGTTGCCCTCAAGCAACGCCAGCTCGAAGTCGAAGCGCAGCATCACATGCAGATTATACGTGACCTCGTCGGCGTCAACGCGGATGAGCGAAGGCTGCACTTTGTTGATCGCGCGGTAGAAAGTCTCCGCTGACACGTCGCCCAATTGCGCCGGAAACAGGGCCTGGAGCTGGGGGTAGTAGTGCGTCCAGAAGCTGCGACTGCGCCCGACGATGTTTTCCCACAGGCGCGACTGGCTTTCGTGGACGCCGGAGGATGTGCCGCCCGCGAGCGGCGTGGCTTCGTAGGCTGGGTTGCACCCCTGTTCGTACAGCGCGTGGCCGGCCTCGTGCATAGCGCTGAACAGCGCGTCGCCCAGGTCGTTCTCTTTGTAGCGGACGGTGATGCGCACGTCGCCGATGGAGAAGCTGGTGGTGAAGGGGTGTGGGCTGACATCGCACCGCCCCCGCTCGAAATCAAAGCCAAAGGCGCGGATGACTTTGTTAAAGAAGGCTGCCTGTTGCGCCTGCGGGTAAGTGCGATGCAGGCAGGCGTCGTCTGCCGGCGGCTGGGCGGTGATGGCGTGAACGATGGGGATAAGCTGTTCGCGCAGGTCGGCAAACACGGCGTGCACCGTTGAAGCCTTCATCCCGTAGTCTGAAAAATCAATCAGCGGGTCGGCAATGTGTTCGTATCCGGGAAAGAAGTCGGCCAGACGGCGGCTGAAGTCCAGGGTTTTCTCCAGGTAGGGCTGAACGAGGGCGAAGTTGTTTTCCGGGCGCGCTTTGGTCCACACACTGTAAGTTTCCGCCGTATGGTTGAACAGCGCGCCCATGAAGGCCGCGGGGACTTTGGTGCGCCGTTCGTACTGGCGACGGGTCACGCGGATGAGGCTGGCGTCATCGTCGTCGTAAGGCAGGCTCTCCTCCAGGGGCCGCAGATCGTCCAGCAGCCGTCCGATGGCGGGATCGGTGAGCTTTTCGTGCGCCAGCCGACCGAGGATCGCGGCCTGGCGCGCCCGCGCGGCTGCACCGCCGGCAGGCATATAGGTACTTTGATCCCAGTTCAACACCGCTGCTGCTGCGCCGAGGTCGCTGGCCTCGCGCAACCGCGTTTTCAGTTCATCGAGTTTAGTATTCATTTATGGCTCCTCTTGTCAATCGCTACAGAGATCACGGAGTTCACAGAGAAAATCCAAAAGTGCTCTGAATTCATTCGTGAAGATTCGTGTGGATTCGTGGTCAAAACTCAGCGCCGATAGCCGACGACGGCGATTTCGCCGGATTTCAGGGTGATGCGTTCGACGCAGACTGCGCCGGGCCAGACGCCGGGCAACTGTTCGTCAATCCAGCGTTGCGCTATCCCGCGTAACCCGATGGACCAGTTGTTGATGCTGACCTTTTTGATGGTCACCGTTGCCTGACAACCCGCAGCCCCCAGATTGACCACGCCTTCGAGTTTGAGTGTGTCTTTGAGGTTGATGGGCAGGTCGAAGTTGACATTCTCCAGCACTGCCGGGTCCACTTCAACATAAACGGTGGCTGTGCCCGGTGTGAACGTCAGCTTGAAGTTCTGGATGCCCTCGACATTATTCTCAGCGAGTGCATCCTGGACGATGGTTGTAAGCGCTGTATCGGTCGCCGTGACACGCACGCGCACGTTGCTTTCCAGGTCTTGCAGCGCCAGAAGGTCGTCGAGCGTTTCAATGGGGTACTGGGGCAGTTCCAGGTCTTCCGGCGGTTCCGTGACTTCAGCGGGTTCAGATTCCACGAGACCCAACCATTTCAAAAGCGGTCCGATAATGGGCCACTCCGGCAGCGGCGGCAAGTCTGCTGTGTTTGAGGCTGCATGCACCGGCAGTGCCGTACTCGATAGCAGCACCAGCAACATTAAACCTGCAATAACCTTCCAGGATTTCATGATCATCTCCTTTTAGCATCTTAAATTTCTTACTTCAGTAACGTTAGGAACTCTTCTACGGTCATTCCTGCCTGGCGAATGATCGAGCATAATGTGCCCGGGTTCAGATCGCCGCTGTGTATCGGAACAGTGACCAGTAGATTACCACGTTTGAGTTGTAAATGACTCCCGCGCTGCCGAATTTCGTAAAAACCGACCCCTTCCAGCAGACGAATCACCTCTCGCGCTTTGAGTGCCGGTAGTTTAGGCATAGGCGTAGATCTCGGTGTAAATCTTCAGAGGGAAGGTGCTTATAATCGCTTCTGGCGTCACGAAGCGAGGATCTTCATCCCGTGGTATGGGGCGTAGCCAGGGTAGATTGTTCTCTAATGCTGTTTCCAGGTATAGCGTCACGGCTTCTAACAGCGCGGCTTTGGCTTCTGAGATTGAATCGCCTTGTGAAGCCACATCCAGGTCGGGGCACAGGGCGGTATACCCCGCACCTTCCTGAAGGATAATACCGGTGAATATGAATCCGGGTTGTTCCATAAAAACGTTCTCCTTCTATTCTTCTTCGATCCCCCACCAGTACATATCGGCCAGTTTGCGATGTTCCTGATGCAGGCGTACATAACTTTGATGGCGGTGTGCATCCACTTTGCCGCTTTCCACAGCTTGCAGCACGGCGCAGCCGGGTTCGACGGTATGACTGCAATCCGAAAAGGCGCACTGCGGTACATACGGCGCGATGTCGGGGAAGTAGGCGTCAATCTCCTCGGGGTCCAGGTCGAAGAGCGCCAGGGCGCGCAGGCCGGGGGTATCGGCGACCCATCCCCCTACGGCCAGCGGCGTCATTTCGGCGACGGTGGTGGTATGCCGTCCCTTGCCGGTGACGCGGCTCACGCTCATCACCCGCTTGCCCAGACCCGGCTCCAGAGCATTGAGCAGACTCGTCTTGCCGACGCCGGAGGGCCCGATCAACGCCGAAATCTTGTCGCGCAGATGCTCGCGCAGCTTATCTATGCCTTCTCTGGTCACGGCGCTGGTATAGATGACCGGATAACCGATCCGTTCATAAACACCGAAAAGCGCGACGGCCCTTTCCAGACCGATCAGATCGGTCTTGTTCGCGCAGATCAACGCGGGAATCTCCTGTCGTTCTGCGCCGACCAGTAGACGGTCAAGCATTTTGAGATGCGGGTCAGGGGCGGCGCAGGCGATGACGAATACCACCTGATCCGGGTTGGCGATGATGACCTGTTCCCTTTCACGCAGGTAACCCTGGCGATCCCAGCGGCGCGTTCCACGTCCCGACGCCAGCGGCTTAAGGCGCGTCAAGGCGCGCGCCCGCGCGTGCACCGATTCGATGACGTGGCTGCCGTCCTTCAACGTCTGCCAGCTCACCCGATCGCCGACCGCCACGATGCTGGTGTCGCTGTGTTCCTTCTTCAGCCGCCCACGCAGCCGCGCCACAACCTGTTCTCCGTTTTCGGTCAGCAGGGTATAGAAACCGCTTTGCGCTTTGATAACCAGCCCTTCCCGGATATGACCTCCTTCAAATGAGTCTGAAGTTGGTTAGTCATATGGTCCAAAATCTAAAATCCAAAATCCAAAATCGTATTGTACTATACAGTATGATTGGCGCAACCGCCACAAAGCGTTATACTTGGTCTCAACGTTCCAACTTTCTAACGTTTGAACGTTCCAACGTTCCAACACAGAGCAAACCATGGAGCCAAAAGACATCACTATCCCTGAAACCTGGCGCGCCCTCGATATTCCGGCATGGCGCGGTCCGATCCTGATCATCGGGGCGAGCGACAGCGGCAAGAGCACCTTCGCGCGCTACCTCTATACCCGACTGGCGGCGCAGTATGAGCGCGTGGGCTTCCTGGATGCCGATCTCGGCCAGAACAGTTTTGGCCTGCCGACAACACTGGCGTTGGGGGTGAACCGCGAACGAGGTGATCTGAGCTTCCCGCCTGTTGGTTCGCGTCGCATCAGTTTTGTCGGCAGCAACACGCCTACCAGCGCGATGTTGGCCGTGTTGACTGGTCTGGAACGCTTGCGGCGCTTCGCGCGGCGGATGAAGCTGGAGACGCTGGTTATAGATACCTCCGGCCTGATTGACCCCTTGCATGGCGGCCCGGCGCTCAAATGGGCGAAAGTCGAGCTGTTCCGCCCCTGCACGGTGGTGACGCTGAGCGCCGGGCAGGAGCTTGAGCCGTTGCTCGCGCCGCTGCGCTATCTGCCGGATGTGCGGGTGGTGGAGCTGCCCGTGTGCGAGGCGGTACGCCCGCGACCGACAGAGGCGCGGCGGGCCTATCGGGCCGCGTGTTATCGTGCCTGTTTTGCCGACGCGCCGCGTTTCCCATTGCCGTACCGGCGCCTTGCTGTTTTCCCGGATTACAATTTCGCGTCCGGACGGTTGGCGGCGCTGGAAGGCGCAGATGGCTTCGCGTTGGCCCTGGCGCTCGTCGAGAGCGCGAATGACGCTGTTGTCTGGCTACGGACGCCGTGGACCGGCCCAGAGCAGGTAACCGCATTGCGAATGGGCGGGTTGCGTATTGATGCGGAGACATTTCAGGACATCCGCCTCTGATAAAACTATCCACAGGCCGAAATGCCGCTGAGCGGGCGCGGTCAGGAGACCGGCCCGCGCCATTCCCAATAATTTGTCCTGCCGGGGAAACCGGCGTTTTTTGTGAAAGGGAATCTGATGAGAAGCATAAAACAGCTATGGCCACTTCTACTTATCCTTGTGCTGGCCTGTAATCTCGGCATGCCGACGGCGACGCCGGCCGGCATCTCACCTCCGCCGACGCCATCCACCATATCGCCTGTGGAGATGCCGATAGGGGTGATGCCTTCTGTTACCCCTATGTCTGAGGCTACGGCTACGGCGACTAGCGCGCCACGCGAGGGCGCCATCTACCTGCCGTTGGTCGCGGCCGCGCAGCCCACGCCGACGCCGGAGCCGTCACAGGCGCCGCCGCCCACACCGACCGAGCTGCCGCCGCCGATTCCCAAACCGTCGTTCGGCGTGCAGGTTGACCCCAACACGAACGATTTGTCGCGCGCGTTCCGTTGGGTGCAGGGGATGGGCTTTGGCTGGATCAAGGTGCAGGTACAATGGGCGATCCTTGAAGAACAGGCGGGCCGCTATCGCTGGGAAGAGCTGGATCGGCTGGTGCAGCTCAGCAACGATTTTGGCTTTAAGCTATTGCTGGGGGTGGTGAATGCGCCGGGTTGGTTGCGGTCGGCGGCGGGATACAACGGCCCGCCGCACGATCCGGCGGAGTTTGGCCGCTTTATGGGCGTCCTGGCCTCACGCTACGCCGGGCGCGTGACGGCTTATGAGCTGTGGAACGAGCCGAATTTGCAGCGTGAATGGTATGGCGAGTCGCTCGACCCACGGGCGTTTGTGGCCTTGACGGCGGCCGGTAGCCAGGCTGTGCGGCAGGCCGATCCGCAGGCACTCGTCATCAGCGCCGGGCCGGGGGTCACCGGCATTGATGACGGCGTGATTGCGATTGACGACCGCCGTTTCTTACGCGAAGCGTTGCAGGTGGGACTGGCGCAGTGGGTAGACGGGATCGGTGTGCACCCTTACGGCTATGCCAATCCGCCCTGGGAGCGCGCAGCGGATGCGACGCACACACGCGCGGGCTGGAACAATCACCCTAGTTTCTTTTTCCTGGACACGCTGGAGGACTACCACACGATTCTGCTTGCCGCAGGCGTGGACGCGCAACTTTGGCCGACGGAGTTCGGCTGGCCTTCGATTGACGGTATCCGCGCCGCCGACCTTGGCGCCGACGCTCCTTACCCCTACGCGATGTGGCTGACCGAACAGGAGCAGGCGGACTATCTAACGTCCGCGGCGCGGTTAATGCTGGAGCGTCCGTGGGTGGGGCCGTTTTTCATCTGGAACCTCAACACAAGCGTCGTATGGGGACCGGATCGCCCCGAAGCCCTCTTCAGTTTGCTACGCCCGGATACGGCTTTCCGCAAAGCCTACATCGCCCTGCGGCTATTTCAGCCCTAGAGTTTGGGGTAGCTACTTTCAGCTGCCCTTGCGAAGGTTGTGCAACCTTCGCAAGGGTTACCAGGAAAGCTGTTTATTGCGCGATCTTCTTCCCCAGCTTGATTTGCAGCTCGGTGAGTGCCTTCTCGTCGCCTTTGACGAGCATGCGTGCCTGTTCGGGCCAGGTGGAGAGATGGCGTGCTTGCAGGCCGGTCTCGTTGACGATGGCGCGCAACCGTTCCGGCGTGAGCCGCGCCAACTGCTCGTAGATGACGATGCCGGCCGCATTGAGCACCTGCTCGGTCTTCGCGCCGATGCCCCAGATGCGCTTGAGGTCGTCGGGACGCACCAACTGTCGCTCTTCCGGCGGGGCGGCTTTTTGTGCTTGCAACGCTTTAGGCGCGCTCGGCGCGAAGTCGAAGGCGCCGACGACGCTGGTGCGCCAGCGGTAGTCGTTGTTGAGCGCCAGCTTGAAATCGTCCAGGACGCCGGGCTTGTTGTCAATCGCCCACTGATCGCCAAACCACCGATACAGCAGACCGCAGTGAATCTGCTGCGCATACGGTGTCTTGTTCCAGCGGTCAATCTCCCTGTAGACCTCGCGCACCCAGCCGGTATTCTGGTTCACCCATCCCTGATCGTGCTCGCCGGCGGGACGGTGAATGTGGTTCATCTCGGTGATGTAGACCGGCACATCGCGCCATTTCGCGGGGATGCGCTCCATAAACAGCCGGTAAATCTGAAAGTCGTAATAGTGATCCCCCAACGGTCCCGTTCCCTCGCCGAAACGTTTGAGGCTGGTAATGGCGGCCAGATCCGGCCCATGGGTGTAGGCATGCAGGACGATGCCGTCAAGTGCTTCGATGTTTGCCAGCATCGTGTCGTAGTAGTCCAGGGGTCGCCATTGCGTGTTGTTCAGCGCCTTCCACGGCATATAGTTGTAAGGGTCAATTGCGCCAGGGCAGACGATGGCATTGGGCAGCACGGCCTTGATTTTGGCGTAGGTTTTGTTGAACGCCTCGGCGTAGCGTTCCGGCGTGATGTGCTCGGTGGGATGGTCGAAACCGCCGGGATGCTCGCGCGGGTTGTTCTGTTCGTTGCCGATCTGGATGGTCCAGGTGTAATCGCCGACGGGAACATCGGTGCGCTTGAGGAACAGCTCCACCCAGCGGGCGGCGGCGTCGGCGAAGGCATCGTAATACCGCGCTTCGGGCAGTGTGCCGCCGGGTTCGTAGCCGTGGTTGAGCCGCACGATGACGCCGTATCCCTGGCTGGCCCATTCCCAGAAGAAAGCGCGGATGTCATCGTTGGGTTGGATGGCGGTTGCCGTTTTGCCGCACAGTTGCGTGAACAGAATCCAGCCCTTTTTCCCCTTGCCCTGGTACAGGCCGCGGATGGCCTCCTTGGTACGGGGATCATCTACAATATCTACGGCATGGATGCCGAAGATGTGCGGCGAGACGCCGAGGGGCACGTTGACCTCGCCGGCAGGCTGACGCTCGTCGGGTCGTGCGGGATGGCGGACATACCACGCGGCGACGTAACCTTCATAACGCGCGGGCGTGCGGACTTTGATCCACTTGTCCATCTGCCCCACCTTGCTGCCGGTCGTGGCCGGGTCTTCCAGCGACTCCAATACCGTCTTGTGCGGCACCCACCACACCTGTTTGGCCGCCGTGCTGGGGCTTTCGCGGACCTTCAGGCCGAATTCAGGGCTTTCAACGACGACGTAACCGGTCGGCGTTCCCGTGACCGGCGCAGGGATGACGGGTTGTGTGCCTGTGGCTTGTAGTTTAACGTACCAGGCGGCCACGTAGCCTGTAGCGCCGGCAGGTGTCTGCACGTTGAGCCACTGGTTCACCTGCCCCACTTTTTGCTTGACGACGGCCTCTTTTTCCAGCGCCTTGAGCACCGTCCCATGGGGCAGCAAGGCCAGTTGCGGGTACCCCACGCCCGGTCCCTGCCGCAGCTTAAGCGGCTCGTCGGGGCTTTCGACGACCACAAACACGACTGTCGCCGGCTCGGCAGGCGGCGCGGGCGGCGGGAGTTTGAGGTACCAGGCAGCCACGTAACCGGTTTTGCCGTTGGGCAGGCGCACCCACAGCCACTGCCCGGTCTTGCCGACCTTGTTGCGGGCCACCTCGGCGTCTTCCAGGGCTCCGATGATGGCATTGTGGGCGACCGTATCCACCAGGGCTGCGCCGACGTAGGGCGCGGCGCGCACATTCAGATAGCCTGTATCGGGACTGTTGACCTGGACGTTGATGGTTGTCGTCGCGGGCGGCTGCGGCGCTGTCCCTCCGCCACCGGCGAACGGCTCCAGGTAAGGGGTAGGGTCAATCAGGTCATGGGGATAGTTGGTGAGGCCGGCGGCGGTTGCGCCCTGCTTCTTCAGGCTCAAGTGCAGGTGCGAGCCATCGGAGTTGCCGGTGTTGTCGGCCAGGCCGATGAGTTGTTTGGCCTTCACGAACTGGCCGCGTGTGACGACGGCCTGGGCCAGGTGGGCGTAGATGCTCTCGTACCCGTCGTCGTGCTGGATGCGGATTTGATTGCCATACGGCTTGCCGATGGGGTCGGCGCTGCCGTCGAGCCGCACATCGCTGACAAAGCCGTCGGCGACGGCGTAAATTTCACTGCCATGGGGGGCCATGAAGTCAATGCCTTCGTGCCCGGGCAGGCCGAATTTGCTGTAGATTTGGGGATTTGCGCCGAATGGTTGGGTAATTGTGCCATACTCTGTGGGCCAACGCATACGAAATGCCATGGTTACACTCCTTTCTTTGGGAACCGAAATAGTCTAATTAAAATCACTGTTCAGGCCAACGGCTTTAACGATCGAGTTCAACCACACGCAGAGCGTCGTGTTTGCACCCCTTGGCTGTGCTATGCTTTTGCTTTGTCTCGATGATTGTGTTTTTCAAGCCATGAGTTAATGGTGAGATCATAGGCGTCAATGACCAACACCTCATCGTCTGGATAGTCAACAAAACGTAGATTGTCCTCTGCTCTGGTGCGCACCAATATCATCATTGAACACTTTTTTGATTGACTGGCTTTTATAAGTTTTCGCCTGGCAGTTTCAATATCCTCGGACTCTTTCTGAATCCGTACAGATACAGGATGCCCGTTGATAAACTCGCGCAGGAAGCCGTCTATTCCGTTGTTTCTTTCTACAGGCACGGCATCCAGCGCCTTTAGTATTCTGCGCTCATCATCGGATTTCTCCAAAAAGCCTTCTTCTCCAACGGCCAGCAAATGCGATTCGCTCTTAACTGGCTGATACAGCCTTTCTTCAGACAACTTTACGGCTTCACCGGATATATCTATACCAATGTAACTTCGTCCAAGTAATTTTGCGGCGACAAGGGTAGTTCCACTGCCGCAAAATGGGTCGAGCACGCAATCGTTGGCATCTGTTGCTATTTCAATAATTCGCTCTAATAACAAAATCGGTTTTTGAGTGGGATATCCGACCCTTTCTTTTGCTTTGGGATTCAAAAAAGGAATATACCAGACATCAGATAAGGGAACACCTCTTTTTTCTTTACCCAGTACCACATTGCCATTTTCATCACGGCGGTACGTTGCTTTCCCTTTTTCATTACGCGCTCTTGCTTGCAAAATTTGGTCAATATTGGTCGTCGGTGAATAGTCGGTATAAAGGGTGTTGAATTTGAAATTCTCAGTCCTGCTATAAAAGTAAATCGTTTGATGCGCATTGAGAAGCCCTTTTTTCGAGGTTGACCATCTCCTGTATGCCCAAATAATTTCACTTTGGAAATGTTCTGCGCCAAACACCTGGTCGAGTAGCACACGCAGGTAATGTGACGCCGACTTGTCGCAGTGGAGGAAAATACTTCCCGTTGCTTTTAGCACGCGCCTGCACTGACATAATACTTCCCCCATAAAGGAAAGATAATCGTCGAGTGAGTCCCACCGATCTTCGAAAGAATACGCCGCTGTATTATCTCGTGGAACAAGTGAATGGGTCTTTTGAGTAAAAAAAGGGGGATCCATATACACAAGGTCAACGCTTGCGTCATCCAGTGTTTTTAGTATGACTCTACAATCTCCACAAAATATAGTCATCTGCAACCCTTATGACGGTTCTCTTCTGCAATTTTGACGAGGATTTCTTGCAAGTCAATGCCCGTTCTGGTTCTTACGTATTCCCAGGCATCATCTCCCATATAACATTCTCCCCCTACACCTTTATAGACTGTCTTTATCGTTTCCTGTATTCTAATCGCCTGATCTCGACTGGGATAGTAAAACATCACCCTGATGGGGTTGAATCCGTGGTCTTTTATGGCTCTTATACGTGTGTGCTCCTTTGTGATATGGTCGCCATCTGTGGTTGCATCACGCCACTTGATCTCAATTGCATCTTGACCTATCAAACAATCTATCTCAAATCGTCGTGGACGTTGTCCCTGGGTATTTTCTACTTGGGCGCGTTCTGCTTCTGGAAATTTTTCTTTGAAACAGAGAAAAGTTGCTTCTTCCAGAAAAGCGCCTGCATAGTTATAAAGAAAGCGTCCTTTGTTTTGATAAATGTCAATCAGTTCACCTTCTGCATCCGTTATTCCTAAGACCTGGTAGATCAAATAATGCGATTTATCATCGTCTCTCATTTCTTTCACACGGGCGTCAATTTTTTGCTGCAGCTCCTGAGCGTATCTTGATGCTAATGCATGAATCTTTTCTTCGAGGGTGTCCATACATTTGTATCCTTACGACAGACGTCTCGACTCTTTGTTCTTGGCGGTACAATAACGGCTTCGTACCTCTACCCTAAGTATAAACGTATATAGCCAGGAAGTCAAAAAATCCAAATTACATTGACAATCTTGCGGATGTGTGCTAACGTAGGTCTTATGCACACCCAACAACGCAGCGAAATGACGCGGGCACAGCTTTTGGAAGCGGCCGAAGTGTGTTTCTCCGCCTCGGGGTACGACGGCGCGAGCATTGCCGATATTTGTCAGCGTGCCGGCGTGAGCAAGGGTGCCTTCTATCACCATTTTCCTACCAAGCAGGCGTTATTTCTGGAATTGCTCAGCCGTTGGCTGGAAGGACTGGATACACAAATCGCGCAGGCGCGGCAGGATGCGTCTGATGTCCTGGCCGCGTTGCAGGCGATTGCCGGCATGGTGCGTCGGGTGTTTGCGGCGGGCAGCGGACGCTTACCGATCTTTCTGGTGTTCTGGATGCAGGCGGCTCGCGACCCCCAGGCATGGACGGTCACGATTGGTCATTATCGCCACTACCACGCGCTTTTTACAGAGATGATCGCCGAGGGCATTGCAGAAGGTTCCATCGCGCCAACCGTTGACGCCCGTGCCGCAGCGCAGTCCCTGGTTTCCCTGGGGGTGGGCTTGATCCTGCAAGGGCTGCTCGATCCCCAGGGCGCGGATTGGGGACAGGTCGCCGAGCAAAGCATTCAAGTCCTGCTGGATGGCCTGCGCCGCCGTGCTGTGTGACAGGATTCTCAGAGTCTATTCAATCTGCTCAATCTGCTGATCGTTTCTGAGTTTTAGCCGTCGCCGCGCTTCCCACTTCGGCGACCAGCATCCCCAGTAAAATGAGCGCCCCACCGATCCACTCGCGGTCTTCGAGCGTTTCCCCGGCAAAAACGACGGCGAACAACGCCGCGAAAACCGGCTCCAGGGCAAAGATCAAGGCTGTATGCGTGGGGGTAGTATGGCGTTGCCCCCACGTCTGCACGCCGAAGACAAAGGCTGTGGCGATCAATCCCATGTACACGCTGGCCGGCAATGCCGCGGCCGGCGGCAGGAGCGCATGACGCTCGAACAGCAGTGCGGCAAGTGTCGCCAGCGCTGCCGTGGTCAACAATTGGGCGGTGGTGAACGGCAATACGTTATGGTGTGGGGCAAAGCGCGCCGTGCTGGTGATATGCGCCGCGAAGCCGACCGCGCACAGCAGCACCCACAGGTCGCCGGGCGCGAGGGTGAGACGTTGCTGGAAATCCAGTGTCAGCAATCCCAGGCCCGCCGTCGCCATCAACACCCCGACGGTCGCAGCGCGGGTAGGCGGACGGCGCAACAATGTCGCTGCAAACAACGGCACCAGCACGACGCTCAGGCCGGTGATGAACGCAGCTTTGGCGGCCTCGGTGGTCTGCAAACCGATGGTTTGAGGCACGTATCCCAGCGTGAGAAAAACGCCGGTGAACGCGCCGTCGCGCAATGCGCGCCAGCGAATGGGAATGGGACGCGCTACGATTCTGCGCTGGAGTAGCAATAATCCAACCAGCGCGCCGCCGGCCACCCAAAAGCGCGTCGCCACGAAAACCAGCGGCCCCACCGTATCAAGCGCGTTTTTGACGACGATGAATGTGGACCCCCAAATGGCGGTCACCAAAACCAGAGCCAGATCTGCTTTCCAATGTCGCATGTTAGTTCTCAGTTTCCAGTTCTCAGTTTTCAGTTTGTAGTTGTCAGGGAAGTGAACCATCCCCCGGCCTCGCCCCCTTGGGGGCGGAGAGGCAGATACGAGAAATCTCCCCGCTCTCCCTGCACGTGGGGAGAGCGGGGGCAGGGGGTAGGGCTATCGCATTTGGAAAACTTTGTCCCGTCGTGCTGTCTGTTGTGCCGCTAAAGCGGCATTTTTAGGGGGATTTTGTGGCGGGGCGAAGCCCCGCCACAAAATCCCCCTTTCCCCGGCCTTTAGGCCGTATTCAGTTGCCGGAAGCGGCCAAATGCGATAGCCTATTCGACGCAGAGAGTTGACGCGCTCTCCTTCTATGTTATAATAATTGTTCGTAATTTTGAACAATAGTGTCACTTGATAGAGGGCCTCGTGTTCAACACGAGGCGTTTTTATGTCTGCAAGAGTATAACACAAGTTTATGAAATCGAAGAAAGAAGCACCGCTTGAAAACGTCCGCATCATCGGCATTTTTGCCCATGTAGATGCGGGAAAGACGACGACAACCGAATCCATCCTGTACTACACCGGTCGGATTCACCGCGTTGGCAATATTGACGACGGCGACACACAGATGGATTTTCTACAGCAGGAGCGCGAGCGCGGCATCACTATCATGTCCGCCGCAACCGCCTGCCATTGGCGCGGGCACCGCATCAACCTGATTGATACGCCAGGACACATTGACTTCACGGCTGAAGTCGTGCGCTCGATCCGCGTCATTGACGGCGCGGTGATGATTGTCTGCGGCGTCGGCGGGGTGGAACCGCAGACTGAAGCGGTATGGCTGCACGCCAACCGTGAAAAGCTCGCCCGTCTCATCTTCGTCAACAAACTGGATCGCCTCGGCGCCGACTTCGAGCGCGCCCTCGGCGAAATCCGCGAGCGGCTGACGCCCAATGCCGTCTCCCTCACCTTGCCCATCGGCATCGAGAACGACTTTGTCGGCGTGGTGGACCTGTTCACCGAGCGGGCATTGATCTGGCGCAACGGCAACGACAATCCCGACATCGAGCCTGTGCCGGCGGCGATGGCCGCGCAGGTCACCAAAGCGCGCGAGGCCCTGTTCGACGCCATCTGCGAAACGGACGAGCTGCTGCTGGAGCAGCGTCTTGAAGACCTGCCCGTTGATCTGGAGACCCTGCGCGCTGCGTTGCGCCGGGCGGTGATCGCGGGGCAAATCGTGCCGGTACTGTGCGGCGCGTCGCGCAACCGCATCGGCGTGCAGCCGTTGCTGGACGCCATTGTGGATTACCTGCCCGCGCCGGTGGATATGCCGCCCGTGCTGGGCCACGATCCCACCCGCGAGGACGAGATTATCGAGCGCCAGGACGCCTTTGATGTGCCTTTCTGCGCCTCCGCGTTCAAGATTGTCACCGACCCCCATGTCGGTCATTTGACGTGGGTGCGCGTCTTCTCCGGGCAAGTGAACGCCGGGGAGCCGGTTTACAATCCGCGCACAGGAACCGTGGAACGGGTGGGGCGCATTTACCGTATGCATGCCAATCGCCGCGAGCAGGTTGAGAGCATGGCCGCCAGTGACGTGGTCGCGCTCGTGGGCATCAAATCGGCCGTCACCGGCGACACGCTTTGTGATCCGGCGCACCCGATTGTGTTGGAAGGCATGCATTTCCCCACGCCGGTTATTGCCGTCGCGCTGACGCCGCCATCGTCCAAAGAACGGGAGAAACTGCACGAGGCTGTGAATCGCTTGTGTGAAGAAGACCCGACGCTGGTGCAACACTTCGACGCCGAAACGGGCGAGCTGACGCTTGCCGGGATGGGGGAACTGCATCTCGATGTCTCCGTGGATCGGCTGCGCACCGAGTTTGGCATCGTCCCGCAGGTGAGCGCGCCGCAGGTCTCCTACCGCGAGACGGTGGGCAAGCGCGCCGCGGTGACGACGACGTACAAGAAACAATCCGGCGGTCATGGGCACTTTGCCGAAATCACGCTGAGTATTGAGCCGCTGGCGGAAGACGAAGAAGCCGACGAGCAGGGCATCCTGTTTGTCCACGCTGCGCCGCCTGCCGAGCTGCCGCGCGACTTCTGGCGGCCGGTGGAAATGGGCGTGCGCCGCGCGTTGGAGCAAGGCGTGATCGCGGGGTATCCGGTTGTCGGCGTCAAAGTGACCCTCTTGGGTGGGCGTTATCACGAAGTGGACTCGGCGGCGATGGATTTTGAAGTAGCCGGGGGGATGGCGGCGCGGCAGGTGGTGCGCACTGCCGCGCCGGCGCTGCTTGAGCCGATCATGCGCATTGACATCAACACGGCCGAGGAGTACGTGGGAGCGATTGTGGCCGACCTGGGGCGGCGACGCGGCGTCGTCAATGCCATGCGCGTGCGTGGCCTGTTGCGCAACGTGGACGGCGAAGTCCCGCTGGCCGAAGCGCGCGGCTACGCGACCGATCTGCGCAGTATGACCCAGGGGCGTGGCACATTCACGCTGGAATTCAAACGCTACGCCGTCGTGCCGGAGAGCATCGCTGCGACGGTTATCAAAGAGCGGCAGGCGGCAGGGAAAACGCCGCTTCGCTAGAGGCGGATCAACAGCTAACGGGGCAACAAGATTCATCTTGCTGCCCCGTTTTTTTGAGACGAAATCGCAGGTATTGACTTGTCTGACAGAGGTTCGTATAATGGGCATGAGAGCACAGACGGATGGTGCGAGTGGCATTGAAATGAGGTGAAGCATGACGAGTTTATCACTTTATCTGGATACGTTGGTTCAGGAAATTCAGAAGCCAGAAGCTGAGGTTATGGGGCTAGCTTTGCAGACCGGCTTGCGTCAATTATGGCGCGAACGTGCTTTAGGGCGCTATTTGCGAGGTGAGATCACGCGAGCAGAAGCTATTGAGACCGCTGGCATTGATTGGGTCGAGTTGGCTGAACGTCAGCATACAGCTATGCTGGAGGATCTGGCATGGGCGTTGGAAGTATGAGCGCGGCAGTCGCTGACGCCGGGCCGCTCATCCACCTGGCCGAGGTGGGGTGTCTTACGCTTTTGCGCGGATGGGATGTTTTGTATATCCCTGATGCGGTTTGGGCCGAGACAGTTGAGTATGGCCGAGTTTCAAAAAGTTATGTTGCTAGCCTGAATAATGTCCAACGTCGCTCTTCCCCACTGCTTGAGGTGGCACAATTCGTGCGCCAAAATAACTTGGAGAACTTGCAGAATGGTGAATGTGAAGCTCTATACCTCTGCCGACAGATCAGTGTCTCTATTCTGTTGACCGATGATCTGGCTGTACGCTATGCTGCCAAACGGTTAAATGTGACACCGGTGGGGTCTTTGGGCGTTATTGTTAAAGCCTATCAGCTTGGGTACATTTCGCGAGCTGAGGCCGAACGTCATATCACCGATCTTTACGATGTAAGTAGCCTTTATGTAACCCGCGCAATTGTGGAATTAGCTGTTAAGCAACTTCGTTCTATAACTCCATCACCCTAAACTACATTTCTCTGTTGTGCTTTCCACTTTCTGTGCTATAATTCTGCTCGGCGTCATAAGACGCCCTTATACGTGCGTGGTCTTTACAGGGCCTTGCCGGTAATGGCAGGCCCTTTTTTTCTGCAAGACCTTCGTTCTGACAGGGAAATTTTGCAAACCACGCGACTATCTGACTAAGGACTATCCGACTAAGGACTATCTGACTAAAAGGAGTTGTATGTCAATCGAGTTTCAAGCATTTTCCCTGCATCCGGCATTGATGCAGGCTGTAGATGAACTGGGCTACGAAAGCCCGACCCCCATTCAGGAGCGGGCGATTCCCGCGTTGCTGAATGGCCGCGATGTCCTGGGACAGGCGCAAACCGGCACCGGCAAGACGGCGGCCTTCGCGCTGCCGATGTTGCACGCCCTGGATTTCGACGCGGCGCATGGACAGGTGCAGGGCCTGGTCGTGACCCCGACCCGTGAACTGGCGATCCAGGTGGCGCAGGCGATCTACGAATACGGACGCCATCGCGGCGTGCGCGTGCTGGCAATTTACGGCGGTCAGTCTTACACTCACCAAATCGGGCGTTTGCAGCGCGGCGTGGATGTCGTTATCGGCACGCCGGGCCGTCTTCTCGATCTGATTCACAAGGGCGCGCTTGACCTGAGCGGCGTCCGCTATCTTGTGCTGGACGAGGCCGACGAGATGTTGAGCATGGGCTTCATCGAGGATGTCGAGGCTATCTTGAAGGAAACCCCGGCGACGCGGCAGACCGCGCTCTTTTCCGCTACCCTACCCGAACCCATCCGGCGACTCGCCGACCGCTATATGGCTGCGCCGGAGACGATTATGGTCAATCCCAAGCGTCTCACCGTCGCCGAGACGGAACAGCGGTACTACGTCGTCAATGAAGAAGACAAACTTGCGGCGCTCACCCGGCTTTTAGAGACCGAGGCCATGACCAGCGTCCTGGTGTTTACCGCTACTAAAGTGCGTGCAGCGGAATTGGCCGACGCGCTCTTCGCGCGCGGCATCCAGGCCGAGGCGTTGCATGGCGACCTCAGCCAGCCGGCACGGGAAACGGTGATGAATCGCTTCCGCCGTGGACAAATTACCGTGCTGGTGGCGACGGATGTGGCGGCGCGTGGTTTGGACATTGATGACGTTTCCCACGTGGTCAATTACGATTTGCCCTTTGACCCCGAAATCTACGTCCACCGCATCGGGCGTACCGGGCGGGCAGGCAAGAAGGGTGTGGCGATTACGCTGGCGACGCCGCGCGATCGTCGCCGTCTGCAAGAAATTGAAGCCTTCACCATGCAGCCGATCACCCGCGCGAAGCTCCCGACTGCTGCCGACATCCTGGCGCGCCGGGATGCGCAGTTCCTGCTGAAGATGGGGGGGCAACTGGAGGGTGAATTGGGTAAAGAACGCGCTTTGGTTGCCCAGATGCTGGCCGCCGGTCACACGGCGGAGGACGTGGCGGCCGCGGCGATCCGGCTCGCGCGTGCACAAGAACAGCAGCGCCCCATCGAAGAGATCAAGGAAGTCCCGCTGCGCTCCCAACAGCATCGCGCGAAGTTTGAGTTTGAAGGGAAGCCTGAACCGCGTCCCACCCGCGCGCCGCGGCGCAAGACCGAACGCGAACCCGGCATGGTGCGCTTGTGGCTCAACGTGGGCGAGGCACATGGTATCCGCCCGCGCGACATCGTCGGCGCGATTGCCGGCGAAACCGGCATCCCCGGTCGGGCCATCGGCGCGATTGACATCCAACCCCAGCACACGTTCGTGGACGTCGCCGAGCAACACGCCGGCCAGGTGCTCCATAAGATGAAGCACTGGAAGGTGCGTGGGCGTGCGGTGACACTCAAAACACTGGATTGAACCAAACCTGACAGATTTGTTACGCAAAAACCCGATTGACGCACAATCGGGTTTTTGACATCTGAGGAAAGTCGCTTATACTCGAATGTCGCTCTAAGCGACTGATGACTATCCGACTGACGACTATCCGACTATATGCGCATTGATCTCAACTGCGACATGGGTGAAAGTTTCGGGCGCTACACGCTCGGCGACGACGCGGCCATGCTGGATGTGGTCACGTCGGCGAACATTGCGTGTGGACTGCACGCGGGCGATCCACTGGTGATGCAGGCTACGGTCGCACTGGCAGCGCGCAAGGGTGTGGCCATCGGCGCGCATCCGGGCTACCCGGATTTGCAGGGCTTTGGGCGGCGGGCGATGGCGTTGACGCCGGCCGAGATTGAGGCAACCGTGCTTTATCAGATCGGCGCGCTGGCAGGATTTACACGCGCGGCAGGTGCGCCGTTGGTGCATGTGAAGCCGCACGGCGCGCTGTACAACGTCGCGGCTCGCGATCAAGCCGTCGCCGAGGCGCTTGTCCGCGCGGTTGCCGCCTTTGACCCGACGTTGATCGTCGTCACGCTGCCGAATTCTGCGCTGTTGTATGCTGCACGGGCGGCGGGCCTGCGCGTGGCCCGCGAGGGTTTTGCCGACCGCGCCTACCGCGAAGACGGCAGCCTTGTCCCACGCAGCGAACCTGGCGCAGTGATCCACGATTTAGCTTTGACGACGGCCCGCGCCGTCCGTATGGTCACGCAAGGCGAGGTGGAGGCGATCACAGGCAAAATTGTCCCCTTACACGTTGACACGCTTTGCATCCACGGCGACACCCCTGATGCTGTAGCTATCGCTGCGGCGTTACGAACAGCGTTAGAGGATAAAGGTGTGGTTATCACGCCCCTGGAGTGATTTTCTGCCACGAATCTTTGCCAATCTTCACCAACTGAGTTTTTATTCGTGAAGATTTATGTAGACTTGTGGTCTGTTTGGAGTTGATAGGCCAATGTTCAGTTATCCTCGCATCCTCCCCGTGGGCGAAACGGCGTTCACCGTAGAATTCGGCGACGCGGTGGACGCGGCGCTTAACCGACAGGTGCACGCGCTCGATGCAGCTTTGCACGCGCGGCCTGCGCCCGGCCTTGTCGAGACGGTCCCGACGTACCGCTCGCTGCTGGTGATGTACGATCCGCAGGTAAGTCGCGCCGATACAATGCGCGCGATTTTGACGGAGATGCTGGCTACACTGGCGACGGCCGATGCGCCGGAAGGGCGGTTGGTTGAAATCCCCGTGCATTATGGCGGCGAATGGGGGCCGGATTTAGCAGATGTGGCGGCGCACTGCGGAATGTCGGAAACGGCAGTGATTGAGTTGCACGTGCAGCCTGTTTACACGGTGGCGATGCTCGGATTTGCGCCGGGATTCGCCTATCTGCTTGGGCTGCCCGAGACATTGGCGACGCCGCGCCTGGCGACCCCGCGTCTGCGTGTGCCGGCGGGCAGCGTGGGCATTGCCGGCGCGCAGACCGGCGTGTATGCGCTGTCTACGCCGGGCGGCTGGCGCATCATCGGGCGGACGGAGGTAGTGTTGTTCGATCCGGCCTGCGAGACGCCGTTTGTTCTGCAAGCCGGAGATCGCGTACGGTTCGTGCCGTTATGAGCCATCCGGCGATGCTTGAAGTCCTTAATCCCGGCCTGCTGACGACGGTGCAGGATGCCGGGCGCAAGGGGTGGGCGCGCTACGGGGTGCCGCCCTCCGGCCCGTTGGACGAGGTGGCTTTCACTGCGGCGAATATCCTTGCAGGCAATTCCCCCGACGCTGCGGCGCTCGAAATCACCCTGAGCGGGCCGCTGTTGCGCGTAGCGCGCGAGTGCCTCATCGCCGTGTGCGGCGCGACATTCGATCTGTGGGTGGGAACGTTGCCGGTACCGCTGTGGCACGCCGTGTATGTGCGCGCCGGGCGGATCATCACATTTGGAACGCGGCGGAGTGGGGCGCGGGCGTATCTGGCCGTTTCTGGTGGGATCGCGTTGCCGCCGTTTTTGGGATCGCAGGCTACTTACTTGCCGGGCGGATTCGGCGGTCTGGAGGGACGGGCATTGCAGGCCGGGGATCGGCTTCCGCTCGGTGAAACGGCAGTGCGTGATCTGCTGGCGCGCGCCGGGCGCGTGTGGCCTGCAGATCGCCGTCCCCCTTACACCTCCCAACCGACGCTGCGCGTCGTGTTGGGGCCGCAGGATGAGCATTTCACGGCGGAGGGATTGGCGACTTTCCTTAACAGCACTTACCGGCTCACACAGGATGTGGATCGTATGGGGGCGCGTTTGCAAGGGCCGCCTATCACCCACCGTGGCATTACCGGCATTGTGTCGGATGGCGTGGTGACGGGCAGCATCCAGGTGCCGCCAGATGGACAGCCCATCGTGATGCTGGCCGACCATCAGACGACCGGCGGTTATCCCAAGATCGCCACGGTTATCCGTGCCGATTTACCCCTTCTGGCGCAGCTTGCCCCCGGCGACGAAGTACGCTTCACGGCCATCAGCCTGGCAGAGGCGCAAATGTCAAACCTAAACCTACTTGTAACCGGCTTGTAATGGTACAGATTGTGTTTCACGGGTAAAATTAAATTATACGAAGGCGTTTTATTTTGGCTGGAGGACAACCCTCGTAAAACGTAACTCGTAAAACGTAAAGCGTGAAGCGCAGGATTTTTCACGTTTCATAAGCTCACTAACTCATCATGGAGCATACCCAAGCCATAGTAAGGCGTGAAAGGATTTCGCCATGTCACATACTGCACATTGGGGATATGAGGGTGCCGTCGCCCCGCAGTTCTGGGGGCAACTGGATCCGGCATACGCTGCGTGTAGCCTCGGCAAAAACCAGTCGCCTGTGGATATAACGAACGCCGTGCCACAAACGCTGCCGCCCATCGAATTCCACTATCGCTCCAGTCGTTTGCGCATCGTCAACAACGGCCATACCATCCAGGTCAATTATGATCCCGGCAGTTATATTAGCGTGGCCGGCGTGCGCTATGAACTGTTGCAATTTCACTTCCACACGCCGAGCGAACACACCTTTGGCGGGAAATTTGCTGATTTGGAAGCGCATCTCGTCCACCGGAATCCAGAGGGACAATTTGCCGTTATCGGCGTGGCCTTTTACGTGGGAGTGCATAACGGCACATTACAGCCGCTCTGGGAGGTGATGCCGGCAACCGAGGGGCCGGAGCAAGCGTTCCCGACGACGGTGAACGCTTTTGATCTGCTGCCTGTGGTGCGCCTGACATATCGTTATAGCGGTTCTTTGACCACGCCGCCCTGTTCGGAGGGCGTTTTCTGGGCCGTGATGACCACATCGTTGACCCTATCGCGGGCGCAACTCAATGCTTTCGCCGCCATTTTCCCACACAACAACCGCCCCGTTCAACCGCTCAACGGTCGGGTTATTGCGATGGGATAAAAAACTCTCAATTTTTGTCAGCGGAAAAAACAAATTCGCCTTTCACCATTCGTTGTTCTCATTTTATGAGGAGGGGCCGTGCCGTTCTATAACATCAATGGGCAGGATATTCACGTTATCGAGGAAGGGACGCCGGGCCGCCAGATAGCGTTGCTGATCCACGGCTGGTCCAGCTCCTGGTATGCCATGTCCCCGCTGATCGGCCTGTTGAGCCAGCGTTTTCGCGTCCTGGCCGTGGATTTGCCCGGCTATGGACAATCGCCGCGTCTGCCGCAGCGCACGACGATCCCGCAATATGCCGATTTGCTGGCAGAACTGATCGCCCGTTTTAGCGAGGGGCCGGCGGTTTTGGTGGGGCACTCGATGGGCGGGATGACGAGTGTGACAATCGCGCTACGCCATCCGGTGTTGGTGGAACGCATGGTGCTGATCGGGCCGACGATCACCGGCCGGCTTTCGGCTTACATCAACACCATTGTTTCTCCCATCACGCTGCTGGAGCGTTTTGGCCTGGGCCGCCTGATCGTATCCTTTGTGGAACGCGCCGTCGTCGGCATCAGCGACCGTATTATGCGCCCGGCCTCCTTTGCGGAGCGCACCGGCATCACCGAAGAGGACTATCACCGCTTGCGCGAGGACGCCCGCCGGCCTGGACAGGGGCGGGTGCGCGCCGAGTGTTATTTTGCGATGCGTGAGAATAACCTGAGTGGGCAGCTTGCCAAAGTGGAAGCCCCGGCACTGGTCATCTGGGGGGCGGAAGACAACACCGTGCCGTTGCGGGATGCAGGCGTCATCGCTGATGAGTGGCCCGCTGCCGAACTGCGCATCCTGCCCAAAGCCGGGCATTGGCCGCAGTTTGAAGCGCCGCAGGCCACACGGCGTCTCATTGCGGCTTACCTGGGTTTGCCGCTTTCGAGCGACAAAATCAACGTGCCGGTAGATGATAAGGCACTTGTGCAGGTGCGCGACATCGCCCAATTCCTGGCTCATTCCGATATTGCCGGCAATCTGAACCTGGCGCAACGCATTCGCCTGGCGGCGCAGGCCGTCTTGCGCACCTACGCGCCCGGCGAGAAGATCGCCGAAACCAGTCAGGCGGGCAGTGAACTGTACGTCGTCTACAGCGGCACGGTTGAAGTGTGGAGCGACCCGGATGGGCCGGGGTCAGGAACGGCGGAACACAAACAGTTGATCACCCATTTGCGTCCCGGGGCGATGACCGGTGAGTATGCGATGTTCGACCAGGGCGGGCGCAGCGCCGACTTGATCGCCGGAAAGTCCGGCGCCACAGTGCTGGCTTTTGACCGCGACCGCTTGCTGGCCTTATGCGAGGACGACGCTGTGTTGGGGACGCGCCTGCTGTGGAACATCGGCACGGCGATGACACAGCGGGTGCGCTTCATCATCTGGCAATTGCAGCGCGCCAGCCGTCGCTTGGAGGAAGAGCGACAAGCGCTCGAGGGACAGCAATTGCCCCGGGAAGACCTTGACAAAACGCGCCGATACCAACCCCTGTGATTTTGGATTTTGGATTAGCGGTGTTTGCGGAGCATTGTTTGAGCCAATAACAAATGAACCACGAATCTGCACGAATTTTCACGAATGAGAATCCAATGCGTGTTGATGCGTGAGGATTCGTGGTTGCTATATGGCTTGCATTGTCAGAACGATAGCCACGAATCTGCACGAATTTTCACGAATGGAGAATCCAATGCGTGTTGATGCGTGAGGATTCGTGGTTGTTATATGGCTTGCATCGCCAGAGCGATGGCTCCCAGGACCCCCGCGCGGTTGCCCAGACCCGGCGGGACGATGTAGGCGTCAATGTCGCTAAGGATTTCAGGGACACGGACATAACCGTTGAGCAAGGTCCGCACCTCACGGCGGATCATGGGAAACAGGTGTCCCTGTTGCATCACGCCGCCGCCGAGGATGATGCGCTGTGGGCAGAGCGTGACGACGAAATTGGCGCACGCCAGCCCGATGTAGTGCGCCTCCAAGGCCCACGCCGGATGGTCTGGGGGGAGCGTTTCGGCGCGTTGCCCCCAGCGGGCTTCGATCGCCGGGCCGTTGGCCAGCCCCTCGAAGCAATCGTCGTGGTAGGGGCAGTGGCCGGGGAAGGGGTCCACGTCGAAGTCGTGCGGCAGGCGGATATGGCCCATTTCGGTGTGCATCAGGCCGTGCAACAGACGCCCCTCGACCATCGCCCCGCCGCCGATCCCCGTGCCGATGGTGAGGTAGATGAACGTATCCAGCCCCTGCGCTGCGCCCCATGTGCCCTCGCCGAGCGCCGCCCCGTTGACATCCGTATCGAAGCCGACGGGCACGCCGAGCGCGTCGCGTACCGGGCCGGCGAAAGGTGTGTTAAGCCAGCCCGCTTTGGGTGTTGAGGTGATGTAACCCCATGTGGGCGAGCGCGGGTTAGGGTCCACCGGCCCGAACGACGCGATGCCTACCGCGCGCAGCGTCATCCCTCGCGCCAGCACGCTGCGAAAGAAGTCAACCGTCCGCCCGATGGTTTCTTCCGGCGTCGTCGTCGGAAACCGAATCTCATCCACGATATTGTCGGGGCCGCTGCCCACTGCGCAAACAAACTTGGTGCCGCCTGCTTCAATCCCGCCGAATAGGTTCATATTGCCTCCAGCAGAGGTGGGGGATTAGGGATTGGTGATTGGAGATTAGGCAACCCTAATCTCCAATTCCTAATCCCCAATCCCTGTTTTTTATCCGAACCGCCCGGTGATGTACTCTTCTGTTTTGGGATACCTGGGCTTGAGGAAGATGTCACGCCCTATGCCATGCTCGATCAGTTCTCCTTGCAGGAAGAACGCCGCCCAGTCGGCCACGCGCGCGGCCTGCTGGACGCTGTGCGGCACGATGACGAAGGTGTAGCTGGATTTCAACTCCTGCATCGTCGCTTCGATTTTGGCCGTGGAGATGGGATCCAGGCCGGAGGTGGGTTCGTCCAGCAGGATAACCTCCGGTTGCAGCGCGAGCACGCGCGCCAGGCACAGCCGTTGTTGCTGTCCGCCGGAAAGCGCGTGCGCGGGATCTCCCAGGCGGTCGTGAACTTCATCCCACAGCGCGGCTTGTTGCAGCGAGCGCGTCACGGCAGCGTCGAGTGTGGCCCGGTCGCGCACGCCGGCCAGTTCCAGGCCGTAGGTGATGTTGCGGTAGATGCTCAGCGGCAGGGGGACCGGGCGCGCGAAAACGATACCCACACGCCGTCGTAAACGCACTACATCGTAAGTCGGCCGGGTAATGTCTTCGCCGTCCAGCAAAATGCGGCCGGTCTGTTCAACCACATCCGTCAGATCGTTCAGGCGGTTCATCGCCCGCAGGAGGGTGCTCTTGCCGCCGCCGGCCGGGCCAAAAAGCACGTTGATCTGATTCGCGTAGATGTCGAGTGTGATGGCGTGCAGGCTCTCCGTGCCATCGGAGTAGCGCAGCCCGAAGTTCTCAATGCGGATTTTGACATCGGCGGCCATGGTCAGTTACCAGAACCTTTGTTTGCGATAATGGTTGCGGATGAGCGTGGCGACGAGGTTCATCGAGAGCACGAAGATCAGCAACACCAACGCTGTCCCATATTGAATGTGGATCGGCATCCCCGGCACCTGGGTGCTGATGACGAAGAGATGGTAGGGCAGCGCCATCGTTTGATCGAAAACGGACTTGGGCAGGCGCGGCAGGAAAAACGCCGCCACGGTGAACAGAATGGGCGCGGTTTCCCCGGCAGCACGCTCCAGCCCCAGGATCACGCCGGTAAGGATGCCCGGCAGCGCCTGCGGCAGCACGATCCGTCGGATGGTTTGCCAGCGCGTTCCGCCCAAACTGATGCTGACCAGGCGGAACGATTGGGGTACGGCACGCAACGCCTCTTCTGCCGTGCTGATGATGACCGGCAGCGTCATAATCCCCAGCGTGAGCGATCCGGCCAGGATGGACGTCCCAAAATTGAGGAAAATGACGAACAGCCCCAGTCCAAAAAGGCCGTAGACCACTGAGGGGATGCCTGCCAGGTTGATAATGGCGACACGGATGGCGCGGGTGAGAGTATTATCCTGCGCATATTCAGAAAGATAAATGGCCGCGCCGATGCCGATAGGAACGGCGACAATCGCCGTGCCAAAGGTGAGCCACAGCGTTCCGACGATGGCGGGGAGCAACCCGCCGGCCTTCATCCCATTATGCGGAAACGCGGTGAGGAATTCCCAACTAAGCGCGCTTGCGCCTTGATACACGATGTACCCGACAATCAGGAAGATGGGGACGACGACGACGAATGCCGCCAGCGAGATAAGCGCGAACGCAATCCGTTGCGCCGTCTGGCGGGATAAGCGAGGCAATTTCGTGGAGGTCATGCTAACATCCGCTCCGCACGTTTGACCTGTCGGAAAACGACCGAGGCCGCAGCCATATTCACGATGAAAGTGATGATGAACAACGTCAAGCCTACGGCGAAGAGCACGTGGTAATGGGGGCTGCCCTGCGCCACCTCGCCCATCTCGGCGGCGATGGTCGCCGTCATTGTGCGCACCGGCATAAAGAAATCGCGCAGCCCCACAGGGACCCGCGCGGCGTTACCGGTGACCATCATCACGGTCATCGTCTCGCCGATGGCGCGGCCCACCCCCAACATCAACGCCATCAGCACGCCGGAGCGGCCGGCGGGCAGCACGATGCGCCAGATCACCTGCCAGCGCGTCATCCCCAACGCCAGGCCGGCGTCGCGGTAGGTCTTGGGGACGGCATCGAGCACATCCTCGGCCACGCTGACGACCGTCGGCAGCGCCATCCACGCCAGGAGCAACACGCCGGTAAAGGCAGTGAGGCCGGTGGGAATATCCAGCGTGACGCGGATAAGCGGCGCGAAAACCAGCATCCCGATAAACCCGATGACGACCGAAGGAATGCCTGCCAGCACTTCGACGAAAGGCTTGAGGATGTTGCGTACCCACTCTGGCGCGATCTCGGCGATGAAAATGGCCGTCGCCAACCCCAACGGCAGCGAGACCACCGCCGCGCCGATGGTCACGATGAGCGACCCCATCACCAGCGGCAGCAGGCCGAAGTAGCTCTCAATAGGATACCAGCGTGTCCCCAACAGGCTCGATAGGGGGACCTTGAAGAAGGCCGGCACCCCTTCTTTGATGAGGAACAGAAAAATCAACACCACCAGGACAATCGCCGAAACGCCGGAGACCATAATGGCGCGTTCAATAAAGAACTCCGACCACGCAAGCGACCGTTTTTGTTGTTCCTCGTGCTCGTTAGTCATAGCAATTCTCTCGACAAAACCTTAAACGGACAGGGGACTGTGGTGGTGCGGTCAGAGACCGGCCACAGCAAGAAATCCGTTTCTCCGTTGACATAAAATTCTCATTCACAGCAAGAAGGAGAGCCGTTTGATCCGTTAAATCCGTTGACATAAAATTCTTATTCGGTAGCCACCGGCACGAAACCCAATTCCAAAACGATTTGTTGCGCTTCTGGACTGAGGATCCATTCCAGATAGGTTTTGATCTGGCCTTGGGGTTCCCCGGCAGTGTACATATACAAATCGCGGGCGATGGGATACAAACCGGCATTGACCGTCTCAGCGGTCGGCGGATAGTAAGGCTGCCCCGGCCCACGGCTCACGGCAATTGTCTTCATATCCGGCGTGACGTAACCCAGCCCGTCGTAGCCGATGGCGTTGGGATTCTGACGTACTTCTGCGCCGATGCCTTCGGAGGAGGGCAGCAACAGCGTGTCCGGCGAGAAAAGCGTCTTGTTGTTCTTTTGCCCTAAGCGGATTACTTCTTCCAGGAAGTAGACGTGGGTGCCGGAGTTGGTTTCACGCGAGAGCAGCACAATGGGGCGGTCTTCGCCGCCCACTTCGCTCCAGTTGGTGATCTTGCCGCTGTAGATGTCGGAGATTTGCTGGAGCGTCAGCTCGTTGACGGGATTGCTGGGGTGAACGATGATGGCGATGGCGTCGCGGGCCACCACAAACTCGACCGGCTCGATGCCGTTGGCGCGCGCGGATTCCAGTTCCTCGGCCTTGATCTGGCGCGAGGCATTGGCGATGTCCACCGTACCGTTGATGAGGGCGGCGATGCCGGTCCCCGACCCCCCACCGGTGACGGCAATGCGTACATCAGGTCTGACGACCTGATACTGTTCGGCCCAGGCTAAGGCCAGATTCACCAGCGTATCGGAGCCTTTGTTCTGAATGGTCGCCGAAACGCTATGCTCAGCAGTGGTCTGCGGGGGGCGTTGACCACAGCCGACAAGCGCCAACCCTATTAAGAGAAGCGCGATCCGTCTCATCGTTGAGAGTGTGTCCTTGTTTCGCACAATAGGACATTATAATGGCAACGGGGGAAAAAACAAACTATGGCGTCCAGGACAAATGATGCGGAACGGCTTGGCCCGGCCTCCTGACCGTGCCCGCGCAGAGACAAGTTTTTTTGAAAGAAAACCCGCTATAAGACTTGACGTTTCTCAAAATCTGGTATAAAATGAAAATGTAGACATGCCAACATCCGGCCATCTAACCCAGCAAGGTTTTTTCCTCAGTACTCTGATCCGTTGATTTTGGCTCTCGGCTCACTGCCCCCGGCTTTTCGATAGTTAGCCGAAGTTGTCTCCTGAACTTTGTGCAGATGGGTGTGGACGGGTGCATCACCCTGAGAAGACCTCGTTACCTTGCTGGTGGAGGCCGGGTATGCAGAACAACCCCTATGTTGGCCCGCGACCTTACGAACGTTCCGACCGCGAGAAGTTTTTCGGGCGTGGACGCGAAGCGCGCGATTTGCTGGCCTTGATGCTGGCCGAGCGGGTGTTGTTGTTCTACGCCCAATCCGGCGCGGGAAAAACCTCGCTCCTCAACGCGCGGGTCATCCCGCTGTTGGAAGACAAGGGCCTGGACGTCTTGCCTGTGACGCGGGTGGGCGGCGACCTGCCGCCCGGCGTTGATCCCGACCGGGTGCCCAACATCTTTGTCTTCAGCGCCTTAATGGGGCTGGCTAACACAGATGTGACGCCGGAAACCTTGCTTGATCAAACCCTGCTGTCTTTCCTCAAAACCCGCTGCTGTACCGATAAACCACCTTTACTGGTCCTCGATCAATTTGAAGAACTGTTTACCACTCACCGCGAACGTTGGCGCGAAGCCCATGACTTCTGCGTGCAGTTGCGGCAAGCTCTGGAGAATATCCCCAACCTGGGCGTGACCCTGGCGATGCGTGAAGACCACATCGCCGAACTCGACCCCTACGCGCCGCTGTTGCCGGGCCGTTTGCAGGCGCGCTTTCGCAAGGTGGATCCGCAGGCCATTATTAAGGCCAACAGGCTGACCAATCCGGACGATCTCAAACCCGGTCAGCAGTTGATCATCCCCGGCGGGGCGCCCGCCGTGTCCCAGGTAGTGCATGTGGTGAAGGAGGGCGAATGGGTATGGAAAATCGCCCGCTATTATAACGTAGACCCCCAGACTCTCATTGTACTCAACAAGTTGCTGCCGCCTTATGATGTCAAACCCGGTCAGCAGTTGATCATCCCCGCCGACGCGCCGGCCTTCCCGAAAGGCGTCGAGCATGTCGTCGCCAGCAATGAGACGTTATATTCCATCGCCAGACACTATGGCAC
Source organism: Chloroflexota bacterium (assembly GCA_019873645.1). Taxonomy (GTDB): domain Bacteria; phylum Chloroflexota; class Anaerolineae; order B4-G1; family SLSP01; genus DSWT01. The sequence goes on along the minus strand of JAIOAX010000004.1, from coordinate 81,821 downwards.
GACTGTAGAGAAAATCGCCGCTGCAAACGATATTAAGGACCCCAATCAGATCAAAATCGGTCAGAAATTGACCATCCCGATCTGACGCCCGGACTCAACCACAGAGGAGGCTTACGATGAGCATCAGTCTACAATGGCCGACGCGGCGCGACGCGCCGATTACCCAAAGATTCGGAGAGCACCCGGAAAATTATAAGCCTTTTGGGTTTCCCGGTCACGAGGGAATTGATTGGGGGGTGCCGACAGGAACCCCGGTTTACGCCGTCGCCGATGGGGTGATTGGTTACGTCAATCAGAATCCCAATGCTTCACCTTATGGCGTCTATCTGAGTGTCCAGCACCAGGGAGGAAATTACGAGACCCTCTACGCACACCTTTCCCAGGTGACGGTGACGCCGGGGGAGCAGGTCACGGCGGGAAAAGTGATTGCTTTGAGCGGCAATACCGGGAATTCAACCGACTCCCATTTACATTTCACGTTGAAAAAACGCAATGCTACGGCTAACGGCGAGACCCGTTATCCCAAAGATGTCGTTGATCCTTATCCCTATTTAGTCCCTTCGGCCGCTGCAACCCCGCAGCCCACATCACCAGCGCAGACCACGCTCGACCTGCAAATCACCGCCGAGGACGGGTTGAATCTGCGCAGCGCGCCGGTTGTAGGCGACGTGCTGGCGACTTTGCCTTATGGCGCCATCGTAGGCTCGCTTGAGGCCAGGGATGTGACGCGCAGCAAGTTGGGGCAGCCCAACCAGTGGCTTTCGGTGCGCGCGCCCGACGGACAGGCCGGGTATGTAGCCGCCTTGTATGTCAACATGCCCGGTGCGGCTTCATTTGCGGCAACCGGTGCTGCAACCGGACAGCGCAGCGCGGCCGGTGGTGAGGCACATCGTTTGCAGGTCAATGCGCCGGACGATGTTTTGAAATTGCGCCAGGGGCCGGGCCTGGATCAAGCGATTACCGGTTATCTGCCGCACGCGACGCTGTTGGAATCGCTCGAAGCGCCGGCCGAGACCGTGACGAAAGTGGGCAAATACGGTCAATGGCTGCGTGTGCGCACGCTGGCCGGGCAAGAAGGCTATGTGGCCGCCTGGTATTTAAATATTCCTTCGGACATGGATGCGCGCCGCCCGAGCCAACCCAAGGAGTTGCCGGTCGGCGTCTCGCCGTACATCTTCGGTATCCATGCGGTGGCTTTGCACAACGACCCTGCGACCAAGTCGGACATCCGGCGTCTCTATGATGGAATCAACAAAAAAGGCTGGATCCTGTTCACCGAGCAAGTCGGCCATGATCCCAACGTCTCATTTCCTCCTCAGTACCGGGAGTGGCTGTGCGAGTGGGCGGATCAGGGCTATGGCGTCATCGTGCGGCTGAACAACGGCTATGAGGGTGGGGGGACTTTGCCGGAGTCCAAATACTACGACGGTTTTGCGACGGCATGTGCGCGTTTTGCCGAACAATGCCTCAAGCGCGATCTCCCGCCGGATCGTTACACCTGGACCATTGTGATCGCCAACGAACAAAACAATCCCCGCGAACATCCCGGCGGCGAACACAATCCCCTGGAACGCATTACGCCGGAACTCTATGCGCAGGCGTTCAATAAGACTTATGCACGCATCAAAGCCGTCTTGCCCAATGCGGTGGTGTGCCCGGGCGCGATTGATCCTTACAATTACCTTCCCTGGAAACGTTATACCCCGTTGGAGTATTTCAGGCTAATGCTCGCCAACATCACGGAGTTAGATGGCATCGCCTTGCACGCCTACACCCACGGGCCTTCTATCGAAGCGATTACCAGCCTGCGCACTTTTGGCCGCCAGGGCGAGAACCCGCTGTACGATCATTATTACGATTTCCAAACCTACCGCCTCTTTATCGAAAACATTCCTCCCCGGTGGAAGCATGTGCCCGTCTACATCACCGAAATTAATCACCTTGACAGCGGCGATCCCCATAACCAATGTTGGGTGAACGATACGCGCGGTTGGGTCAGCGCCGTGTACGCCGAGATCAACCGTTGGAACAGCATCCCCCAGGCGCAGCAGATTTGCGCAGGGCTGTTATACCGTTGGACGGGGGATCAATGGCAGTTGGACAACAAACCGGGCGTCCACAACGATTTCAGACAGGCCTTGACCCAGGACTATCGCTGGCGGAGGGCCGGACTGCAAGGTGTGTCTTTCGGGGCGCCGGTGGAGCCGGAGGAAATGCGCACGGCGGAACCCGACGACCTGCAACGCATCAAGGGCATTGGCCCCAAGATCGCGGCGTTGCTCATCGGCGTAGGGATTGGCAGTTTCAAGCAAGTCGCGGCGCTCACTGCTGAGCAACTTAAGGCGGTGTTAGGCGAAGGGGGACTGCGCGGCGCCCACGTTGCGACGTGGCCGGAACGGGCGCGCATGATCCTGCAAAGTTAATGAAGTGGTGTTGAATGTTGGGCCGGCCGGGTTCCTGGCAGCCCGGCCGGCTTCGACCGATTGATAACCACAGCGGCGAGTGAGGGTCTATGTCGAAAGCAGCCATCAGTGACCTGGAAATCCGTATCTTTCAACGCCTGGAGGGACAGGGCTACCCCGTCGAGCTGACCCTGGCCGGGCAGCAAGAATTCCCGCGCGGCTATGCGCCCGACAGTCTCGCCGAGTGGCGGCCAGGCGGCGATCTGCAGGCCGATGGGCAAGGATTGCTGGACTTGCTCTTGAGCGACGAGACGCTGCGCCGCGCCTGGGCCGAAGCGCGCGGACGCGCGCCGCAGCGTCGTCTGCGCCTGCGGATTGATCCCACTGCCGCCAAATTACACGCGCTGCCCTGGGAAGTGCTCCACGAAGACGGCGTGATGCTCGCCGCCAACGCCGACACGCCCTTCTCGCGCTATTTGCCCATCGCCTTGCCGTGGGGCGGGCCGGTCAAGGAACATCCCATCCGTATCCTCGTCGCCATCGCCAATCCCGGCGACCTGGATCGGTATGGCCTGGCCTCCCTCGACGTTGCCCAAGAACGCCAATCCCTCCAAACCGCCCTCTCTCCCTCTCTCCCCCTCTCCCTCTCTTTTCTCGCCCCTCCCATCACGCTGGAACGCCTGGAAGAAAAACTGCGCGAAGGCTACCACATCCTGCATTACCTGGGACACGGGAGCTACAGTCCGCGCCGCCAGCAGGCCGCGTTGTATCTGCAAGACGACGCAGGTCACACCCATCCGATGCCCGACGATGAACTCGCCGGGATGCTGGCGCGCCTGGAAGCCGACGCTAAACCGCAGCTTGTGTTCCTCGCCGCCTGTCAGAGCGCCACACGCGCTACCGGCGATGCGTTTCGCGGGCTAGGTCCCAAGCTGGTGTCCATCGGCGTCCCGGCGATGGTGGCGATGCAGGATTTTGTCACGCTGGAGACGGCGCAGAAGTTCAGCGCGACGTTCTACGCGCAACTGCTGGAGCACGGCCAGGTGGATAAGGCCAGCAACCAGGCGCGCAGCACGCTGCTCACATCCGGGCGTCCCGACGCCGTGGTGCCGGTGCTCTTCATGCGCCTCAAGTCCGGCCAACTATGGAGCGACGAGGCCAACGCGCGCGGGGAGATCTTAGGGGCGCGGAACCCTCGCGTTTTTTGGAGCGGTTTGTTGAGCAATATCGAAGCCGGCGAGTGTATCCCCATCATCGGCCCGCGCGCCCATGGGAACTGGTTGCCTGCGCCCGCCGAGGTCGCCCACCGCTGGGCCGTCGAACACGGTTACCCTTTTAGCGACCTGGATAACCTGGCGCGCGTCGCGCAATATCTGGTCAGCACCCAGGGAGAGGGTTTCCCGCGCCGTGAGTGGCAAAATGCACTGATTGCTGAGTTAATCGCCCGTTTGCCGGAAGAATTACGCCCCAGGCTCAGGCCCAAGACGTTAGCCGCTTTGGTGGAATCCATCGGCTGGGAGACCTTGACAGGCGGCCATCCCAATGAAGTGCATCGGGTTTTGGCCGCTCTCAATCTGTCGTTGTATCTCACGACCAACCATGATAACTTCATGACGCTGGCCTTGACGGCGCAGGGTAAACAGCCGGTCCGCGAGTTATGCCGCTGGCACATGGATATGGATGCCTTGCCGTCACGCTTTGACGATGCTGCCGATTACCATCCTACGCCAGAAGCCCCGCTGGTCTACCATCTCCTCGGTGCCGACGACGAAGCCGATTCACTGGTGCTGGCCGAAGATCATTATCTGGATTTCCTGGTACGGATTTCGGCTGAACGCGGCCGCATTCCTGATTACATTCGCGGCGCGCTTGCCAGCAATGCGTTGATGTTCGTGGGCTTCAGTCTGGAAGATTGGGAGTTCCGCGTGATTATGCGCGGCCTGGTGGCGACCATCAGCCAGAAATTGCGGAGCAAGCTCCGGCATGTGGCCGTACAACTGGAGCAGGTTTCAGAAACACAGACCGAGGATGTGCGCGCTTTTCTGGAGGATTATTTTAAGGGCGCGGACATCAACGTTTACTGGGGGAGCACTGCACAGTTCATCGCCGAGTTGCGCGAGCAATGGGCAGCGCGGTCATAGCTTGGGTTGAATGTGAAGCGTAAAACGTGAAACGGGAAACGTAAAACGTGAAACGTAAGGTTTTCCTGCACGTTTTACGCTTTACGTTTTACGGATTGACACATACAGGCAGGTATACCATGCACCACGACTATCCCATTTTGGAATTCGATCCCACCCGTGAGGCAATGATCGAGCCGGGGCGGCTCATTCCGCGCCAGAATGTGCCTGCACATTGCGTCGTTTGTTTTTTCCAGGATGTGATTACCGGGCTGGTGGAATCGGGACGCGCCAGGCATATCGCCGATAAACGCTCTGAAATGGGGCGGCATCCGCTGTATGAGACCGATGTGGACGGCAAGCGGCTGGCGTTCTTCCATCCGGGCGTCGGCGCGCCGCTGGCGGCGGGGCTGTTGGAAGAGGTCATCGCGCGCGGTTGCCGGGCGTTCATCGCCTGCGGCGGCGCCGGCGTGCTGGATAGTGCGATTGCCGTCGGGCACATTGTCGTCCCTACTGCGGCGGTGCGGGATGAGGGTGTTTCATACCATTACTTGCCGCCGTCCCGAGAAGCCTATCCTGCTGCTGAAGCGGTTGCTGCGATTGAGCGTGTATTGCAACGTCACAAACTTCCCTACGTCCTGGGCAAAACGTGGAGCACCGATGCTTTCTACCGCGAGACGCCCGCCAAAGTGCAGCGTCGCCGCGAGGAAGGTTGTCTGGCAGTGGAAATGGAAGCCGCAGCCTTCTTCGCCGTGGCGCAGTTTCGCGGTGTGACCTTTGGGCAAATACTGTATGCCGGCGATGACCTCGGCGGTGAGGCATGGGATCATCGTGATTGGGTGAATCGTGGCTCGGTGCGCGAGAAGCTCTTCTGGCTGGCAGCCGAAGCCTGCCTGGAGTTATGAGATGAGGGCTTGCGGAGGCGCGGTCGGGAGACGGGCTTGAGCAAGGATGAACCGTCCACTCCACAAAAACTGTGTTACAATGGGGCTATCTCACGACTTCTGGATGCTATGTGGGAGTGGATGCCCATGTCAATTCGCACTGCTGCTCAATCAACCTGTACCGCTATCATAACCTGGGGCGCGTGCGCACGTCGCCGTTGGCGCATTGGCCTGGTGTTTGTGTTTCTCGGCTTGTTCGTTGCCTGCTCCGGCGCGAGCACTACGCCCGCTCCTACCTCTGCCGCTGCGGCGGTTGTTGAGGATCAATTCTCGCCGCCCAATGCTGCCTGGGCGCGTTTCGATACCGCAGAAAGCGCCGTCTATGCGCAGGGTGGGGAATTGTATTTGGAAGACCGCGGCAAGGGTGTGGCCGTCTACGCACCCTTCGCCGGCAAGACATACACCGATGTCGCCATAGCTGTCCAGGTGCGGCATGTCCAGGGTACGGTGAACAACTGGATGGGGGTGATCTGTCGGCAGCAGGATGAGAACGATTACTACCTGCTGGCGATCAGCGCCGATGGCTACTATTTGATTTTGCTTGTCGAGAACGGCGTTCCTGCGCCGCTTGTCGGTCCGCAGTTTGACGAGGGAATCAAAACCGGTAAAGCGCGCAACAGCCTTGAAGTGCGCTGTCAGGGGGAGCAACTGTCGCTGCGGGTGAAAGGCGCGTTCACCGTTACTGTCTCGGACAATTCACTACGGAAGCCCGGCGGGGTCGCGCTTTTTGCCGATGCCGTTGAGCGTGGCGAGACCGCAGTGGTCGCCTTTGACAACTTTGTCCTTACCCAACCGTGAGAATGAGCGAATCGGCGAATGGAGAATGAGCGTTTGAAGTCTCGAACTTATGAGCACCCTACCTCCCCCCTACCCTCTACTCCCTACTCCCTACTCCCTACCTTCTACTCCCTCACCCTCATCGGTTACTTCGGCCCCTGGGTAGGACGACGGGCGGCGGCGCTGGCCTGGAATGCCTACGATCTTTTCGACTTGCTGCGGTTGTTGCCGGAGATTGAAACCGGCGCGCTCTCTGTCAATTTACAGACCTTGCGGCTACCGCTGGTGGGACTGGCCGTGTTGTTGCCATTGCTGTTGGCGCAAGCCGACCGGCGATGGCGTCTCATCGGCGCGCTCTTGGGGGTGGGGTTGGCGTTGGCGACGTTGCCGCCTTATCCAGAAATTGTGACCGCCTGGCGCACGCCGGGCTGGTGCGTTCCTTTTTGGTGGGGCGTCGGCGCGATGCTGGCGGCGGCTGCGGCCGTGTGGTTCGCGCCGCGCCTGGGACGCTATCGCGCCTGGCTGATGTCGGCATGGATTGTCGGCACCGGCTTGCCGGCCATAGTGACTATGTGTCGTCTGCTGCCGGCGTTGCGCACGCTCCACGCTGCGCCGATTCGGCCTGGCTGGGGATTCTGGGTTTACATAGCCGGCTTGTGTGGCCTGGTAATGCTTTCCCTGACCCAAGGATTGCGGCATGCGTCCCGGACGGCCCATCAACGTGCTAACGTGTGAATGTTCAAACGTTTTTTATGGAGGGTACTATGCCCACTGAACCCGATGATGAAATTACAATTGCGGAAATTCAGACTGTCAAAGCGCGGTATGAAGCGGACCTGCTCAAAAAAGCGAATGTCGTGGGGGTAGGAATCGGGCTGCGGATGCGCGAGGGCAAACCGGTAGGCGGGCCGGGGCTGATCGTGAATGTGACCCGCAAAGTGCCGTCGTTGTTCCTGCGCCCTGAAGACCGCATCCCCAAGACGCTTGACGGCGTGCCGGTATGGGTTGAAGTTGTCGGCGAGATCAAGGCCCGTTAGTGGATCAACGTTAGAACGTTCTAACGTTCCAACGTTTTAACGTTCCAGCGGCTTTTAGGGAGGGAGTATGAACGATCAACTTTTAGCGCAAGCGAGTCGGATTTATCAACAAGTCCTGCCGGATATTTTTCGTCGGCGCAATGTCGTGGCCTGTGGGCTGGGGTACAAAATCAGCGAGGGCCAAACCACAAGTGAACTCAGCCTCATCGTTTCGGTGACGCACAAGCTGCCCCAGGATCAACTTGCGCCTCAAGACCTTGTCCCTAAGTCGGTGGAAGGCATGGTGACCGACGTGGTGGAGACCGGGCGCATCCGCGCGCAGATACCGGAGAACCCCAAGGGGCGTTTTCGACCGGCGCAACCCGGCGTTTCCATCGGCCATCATGACATCACCGCCGGCACCTTCGGCCTGCTCGTCCACCGCAACGGCACGCCTTTCATCTTGAGCAACAACCATGTCCTGGCCGACTCCAATGCCGCGCAGATTGGTGACGCCATTTATCAGCCCGGCCCGGCAGACGGTGGCACCGCCGCCGACCGCATTGCGACGCTCGCGGCCTTCATGCCGTTGGATTTCGGCGACAATCCCTCGCAGTGCAATGTGGCGAATACGATTGCCGCGGGCCTCAACTTTCTGGCGCGCATGACCGGCTCCGGCCACCGCTTGCAAGCCGTGCAGCAGACGGCAGGCGTCAATATGATGGATGCGGCGTTGGCCCAGCCGGACGCCGCCGATCTCGTCATGCCGACGATTCTGGGCATCGGCTTGCCGACCGGGGTGGGGGGCATTGAGTTGGGGCAACCGGTGCAGAAAATGGGACGCACCACCGGGTTGACGCAGGGCTACGTCACCCAGATTAGTGTGACGGTGAATGTGGACTACGCCGGACGCACGGCGCGTTTCACCGATCAGGTATTGACAAGCAGCATGAGCAGCCCCGGCGATTCTGGCTCCGGCATCCTCGACATGGAGCGCCGCGTCGTGGGGTTGCTCTTCGCCGGCTCTACCAGCGTCACCATCTTCACACCTATCCAGCGGATCCTGGAGCGCTTCAACGTGCAACTCGCTATGTAACCTGATATGCAAATTCTGCCGGGATATATGGATTAAGAGGGGGCCATCAATGACAGGTTCTCATTTCAGGATAATCTGGACAGACTATATGCAATACCGGGCAGAATTACGCGGGTTTGACCTTGCCAAGATAGAGTATATTGTGCGATATTCATCTGAGCGGTACGTGGATACCGTAACGGGACGGCTTATTGCGGTAGGTTGTGTTAGCGATCTGTTGGTGATGATCCCTTATGAAAGCGGACAAGATTCAATTACGCCTGTTACTATTCATGCTACGACGCGGCAACAAATCAACTTCCGTGTTAAAACAGGGAGGTTTGTAATCTATGAGTGAGACTCGGATGATGTATTTTGCAGAGGATGATGTTTTGCATCTGGCTATTTCCGATGAGCCAGAGGCGGCAAGTGTTGAAGTTAGCCCCAATATCACGGTTGAGTTGAATGATAGAGGCGAAGTGATCGGCCTTGAAATCCTGGAGGCCAGCCATTTTATCCGCGACTCAATTATGGAATCCGTTCAGGCAAAAGTGTTACGTATGTCTGAACTGCAACTGGCTTAACGAACAGAGGCAACGCTTCAATAACCGCGTTGCCTCTGTTCTAAATTCCACCTAGCCCAACGCCACATCCAGGATCATCATCACCGTGAAGCCCAGCATCACCCCCAGGGTGGCGAGGTGCGTGTGGCCGCCGCTTTGGGCTTCGGGGATGAGGTCCTCGGCGACCACGAAGATCATCGCGCCGGCGGCGAAGGCCAGCGCGTAAGGCAACAGGGGCCGCGCCACCAGCACGGCGGCTGCTCCCAATACCCCCGCAAACGGTTCCACGAGACCCGATAACTGCCCGTACCAGAAGCTCTTCAACGGCGTGTAACCCTCGCGCCGCAGCGGCATGGAAACGGCCAACCCTTCGGGAAAATTCTGGATGCCGATGCCCAACGCCAACGCGATCGCGCCGGCAATGGTGGCTGAAGGAAACCCCGACGCCACCGCGCCGAACGCTACGCCTACGGCCAGTCCCTCCGGGAAGTTGTGCAGCGTGATCGCCAGCACCAGCAACGTGATGCGTCGCCACGCAGTTTTGACGCCTTCAGGGTGCGCTTCATCGCTGCGGTGCAGGTGCGGTAACAGACGATCCACGCCGCGCAAAAATGTGCCGCCGAGCATAAAGCCGACGGCCGCCGGCACCCACGCCGGCAACCGTCCCCCTTCCGCCATCTCAATGGCCGGCGCCAGCAGCGACCAGTAGCTCGCGGCGATCATCACGCCGGCCGCAAAACCGAGCATGCTGTCCAGGACTTTGCGGTTGACCTCTTTGGCTAGGAAGACGGCTGCCGCTCCTGCAGCCGTCATCAACCAGGTAAAAAGCGTAGCCAGCAGGGCTTGCACGGCCGGATTGAGTTGCATCAGAAATGTCGCCATACGCTAAAACTCTTCTTCAAGCGCCGATCCTTCTTCGATATCCGCGCTGGCGCCGAATTCCAGCGGAATGTCCTTCATATCCACCAGCTTCTTGCGGATCAGGTCTTCGATGGTGCTGGCAAATGCGGGATTTTCCTTGAGATAAACCTTTGCGTTTTCCCGTCCCTGCGCAAAACGTTCACCATCGTAGTAATAGAACGAGCCGCGCTTGTCAATGACATCCAGCTCCAGGCCTACATCGAGCAGGTCGCCCTCGCGGCTGATGCCCTCACCGAACATAATGTCGAATTCGGCGACGCGGAAGGGGGGCGCGACTTTGTTCTTGGTCACACGCACGCGGGTGCGGTGGCCGGTGATTTCGCCCTGCGTCTTGATGGCCGTCACACGCCGTACATCCATGCGCACCGAAGCGTAGAATTTGAGCGCGCGTCCGCCGCTGGTGGTCTCCGGCGAGCCGAACATCACACCGATCTTCTCGCGCAACTGGTTGGTGAAGATCATCACGGTGTTGCTCTGCTTGATCGCGCCGGAGAGCTTGCGCAGCGCCTGGCTCATCAAGCGCGCCTGCAGGCCGGGATGCGAGTCGCCCATCTCGCCTTCGATTTCCGCGCGCGGGACGAGCGCCGCCACCGAGTCAATCACGACGACATCCACCGCGCCGCTGCGGACCAACGTCTCGGCGATTTCGAGGGCCTGTTCGCCGGTATCCGGCTGAGCGATGTACAGGCTCTCGACATCCACACCGCAGCGTACTGCATAGGTGGGGTCCAGGGCGTGTTCCATGTCAATGAACGCCGCAATGCCGCCGCGGCGTTGGGCCTCGGCGACGATGTGCTGGCAGATGGTGGTCTTGCCTGAACCTTCCGGCCCGTAGATTTCGGTGATCCGTCCACGTGGGACGCCGCCGACGCCCAGGGCCACATCCAGCGCCAATGAGCCGGTAGGGATCGTTTCGACGTTCAAATGCGTGGCATCGCCCAGACGCATCAGCGCGCCATCGCCAAAGCGGCGTTTGATCTGCGCCACTGCTTGATCTAATACTTTTTGTCGTCCTTCGTCAGCCATCATAGCCCTCCTGAAAGAATCATGAATCATGAATCAAGAATCGGCGAATCGAGAATCAGCGTATCACGGATTACGAATTACGAATCACGAATTACGAATTATGGATTACGGTTTGTTTGGGTGCTTCTATTATAGTACAAATGTTCTAAATGACAATAGCTATTGGGTCACTTTTTTGCGGCTTCGGGAAGGTTTCGCGCCGTTGGCTTTGCTACTGCCGCTTGAGCCGCGATAGGCCGGCGCGAGGATGCTGAAGATGGTACAGCGGCTCACGTCTAGCAGGCGGGTGCGGATTTTGGGATCGAGGTCTTCCAGCAGCCGCGCGGTGGTCAGCACGGTGGGCAGTTTGGCGACGTAGCGGTGATTGAGCAACTGGAACAGTTTTTCTTGCGCCCAGGGTGTCGCACTTTCGGTGCCCAGGTCATCCAGCACCAGGAATGGTGCATGGCGCACTTCCTCAAAACGCTTGTCGTAGGTAATCGGACTTTGCGGGTTGAAGGTCGCGCGCAGATGATCGAGCAAGTCGGGCACGACGACGAACAGCGCCGGGTACCCTGCCTGCACGCGCGCATTGGCGATGCCCGCCGCGAGGTGCGTTTTGCCGCAGCCATACGTGCCGGTGAACATCAGCCAACCTACGGGATTGGCCGCGAAAATCCGCGCCTGCTCCAGCGCCCGTTCGAGGTTTTCGGCCTCGGCGGCGTCGAGTTCGCCGCGCCGCAAATCGAACGAGTCCAGCGTCATATCGGCGTACAGGACGAGGGTGTTCAGGTCTGACTCGGTGTGGTCCACGCCGGCCTGCCGAAAATCCGGCGCGAGGATGGTGACGATCTGCACCAGTTCAGGGTCGCCCAGCCGCGAGCGCAGGCGCGGTTCCATGTCTTCCAAAGCGCGATTGGTGGTGATGACGGTGGGGAGGTGCGCCATATAACGATAGTTGAGCAACTGGAAGAGCTTTTCCAGCGCCCAGGATGTGCCGTGTTCGGTGCCCAGGTCATCAAGGATAAGCAGCGGCGCAGTGCGCACTTCCTCGAAGCGACGGTCATAGCTGGTGGGTGAGGTCGGCGCGTAAGCGGCCCGCAGGTAGTCCAGCAAATCCGGCACGGTTACGAAGATCACCGGATGCCCTTTGTCGAGGGCCACGTTGGCGATGGCGGCGGCCAGGTGCGTCTTCCCACAGCCATAACCGCCGCGCAAGAGCAGCCAGCCTTCAGGGTGTTGTGCGTAAGCCAGAGTTGTTTCATAGGCGCGACGTAAGTTTGTTTGTAATTCTGGCGAGAGTCCATGCCCTTCCGGGCGAAAGGTGCTGAAGGTAAAACGTTCCAGTGTGGCGAGGTTGCTCGTCAGGCGCAGGGATTCGGCGCGTTGGGATTGGATCTCGCGTGTCCGACAGGTGCAGGGGAAGAGTTTACCGAAGTTGGGATGGTCAATGGGCACATCCAACCGCACGTAACCCATCCCGTGGCACAATGGGCAATCTGGACGGCCAAGCATCCCGCGTGCCGGCGGGACGCTTGCGGCCTCGCCTGTGGGGGCCGGTGTGCTTGCGCCGGTCGAGACCCGCGCCGCGTCGGATGGCTCAGTGCTGGATGAAGTCTTTGTACTGGCCTTCGATGTAGCGTCGCGGATCTGCTTCACGATCTCGTCTATCGGCTTCATCTTTTCCTTCTGTACGCCACCGTTCCAGGATGGCGTGAATGTATTTCCAATTGCGCTTGTTGCGGCTTACGGCCTCGTGGAAGGCTTCTTCGATCCACGTCGGCGGATAGGTTTTCTCGGCTTCGCGCAGCTCGTCGCTGAGCAGGGCGGTGAGCGGGCCGATGTTTTGTTCATAGAGCACGAAGATATTGGGCCGGGCCGGCGTTTCGGCGCGCGCTGGTTCGACGCCGTGTTGCATCGCCTGCCAGGCTGCGCGTCCCTGCGGGCTGTTGGCGAGATAGCGCCGTTCGAGCGTTCCATCGGCCAGCCGCCATTCGACCACGAGCAGCGTCCCGCGTTGTTCGGCGCGGGCCAGCGCCTCCGTGAGTTGCTCATCTACGGCGTCGCCCAGGGCCGCGCGGATCGTCGGATCGGTCTGTAGCTCGGTAAACGTGACCCAGGGGGCGGCGTTAGAGCGCACCTGCGCCAGCCGGCGCAGCACCAGCAGCGTCACTTTGAGTTCGGCCAGGTCGTCAATCTGCGGCACTAGCTCGGTGAAGACCATGTCCGGCAGGGGCAGCATGGCGACCTTGGCCTCTGGGAAACCGGAAAAGCGTTGGAACGTTAGAACGTTTGAACGTTCCAACGTTCTAGCGTTCACACGTTCATTATCCGCCATAGTCATCGGGTGAGACGTGCGTGGCGGCGTCGAGGAATTGGGTCAGCCGCTTGTTGAAATAGAGCTGCACCGTTCCCGTCGGGCCGCTGCGATGTTTGGCGATCATAATATCGGCGATGTTGGGATTCTCGGTATGCTCGTTGTACAATTCTTCACGGTAGATGAACATCACAATATCCGCGTCTTGTTCGAGGCTATTGTGTACGATGATGTCACCGGCCACAAAGTTGTGGTATTCGGGCACAGTTAAGTCGTAAACGTCTTCTTCTCCATCAGGTTCAATACTGACGATCTTATCCCAATAAATGTCATTTTGTGCAAGGTTGACAAGCTCTTCGCTGGCGACAATTTGTCCCACACGCAAAGCTCTTTCTCGGCTCAGGTTGGTTTTGTAAAGCGCCGTTCCACAATATTGCATATTTAGTGCGGCCTGAAATTCGCGCTGGCTCATCATCGCCGGTATTCGTTTCTCATAAGAACGATGTCCCCAAACCCCAAGGTCATCCAACCACTCTGCGACGGGATTGCGTTTACCGTGGGTGAGCTTTTCAGAGGCGCTCAGATAAACTTGCCACCATTGACGTTCGTGCACAATCCTGGGGTTGACGGTCTCCTTAAAGGCTTCATTTGCCAGGTCGGCTACCAGCTCAGCCAAATCTTTGCTATTTGTCGTGTATTGCACCGCATGACGCGGCAGTGTGCATCCATCTCCTAATAAGTGTCCGAGCAAAGCAGCCTGAGCGTCACTGAGGCCGCCACCGGAAGCATTTATTATGGATAATGTGCGCGGTAGTGCGATATGTTCTCCAGGCTTCAGAACATCCAGACGTTTCCACCCCTCAATAGTAAGGAATTGGTGATTTCCGGAAGCTCTGATCTCGCGTCCAAGCCGGGTGACGAGCCGAAAAACGGGTTTAACGCCGGTATACCAGGCTCTGGACATTTGCGCAAGCTGCAATTTTCCGGTTCTCTCATTGAAAGCCATAACCTCGGCAGGATGGTTTTCTTGCGCCAGGTCACGGATCGGAACACGCTGTCCATCGGCTAACTGTACCAACGTTTCACCTGTCAGACACCCGCTTTCCCTTAGATCCGACAGCACCGGTCGCTTGTCGGCGCGCTGCTCGACGGCGCGGGAAAGCTGTGAGGCGGTCATCAGGGGAATGTCCAGCTCGCGGGCAATGCCTTTGAGGGAGCGTGAGATGTAGGAAACCTCCTGTACGCGGTTGTCGGAAGGGACGTCGGAGTTCATCAGTTGCAGGTAATCCACGAACACCATTTCCAGCGGACGCTCGGAAGCCAGCCGACGGCATTTGGTGCGCAATTGCAGCACCGAAATCGAGGGCGTGTCATCAATGTAGATCGGCAGGTCTGAAAGGTGGCCGATGGCGTCGGCGAAGCGCGGCCACTCGTCATCTTGCAGTTGCCCCAGGCGCAGACGTTGCGCGTCAATCTGGCTGATGGCGGCGACCATGCGCTGCGCCAGCTGTTCCGCCGACATTTCCAGGCTGAAGATGGCGACCGTGCGACCCTTTTCCGCTGCTTTGAGGGCGAAGGTGAGCATCAGCGACGTCTTGCCGACGCCGGGACGCGCCGCCAGAATCAGCAGATCGGAACGCTGGAAGCCGCCCAGAATACGATCCAGGTCACGGAAACCGGTCGGCACACCCATCGGCTCGCCGCGGTGCGCGTAGAGGTACTCCACGCGGTCATAATAGCGCTGCACGACTTCCTGGATGGGTTGCAGGTCGCGGGTTGCCCGTTGTTGGGAGACGCCGAAGAGGGCTTGTTCGGACTTATCTACAACCTGCTCGATGGGCAGTTTCTCATCATAGGCCAGACGGGCAATATCGCTGACCGCATCCAGCAGGCGCCGGCGGACGGCGGTTTGTTCGACCAGTTTGCCGTAAGACTCAATGTTGATGGCCGAAGGAACGGCGTTGATCAACTGCGAGATGTACACCGCGCCGCCGACGGCCTCTAACTGCTCGCGCTGTTCCAGTTCGGTGGTCAGTGTGAGGAAGTCAATCGGGTCGCGCCGGTCGTGGATGCGGACGATGGCTTCGTAAATCCAGCGATGTTTTTGCAGGTAGAAATCTTCGGCGCGCAGGAAGGGCAGCACGCGGAAGATGCCCTCTGGATCAATGAGCAAAGCGCCGAGGACGGCTTCCTCGGCTTCAATGTTGTGCGGTACAGTTTTTTCGAGTGTAGTCATACTCTCTAGCCATCTTGACCCGACGGGGCCTCGCCGATATCCAGCGTGCTGAGGAAATCACGGAAAACCCCCAGGTCTTCCTGTTCTTTGGACAGGAGGTCATGCTCTGGGAACACGCCGGCCTCTTCCATTACTTCTTCCGCGACGTAGATGGGCACGCCCATGCGCACGGCAATCGCAATGGCGTCGCTGGGGCGCGTGTCTACTTCGACTTGCTCTCCGTCAGTCTCAAGCACCAACTCCGCGAAGAACGTATTATCGGTCAGCGCGTTGATGTGAATGTAGAGCAGGTCCGCCTCCAGGGCATCGAGGATGTTGACGATCAAGTCATGGGTTTGGGGGCGAGGAATCTCGACGCCGTTGAGCCGATTGGCGATGGCCTCGGCCTCGCAGGGACCGATCCAGATCGGCAGGTAACGTTCTACGTCCACCTCACGCAACACCACAATCCGGTGTGGCGAGACGAGGCTCATCTGCAAGGTTTCCACCGTGACTTCGATCATCATACCCTCCTGTGAACACTGTCGGGGTGTCTTGTCTGTATTATACTCCCCTTGGAGTGGAGTCAAAACCCCTTGCTGTAGAGGTACGCGCGGATGTGCTCGAACACGGCATCGAACATAGCCGGCGTCAGGCGACCGGTTTGGGTGTTCTGGCGGCTGGGATGGTAGGATGCGACCAGGGTAGGGTAGGGTGCAGGGAGTGAGTAAGTGACACCGTGAGCGAAGGGCAGCGCCGGGACCTCAACGCCTTGTTCGCGCAGCAACGCCAGGTAACCGTCGAAGGCGATACGCCCAAGGGCCAGGACGACGCGCGCCTGGTGCAGCAGCGCCAGTTCGCGGGCCAGGAAGGGGCGACAGTTTGTCAATTCTTGCGGAGCAGGCTTGTTCTCCGGCGGCGCACAACGCCCGACGGCGGTGATGAAGGCGTCGTACAGGGTCAGACCGTCATCGCGGGCCGTGGCGGTGGGTTGGCTGGCGAAGCCGGCGCGGTGCAGCGCCGCGTAGAGCGTGTCGCCTGAACTGTCGCCGGTGAACATGCGTCCCGTGCGGTTGGAGCCGTGCGCGCCTGGCGCCAGGCCGATGATGACCAGGCGCGCATCCGGGTCGCCGAAGCCGGGCACGGGTTTGCCCCAGTAGTCGGCGTCGCGGAAGGCGCGGCGTTTGACGCGCGCTACTTCCTCCCGCCAGGCGACGAGACGCGGGCAGCGTCGGCAGGTGATGATGTCGTGGGTAAGTGTATCCCAGGTGTCGGTCATAGTTGGTAGGATAGGGAGTAGGGATTAGGGAGTAGGGAGTAGGGATAGGGACGGATGGTCATAAAGGAATCATCAGGTTTCCTTTATAAAAATCTGCTTAATCTGTTTCGAAAATGGTCAGCGATTAAGCGGATTGAGCAGATTTATGCGCCAATTGAAAGCTAATCCGTTCAATCCGTTGCCAAATAACTACCGCCAAACGCCAATTGATACAGAGTTTAGGGCAATTTGTGGGGTTGTCAAAGTGGTGGGAGCGCACTAACGTACGATCTTGAATCGCCAGAAGAGCACCGCCGAGAGAATATGAAACCCACCGGCAATGAAAAAGACTATCGGTAAACTTAATCCGTCGGCAAGCAGGTTGCCCACCAACGGCGCCAGAAAGAGGGTCAGGCTGGCAAGCATTGTGTTCAAGGCGATAAAGGTCGGTCGCCTCTCGGCAGGTGAGACGGCCAGCAGTGTATCAAAGAATGAAATATCTATGCCGGTACTGAAGAAACCTTGCACGATGGCAATCAACGGCAACCAGAGTTGATCGTGCACCAGGCCCGTCAACACCGGATACAGCCCCCAGAGTAGCGTGCAGATGAGGAGCGGAGCGCGATAACCTTTGCGGCTGATCAGCCGTCCCCAAACCATATAGCCGATAATCAACGCTACCTTGCCCGCCGTCGCCTGCCAACCGATCCACAGATCCGACGCACCCAGGCTGCGAATCCAGTAAATGGTGTACAACGCCGACGGCAGGTTGACGCCAAAGCGCAGGGCCGTTGCCGCAATTTCATAGCGGACGAAGGCCGGCGCGTTGACAGTGCGCAGATAGGTGCGTATGCGTTCTAACAAGGGGCTGCGCTCTCTTGCTGGATGCTGAGGAGGAACGTTCTCCGGGATGCGTAATTGCCCGAAAAAGTACAGCCCTGCCATCCCGCCGATAAAAGAGATGAGAAATACGATCTGGTAGTTGAGGGGAAAAGGTAAACGGTCAAGCAGATAGCCAAAGGTTGCTGTTGAGGCTGCCGTCACTATGCTGAGGATGGCCCACCGCACGCCGTTGACCCTGGCGCGGCGTTGCGGCGGAATGACTTCGGCCACAACACCCATCCACGATGATTCGAGCAACGTTGCCGGGATGGATTTGAGCGCCCAGATGATGACGATGATTTCCGTCAGCCCTTTGCGGACAAAAAAAGGTAAGGCGGCAATCAGCAAAAAAGAAATGCGATGGGGGATGCGGATCAGATTCGTATAACGCACCAGGTCGCGCTGGCGTTCCACGATACGTCCCGCCGGAATCGAAGCCATCACCATTACCAGGGCCGGCAGGGAAGTCAGCAGGCTGACCATGAAGTTCGATGCGCCGAGTCGCACGGCGAAGACCGAGATGAAATTGAAGATGCCGCCCATCATCAAACCCTGAAGCGCGGTGTCTATCGTAAAGTTGAGGATATTGCGATCCTGCATTGAGAGTCGGTTGAGACGCAACGTGGCTATAACCTCGGCTTTGAATGGTCTCCTGGTATTTCAACGCTATGACGCAGGGAGTGTAAATCTATTGCGCCGTTTGTCAAAGTGGGGTTGACAAGCGTGGGTTCCTCACTATGATTGGGTTAGTCGGGTTTGCATACTGTGGTTTCTTCAGCGATAGTGGAGGTCATTATGATCCATGCCCCGCGGCGCCCGCGATGGGCTATTTTTGCCGGTTTGAGTTTCCTCTTGGTTGGATTGGCTGTCGTGATTCCCATACGGCTTCTTCACTTATCGGCGGCCCCTCATTCTGCTCCCGCCGTTACTCTGGACCTCGGCATGTCGCACTCGTGCGCTCTGATCGAGGGCGGCGTGCGCTGCTGGGGCTACAACGCTTACGGGCAACTGGGAACGAACGACCTGTGGGATCGTCCGGTGCCGGTCCAGGTCAACAGCCTGGTTAGCGGGGTGAAGATGATTGCCGTGGGTAGCTTTCATTCCTGCGCCCTGCTGGATAGCGGCGGTGTGAAGTGCTGGGGCCTTAATGCGCAGGGGCAATTGGGTACCGGGACGTATGACAACAGCCCGATACCTGTCACAGTGAGTGGGTTGGCCTCCGGCGTCAAAGGGATCGCCGCCGGATACAATCACACCTGCGCCCTGATGACAACCGGCTCGGTCAAGTGCTGGGGATTGAATGCGAACGGACAACTGGGCGCGGGGGCAATCGGTTCGTCCAATGTACCGGTGGACGTGATCGGCCTCAGCAACGTGACCGCGATTGCCGGCGGCGGCGCGCACACGTGCGCGTTGCTCGGCGATGGGCGCGTCAAGTGCTGGGGCTACAATTATTATGGCTCGTTGGGGAATGGCAATACTACCGATCAGAACACGCCGACCGATGTGGTGGGATTGTCGGATGTCAAACAGGTTGAGGCGGGGTATCTGCACACCTGCGCCTTGCTCAACACCGGGACGGTGAAATGCTGGGGCTCCTTTGCGAATCTCCTGGCGAACACGCCGACCGATATGGTCGGGCTGGCGAATATCACGGCTATCGCGGCCAGTGGCACGCACCTGTGCGCCTTGAACAGCGCAGGCGGCGTGTTGTGCATGGGCGGCAACGGCAACGGTCAGCTCGGCGACGGCACGACCATTGACCGGAACGCGCCCGTCGCGGTCAGCAGCATTGCTGGTGCGACGTCTATTGCGGCGGGAGGCTATCACAACTGCGCCGTGCTGACCGATGGTGTGCGTTGTTGGGGGAGCGATGCCCGTGGGCAGTTGGGCATGGGCAACACCAGTTATGCGTATTCCCCCCTGGATGACATCACCGGGGTGAACTACGCCGCGTTTGCGACCGGCGCGCTGCACGTCTGTGGGATCACGGCGACCGGCGCGGCAAAATGCTGGGGACAGGATTACAGCGGCGAGTTGGGCACCGGTTCGACGACGATGGGCGTGCTGGTCAACTCGCCGCAGGATGTCGTGGGGCTTTCCAGCGGCGTGCAGGCCATCGCGGCTGGAATCCAATACACCTGCGCTATCGTCAACGGCGCGGCCAAGTGCTGGGGCAACAATGACTACGGGCAATTGGGCAACGGCACTACAACCGACGCTAACACACCGGTCAACGTGACCGGCTTGAGCAGCGGCGTGACGGCCATTGCCGTCGTGGATCGCGGGCAAGGCAACGAGCACTCGTGCGCGGTGGTCAATGGCGCGGCCAAATGCTGGGGCTACAATTACGTGGGACAGCTCGGCAACGGGCAGAGCGGCAGCTATACGCCGGTGACGACGCCGGTTGATGTGGTGGGGCTATCGGCCAATGTGACGGACATTGCCGTCGGCGCCGATCACTCGTGCGCCGTGGTGAGCGGCAACGTGCAATGCTGGGGCTTCAACTATTACGGGCAACTGGGCAATGGCGCATCGGGGACGTATGACGTTTATCCCTCGCCGGTCAACGTGACCGGCCTGCCGGCCGGCGCGACCAGGATCGTGGCCGGCAACCATTTCAACTGCGCGCTGGTCAACGGCGGGGTGTGGTGTTGGGGACGCAACGAGCAGGGGCAATTGGGTTCGCCCGCCTGGCCCAGTCTCTCGTCAACGCCCATACAGGCCAGCGGGCTGGAAAGCGGCGTCACGGCATTGTCAGCGACGCGCACGAAGGTTTGCGCGATCAAGGAAGGCGCGCTGTACTGCTGGGGCGACGGCCAGCCCGTGCCACTGCAAAATTCGCTGTACAACGCCGCTTACACCAAGGTTGCCGTGAGTGGCGATGTCACGTGCGTCATCGGTACGACCGACGCGGTGTGCGGCGGAACCAATGTCAACGGTAAACTCGGCGATGGGCGCGTGAACGAACGACTGACGCCGGTGCCCGTGCTGGGTCTCAAGCCCGGACCGGAACTGTACCTGCACTATTCCACAGCGCGGCCGGGCAGCCTGTTGCACAT
This sequence comes from Chloroflexota bacterium, assembly GCA_019873645.1. Classification (GTDB taxonomy): domain Bacteria; phylum Chloroflexota; class Anaerolineae; order B4-G1; family SLSP01; genus DSWT01. The sequence goes on along the minus strand of JAIOAX010000004.1, from coordinate 61,264 downwards.
CACCCTTGCCAATGCGCCGGCGTGGGCGAATGTGCCGCTCAGCCTCAATGGGCAACTTTTGGGAACCGGGCAGGCGAATCATTATGGGTTTTTCCGCGCCGTCCTGAATACCACCGGCGCGCTGCCGGGGTATTATCGCGTGCAAGCGCTGGTCAATGGCGTGCCGTTGGAGGTTGCGTTCACGCTGGATAACGCTGCGCCGCTGCGTTCCATCGAAGGCGGCGCCACCGCGTCTGGTCTCCTGTTCAATATGGTGGGGAGCGTGGCTACACCCACCCCGGCGCCGGCCACCCCCATTCCCCCCACGCCCACGCCGATTCCCGGCGTCGTCAAGCCTGCGCCTGTCGTCAACCAGGTCTTGCCTGCTCAGGGCGCGGCGGATCAACCGGCCCAGGTGGAAATCTACGGCGCGAACTTTCAGGATGGCGCGGTGGCGCGTCTGGAGCCGGGCGGCATCCCGGCGCTGCGCACGATTTACCATTCTTCCAATCACCTTTCGGCGCTGTGGCCCGGCGAGCTTCAAGCCGCCAGCTATGCCGTGACGGTGCTCAACCCCGACTGGAGCAAGGGCACGCTGCCATACGGCTACACAGCCGTGGACCTGACGCCTGCCAATCCGGCTGATGACCTTTACGGCTTCAACTACGAGCTGACATCCAACCAGGTCTACGAATATGTCGGCGGGCCTACATGGGTGTGGTTTGTCGTGCACCGGCTGGGCGGCGCCAGCGACCTGAACAATGTGAGCGTGCGTTTCTATGTCGGTGCGCCAGGGCTGACCGATCCGGTCAATCAGGCGACGTTGATCGGAGATGGAAGCATTGCTACACTGCCGCCCAACAGTTGGCGCCCGGTCAACGTAGCGTGGACGCCGACGCAGGCGGGGACATTTGAGTTGTACGCCGTGATTGACCCGGATAATGCGATTGCGGAGCCGGCCGGAAACAACCTCTATCATCGCGGGGTGCAGGTGAAAACATTGACGCCGCCCGATACGTCGCCGCCGGTCGTGGATGGGGTGACGGCGCCGGTGAAGACCAATTCTGGATCTGTAGCTTTGTCCATTGCCGCCCACGACGTTGGCGACAGCGGCCTGGCGTGGATGGACCTGGTCGTGTGGGAGTACTTTCCCTCCGTGCGGGCGTGGCTGGTCACCGATGAAACCGGCTGGGTGCCTTACGACAGTGTGTACTGGTATTCGTTCGGGTATTTCTCCGGCCCACGCTACATTGACGTGTGGGTGGCGGACGCCGCCAGGAACATCTCTGCCGTGCCGGGGAGCGCGCTGGTGAATTATCTCAAGCCGGATAACTTTATCATGCAGGGCGAGTCGCACTTGTACCTGTTCCCGCTGGCGCAAAGCGCCGCGTTTAGCGCCGATATGAGTTTCCGCTTTTCCTTCGATGACGCGGATTTGTACCTGTGGCCGCCGGATTATCCCTCACGTCCCTATTGGTACAGCGCGAACGAAGGCCCGGTGGCAGAGCACATCGGGATCACCGCGCCGATAGCGGGATACTACTGGCTGGAAGTGTACGGCTACGCGACCTCGTTCTACGACGTGAGCGTCAGCACGGCGGCAAAGACGACGCTGGCGAGCGCGACTGCGCCGCTGACCCGAACGCTGCGCACCGTTGCGCTTGGTGTCGCGGATGAGCCAAGTCACATCTATCGCGTGTCGGCCAAATTCGAGCGTATCTATCTGCCGTTGGTGACGCGGAATAAGTAGCAGCAGTCTGGACTGGCGCGGGCACGGTCAGCGACCGGCCCGCGCCGTCACGAAGGATGCGTCATTCTGCTGGCTGGACAGCGGGCACGATATAGTCCTCGATGAGTTTGATCAACGGCGCGTCGCTGTCCATCCCGGCGGTGAAAACGACGACGAGCTGATACTCGGGGATCACGAAGATGATCTGCCCGAAGCGTCCTCTGGCAAAGTAAGCGCCCCATTGGGGATACGTCCACCATTGATAGCCGTAGTTGAATGACTCTCCCGTCTCAATGTGAGTTGTTGTGGACGTGCGCACCCATTCGGCCGGGACGATCTGTTGTTCTTCCCATTTGCCTTCGTTCAGGTAGAGGTAGCCGAACTTCGCCATATCGCGCGGGGTGATTTCCAACCCCCATCCGCCGATTGCCAGCCCCTGCGAATCGAGGTCCCATCGGACATTCGTGATGCCCAAGGGGGCAAAGAGACGCTCCTGCGCGAAATTCTGCGTCAGCATGCCGCTGCGGTCGGCCACAATCGCCGAAAGCACGTGTGAGCAACCAGAATTGTAGTCAAAGCGCGTGCCCGGCTCCTCGGCCATCGGGCGGTCGAGCACGAACTGCACCCAATCCCGGCTGATCCACATCTGGCTGTAAATGACATCGCCCTCCGGCCAATCCAGACCCGAACTCATCGTCAACAGATGCTCGACGGTCATCGCCGCTTTGCGTGTATCGGTGTTGGCGAACTCGTGATCGGGGAAGCAGCTCAGCACCGTTTCATCGGTTTTCAGACGCCCCTCTGCGACGGCCATGCCTACCAGCGCCGAGATGAAGCTCTTGGTGCAGGAGTAGAGCGCGTGGCGCGTGTTCTCTTCGTAGGGCGGATAGTACATTTCGGCGACGATGTAGCCGTTGCGGACGACCACTACGCTGTGCAGCGCCAGCTTTTGTTCCTCGATGACCGTGAACATGCGCTGTAGCTTTTCGGGATCCATGCCCTGGGTCTGGGGAAGCGCGGTGCGCCAGCCTTTGGTGGGCCAGTAGGGGCTATTGAGATCGAATTTCACCGTACCGGTGAGCATTTCCGCGCTTTTTTGACCGGAGTTGCAGCCGACCATAAGCATGGCCAGGATGACGAGCAGGGATAAAGGGGCATTTAACTTTTTCATAGCTTACCTCCAGATTGCCAAATGTGCGCACCGGCTTTAGCCGGTTTTCCAGGGCGCTTTGCCTACCGGGTGGTTGGGCCCCTGTTTCGTCGTAGAGACATAGAGCACGCCGAGAGAATCTAAGGACGGTAATTACGCGGTGCGTTTCTTGGGACAGGATTGACAGGTCTAACCGCCCGGGTGGAGTCGCTGGCCTAACGGATTTAGAGAGGTTTTCCCACCCAGACCCAGAATGGCTTCATCGGCGACGCCGGCGGCTTGCAAGGGGCGAATGATGTTGTTCAGCAGGTCGGGGACGTAGGCTTTGAGCAAGGCGCAAGGAGTGGAACCGGGTTCCAATGTCACCATGCCCAGGTTGGCGGGGAGCAGGCAGGTATGCCCCGGACGCAGCGTTTCGCGGTGCTCACCCCAGACCACTGTGGATGTTCCCGCGATCTGCGACAGCACAAAGAACCGCTCGCCGTCGCAGTTCAGCGTGTACGGCGTGGTCAAATCCAGCCGCTCCAGGGCGAAGTAAGTGCAGGCGAAGACAAACGTGCGGGTATTTTCGCCTTCGCGTAGCGCAATCGGGACGGTTTTGCAGTCAAACCCTTCTTCGAGGTGTACACCTTCCATCGCCATGCGCACCTGCGCCTCGCGTTCCGCCTCCGGCAGTGTCGGATCGGGTGGGCGCAGACCGATGTACACGTCGGAGTTCTGCATGATTTCGTAAAACAGCACGCCGCCATCTGAGTAGTGCATCGTTCCGGCATAGAGCAGGAAGGCGTCACCCGGTTGCACGGTGTATTCCCGCATCCATTTGCGGATTGAGCCGTCCATGATGGCGTCGTGGACGGCGGCTTCGGTCGCCCCATCCACGTTGCCGCAGCGGATGGTCGCGCCTTCGCGGACGTGGAGCATGTACCAGGCCTCGGTTTTGCCGGGATCAGAGAGCCCCTGTTTCGCCGCCAGCGCGTCGCTATGATGCGCCTGCTCGCCGAGAACGTTGGAGGCGTCGAGGAATTTGATAAGCAGCGGGAAGCGCGTGCCGCAGCGGGCAACAATGTCGCGGCCCAGGAAGTCCACGCCGTAGTCAGTGATCAACTCGTGCAGCGTTTTCCCGGCCAGCGTGCCGTTGATGACCACACTGGATTCGGCTCCACGGTCGCACACCTCCCAGGTCTCGGCGATGCGGTGGTTTTCCGGCAGGCCGTCTTTCGCGTACACATCCACAATCCAGCGGTTACCGAAAGTGTAGTTGCGCAAAATTTCTTTGAAACGCAGTGGATATAACATCCCCTAACCTCCCTTTCGTTTGAACTTGGAACGTTTAGCGCACTTTGAACAGCAGCACCAGGAGCAGCGGCGTGCCGATGGCCTGGATCAGCATAAAGCGCACCAGAACCTGGGTATTCGACCAACCGGCGACCTTGCGGACATGGTCGTGCAGCGGGTAGCGTATGTTTTTGAAGATGCCGATCTTAAAAAAGCGCAACAAGGCCACTTTGAGCAGGCCGGTGCCGCCGTTCACCAGGACGACGCCGGCCACGATCAAAATCAAAAAGGGATTGCCGCTCGCCAGCACCAGCATCCCCAGCAATAGCCCCATCGGGCGTGATCCGGCGTCGCCCATCAACACCATACTAGGATTGGCGTTATACCACAGATAGCCGCCCAACACACCGACCATCACGAAGGCCATGATGTCCCAAAGCGCGCCATCGGGATAGTGCGGCACCAGCAGGTAGGCCGAAATTTCCTGATGCCCCAGGATGCCGTATAGGATGCCGCCGAGGTAGGTGAACGCCAGCGTCAACAAACTGCCTGAGAGCCCATCCACGCCGTCGGTGCAGTTGGTGGCGTTGATTGAAAACCATAAGAGCAGCGTCGCCAACGGGACGAAGACCCACGGCGTTACGCTGAGCGGTGTTTTGAACAGGGGAAGCCACATCACCATCGGCTTGCAACGGCAGATGATGAGCGCCGCCAGCAACGAGATGCCCAGGTCGGCCAGTCCCAACCGATACTCGCCCCAGCCGCCCGGTGTGCGGTCGTCGAGGTACCCTTCAAGCATCGAAAGTAACATGCACAACAATATGCCGCCGAAGCGCCAATTGTACGGTAGGACCAGCAAGCACACGCTGACAAAGATGGGAACAAAGATCAAGCCGGCGCTGACCGGTTTGCCCTGGCTCTCCTGGGCGCCCACGGCGTAAATTCGCCCGCCGTCTTTGGGCAGACGATGCCATAACTTCGGCAGCAGAAGCCAGGTAAGCAGCGCGGCCAGCGTTGTGCCGACGCCGGCCAGAAACAGATATGAATTCAACAGTCGAAATGGGCCATAGAGGGCGACAAGTCGTTGTCCAAGCCAGGGAAACAAAAAAGGGCCTCCTTAAATGTCAACGGATTTAACGGATGGAACGGATTAAGCCTGCCGTCAATGGGTACATTTCAACATGGCCGCTCTCGCAGTGGCCGGTCTCTGACCGCGCCACTGCGGGGTGAATTTTGAAGATGCGCCTGTCAGCCGCGGTAGGCTTGTGGTGTGTACGGCGGCAGTTTCTGTTCCGCGAAAATCGGCGCGAAGCGCGTGAAGCGTTGCCGTCCGTTCACCAATGGGACGGTCGGCCAGTGCTCGCCGATGAGCGGACGCGCGTAGCGCACGAAAGCGTCGGTGACATCGGTGCGCGCGGGCGTGAGCCACGCCTCCGGGAAGGTGCGCTCGGAATTGGCGACCATTTCCAACGGGACTTTGTCGTAAGTGACCTGGTAGAGATCGCCGGGATGGCGCAGGATGGTGGACATATAGCCGCCACCGACTTCCGCCGCGATCTGCACGGCTTTTTGTCCCACGCGGTACGCCTCTTCGAGGTCTACCGTCGAAGCGTAGATCATCGCGTGACGCTGATCCGTGCCGGGGACGTTGCCCCGCGCCGCGCCGCGCGCCGCCAGGCCGACGCTGTTCAGGTAGTTGACCACAATCTGTTCCACGGTCGTCTCGCTGGATGAGAACATCGTGTGCCCGAAACTGTCTTTCCGTTCGCCGAGATTGCCTACATCGAAGCCCTCGCTGATGACGACCAGCGCGCGTCCACGGGCTTTGAGCATCTCATTGACCGCGTCGGCCAGGGCTTCCAATGACAGCCCTGACTCGCGCATGAAAATCAACAGGGGCATTTCGCGCTGCGGGTCGGCCAGCCGCGCCGCGGCCGGAATGTAGCCGATTTTGCGCCCCATCGCCTGTAACACGAGTACCGGATCAGAGGGACTGGAGCCGGCGTTTTCCTCGTTGGCGTTTTGCACATTGAGTGCCCAATAGCGCGCCGTGCTGCCGTAACCGGGCGTGTGGTCAATCACCTCGAAAGTCTGACCGTCTGCCGCGAGGCCGCCGCCCACATCGTTATCAATCGTCTTGGGGACGCCGGTGGCGACGAGGTCAAGGCCGCGTTCGTGGGCCAGTTGGGCGACCTTGTAAGCCGTATCCATCGAATCATTACCGCCGTTGTAGAAGAAGTAGCCGATGTTGTGTGCTTTGAAGACGGCGATGATGCGCTCGAAGTCCTCTTTCTGGCTGCTCTTGAGCTTATAACGGCACGTGCCGATGGCGCCGGCCGCCGGTGTGGTGCTCAGCAAGGCGATTTCTTCGGCCGGTTGCGCCGAAAGGTTGAGCAATTCTTCTTTGAGCACGCCCTCAATGCCGTGGAAACCGGCGTAGAGGGTGCCGAATGTGCCAGGGTAGGCTTGACATGTTTCGATGACGCCGCGCAAGGAGGCGTTGATGACGGGCGTCGGCCCGCCGGATTGGGCGATGATGACGTTTTTCGGTCTACTCATTGTTCATTCCCCATTGCAAGAGTTGTGTGATTTGTTCTGCCGGCATACCGCGGATTTCAAACAGCAACGCCAGCGGGTTGAGGGTATCGGCTTGCCACAGCCAGGCCGGTTTCAGCCAGAAGCCGGGTAAAACGTAAGAGTCCACCCGTTCATCCTCTTCGGTAGCAAAAAGATGGTACTCGCCGGCTTCGTCCAGGTGGAAAAAGTCGGCGCGCTCGTGACCTTCACGCGGGTCAATGATCCAGTATTCGCGGACGCCGGCCTTTTCATATTCCCGGAATTTTTCGCCGCGGTCACGTTTGACGCTATCCGGTGAGACAATTTCAACGATGAGATCGGGGGGGCCTTCAAATCTGTCCGGCGTCAAGCGGTCTATATGCTCTTGAGCGACAAAGAAAATATCCGGTTCCCGTGCCGCGCCCTGGGGATGTAACTTCACTTCAAGTGGGGCAATACATACTCTGCCTAGCCCTAGCATATCTACAAACATACTTAACAGACGTCCAAGAAAGAACAAAATGGTCTGATGAATGACTTTTGGCGGCATTTGGATAATGACCTCCCCTTTTTGTGAACCGATCAACGGCACCCATTCCACCAATTTGTCTTCGCCGGCCCATTCCAGAAATTCGGGATAGGTCATTTCTAATTTGGGCGGTTGGCGCTGGGGCGGCGCAGTCGCCGTAACCGGTTTTGCTGCAACCGCTGTTTCCATAGGTGCACCTCCTGTGATAGTCCGGTAGTCGTTAGTCAGATAGGCGTTAGGCCGATAGGCTTGCGTTCTCTACTTCACCTTGAAGGCGTGTTCGCCTGGCGTCAAGGTTGTATAGCCGCGAAACTCTTTAAGATTTGCACTATACCCCTATGTAACTGCGTACTGGGGCGTCAAAGGCGCATTAACCATTACAATCGGCGCAGTTTCGGCGATAGATGGTGTATAGACCGCCACTTTCAAAATTTGATTGACCGGCGGCCGGGTGATGATATCCAGAACTGTTTCTTGCCACTCCGGCTCCAAATCCTGTAAACCGGTCAGGGGGAAACTACGCGGCGCGCGCACCATAGCGCCGCCCATCATCGCTAACTGCACCAACACAGAAAAATCCATCAACGTTAGCCCAATCGCGCGCTTTTCAGCGCGGTTGAAACGCAAAAGGATGTGTTCGTTCAGCTCAACTGCTGTGGTCGCTTTCTCGCCAGGAGCGAATGAGATGTAGAGCACATCCACTTCCTTGTCATAATTGTAAACAATTTCTTGATCCATCACTTCACCTTTTTTCACGAATATGTTTAAAGAAAGCCGTCGCAACATAGTTGTTAGGAATGATCGCACCGTCTATGTCTACATCAAAGCCGAAGATGACAATAGCAACAATATGGTTAACATCTCCGGGCAAGTCATCAAATTTCCAGGCATAGCGATATTTTATGGATTCAACGGCTCTTGTTGTCGCCGCCCCCGTTGAATGGTGATTTGAAGGTAATCCTCATAGTCCTCCATTTCGGGATGATTGATAGGCGCAATAATATGCTCCCATCACTCTTGCGTCAGATAGATCGGATTGCCGTAACGGTCATAGACGGTCCAACGTTTTCCTGTTCCGCTCACTTCGGGGCCTCACTTGTGATAGACCTTGCCTTTATGCCTCGCGGATCCACTCCGTATGGAACGATTCGCTGCGCGGACGATCCACGCGACGGTAGGTGTGTGCGCCGAAGTAGTCCCGCTGCGCCTGGGTGAGGTTGGCCGGCAGTCGCGCACTGCGGTAGGCGTCGTAGTAGGCCAGGGCGGAGAAGAAGGCCGGCGTGGGGATGCCTTTGGCGACGGCGAAGCTGAGCACGTCGCGCAGGGCCGTCTGCCGCTCGGCGACCGCGCGCGCGAAGGTTTCGTCCAGGAGCAGATTGGGCAGGTCCGGCTGACGCTCGAAGGCGGCGCGGATGGTGTTGAGGAACCGTGCGCGGATGATGCAACCGCCCCGCCAGATGCGGGCGATTTCGCCGTAGTTGAGATTGTAGCCGTATTCTTTGCTGGCCGCGCGCAGCAACGCGAACCCCTGGGCATACGAGCAGATTTTCGCCGCGTAGAGGGCATCCTTTACGGCGTCAATCAACGCAGCGCGCTCGATGGCCGGGGCCGGCCGCCCCGTGAAGGGCAGCACGGAAGCCGCGTGAAGCCGCTCCTCTTTGTACGCAGAGATGATGCGCGCTTCGACGGCGGCGTTGAGGGTGGGCGTCGGTGCGCCGAGGTCGAGGGCGTTCTGCGCCGTCCATTTGCCCGTGCCTTTTTGTTGCGCCTCATCGAGGATCACATCTACCAGCGGCTTGCCGGTGAGGTCATCTATCTTGGTGAAGATGTCGGCGGTAATTTCGATGAGGTATGATTGCAGCTCGCCGGTGTTCCAGGCGGCAAAGACTTCGTGGAGTTCTGCGGCCGTCAGACCCAGTCCGCGACTGAGCACGTCATAGGCTTCAGCGATGAGCTGCATGTCGCCGTACTCGATGCCATTGTGCACCATTTTGACGTAATGTCCGGCGCCGCGCGGGCCGATGTAGCTCACGCAGGGTTCAAGTTGCCCATTTTCCCCTTCCACTTTGGCGGCGATGGCCTCGAAGATCGGTTTGACCAGTAACCACGCTTCTGGTTGCCCGCCGGGCATGATCGCCGGGCCCCACAGCGCGCCGTATTCGCCGCCGCTGACGCCTGTGCCGATGTAATAGATGCCCAGCGCCTCAAATTCGGCGGCGCGGCGCTCGGTGTCGCTGAAGTGTGAGTTGCCGCCCTCGATGACCAGGTCGCCTGGTTCCAGCGCGCCTTTGAGGTCGCTCAACACGGCGTCTACCGGCTTGCCGGCGGGCACCATCACCATCATCCGCCGGGGCTTTTCCAGCGCGGCGAGAAAGTCGGCGAGCGTAGGGCAGCCGATGACATTTTTGTCGGTGTGGGCGGCGAACGCCGTCACTTTCTCATGATCCAGGTCGTAACCGGCCACACGAAAGCCGTTGCGTTCCATATTTAAGGCCAACATCCGCCCCATCACTCCGAGGCCGATGATGCCGATGTCTGCGGGTTGCATATCATCCTCCCAAGTATAAAAGTTTAGCCTGCCAGAGCTTTCTCGAAAGCCTCAACCAAAGCTGAGTCCATACCAACGATTTCGGCCAATACGCGCAACGGTGATGGCAGCGGGTCTTGCCACAGCCATTCGACTTGTAGCCAAAAGCCGGGGAGTACTCGCGCATCATAACGCCCGGCTCTACCGCTGAAAACAGGCGTATAGTAATTGTTCTCCAGGATATAAAACTCGGCGCGCTGATGTTCGGGATCAATTAACCAGTATTCAGGGACGCCGCCTTCGGCATATTCATAGAACTTGTCGGCGCGGTCGCGGCGCGCGCTTTCTGAAGAAATGATTTCGATGACCAGGTCGGCGGGACCATCCAGGTGTGTGGGGCGCAAACGCGCCAGGTGTTCACGCTTGACAAACAGCAGGTCAGGCTCACGGCCATTTTTCAGTTTCATTTGGAAAGGTGCGTAGAGCAACGTGCCCAAGCCGCGCATTTGAATATAGATGTCCAATACTTTGGTCAGGAATTTGGAAATTAGTTGATGTTGTGTTGTCGCTGGCGAGGTCATCTCAATTTCTCCGTTTACCCACTCGGCCAAGGTGTCTTCATCGGCCCACTCCAGGAACTCTGTATAACTCATCGCGCGCGGCTGCGTTGAGGCAAATACTGCTTCCAACAGCCGCCGCAACGAAACCGTTGTTTCCGGTTCGATTCCCTCTGACTTCAGCAAAACCTCGGCCAATGTTGCTTCAGTCATCCCATCCTCCAATCACAAGACCTGAGAACTCATCGATTCGCCAATTCACCGCTTCGCTGCTTCACCGCTTCGCTGATTCGCTGATTTGCTGATTCGCTGATTTGCTGATTCGCTGATTTGCTGATTCGCTGATTTGCTGATTCTATCCAAACGACTTGCTCATATCACTCACTACATTCTCGCGCACTTCCTTCTTGAACGTGGAAGTCGCAATGAGTTCCTGGAGCCTGGCTTCGTAAGCGGCGCCATCCAGGGGAAGCTGCACCGGCCCGCCGATGAACGTCGAGTATAGCATCGCATTCGCCAGCTCGACGGAGTGGATGCCCTCTTCGGCGGGGGCGATGAGCGGTACGCCGGTCATAATTGCATCGGCAAAGTTTTCCAGGATCGCCATGTGCTGTCCGCCGTGATGCTCGAAGGTGTACGTCTCGACCTCGCAGGGTGGACGGGCGAAGGATTCTGGGGAGGTGCGCAGGAATTCCGAGGCCGGCACCAGGTTGCGCGTAAAGATGATTTCTTTGCCTTCTTCGTAGACCAGCTTGCCGTTGTCGCCGGCCAGCTCCAGACGGTTGGTGCCCGGCGCTTCCCCCGTGGAGGTGACGAATAGCCCCGTGCAGCCGCCGGGATATTCCAGGAAAGCCGTGACTTCATCTTCGACCTCAATGGTGTGGCGCTTGCCGATTTCGCAGAAGCCGTACACCTTCACCGGCATACCGGTGATCCATTGTAGCAGATCGAGGTTATGCGGGCATTGATTGAGCAACACACCGCCGCCCTCGCCGCCCCAGGTGGCGCGCCAGCCGCCGGAATCGTAATAGCTTTGGGTGCGGAACCAGTTGGTGATGATCCAGTTGACGCGCTGCAAAGTACCCAGCTCCCCAGATTTCACGATGTCCCGAATCTTCTGGTAAAAAGGATCGGTGCGCTGGTTGAACATCGCGGCAAAGACCAGATGTGGGTAGCGTTCATGCGCTGCGATGAGCCGCTCACAGTCGGCTTTGTGGACGGAGATGGGCTTTTCAACGAGGACATGGTGCCCCGAATCCAGCGCCGCGATGCCGATGGTGGTGTGGAAGTAGTGGGGTGTGGCAATAATGACCGCGTCACAGACCTTGTCGGCCAGCAGAGCGTCCGAATCGTAGTAGGCTTTGACGCCGTATCTGGCTGCCGCCGCATCTGCTTTTTCCGGCACAATATCGCAGACGGCGGTGAGCTGCACTTTGGGCTGATTCTCGATGTTGCGTAAGTGTAAGTTGCCGATGTTGCCGATGCCGATGACGGCAAGTCGTACTTTGTCCATGGTTGTCTCCTTGCTGATTGATGTTCAAATTAAACGCGGACGAATCCGCTGCCAGTAAGCAAAATCGCTCTGTTGTTCACCGAGAGCCATTTTCCGGTATACTTTTTGAATGTCAGTGCTTGCTTCCATACCCCGTCATTAACCCGTCATTTTCTATGCGGCCATACTAACTTGTCAGCCGATACAGCATCTCCCCGGCGCGCGGGACGAGCAAAATACCTTCGTCCTCGCGCCCTTTCCATTCATCCAGGTTAATGCTTGCCGGATCGAGATAGCCCAGATTCACCTTTTCACAGCGCTCGCGCGGCACGCCGGTCGCCAATGTGACCTTGATGCGCCGCGTTTCAGTGCCGGTCGCGACGTCATATTCGCCGACGCCGCTGACGTGCGTAGAGTGCGCCAGCACGCCCCAGGGATAATGCTGGAAGCGGTCCCACTGCTTGAGAAAATAGTCCCGACAGTGATAGCCGATCTCATCCAGGATTTTGCCGTGCGTGTACGAAATCTCGTTGATGTGTGGGGCGTAGATGATGACCTCGCCGCCGTCGGCAACCGCCGGCTCCAGCTTGTACATCCCTTTCGCCGCCGTCCAGATGTCGTCATACAGCTCCGGCATAACCGAGAGCACGCGCTTGAACGGCCTCTCAACGTAGACGATGTGATGTTGCGCCGACAGATCGGCGGCTGCGCTGTAGGCGTCTTCCGGCGTCCCGAAATACAGGCCCACCAGATCGTGATGTCCCTTTACTACCATGCTAAAGCAAAGTTTCGGGACGTCAATAAAGGACGCTGCTTTGTTGATGACGGCGCGCACCGGCGTGAATTTCGTCCCAATGACCTTCCAACTGGTGATCACGGCGCCGAGCCAGTGCGAAAAGTTGATCACCTCCGGCCCGGCGACGCCGGGGAAGAAGTATTTGTTGCCGCCGGAGAACCCTACGACCTCATGGGGAAACGTCGGCCCGCAGATGATGACCTGATCGTATTCCCACAGCTTCTTGTTGATCGTCACGGGCACGTCCATGCGCATCAAGCCGTCGGTGAGGCTCGCGATCTCGTCCGCCGTGATGATGCCGATTTGTTTGAAGGTCTCCGGTTTATCCCATTCATGATTAAAGATGTTGACGCGGGCGTATTTTCCGCCGCGTTCTTCCGCGGTGAGGCCGAAGAGTTTGTTGATAGCCGCCGGACTCATCGCCATGTGGGTGCCGAGCGCGATGAGATAATCCAGGGCGGCGACCTGCGCGCCGATAGTCTCGTAGAACACGCGAAACATCAAATCCAGTGGCCCGGAGCGTGTGGCGTCCGGCGTGATGAACAGCACCCGCTTGCCGGTCATATCGTGCGTAGCGAACGCCTGAGCCACAATTCCGCGGACTTCCGCTTCGGTCAATGTGCGATCCAGGTATCCTGTTCCAATCATAGCCACCTCCCTATACCGAATCAGGATTCTTTTTTCTCCCACGGTGGGACTTCGGGCATAAACTTCTCGAATTCGGCAATGAGGGTGTCTTCATACGCGCCCTTGAAGGTACCGTCGAGAAACTTATGGACGCCTTCTTCATAAAAACGCTGCCAGCTTTCATCTTCGTGGCCGGGGTTGATGGGGAAGAAGCACGCCTGGTTGTCGCGGGCGGCCTTGAGATCGCCCAGGGCATCCCCGATCATCAGGATGTGCTCAGGCGCGTACTTACCGCCCGCCGCAAAGGTCAGATGTTGGCTTTTGGTGCCCATTTCCTGCCCGGCGATGACGCGGACATAGGGGGCAATGTGATGCTCGGCCCATTCGCGGCACAGCGCCTCGGTGGGCGTCTGCGAGACGACGATCATGTCTGCCTTGTCGAACAGGAATTGCAGGCTCTCGCGTACAAAGGGGAACGGCGGAATGCCGTAGACCATGTCGGCAATCGTGGCGTTGACCGCTTCACTCCACGCCAGCGCGCGATCCAGTTCCGGGTCGGGATGCTGCGCTTTATAGGCTTTCAGACCGTCGTTGCTCTGCGGGAAGGTTTTGTCGCTCATAAAGGCGCGGATGTGCGGGGCTTCGGGGATGGGCACGCCGCGCTTGATGACCTCGGGACGCACACGCAGCAGATCGAATACCTTGACGAGCGCCGGCCAGCGGTTCACACCGCGCCAGATGGAGTACAAATTGACGAACTCGGCAGCTTCGCGGGCATATTTGGAGACCCCCTGTAATCCCCAATACTTGATGATATTGGGCGTGAAGCACTCTTTGTGTTTGATCTCCATGGTGTCGAACGCGCAGCCATCGGAGTCAATACCGACGCAGAACGCATGGTGAGGTTGCAGATCAATCAGCGGACGGGCGGCTTCGGAAACAGTGACCATGATGACCTCCTTAAATTTGTATGGTGGCTTGACCTTATGCGAAAACTGTGTTACTATGATTGTGAGCGCTCACGTTACCGCTCACGTATCCCTATTATAGCAGGTGAACCGTGAATCGCAAAAGGGTAACCATCCAGGATGTTGCCGATGCCGCCGGCGTTTCGCGCCAGACTGTCTCCCGCGCCATCAATGATCGTGGTGAAATCGGCCCGGAAACTCGTGCGCGTGTGTTACGCATCGCCGAGGAAATGGGCTACCGCCCTAGTAGTATCGCCCGTGGCCTTGCCACTCAGCATACCGGCACCTTGGGCCTGGTTGTGCCGGATGTGGCGAACCCCTTTTTTGCCGAGGTGGCGCGTGGCGCAGAACACGCGGCGTATGCGCGGGGCTATAATGTTTTCTTGTGCAATACCGATGAAGACCCGCAGCGTGAACTTGCCGTACTGCGTTCTTTGGAAGACAAGCGCGTGGACGGCGTGCTGTTGTGCAGCTCGCGTCTGGACGAGCCGACATTGCGGGCTGCGCTGGCGCACCATGCCAGCGTGGTGCTCCTCAATCGGCAATTGAACGGGGATGACTTCGGCACGGTGTTGATTGATGATAAGCTAGGGGGCGCGATCATCACCCGTCATCTGCTACAGCGTGGACATCAGGCCATCGGGTTTCTGACCGGTCCGCCGGCATCCTGGAGTGGACGTAAGCGTATGGAAGGCTATTTTGAGACGCTCCAGGCTGCCGCAATCTCCTATAATCCCGATTGGATTCGTCCCTGCGCGCCGACTGTGGAAGGGGGACAGGCTGCTGCACAAGCCTTGCTGCACGATCATCCACGACTTACGGCGCTCTTCTGCTACAACGACCTGGTCGCCGTCGGGGCGTTACAGGCGGCGGTGACTTTACGTCGTGTCGTGCCGGAAAGCCTTGCGATCGTCGGCTATGACGACATCCCGTTGGCCGCGCTGGTTACGCCAGCTCTGACGACTTGTCGCGTCCGCCGCTATGAGATGGGGTTGCAGGCGATGCAGTTGCTATTGGAGCGCATCAACGGCTGCACCGATGAATGTCGCCGCATTGTGGTGCAGCCAGAACTGATCATCCGCGCCAGCGCACCGTAGTTTATCAGCGGATTAAGCAGATTGAGCAGATTTATGCGATAGTGGAAAGCTAATCCGTTTCATCCGTTTAATCCGTTGACATGCATATTCATGCGTCGTGGAGCACGTCGCTCATGATGTCTGCTGATTGAAATTGACACCACCAGCCTATACCGGCTGCACGCGCACTTCATGGGTCGCCGTTCGGCCTGCTTCGCAGACCAGCGCCACGGCGCCGCTCTCCAGGCGATCATCCTCGTCTGTGGCGGCGAAGCATAGACTGTCATCCACCCAGGCGCGCAAAGTCGTACCGCTGACTTCCAGCGCCAGGGTGTGCGTCTCGCCGAAATGCCAGGGAAAATCCATCTCGGCGAGCGTGGCGGTTTCGTGGAGGACTTTGACCAGCCGCAATTTGGCTGACGCGGGTTCACCTTCAAAACACACCAGCAGCGCGTAATAGCGCCGCATCCCCTGCACGCGCGCCGCGATACCGGCAGATTTCGCCAGATGTGGCGTCACATCGGCGCTGACGCGGTAATCGCGCCATTCGCGCGTCCCCTGGATTAGCAAGCCCACACCCTCATTCTGCACCAGACGGTAGGTTTCTCCCCAATGCAGCAGTTGATCCATGCCGTTGACCCACGCGCGTCGCCACATCGTCCCGGTGTGACCAGGGCGCGTAAGCGTCACGTCCGGCGCACCGTCCCATGTGAGGTAATCCAGATAGACGACCCCGTCTGCCCGCCGCGCGCTGCTGATCTCAACGCCAATTTCGGCAATGGGATTGCCGTTCATATCGGGGATACGCCAGGTGAACTCGTGCGCCGCGTCGGGAGCTAATGTAATGGAAGGGCCAAGGAGGCGTTCCAGGCGGTCGCCGTCTCCGTAGCTGCGCACGTACAAGCTGCAAGTGACGGGAATACTGTTGTGTTTGTCCGCCGTTACCCGCGCGCGCACCGTTTGCCCTGGGTAGAGGGTAGGGGAAGCCAGCAGGCCATAGCCGGGCATGGCGGCGGCATCCGGCGGTGTAAAGGTGGTGGTGGCTGCGCGCGCCGGACGGCCTGTGGCGACGCCGCGGTAGCGCAGGGCCAGGCTACGGGTGCCTTTCAGACTGTGACCGGCGACATTTTCCAACCTCAGCGTATCCCGTGATTCCTGGCTATCTTCCGGCAGCCAGCCCTGTACCGCGCCGGGCAGGTCGAAGTGGAAGCGTGCGCCATCCTTGGGAGCAAGCGGGGCCTCCCCGGCCAGCGCGCGCCCGATGTTGACGATGTGATAGGTCTCCGTCACCGCGTCGGTGATTGCCCGTCCGCCATCGGCGGTGGGCAGATAGAGCCGGTCGGCGACGGGGCCGCGATAGTCGGGGCCGGCATCCAGCCCGGCCAGGCCATTTTTGATGCCCATCAGACATCCCACGTTGCCGGAATTGCAATCGGTATCCCAGCCGCAGGTGTTGACGATCATCAGCGTCTTCTGGAAGTCGTCTTCGCCCCACAGCAGGCTCAACATGACCAGCCCGTGGTTGGGAACGATGTGACAGTTGCCGCCGTATTTGTCGTAACCGTAGTGTTCCGCGAGCCGCCCGAAGGCCGCGCGCCAGTCGGGGATGGCAGTGCGCCATTCACGGATATCGGCGATCATCCGGTAGATGACGGAGTCTTTGGGGATGAAAGTCACGGCGGTATCCAATAGTTTGTGGATGTCCGGCTCCACGAACGCCAGGGATTCCATAGCTGCGAGCACCTGCGCGCCGTAGATAGCTTCGCCGTCGTGGCTGACGCTTGCCGCACGCCGCGCCAGCTCCGCCGCTAACGCCGGATCACCCGGCGCGACCATAGCCCAGCCGTCAATGAAGATTTGTGCCCCGATCTGCTCGGCGACAACCTTGCCGTTCAACGCCATCGAACCGCTGCGCGGCGCCTCGATGCCGTGTTTGAGGCGCAGGTAAGCCGTGTGTTCGGTGGAGTTACCCATCCCACCCCACCACAAGATGGTGCGCTGTTCGATCAGGTAGTTGAGCCAGGTGCGCCCGATCTGCGCGGGGGTCAGCGCGAGGGTATTGCCGTAATCAGGCAGGGCACGCAGGAAGGTGAACGTGCCGCTGATGTCGTCGTCGGTGACGATCAGCGGCACGCCGAGACGTTCGTGGACGTAGTAATTGATCTCGCCCAATTCCTGCACGATGCGCGCATAGGGCCAACCCTCGAAAGGCCGGCCCAGGTATACGCCGATGATTTTGCCGAGCACACCGGCGTACACGCGCTCAACGTAGTCGGGCGGCAATGGACTCACTTTCTTTTTCCTTTGTCAGTGCCGGATTTGTGTTTTGGGGATGGCCGCCGTCTTTTCTTCGGCCCGATTTCCGTTCCGATGTAGATGCCATACTGCGGCAGGACTTTGCGGTGCAGCCACATCACGAGCATGGCTGCGACAAAGGCGAAACCGAAAATCAACAGGGAGCTGCTCAGTTTATTCATCAGCGCTGGCTTGATGAGCATAACGCCGGCCAGGGTCAACATCAACATCCCGCCGATGAGCTTGAGGATGCGCCCGTGCTTCTCTTCCAGGCGGCTGGCCCGCAGCGTGAACACGGCCGCGAGGAAAATGGCGATTTCATCAAGCTGGTAGATCAGCATGTACAACAACAGCAGCAGCACAAAGGTCAACGTCCCCACTTTTTGCGCCGTTAAGAGATTGGTCCACAACACCGGAAAGCCTGCCGTACAGGAGAACTCTACCACCGAGACGCCGATCGCCAGCGCGAACGTCGCACTGACCAACGCCCAGAGCGAATCGCCGGCCTGCAGGATTCGGCGGATGCCCTTGTAGATACCCGGCTTTTGCTCGTCGGCGATGGTAAATGAAATGCCTTCTTTGTACCAAAAATAGTCTTTGATGTTGACCAGGGCAAAGAAGAGCGCCAGCAGGGCTACCAGCACTTGAATCCACCCCAGGAAACTCACGAAAGTAAACACGGTGAACAGACCGGTGATGAACAGCATATACACCGCTGCCGTCACGATGATGAAGATCGCGCCGATGATGAAAATCTTTTTGCGCGAGCCGGTGTTCAGCACTAACGAGAGGAGAACCGAGAGCACCCACAGCGAACAGGGGTTGAAGCCATCCACGAAGGAGATCACCAGGGTGCTGACGAGGAGCGACTGCGATTCCAGGTTGACCGGGCCGATGAAGGGCAGGTTGATGGTGCTGGGGGCCGGGGTGCCGATTTCTGTATCTCCGGGGTTTGCCGGTTGCGCCTCGCGTCCGGGGATGATGCCCACGCCCATATCCGGGCAGGTTTCGGATAGACACCGCTTGACTTGCGCCTCGATCTCGGCCCCGATTTGTGCTGTGTAGCCTACCCAATAGCGGTCGCCTACAATCGTCACCGGCACGCCTTGCGGCTCGAAGCCCAGGGCTGTCGCCATTTGCTGCATCAATGCCCGGTTTTCAGGGACGTACCAGACCTCGTAGGCGTACAGCTTGGTGCCTCGGTTATCGCGCACCAGTTTTTTCAAGAAAGGCTCTTCCTCGGCGCAGTGCGGACAGCCGTCTCCCCAAAAGAAATAAATCGGCAGGTCGCCTGTCTGCGTTGAAGCAGCCGCGCGCCCCGGCACAGCTATCCAGAATCCGCCAATGATAAGTGCAAGCGTGAGAAGCAACGTTATCTTTAGAAACCGTCGTTTGCTCAAAGCCTTTTCCTCCATCTTTAGCCTGTTTTCGGCAGAAGTGTACCTCTAATTGGCGTTGCGTCAACCGCCCTGGAATTTGGGTGCATTTTAACTTCGGGGCAAATCTTGCTGTGGCCGGTCTCTGACCGCGCCACGCGGGATCAGCCGCTGCGCAGGCGCGGTCTGGAGACCGGCCTGCGCAGCGCCCGGTTGCCGTATCCGATAAATCGCCCCTATCCTGAAATGCACCCAAATGCGCCCGCCAGTTGCGCCCGATTGATTTGTAGGTTAATATAGCAGGCGTGGAATTGATCCGGACTTCAAAATCATAGGGAGGCTTTTTATATGCTTACATTGGAATGGAAACACCGCCTGGATAACTGGCGACAGGAGCTTTTCAATCACATCTATCGCCCGTTGGGGACGATTCCGCTGTGCGGCTTTGTGACCAGAGAGCAGCTTACGCTTGCCGAAGCGGCGCAGCGTGACTTTGCGCCGTTCCCGATGGGGACGCAGTGGGGCGCAAAATGGGAATACGGCTGGTTTAAGGGGCAGGTGATTTTGCCCGAAGCAGCCAAAGGCCAGCGCATCGTGATGCTGATTGATGTGGGCGGCGAAAGCGCGGTCTACGTGAACGGCGTCGCTATTGGCGAGGCCAATACACGCCATCCAGGGATGCGCCGCGACCACGAGCTGGCGCTCTATCACGAACTGTTGTTGGCAGAGGAAGGCGTCCCCGGCGCACAATATGAAGTGTTCGTCGAGGGCTACGCCGGGCACGGGCCGCGCAAAGCCTACGTCGGTCCCACGCCGCCGGGCCGTATCGCGATCCCCGAACCGCCGGACAAACAAGCGACCATCGGCGAGTGTACGTTTGGTGTGTGGCAGGAGGATGTGTATCAACTGCTCATTGACGTCCAAACGCTTTATGACGTGCGCGAGGCCCTCGATCCCGACTCGCTGCGCGTGCAGGAGATTGACGCCGGGCTGCGCGACTTCACGACCATCGTGGACTTCGAGCTGCCCAATGCCGAAATGTTGGCGACGGTACGTGCTTGCCGTGAACGCCTCAAGCCGCTGTTGGACTGTGTCAACGGCTCCACCGCGCCCACGCTTTACGCCTTCGGCCATGCGCACATTGACGTGGCCTGGCTGTGGCCGCTCGCCGAAACCGAGCGTAAGTGCGTGCGCACCTTCGCCAACCAACTGACGCTGATGGCGCAGTACCCGGAATACAAATTCCTGCAGAGCCAACCGCACCTTTACTGGATGGTGAAGACGCACTATCCCGACCTTTACGCGCGCATCAAGGAGGCCGTTGCAGCCGGACAATTCGTCCCTGAAGGCGGCATGTGGGTGGAGGCCGACACCAACATCTCCGGCGGCGAGAGCCTGATCCGCCAGTTTATCCACGGCAAGCGTTTCTTCAAGGATGAATTTGGCGTGGAATGTGAGCTGCTGTGGTTGCCCGATGTGTTTGGCTACTCCGGCGCGCTGCCGCAGATTATGCAGGGCTGCGGGATCAAGTATTTCTCCACCCAGAAAATCTTCTGGACTTACAACAGCAACGTCCAATTCCCGCTGAACACTTTCTGGTGGGAAGGCATTGACGGCTCGCGGGTGCTCGTGCATCTACACAACGACTACAACTCGCTCACCAACCCTGCCGCGACCATCCAGCGCTGGCGTGAGCGGGTGCAGAAAGACGGCTTTTCGACCCGCTTGATGCCCTTCGGGTGGGGGGATGGCGGCGGCGGCCCGACCCGCACGCATCTGGAGTTCCTGCGCCGCCAGAAGAATCTGGAGGGCGTCCCCAGGGTGGTCATCGCTTCACCGCTGGATTACTTCAAAGATCAGGAGCAGAAGCCGGTGTCCGCGCGCTACGTCGGCGAGTTGTACTTCCAGGCGCATCGCGGCACGTACACGACGCAGGCCAGGACCAAACGCGGCAACCGCCGCAGCGAAATTGCCTTGCGCGAGGCGGAACTGTGGAGCGTCGCGGCGGCTGCCAAAGGCTATACTTTTCCGGCGGAAACACTGGACACGGCCTGGAAGAAGGTACTGCTCAACCAGTTCCACGACATCATCCCCGGCTCGTCCATCCATCGCGTGTACGAAGAGGCCGAGGCTGCTTATGCCGAAGTCATCGCCACGGCGAACGACGTGACGGCGGAAGCAACGCACGCACTCACGACAGACGCCGCCGACGCATTGACCGTGTTCAACTCGCTGAGCTGGGAACGCACGGCGCTGGTGACGTTGCCCGCTGGCTGGCAGGGCGCGCAAGACGCTTCTGGCCCACTGCCCGTGCAAAATGTGGACGGCGCGCTGAAGGTGGAAGTCAGCGTCCCGTCCTGCGGTTGGACAACGCTTCGCGCTGCGCCGCCCACCGCGCCGGAGAACACCCTCACGGCCTTGCCGACCCTGCTGGAAAACGAGCTGTTGCGCGTCACCTTCGATGCGCTGGGCCAGATCACCGGCATCTACGACAAAGAGGCCGGCCGCGAGTTGACAGCGGGGGTCTGCAACGCGCTCAAGATGTATAAGGACATCCCCACCAACTGGGATGCCTGGGACCTCGACAGCATGTACGAGGCCACCCCTGTCGCGCTCGACGGCGCGGCGACCGTGACTGTGCTTGACGCCGGCCCGCTCGTGGCGCGCATCCAGGTCAAGCGCGTGCTCAACAACTCGCCGCTGACACAAACGATTACCCTGCGGCGGGGCAGCCGCCGCGTGGAATTCCATACCGTCATAGACTGGAACGAGAGCCACAAACTGCTCAAGGTCAACTTCCCGGTGAACATCTACAGTACCGAGGCGTTGCACGAAATCCAGTTCGGCCATCTCGCGCGGCCCACGCACAAGTCGCGCCCCTTCGACGCCGAGCGTTTTGAGGTCGCCGCGCACAAGTGGACGGCGCTCGTCGAGGGGAATCGGGGGTTTGCCGTGCTCAACGATTGCAAATACGGCGTCAATGTGGACGGCAACAGCATCAACCTCACGCTGCTGCGCTCCCCGTTGGCCCCGGATATGTACGCCGACAAAGGCCGCCAGGAATTCACCTACGCCTTCTATGCCTGGAACGGTCCGTTCTTCGAGAGCGCACTGGTACGCGAAGGCTATGAGTTGAACGTTCCGGTGGTCACAACAGCAGGGGACGCAGGCGTTAGCTCGGTCTTCAGCATGGATGCGCCGAACGTCATCATCGAGACGGTGAAACCCGCCGAGGACGGTAGTGGCGACGTGATCGTGCGCCTGTATGAGGCGCTGCGCGCTGCCACCCGCTGCACACTGAGCACCTCGCTGCCGGTGCGCAAGGCCGCGCAGACGACGATGCTCGAAGAATACAAAGCCGCTCTGCCGCTGCAGGAGGGCCGCGTCGCGCTGGATTTCCGGCCGTTTGAGATCAAGACGGTAAGGTTGTCGCCGTAACGTTTGTTCTTTAATGACTGTGCTGGCAGTAGAGGGCATACCTTTACTGCCAGCCTTTGTTGTCAGGTATTTTGTAATTTTGAATTCTTGCGTTATAGTGATGATATACACTGCTTGAGAACGAACAAGGGATCAGCATGAGTGAGATCATCGCCGATTACGATAGTCCGTGGAAGGAAGCATTGGAACGTTACTTCCCGGCATTTATGGCCTTTGGCTTTCCCGAAGCTTATGCCGGCATTGATTGGGCGCGCGGTTACGAATTTCTGGATAAGGAATTGCAGCAGATCGTGCGCGACGCCGAATTGGGGCGGCGACTGGCGGACAAACTGGTCAAAGTATGGCGAACGGATGGCGACGAGACGTGGGTGTTGATCCACCTTGAAGTCCAGGGGCATGTGGAAGCCGACTTCGCCAAACGTATGTTTGTCTATCATTATCGTCTGTTTGATCGCTATGATCGTCCGGTGGTCAGTCTGGCGGTGCTGGGAGATACACAACCACGTTGGCGACCAGGCGGCTACCAGCAAACATTGTGGGGGTGTAGCGTCCAACTGACGTTTCCGGTGTTGAAGTTGTTGGACTATGCAGAACAGCAAGTATGGTTGGAGCAACATCCGAATCCTTTTGCGGTGGTGATTCTGGCGCATTTGCAGGCACAGGCCACGCGCAATGATCCGCAGGCGCGCTATGCCTGGAAGTGGCGACTGATACGAGGTTTGTACGAGCGTGGTTATGGGCGTCAGGATGTACTGGAGTTATTCCGGTTCATTGACTGGTTATTGCAGTTGCCTGCTGAACTGGAAGCGCGTTTATGCCAGGACATCCAGGCTTATGAGGAGGAACAAAAAATGACGTATATTACAAGTGTTGAACGAATCGGCATGCAGAAGGGTATCGAGCAGGGGGTGCAGCAGGGGATACAGCAGGGGATACAGCAGGGGATGCAGCAGGGGATGCAGCGCGGCGTTCAGCAAAGCATTATGACGATCCTGAACACACGCTTTGGCGAAGCGGCATCGGCCTTGCGCGCTGCGATAGAAGCGATCCACGATATAGAACAACTCCAGTCACTGCTTTCGCTTGCACTTACGGCCGATACCCCAAGCGATGTCGAAGTGGCCTTGTCGGCGAATCTCCTCCACGCTCAGGCTTGAGGAACACGAGCGTGATCTTGTGGGTGAAATTTAAACTTTTGGCGCGCGTTGCCGTCGTGCCTCGTAGAGGAAGATTGAGGCCGCGACTGAGGCATTGAACGAGGTGGCGGAGCCGTACATTGGAATCGTCACGTAGGCGTCGCATAGCGTCTCGAAGTAGTGGCTGAGGCCCACGGTCTCATTGCCGATGGCGACCACAGTGGGGCCGGTGAGATCGTGGGCATAGAGCGGCGTCTTCGCATGCGCGCTGGTGGCGACCACCTGTACACGCCCCAATGTTGCGCGCGCCGACGCTAACCAGGCTTCCAAAGCGGCATGTTCTGGCACACGCAGTACGGGCAAGGCGAACAGTGATCCGATGCTGGCGCGCACCGTCTTGGGATCATACACATCGGTCGCATGCCCGGTGATGAGGACCGCATCCGCCCCCAGGGCGTCGGCGGAGCGGATGGTGCTACCCAGGTTGCCGGGGCTGCCCGGACGATCCAGCAGCAGCACGAGCAGGTCGTCTTTGAGCGGCACGCGCGCCAGATCATCGGGACGTTGCGCCACCACCGCCAGCAACTCCGAGGCCATCTCGCGGTCACTGAGCTGCGTCAGCACGTACTCGTTCACTTCCAGGCGCGCTTCGAGCGGCGTCTGCGCAATGACCTCCAGCCCCCACTCCGTATGTTCACTTTCCGGGCAATAGATGAGCCAGCGCACATCCCAATCGTAGAGATACGCAGCGCGAATCGCCGCGACGCCTTCGATGAAGAACAGCTTGTGCTTGTTGCGCTCGCGGCGTTCCTCGGCCAGCGCGCGCACCAGCTTGATTTTGTCATTCTTGAGGGAGGTGATCATAACAGCGCTTCGATTTCGCGGATGAGAAATGGCAGATTCGGCTCCGTAAAAGAGAGCTCCGGCGCGGGAATACGGCGATGTTTGATGTCCGGTGGGACGTGTTTATGGTGGGGATGCGTTGGGGCTAATGTTGGATCATCAGGATGTTCTTGTGAATCATACCACCAGATGGTTGCGTCTGCGCGGCGCAACTCGTAACTATAACGGTAAATGATGTGGCGGGAAAGGTCCAGCAATTCCCACACATCCAAGACGTAGTTGCCACTGAATGTGATTTGCCCTTCGACTTCAGCCGTGAGTGCGCCGATTGTATAAGCTGCCAAAGTAGATTGCCGAATATGTGGAAATTGCTGAGGAAGTTCAGCAAGTAGATGACAATAAGCGTCAAAGGGCGGGAGCATGTTACGCACCCGCTATAGCAAGACCTGGGCGCAAAGGCGCCGCGCGTCCCGTATGACTCCGCCATGCGAGCAAGCGTTCACGCAACGCCTGCGCATAAGCCCGTTGACGTTCCTGACGCAACTCGTAATAACCTACCCAGCGGATTAGATCGCGGCTTTGTTCCAATTCGCCCAGACGATAGAGAGCATACATGTCCTCGGACAATAATGTATAAGTCTGTTCTAACTCGCGCAATTTAGCGTCCAGGCCGTGAATGTCTTGTAAAATCTCCTCTAGGGTCATTGTGCGCTCCTTGCCAGTACATCACTGCTCATTAATTTGACTACCCTTAGTATACCTTAGAGCTGGCTTGATAGCAATGGCGTTTTGGGTGGTTTTGCCACCACCCAAAACGCCCCTTCTTGAAAATTCAAACACGACAGCTATCTCATCACAATTGAACGATGATCGTTTCTGCCTTCATATCTGGAATGATGCGCACACCCTGCGCTTCACTTCGCGCCGCTCCACCTTTGACGGCATGCACGGCCCCGATGTTCCGCAGCACCAGGCTCCACGGTTTGGTCGCACCGACGACTGCCACGCGAATCTGCTGCCCGGCGCGCGTCGCGGTGACGGTGAGCGCGGTCACACCCTTGGGCGTCGGCACGCGCGCGGAGGCTGTGGCGCCATCCGCCAGCTCAAAGAGGTGGAGGGTTACCCCGTCGGCGTAGTCGTAATCGGGCTTCTGCTCATTTGCGCCGAACGCGATGAGTGAGTTCGGGCGCGCCAGCAGCGGCAGGCTCAGATAACCGTGTGTCTCGCGCACCCAACGCCCACCTTCGATGACATCGCCGCTGAGGATGTTCGTCCAGCGGCCCGCAGGCAGATAGTAGTCCACTTTGCCGTCCGGCGAGAAGACCGGCGCAACCAGCAATGAGCTGCCGAGCATGTACTGCCGGTCGAGCGTGTCGCAGCCGGGATCGTCGGGGAATTCCAGGAGCATCGCGCGTAACATCGGCGTGCCGTGCTCATGGGCTTCGATGGCCGCGTCGAAGAGGTAAGGCATCAGCCGGCACTTGAGTTTGGTGAAGAAGCGCAGCACATCGCTGGCCGTGGGGCCGGTGTAGCCGGCTTCATCGAAGAGCCAGGGGACGCGATAGGAACTGTTGCCGTGCAGGCGACTGTGCGACGAGAGCAGCCCGAAGGCGCACCAGCGTTTGTACACGTCCGCCGACGCCGTCAGCTCAAAGCCGCCCATGTCGTGGCTCCAGAAGCCAAAGCCCGACATCCCCAAGGAGAGGCCACCGCGCAGGCTCTCGGCCATAGATTCAAAGGTTGCGGTGCTATCGCCGCCCCAGTGGACAGGGAACTGCTGCCCGCCGGTCGTCGCCGAACGCGCAAAAACCGTCGCTTCGCCTTGGCCGAGTTTTTCCTCCAACACCTCGAACACTGTCTTGTTGTAGAGGTAGGTGTAGTAGTTGTGCATGAGCAGTGGGTCCGAACCGTCGAAGTACACCACATCTGTCGGAATGCGCTCGCCGAAGTCGGTCTTGAAGCAATCCACACCCATATCTACCAGCGCGCGCAATTTGTCGCCGTACCAGCGGCGTGCCGCCGGATTGGTGAAGTCCACGAGCGCCATCCCTGATTGCCACTTGTCCCACTGGAAAACGCTGCCATCGGGACGCTTGAGCAGATAGCCGTGCTGCATCCCTTCGTCAAAAAGCGCAGAGCGCTGGGCGATGTAGGGGTTGATCCACACACAGATCTTCAGGCCGCGCGCCTTCAGTCGTTGCAACATCCCCGCCGGATCGGGGAAGACGTCCGGATCCCACTCGAAATTGCACCAGTGGAAGGCCTTCATCCAGAAGCAGTCGAAATGAAAGACGTGCAGCGGCAGGTCGCGTTCGGCCATCCCCTCGATGAAGCTGGTGACGGTGGCCTCATCGTAATTGGTGACGAAGGAAGTGGTCAGCCACAGGCCGAACGACCACGCCGGCGGCAGCGCGGGCCGTCCGGTGAGGGCCGTGTAGCGGTCCAACACCTCTTTGGGCGTTGGGCCGTAGATGACGAAGTAGTCCAGATACTCGCCCGGCACGCTGAATTGCACCCGCTCGACTTTCTCCGAGGCGACCTCCAGCGAGACTTTCTCCGGGTGGTTGATGAACACGCCGTAGCCACGATTGGTCAGGTAGAGGGGAATGTTCTTGTACGCCTGCTCGCTGCTTGTGCCGCCGTCCTCCTGCCAGATGTCAACCACCTGCCCGTTTTTGACAAACGCCGTGAAGCGCTCGCCCAACCCGTAGACACACTCGCCGACGCCGAGCGATAGTTGTTCGTGGATGAAACGGCCTTCTGGGGTATCCATAAGGCCGAGCGCGCGCCAGCCGCTTTCGGTGATCGTTTTGTCGCCGTCTTTGAACTGCACTTTCCAGTCCCCGGCCTTCTCGATGCGCGCCGTCAGTTGCCCGCTGGTCAGCGTGGCGGCTGCGGCGTCGTTGTGGATGGTTACTTCCGGCGCGGGCTGCGGATACAGCGTGAATTCCGGCTTGCGCGGATGTCCGCCCTTGAAATGCTGAACCTGCACGCGGATGACGTTCTCCATCGGTGAGGAGAAGCGCACCGTGAGCAGCGGCGGGCCGAGCGTGTCACCGCGATGGGCAATGCGCCGGGTCGGCGCGTAGACGGTCAGCGCGTCGGGTTCCACGTCAACATCGTAGACGTGCACCGCGTAGTGCGGCGTCACCCCCTCGCGGATGTTCCAATAGCCGTCGGTAAATTTCATAATGTTGCCTCCTTGCAAATATGATCTGCCTGAGGTTAGCTACTTGAGATAGCTAGGTATACGTATAGTGGCACTCAGGCAGCGTAGCGATAAATGAATGATTGTTTTCACGATATACCTGTGAGCCATTCGGCCAGCGAACGGATTTCTATTGTCAGGTCATCTCCTGCGATGGGATCCAGATTCGCGTCGGTCAAGATTGTCCCGTGGGCGAGGCCAAGCGTGCGCATGGCCTCGCTCAGGGCGCGGATTTCTCTTTCGCGTGTGGCCGGATGTTCGATATTCTGGGTCACCTGGAAGATTTGGCGTGTCTCCGGCAAGTAGAAATCCACTTCGTAGCCGGAGGGGGTGACATAGTAGTAAATTTCCTTTGTGTTACGCCGGAGCGCCAGGAATACCAGATTCTCCAGGAATTTGCCCGTGTTGGGAGAAAATGTAAAGCCAATGCTGTTAGCCAGGCCGGTATCAATGCAGTAGACTTTTTTGGGCGCGATTTGTTGGCGCTTGACCGAATAAGCGTACACATTCACCGTAAAAAAGAGCCAGCTATTTTCCAGGTATTCGACGTAGTTTTTGACCGTGTTGATACTGCCCAGGCCAAGTTGCTGTTTGAGTTTGTTATAGGAGATCAGACTTGCCGGATTGCTGACCAGATAAAATGCGAGTTCCTTCAACGCATTGATAGCTTCGATGTTGTAGCGGACGGCAATATCCCGGTAGATTACGTCGTCGTACAAGATACGAAGCAACGGCAGATCGGGGTACTTGAGGGATTCTGGGATTCCACCCAGGCGCAGGTATTCATCCAGGTAACGGCGCAACAAACCTTTGTCGGTAGTGGTCATACGCGCCGGGTCAGGAATTTCGTAATTCCGGAAGCGCAGAAATTCAACAAATGAAAAAGGGAACAATTCAATCGGCACGTAGCGCCCGGTCAGGCGGCTGCCCAACTCACGGCTGAGCAATGAGGCATTCGAGCCGGTGATGTAAAACTTGAATCCCATATCCATAAAGCGACGGACAAAGGATTCCCATCCGCCGACATTTTGGATTTCATCCACCACAAAGATTTTGCGTTCGCCAAAGAGTTCAACCAGGAGC
The DNA here is from genome assembly GCA_019873645.1 of Chloroflexota bacterium. GTDB lineage: Bacteria > Chloroflexota > Anaerolineae > B4-G1 > SLSP01 > DSWT01. The sequence goes on along the minus strand of JAIOAX010000004.1, from coordinate 32,624 downwards.
TGATACACCGTATTGGCATCTTCGGCCTGGAAGCCGAGGAAGCGCTCATCCTCGAAGTTAAGGTAGTAAAACTGATCCTGCCCCAAGCGGCGTGCCATTTGCGCCAGCAGGGTGGATTTCCCCACACGTCGCAATCCCGAAATGACAATTGCGTGGGGGAGGGAAGTGGCTTGTTCAACCGCAGCTAACCTGGTACGTGGAATGCCAGTATCTACCTGCCGGAATGTCTCAAATTGTTCCAGCAGCAAGACCCGGATTTGATCTTGAGTCCACTTCGCACGCCAGGGAATTTCACTCATAATGAAATTATATCTTTAATAGTCTTCACTGTCAATGAAAACTATTGGTCGTTACAACCTTCCTGCATAGCGCACATCGTAGGATGCGGCCTGTGCAATGGTATACGCACGGCGGATTTGCACGAGCTGCTGGATATGCCATTGGTCGTGGACCACCCATGAGGCGAACATATCGCCCGCACGCATGTCGGTTCCCCAGGGGGTGGGCATACTGGCTTCCCAATTGGGCGCGTCCAGGCTCTCCAACCAGGCCAACGACGCGCGGCGCTCCGCGAGGAACTGCTGGATCGAGGTGTCCAGGTCGCGCTCGTTGTAGCGGCGTTCTGTCACCCACTCGAAGGGGCGAATAGGCGACCAGGATTCCTCCGGCCGGTGCAAGATCATATCCAGATGAGCGCGAAAATCCTCGCGCTCTTCGTCGTAGAGATGGTTGACGATTTCCAGGATGGACCACGTCTCGGCATCCGGTTTCCAGCGCGCCTGTTCCGGCGTCACGGCTTCGGTGAGCAGACTGATGATCTCAGCCTGTTGTGCCAGCAAACATTTGAGATTCTCAAAGTCCATTGTTCCCTACTGAGGCGTTAGAACGTTGGAACGTTTGAACGTTCAAACATTGCTACCATGGCCATTCGTTACCCTGATAATCCACGAGCGCCAGCCGGTCTTCATCCTCGCGCGGATTGATGAAGAAGGGGATGGCATAGGCGGCGGCCTCTTCGGGTTCGAGATCGGCTTCGGTGTTCTTCTCGCCGCTCATGTAAGAGCGGATCCAGCCGGGATGGTAGACGCGGAAAGTGTAACCTTCAGGGCGCAGATGGTTGAACAGGTTTTTGATTGCCATATTCAGCGCGGCTTTGGACATACAGTATCCAAACCAGGCATTGCGATAGCTGCGCGTAATACTGCCGGCTTCTGAGGAGACAAAACACAGCCGTTTGAGGGCGCCACGATCCAGCAGCGGCAGGAAGGCTTCGACCACACGCAGCGGGCCAAGCGCGTTGACATCGAACAGCCGATGCATCTCGGCGTAGTCCTGTGCCTCACGGATGGTGCGCGCGTTGGTGGGGGAGGTGACGCCGGCGTTGTTGATGAGCATGTCAAGATGCGGCACTTGCGCGGCTACAGCTTGTGCCGCCGCGCGCGCCGATTCGACCGAGGTCACATCCATGGGGACGATGTGCAGGTCGCCGGGGTGCAAGCGCGCCAAAACACCCAGCTCCGGCCATTCCGGCATATACTGCCCGGCGAAGACGCGCCAGCCTTGTTCCAGAAGCCCCACCGCCAGCCCGAATCCCAGGCCGCGGTCGGCGCCGGTGATGAAGACGCTGCGCTTTGCTGAGGCACACCAGCGCAGCGCGTTGCCGAGTAACGCCTGGAATGAGGGGTGCAACCACACCTCGACGTTGTGCCCGGGGGTGAGCATGCAGACGCGCCCCGCGCCCTCCAGTCGCGTCCAGCCCCCGGGTTGTGCGCCGTGCTGGGAGATGGTGATCATGAAGACATCGGCGTCAGCGTCGTCCAGCACCATCATATAATGCTCGTCGGTCACAGTGAACGGGGCACTGCCGACCGTCAAGGGATGGCCGAATTGCGGCTCCACGGTGACCGGGCACTGTGGGGGATGGTTGTTGAACACTCCCCCTATCAGAGCACGGAACAGCGGTATCTCTGCGTAGCCGGCGGAGCCGGAATGGACGACCAGCAGGCCGTTGCCGCGGCGGACATAGTCCACGAAGGCCGCTGCAACTTCCTCGGTCATCCACGGGCGTTCATCGGTCGCCGAGACATTGTTGGATTTGACAAACAGCACCAGGGGATACCCGGCCATGCGTTCTGCGGACCAATCGGCGGCGTTCTCGATCCAATCGAAGGTAAAGTCTTGAGCGGCTAACGGCGCCAGCCCTTCACGGGCTACGGCGGCCGGGTGCCAGCGATCATCAGACAAGACCAGTACGCGCATACCCTCCTCCTTGAAAAAACGTTAGAACGTTTTAACGTTTGAACGTGATATAAACACGATGCTTATGGACGGGCGAACAGGTGAGCGGATCGGAAGCCTGTGTTGCATCCCAAGCGTCAATCTACCATGAGTATATGAGCTTTTTACAGGTTAGTCAACCTGGCGGGAAATGGAGGGTGCGTTGTGGCACGCACACGGGGATATAAGGGTAAATCAAAGCGGGTGAGGGGATTCGAACCCCTGACATCAGGCTTGGGAAGCATGCGTTCTACCACTGAACTACACCCGCGCACCAACACTTGAGATTATAGCATAAGGCGCGATCTTGGCAAGCAAGGCGCCGATAAATGTAAGTATACTTCGGGATTGCAATTCTGACGTAAAGCGAGTAAAATAGGTTCAGATGTACTTTATTGACGTTTTGCGGAACCGGTTACTGTGCGCGAAAGGAAGGCAGCATGCCGAAGAAAAAGTCAGAGGTCGCCGCTGAAACCCCCTCCATTAATTGGGATGATCCGAGTTTCTATTTCAACCGCGAGTTGAGCTTTCTCCAGTTGAATCTGCGGGTGTTAGAAGAGGCCCTCGATGAACGCCATCCGCTATTGGAACGGGTCAAATTCCTGGCGATTTTCTCCAGCAACCTTGACGAGTTCTTCATGATCCGCGTTTCGGGGTTGTACCGGCAATGGATCGCCGGTGTGACCGAGACGCCGCCCGACGGGATGACACCCGCCGAGCAACTGGCTGCCATCCGCCGCGAAATCTTGCCGCCTCTGACTACCCAGATGAACTGCTGGCAAAATGATCTATTGCCTAAGCTGACGGCTGAGGGGATTCGTGTTCTGGGATACGCCGATCTCAAGGGTAAGCAACGCAAGCTGTTACGTCGTTATTTTGAGCAAGAAATCTTTCCCGTGCTTACGCCGTTAGCCTTTGATCCGGGACATCCCTTCCCTCACATTTCCAATCTTAGCATTAACCTGGCCGTTGTGGTGCGCGACCCGCTCCACGGCGAGCGTTTCGCCCGCCTGAAAATTCCTAACGTCTTCCCCCGGCTGTTGCGTATCCCTGAAGAGGAAAAGGCCGATGCCTACGATCCGCTGGGTTTGAAGACCGTCGTGGACAACAATTTTGTCTGGATTGAGGAGGTAGTCGCCGCGAACCTGGATATGCTTTTCCCCGGCGTCGAGGTCATCGCCGCGTATCCTTTCCGGGTGACCCGCGATGCCGACCTGGAGATCGAGGAGGATGAAGCCTCAGACTTGCTGGAGACCATTGTTGAGGGGATAGAGCGGCGGCAATTCGGTTCGGTGGTGCGGCTGGAAGTGGATAAGCACATGCCCAAAAACATCCGCGACATCTTGTCCAGCAACCTGGAGATTCCGCCGTACCTGGTCTATACGGCGGATGGCCCCATCGGTTTGGCGGATGTGATGGGGTTGATGTCGGTAGACCGCCCGGATTTGAAGGATGTCCCCTTTGTCCCCTACGTTCCCCGTGTGTTCTCCGAGGAGGAGAACATCTTTACGGCCATTAAACGTAAGCGACATATCCTTTTGTATCACCCTTACGACAGTTTCGCGCCGGTTGTGAATTTTCTGGAAGAGGCAGCGCGCGACCCGCAGGTACTGGCGATCAAGCAAACGTTGTATCGCGTGGGGAAGAACGCCCCGGTGGTGGATGCTTTGCTCAAAGCGCGCGAAAATGGTAAACAGGTGGCGGTGCTGGTGGAATTGAAGGCGCGCTTCGACGAAGAGAACAACGTCACCTGGGCGCGCGCATTGGAGCATGCCGGGGTGCATGTGATCTATGGTCTGGTCGGCCTGAAAACCCACACCAAAGTGTGCATGGTCGTGCGCCGCGAGCCGGAGGGGATGAAGTGTTATGTGCACCTGGCGACGGGCAATTATAATGCCGTGACGGCGCGCATTTATACCGATTTGGGATACTTCACGGTAGACCCGGATATCGGCGCCGATGTCGCCGACCTGTTCAACACCCTCACCGGCTATGCGCGCGTGAATCATTACCGTAAGTTGCTGGTCGCGCCGCAAGGCATCCGCAACGGCATTATCAGCCGCATCGAGCGCGAGATTGAAGTCCACAAGCGCACCGGCAACGGCTACCTGGCTTTCAAAATGAATCAACTGGTGGACAAAGAATGCATCATCGCGCTCTACCGTGCCTCACAGGCTGGCGTGAAGGTGGATTTGCAGGTGCGGGGGATTTGTTGTCTGCGTCCTGGCATACCCGGCGTGAGCGAGAATATCCGGGTCACTTCTATCGTCGGGCGTTTTTTGGAGCATACGCGCATTTTCTATTTCCACAATGGCGGAGACGAAGAAATTCTACTGGGCAGCGCCGATCTGATGCCGCGAAACCTGGATCGCCGTGTGGAAACGCTGTTCCCCATCGAGGATCCCGGCCTGCGCACGGCCATCCGCGATCACATCTTGCGGGTTCACCTGCGGGACAATGTGCAGGCGCGTCTCTTGACACCCGAAGGGGTTTACAAGCGTGTCCGCGCCAAACCGGGGGAAGAGGAAATCAATTCCCAGCTATGGATGCTAAACCATCGGGGCATCTGGCATGGGGAATGAGGATGGCGCGGGTTCACCGTCGGCAGGCGGTTCAAAGAGGCCGTACAACTGCTCTTGAAGCTCGGCCTGCGAGGTGCGCAGGAGGTCTTCCGGCTCATAGTTGAGTTCGCGCTTCAAAAGCTCCACCAGCGTTTGCAGGGTTTTGACGCGCGCATAGCGTTTGTCATCGCTTTCGACGATCGTCCACGGGGCGGTAACGGTATTGGTGCGCAGTAGCATATCCTCTACGGCCTCGGCGTACAGCTCCCATTGGGTGTAATGCTCCTGGGGTGGGGCGTTAAATCCCTGGGACGGCTGCGTGTCTTGCGTGCGTGTCTCCAGGCGGCGGCGTTGCTCCTCCGGGCTGATGTGCAACCAGAACTTGGCGATGATGATATCACACTCTGCCAGTTGACGCTCGAATTCGTTGATCTCGCGGTAAGCGCGCCGCCACACGCTTTTGGGATAGACGCCTTCCACACGATCATCCAAGACGCGCCCGTACCAACTGCGGTTGAAGATCAGGACTTGCTTTTTATCCGGCGGGAGCAAACAGCGCCAGAAGCGCCACAGATAGTGGTGGCTCCGTTCTTCGCCTTCTGGGGGCGCAATGATGTAGACTTCATAGCCTCGCGGGTCCAGTCGCTCAATGAGCGCCTTGATGGTGCGGCTTTTGCCGGCGCCGTCCATCCCCTCAAATACCACCACCAGGGAGCGTTTGTGCAGATAGAGCTGGTAGGCCAGCTGTCGCAGTTGCAGTTGCGCGCGTAACAGCTCACGCTTGTACACTTTGCGTGGTAGATGTTGATTCAGATCAATGGCCTGCAACATACTCTTCTGCCTGCACAATCGAATTGAAATCCTGTCAGCAGATTAAGCGGATTGAGCAGATTTATGTGACAATTGAAAGCTAATCCGTTCAAATCCGTTGAATCCGTTGACATACATTTTCATCCTGGGTTGAGCATGTCACTCACATGATGTCTGCTGATAGAAAAATGCGTGATTCATCTGAAACGTTGTCTTTTTCAGCGTGGCTGTCTGGCGGCGGCAAAGTTTGTCCGCGTGCCTGAAGCGCGTCCTCAAGCCGCCGGATGACGGTTTGGAGCGTGGCGAGGCGCGCCCAGCGTTCGTCGGTCGCCGGGATGATGGTCCAGGGGGCGCCGGGAACGTCGGTACGTTTCAACATGTCTTCGATGGCGGTCATATACTCCGCATACCGGGCATGGCGTTCCCAGTGTTCCGGCAGCACGCGCCAGCTTGATAGAGGATCGCTTTGCAGCTCGCGGAGCCGCCGCGCCTGTTCCTCCTGAGTGATGTGGAAGAAGAACTTGATGATGACATAGCCATCATCGGCCAGGGTGCGCTCAAAGCTGCTGATGTCGCGGTAGGCACGGTGCCAATCCTGTTTGGGCAGCCCGCCTTCGACGCGCTCGATCAGCACGCGCCGGTACCAGCTATGGTAGAAGACGGCCATATCGCCGTAGCGGGGAATCTGGAGCCAAAAGCGCCAGAGCCACGGCATGCGGCTTTCGTAGGTGCGTGGCGGCTGAATATCATGGATGGTGAAATGGCGCGGATCGAGCTTGCGGGTCAGCGTTTTCAGCGCTGCGGTCTTGCCGGCGGCATCCCAACCCTCAAAGAGGATGAGGGTGGGGATGCCGGCGTCCCGACAGGCGATTTGCAAGGCGTACAGGCGTTGCTGCAACGCCGGACGCTGCTTTTTGTAGGCGCACTTGCGCACTTTCTGCTCGAGATCCACGCTTTCTAACATACCGTTAGTCTTTAGTCTGGTAGTTGGATAGTCTTAAGCACGTTTTTACAGCCCGGCGACGGCAGCCTTCAGGGCTTCGGTTACGGCGTCTATGGATTGCGCGCCGTCAATGTCTACCAAGATGCCCTTATCGCGGTAGTAGCCGATGAGCGGGCTGGTCTGTTCCCAGTACACCCGCAGGCGGTTCCTGACGGTGGCCTCGGTGTCGTCGTCCCGCTGATACAGCTCGCCGCCGTCTTTGTCGCAGATGCCTGCCCGCTTGGGCGGATTGAACTTGATATGATAGGGTTCACCGCAGGTGCGGCACAGGCGTCGGCCGGTCACCCGCTCGATCAACTCTTCATCCGGCACGCTGATATTGAGCACGCCGTTGATCGCCAGCCCTTTTTCGGCCAACGCCTTATCCAGCGCCTCGGCCTGCGCCAGTGTGCGCGGGAAGCCATCGAGGAGCGCGCCAACGGTGCAATCCGGTTGGCTCAAGCGGTCGAGCACCATCGCAATGGTGATGTCGTCGGGCACCAGCACACCCTGATCCATGTAGGCTTTGGCTTTGCGCCCCAGTTCGGTCTGGTTCTTGAGGTTATAGCGGAACAGGTCCCCACTGGCAACATGCGGCAATTGCAGATGTTCGCTCAGGCGGGTGGCCTGTGTGCCTTTACCGGCGGCGGGCGGGCCAAGCAGAATCACAAATTTCGGGTTTGTAGCCATAATCATTCTCCTCCATTGGTTTTTTATTGAGCTAATGCTTTTATTGCAAAACGTAAAGGTAAAACAATCTCACGTTTTACGTTTCACATTTCACGTCTTAAGCGCGTAGCGCCGCGATGGCACTGGCAATCAACGCTTCAAAGCCGGCGCATTCCAGGCGTTTCCAGGCCTCAGGAAAAGCGCCGACCAGGCGACGGATTTCCGCTTGCTGAAAAGCCAGATACGCGGCGACATCAGGCGCAGCGGCGGGTTGTTTGCACCAGCGCAGGTTAGCGTCGGCTGGTGGCGTCCACGTTCCCCAGGCCAGGACATGGTGCAGGTGGGTGCTGGCGACGACGGCGTCTTGCAGCGCGCCCAGGTGGTTTTGCAGCGTTTTTAACTCGGCAATCGCCTGTTCGGCCTCGACGCCGAGCACCTCGCGGAAGTATTCCAGTGTGTAGCGCAGATTTTTGGTGACGATGCGCATCCGGTGGTAGTCGGTCAGTGCGGCCTCCGGCTGCGCGAGCCGCATTTGGGATGTGTAGAACTCGGCCAACCGCTCGCGGATGAGTTCCGGTACAGCCTCGGCTGTGACACGCGCTGCATAGGGCAGGCTGATGGCCGACGCGGGGAAGGGGGCTGCGAGCATGAGCGCGAATTCACGTTTGAAGCGTGCATAGCGTGACCCGTCGAGGTATTTCAGCAGTGCCGTCCGCGCGTGCTCGTATTCGGCGTCCCAGGCCTGTTGCAGCATCGTCAAATCGGGTTGCGACCCTTTGGCGAATGTCTCCAGATAAGCCTGTGCGTTCTCGCGGAAAACGTCCAGGTCGCGGACACGGCCCAGCGTGCGGCCGGTACGCCGCAGGTCCTTAAGATGAGGGCCCAGGGTTTCGAGGTTGAGCGCGGCGGCAAAAACGCGGAACGCCGTGCGCATGCGGCGGGTGGCGACGCGCATATCGTGCAAGCTCTCGGGGGCTTTGCCGGTGCGTGTGCCTTCCTCGTTGAGCATCATCCGCAGCAGGTGAAGGCGCAGCGTCTTGCGTGCGGCTTCGGCGATGGTATCCTCCGGCGTGAGGCCGGGCGGTGCATCGCGGAGCATGGCCAGACCTTGCTCGAATTTTGAAAGGGGTTGAGGCGCTAGGCCGGGGATGGCGGTCAGGCAGGCCAGCATAGCCGCCAGGTCGGCTTCATTGCCTTCACCTTGCAATTCGACTTCCAATTCCATAAACGATCGCTCGCTGCCGGCGCAACATAACGTCGCCGTATCCAGGTTCATTTCGGCGACCAGATGCCGGTCCCGTTGCACGGGGCGCGCATAGCGTTGCTGTTTGAGGCTGAAGAGGGGCTTCAACGGCGCGTTTTCGGTCAGCGCCAGTAGTTGCCGGCAGACGTCGTCAGGCAGGCTTTCCGGCGGCGGGGGCATCTCTGCTGTTGCCGGCAGGCACATTTCCCATTCCGCGCGGCGGTGCACCGCACCGGAGACGCCATGCCGGGCTTTTAACGTAAGCAGGTGTTGCCCATCCTGGATTCTTTGGCGACAGGCGTATCCCGCCTGCAAGAGGCTAAGATCAGGGGTATCGAAATAGGCATCATGGATTTCATGGGTGTGGCCTGCCGCAAGCGTGAAACGTCCCAGCGAATCCAGCGTCCGCAACTGCGCGTAGACCTGGGCGTCCTGTACGGTGAACTTGGCCTCGATTTCCATAGCACCTTCCTGCGGCAGTTTCATTTCTCATTATACGGGTTTCTTGGGGAGTCACAAGTAACCAGTAATGAGTAATGAGTTTTTTGTTTTCGAGTATACTTCTAATTCGCTGATTCTCTCATTCGCTGATTCTCTCATTCGCTGATTCTTTCATTCGCTGATTCTTTCATTCGCCGATTCTTAAAAGGAGATACCTGTGGACGAAAAAATTCGGGTTGCCGTGGTGGTTTCGGCAGGGCAGGAATGGGATGTCGTGCGTGAGGCAGTGGCGCATAGGGGGCTGCATACCTCACCGTATGGAGAGTGGTGTACTGCGCCGGTTGAGGTCAACGGACAGATGGAGACGGTGCTCTTTTTTCATGAAGGATGGGGTAAGATCGCGGCCGCTGCAGCGACGCAGTATGTGGTTGATCGCTGGCAGCCCCAGCTCATCGTCAATTTGGGGACATGCGGCGGCTTCAAGGGCGCGATTGCGCGCGAGGCAGTCGTGCTCGCTGAATGCACGCTTGTCTATGACATCATCGAGCAGATGGGGGATGCCGACGCGGCGCTGGCGCATTACACAACCCGCCTGGATTTATCGTGGCTGGCGGAGCCTTACCCCATGCCTGTGCATCGCGGCCTGTTGCTTTCTGGAGACCGCGACCTGGTGGCAGAGGAAGTGCCTGTCTTGCAGGCGCGCTTCGGCGCGGTGGCCGGTGATTGGGAATCCGGCGCGATTGCCTATGTTGCGGCGCGCAACAGCGTGCGTTGCCTTATCTTGCGCGGTGTGACCGATCTGGTGGGGCCGGATGGCGGCGAGGCTTACGATGGTTCCGTAGCATTTTTCAAGGCGCAGGCGCGGCGGGTCATGACGCGGTTACTCGACGCTCTGCCGGCCTGGCTGGCGTGTGTGCGTTAATTCCCTGTGTGCTCTGTGGTAAAAAAACCGCCGGTCTGCGTAAGTTCCGGGCCTCAAAACTGTGGCGGTGAAATGAGCACCATTCCCAAAAGGCAAACGAACAGCGCTAGGAAAATCGCGCCGATGGTCAGCGCGATCCTGGTTTTGCGTCCCAGTCGCCCTTCCAGCGGGGCCAGCACGGGGACCACGTCTTTGAGTTTTTCGTCATCCCCGGAAAGTCTCTCCCGGTGCTTCCAGATTGTCCAGACAAGATAGGGCAGTCCGAGAAAGAAAACCCCCAGGGTGAAAAAGGCATCCACGGCGCTTTTGAAATCCTCATTTAACGCGCCGGTCGCATCACGGGTTTGGGCGGAAAAGAGTGCGCCGCTGGTGATGAGGATGGCCGCTCCCAGACCCAGCAACGCGCGTCCACTGCGGGGAGCGAACTGACCGTCCCGGTTGGCGAAAGCGGAACCCATGCTGAGCACGTTGTAGGCCATCAGGCCGACAAAAATGAGCGTCGGGGCAACCGTGTTGGCGCGTTCTGCAGTGATCTCGATGAGATTGAAAAGTTCCGTACCTTTGAGCGCCAGCGTGAATCCGGCGCTGAAAAAGGGCAAGGCGGAGCTGAGCGTCAACAGCATAGCGGCGTTCTTGGTGTTCCAGCGGCGCCCGATTGCCAGCACGAGCAAAAGCAGCATCAACGGGAGCGCCAGCACCCCATCAATGAACAGAGCAATGAAGAAATCGGGCAGTGATGTGGTGTCAGGACTGAAAGCCGTGGCGAAGAGCACAACCGTGGGGTGGACAAGCACAACGAACAAGGCCGCAATCCGCAACAGACTGTTGGGTAATAGTCGGCGCAGGGCAATCATCAGTGTATGGCCCAGATTGAGGGCAATATGCACCAGGGTCAGGCCGGAAAAGAACCACCAGGGCATCACCATGAAATTGGTAACGGTGAATGAGGTATCTATGGCCGCGGCAACGCTTTCCCGATCCGGCGCAGCCACCCATAGCTGTATGAAGTAAAACAGCATAATGGTGATCCAGCCTCCAAATTCCAGAAGCGGATAATCGCGCCAATATGCCTGGCGGTGGGTAGCCATGTAGAAGCCAAACGCGCCCAAGAGGAGCAGCGGCGCGCTGCCACACGCGAGCAGGCCATGGATGAAAGGGAGTCCCGAGGCGCCGGCCAGACCGGAAAGGCTGGGAAACGTCATAAAGAAAAGTTGCATCCCCAAAAGCCCCAATACCGGTAAAAAGATGCGCCGCCGGCAATCCGTGGCGCCGGTCATAATGTATGCCCAGGCCACCGTCGCTCCGAAGCTGCTCACCACCACCACGGCGATGGGAATGAATTGCGAAACGGCTTCGCCCTGTTGAAACGCCAGAAGCTCTACCATCGGCAGCCGCGCTCCGATAAGCTCAAAGACGAGCGTTAAAACCAGCAATAAACCGATGATGACATAGCCGCCTCGTACCAGGATTTTCAGTGCCGGCGCAAGCGGCCCGGTATCAATGAGGGTTTCCTTCAGCGGCTCGACATAGAACTTGAGCAGAACCTGATGCAACCAGCCGAGTATGCGTTTCATCGGTCCCTCCGGCAGCTCAACTGTGGGGGATATGGCGTACCGTCAGCACCGGACAATGCGCATACTCGATGACCCGCTCGGCCACACTGCCGATGCGTCCCAGCCGCTGCGTTCCCAATCCGCCGACGCGCCCGATGACAATGAGATCAGCATTGACCTCGCGTGCCAGTTCGGTGATTTCGATATAGGGGGTGCCGTAGCGGACGACCTGGGTGGTGGCTATGCCTTGGTAAGCGGCCATACGCGCCAGATAGTCCAGGTAGTGGCCGGCCTTGTTGCTGAACTCCGCGCGTACCTCGTCCAACGTCCGGCGCGTCGTGCGGGCAACCTCTTCGGCCATCTGGGCGTCAATCACGTAGACGAAGGTGATTTTCATCGGCCGCATGCCGGCAATACTGATGGCCAGCTTTCCGGCGTTAATCGAAGTCTCCGAACCATCGGTAGGAACGACGATGTGCGTAAACGGGCTTTTCCGCGCTTCCATCGGCACCTCCAGGACGTGATTCGTAATTCGTTATTCGTTATTCACCCTACCCGAACTCGTAAGACGTAGGTTTTCCGCCGCCGATATCGCGATAGGGCTGTTGGTACTCGCGGGTGGGCGGCCCAACCCGGGCGGTGGTTTCTTTGGACTTGAGCCGTTTGAGGCGGAAGGTTTCCTCCCGCTCGCGTTCTTCAAGCGCGCTTTCGATGTATTTGATGGTTGCCTCATATTGCGGAATGAAGATATATTGCAGGGCATTGACGCGCCGTTGCGTCTTTTGCAGCTCCCGCGCCAGGCGCCATACCGTCGTCAACATCTCCGAAAGCCGGGGAATCTCGGCGAGCACTTCGCGGAAGCGCGTGACGGCTTCGTCGAGCGCCACGGTGGTATCCCCCAGGCCGTAGGGCATCTCCGGCGGTTCGCCATGCGCTTCAACTGCCGGGATGACGACCCCCATAATGCTGTGTAGTTTGATCTCCACCTCGACGGTTTTATTCACGGCCAGCGCTGTCCATTCCAAACGCTCACGGCCCATCGAGAGCCGCGCCTCAACCAGGGCACGGTAGGCGTCCGCTAACTTTTGCCAGACCTGGCGCTGTTGCATCACCGCCTCGTGGGCATGGCTGATGAGTTCGGTGGTCAGAACTTCCCGCTTTTTATCCAGAATTTCATGACCTTCCCGCGCCAGTTTGAGCGCCTGGCGGGTGCGGAGCAGATTGCTGCGGGTAGGGGCGATTTGCTGCGGCATCGGATCACGCCTTCCGGTAATACCGCTCGATTTCGGCCTCTGAAACGCGCGTCAATTCCTCGCGCGGCAGCAGGGAAAGCACCTGCCAGCCGAGGTCCAGGGTCTGCTCAACGGAACGGTTCTCGGTCGGCCCCTGGTGGATGAAGTCGCGTTCAAAAGCGCGCCCAAATTTCAAGTAGTCTTGATCCACCGGCGTCAGCTCTTCTTCGCCGATGACCGAGGCCAGCGCGCGGACATCCTGCACGTGCGCATAGGCCGCGTAGAGCTGCGCCGCCAGGTGCGCATGATCGCCGCGCGTGCGCCCCTCGCCGATGCCGTCTTTCATCAGCCGCGAGAGCGAAGGCAACACGGCCACCGGCGGGTAAATGCCCTGCTGGTAGAGTTCACGGCTGAGCACCGTCTGCCCCTCGGTAATATAGCCGGTGAGGTCGGGGACGGGGTGAGTGATGTCGTCGTTGGGCATGGTGAGGATGGGCAATTGGGTGATGGAGCCGGGGCTGCCCTTGATGCGACCGGTACGCTCGTAAAGCGAGGCCAAATCACTGTAGAGGTAGCCGGGGTAGCCCTTACGGCTGGGCACCTCACCACGAATGTTGGAGATTTGCCGCAGCGCCTCACAATAGTTGGTCATGTCGGTCAATACCACCAGTACATGCAGCCCTTTCTCGAAGGCCAGGTACTCGGCCAATGTGAGCGCGGCGCGCGGCGTGATGAGCCGTTCGATGGGCGGGTCGTCCGCCAGATTGAGAAACATCGCCACGCGCAGGAGCGCGCCGCTGCTGGTAAATGACGCGCGGAAGAAATCCGCGACATCGTGCTTGATGCCCATTGCCGCGAAGACGATGGCAAACGATTGCGCCTCTTTGTCGGCGGAGAGAATGGTAGCCTGGCGCACGATCTGCGCCGCCAACTGGTTGTGCGGCAGACCGCTGCCGGAGAAAATCGGCAGTTTTTGTCCCATCACCAGAGCATTCATCCCGTCGAGGGCCGAGATGCCGGTCTGAATCACATCACGGGGATAGACGCGCGCCGTAGGATTGATGGGCTGCCCGTTGATGTCGGCCCAACGGTCAGCCAACGGCAACGGCCCGCCGTCAATAGGCGTCCCCAGGCCGTCGAAGGTGCGCCCCAACATCTCCAGCGAGACGGGAATCCGCATCGGATGCCCCTGGAAGCGGACGCGGGTGCCTTCAATAGAAAGCCCGGTCGTCCCGGCGAAAACTTCGATGACCGCGGCTTGCTCGCCGACTTCCAGCACCCGACCCCGCCGCACACGGCCCTGGGCATCAATGATCTCGACGACTTCGTCGTAGCCGACGCCGCGCATCCCTTCTACGACGACAATCGGCCCTTCGACACGCGCTGCCCCCAGGATTTCCTGTTCTCCGTACTCACCGTTCGTTTCCATACCCGACGTTCCTCATATCACGCATACTCATGTTCCAGTTGATCCATCTGCGTGTCCATATCGGCAATCAATTTGCCAATTTGCTTGACGGCATCGTTGGGGATGTTGGTCTTCATCCGCACCAGCGTGTTGACGACAGGCAGGTTGTGCAACAGGATGATCGGGCATCCCTTGGCGACGATGCGCGCGGCGCGGTCGTGAAAGTGCAGAATGGCGCGCAGCATCTGGATTTGTTTCTCGATGGTGGCGTAAGCATCAACCGCATCCAGGGCGCTCTGTTGCAGAATCCCTTCGCGCAACAGCCGCGCCGTTTCCAGGATGAGCCGTTGGTCATCGGGCAGGGCATCCGGTCCGACAAGCTTGACGATCTGTTGCAAATGGCTCTCGCGTTGCAAAATCTCCATCGCTTGGGTGCGCAAGGTGTACCAATCGACATATCCCTGATCTCGCCACCAACCGGCGACCTCATCCACATATTCGCTGTAACTATCCAGCCAGTTGATGGCCGGGAAGTGCCGTGCCGAAGCCAGCGTTTTATCCAGCGCCCAGAAGCAGCGGATGAAGCGGCGGGTGTGCTGCGTTACCGGTTCAGAGAAGTCGCCGCCGGGCGGACTGACCGCGCCGATGATGCTGACCGATCCCGGTGCGCCGTTCAGCGTAATCGTGTAGCCGGCCCGCTCGTAGAATTCCGCCAGCCGCGCCGCCAGGTAAGCGGGATAGCCTTCTTCGGCGGGCATTTCTTCCAGCCGCCCTGAAATCTCGCGCAGGGCTTCGGCCCAGCGCGAGGTGGAATCGGCCATGATGGCGACATGATAACCCATATCGCGGTAATATTCGGCGAGCGTGATGCCCGTATAGATGCTGGCCTCGCGGGCCGCAACCGGCATGTTGGAGGTGTTGGCGATGAGGATGGTACGTTCCATCAACGAGCGGCCACTGCGCGGGTCTTTCAGCTCCGGGAATTCCTGAAGCACCTCGGTCATCTCGTTGCCGCGCTCGCCGCAGCCCACGTAGACGACGACATCCGCATCGCTCCACTTGGCAACCTGATGCTGAGCCAGGGTCTTCCCGGCCCCGAAGCCGCCAGGGATGGCCGCCGTTCCACCTTTGACCAGGGGGAAGAACGTATCCAGCACCCGTTGCCCGGTGACCAGCATTTCGGTGGGCAGCAGACGCCGCCGGTAGGGGCGGGGACGGCGCACCGGCCAGCGTTGGAGCATCGTGATCTCCTGCTCGCCGCGTGGGGTTTGCAGCCGGGCGATGGGGTCTACAATAGTGTACTCACCTGCCGGTGCAATCCAGGTGAGGGTACCTTCTACGTCCGGCGGTGTCAGGATGCGATGTTCGATGAGCGCGGTCTCCGGGACGACACCCAGAATCGCTCCGCCTTGCACACGGTCGCCGACCTGCGCGCGGGGCGTGAAGGCCCATTTTTGTTTACGATAGAGGGGCGTGGTCTTGATGCCCCGCCCGATGAACGCCCCGCTGCGCAGTTCCAGCACCGGCAGGGGACGCTGGATGCCGTCGAAGATGCTTTGTAGCAAGCCCGGTCCCAGTTCAACGGAGAGCGGATATCCGGTGCTGAAGACCGGCGCGCCGGGACGCAGGCCGGCCGTCTCTTCATAGACCTGGACGGTGATGACGTCGCGTTCCAGGCCGATGATTTCGCCAATGAGATGCTCATCGCCGACTTCCACCACTTCCAGCATGCCGATGTGTTGCGACCCGCGCACCCGCACCACCGGCCCGTTGACCCAGATCACTTCCCCGATCTGCGCGCTCATACGGCCTCTCCTGTCAGAATTTTGTAGACGGTTGTGCGCATGTCATCCTGGGCGCGGGTCAACCGTGTTTCCAGTGTGTTGTCGTAGCGCCGATGTCCATCCGGCGTGCTCAGGACGATGCCGGTGCCGGCTTCCAGCGGCGCGCCGCGTTCCAGGCGCACGTTGAGCGTCTGCGCCAGCTCGGCCAGAAACCCATCATCCAGCAACTGCGCCGTGGTGGGGTCGGCGTGAACGACGAAGAGATTCCCCCCCAGATACGTGGCGGCTTCGCTGATTAAGCGTCGCACAAGGTCCGCATAATCGGCGCGCTGGGGAAGCGTCGCCAGTTGGGCGCGCGCTTTTTCAAAAGTGCGGTTCAGCACTTGCTCGCGGCGTTGCAGTTTGAGCATTTGTGCTTCCAGTTGCGCCTTCGCAACGGCCTGGGCGATGTTCCGTTCTGCGGTTTGCTGTGCGGCCTGGCGGATGTGTTCGCTTTCGCGCTGTGCATCGCTTTGCGCTTGTTTGCGGATGCTATCGGCTTTAGCTCTGGCCTCGTCCAGGATGGCTTGGGCTTCTTGGGTCGCAATCCCCAGAATGGCTTGTTCAAGAACCTGAACTTTTTCTTGCCCTATCATATTCGCACCCCCGTAGTACGTCGGATAACTTCTCCGAGTGCCGGACGGTCGGCGGACATGCCTGCCGGCCCTGGAATTTCGACAACCAGGGGAACGGTGCTGTGGGTGATGAGACGGTCTACGCGCTGACGGGCCAGGGTGGCGGCTTCTTCAGTGATCAGGATGATGCCGATGCCTTTATCGTTCAGCGCTGCATCGAGCGCTTGATTGACGGCCTCGCTCGTGGTAGCGATTTGCCCATCCACACCGACCAGGGCAAACCCTTGCACGGCATCCGCGTGTCCGATGACCATGAGTTTCATTTCTAGTGGTTAAGGTTAGCGATTCAGAATGATAAAGGCGATGATCAAGCCGTAGATTGCCACACCTTCGGCGAGACCGACGAAGATCAGCGCTTTACCGAAGACATCCGGTTTCTCGGCAATGGCGCCGATGGCCGCCGCACCGGTGGCGCTGACTGCGTAAGCCGCGCCGATTGAACCGAGACTTACGGCCGCGGCCGCGGCCAGTGAGGCGTAGGGGTCGCTGGTGGGCGTCTGTGCCAGGCCGGAGGCTGCCACGGCTTCCGGCGCAAGCAGCCACACCAGCCCTACGCCCAGGAGCAATAAGGCCATCACGATGTTGACCGTGCTCAGGCCGAAAATCAGTTTCCGAGTTACATCCACCTGCGTCCCACTGTGTTTGACCAGCCAGTAGATCGCAGCCGGCGAAAAAGGTAATAGCGCCGCCAACAGAACAAGTATAGACATCATTTTATACCTCCTCGAAATAGCATGTCATGTACACACCGGCTTCAGCCGGTTCTCCCCGGCACATACAATCACCGATTATTTTTTAGTAACGACTCATCCACCTGCGCTCTCCGAAGCACCGAGTTGACCTTGCCGCGGCACCAGCGATAGAGGGCGGTAAGGCGTCCCCCCGCCGGAGAAAAACTTGCTGAAGAGTTCATAATACTCCAACCGCAAGGTTTGGATTCCCACGATCATACCCTCAAACCCAATGACGAAGAGATTGCCTAAAATCACGACAATCCAATACCCGATGCTGCCCGGCGCGCCGATGACTTCGGCGATGATGAAAACCACCATGCTCAACGCCCCGTGGGCCACCGCAAACGCCCCCATACGCACGTAAGAAAGGGTGTTGCTGAACAGGCCGATGAGCGTCTCGAAAAGTTCAAAAAACGCCAGCGCCACGTAAGCCCCCACACCCTCTTCGATCAAAGGCCGACGACGTTCCACCAGCCGCTCGAAAAATTCCGCGAAGGTCAAGCCGATGCCGCCGATAATGGCCGTGATGACCAGGATGCTACCGGGAATCGGGATTGCTGCTCCGAAAGCGCGCGCCCCCAGTCCCAAGAGTGACCAGTAGAAAATCAAGCCGGCCAGGCCGTTGTGGTTGAACAGCAAGTGCCCCCAGTGCCGGCTCAACGCTGCATTGAGCATGTTGTACAACATCCCCACACTGAGTAACAAAACACCTACACCAATCGCAAAGAGCAGGACATGGGTGATTTCTTCCAATGGGTGGAACCACAACGCCGGCAACACCTCCTCGAAGCCGAACAGACTGCCGTAGAGGACCCCGAAAATCATTGCCGCGCCGCCGCATAAGGCGATGACGACCCCGAACCCAGCCATGCCGGACAGCGCTCGGATCTTGCGTCCGGCAAGCAACAATCCCACCAACAGCAACACTAGCCCGTGGCCGACATCGCCGAACATCAGTCCGAAGACCAACGGAAAGGTCAAGGCCATGACCGGCGTGGGGTCTAGCTCCTCATAGCCGGGCTGTCCATAAGTGGTTACCAGACCCTCGAACCCTTTGAGAATGGACGGATTTTCCAACAGCGCCGGAATGTGCTCGACATCTTCCTGACGTGGTTTGACAACTTCGACGACGACTTTATCGCTAACTTTGCCGAGCGTCTGTTCAAGAACGGGGAAGGAGGCCTCGGGCACCCAACCGGTCACCAGGTAGGTGTGCTGGAGGTGATTATAACCGGTGATGGTGTGGGCCAGGGCGTGGCTGGCGCGCACACGCCAAAGCAGGTGGCGCAAGTGGCGCACGCGCATTTCCTGGAGGCGGGCGATTTCCATCTCGTATTCGGCGATGTGTTCGCGGGTACGTTCGATGCCGGCCTGCAAGGCCGCAATGGCCTGGGCGGGCGTTCCGCGATAGTCCTCCGGCGGTAGCAGGGGGTTCAGATAGGCGCTACGCGCGGCGCGGTTGAGCACTGCGGCGTCCTGTTGCAGGCCAAAGAGCATCACCGTAGCCAGGTTGCCTTCATGGCGCAAGGTGATGAGCACGCAAGGGATGTGTTCCAGGCTGCTTTCGAGACGTTCGATGTTGGCGACCGGCATCGCGCCGAGCATCACAAAAGTGTAACGCAGGCCACGCAGGATGCTTAAATCTACATCCAGATCGGCGATGGGCGCTAATTGATTGATGTATTTTTGTAATTGCGTCAGACGTCGCCGCGCCGCTTCTAAGTCACGGATGGGCGCTTCAGCTTCGTGTTCCAGGCGTTCGATGTCCCGCTCGGCCACGCGCGGCTCGATGATGTGGGGTGGGGTGGTGGGAGGCGGCCCCGCGTCAATCCTGAGTTCTTCCATCACCATCAAAATGCGGCGTTCCAAAGCCACCAACTCTGTCGTCCACGTTTGCCACTCATCCACCCTTTGTGAAGGTATGCCGATGGTCAACGGTGCGGTCGGGATATGATGGAAGATGCCGGATGCCGCCAATGCCTCGGTGACGCGCACTACTTCGTGCTCCGGTATGATGAGTTCGACCTTATTCATGGCTTGTGGTTTGAACATAGTTACCACCACTCACTCTCGAGGATCGCGGTAAGTTTCTCCGAGGGCAACTGCGCCGCTTTGGCTTCGACAATCGCAGTCAGGTCCCGCAGTTCATATTCGAGGAGCATCAGATAAGCCACCTGGACGCCGATATGAAAGGGATCGCCCAAAAACGCCTTGCGACACAGGCGGATAAGATAGCGGTGCAGGGCGCGCTCGATCAGAGCGAGCTGGCGTTGGGCAGACGGCGGTTCTTCTCTGGATGGCGGCCCCGCGTCGTCCAATCCCTCAATGTGGGGATAGATACGTTTGACCACCGTGACCATATCTGCGCCTTCGGCGAGCGCGCGAATATGCTCATCGCCTACTTGATAGCCGAAGGGGAGCGTATAGTTGATGATTTCCTGTACGGAAAGGTGATGATACAGACGATAACGCATGGCCCAGAGCAGATTGTCCACATCAATGCTTGTGCCCACGAGGCGCAACGCCTGGTCGCGATCCATACCCTTGAGATTATGGATGGCGTCCCATAGCCCGCGATGATAGTCCAGGTCCAGCGCCACTTCCAGAGGAAACAAATTCTTTTCTATCTCATAGCGTGTGAGGGCATGGATCAGGGTTTCATAATAGGGCGTGTGACGCAGGCGTTCGATAGCGCGCACTACATTGCCGCTGGCGAGCATGCGCTGGATGGTTTCGTTGGTCAACGTAATGTGCCGAACCATCGGCGAGAGGAGCCGCCGCACCTCGTCCCAAGAGGCACCGGTTTCGACGCCGCGCAAGGTCGCCTTGAGATTGTCCACTTCGTAAAGCCGCCAGAGCTGCAAGACGAGCTGGCAGGCCGGTTCGGGCGTCAAGCGGATGAGCTTCTCGTAGTCATGGGTCAGACGCCACCGCAGTTGATAGACTGTGCGGCGTGGCGTGAGGAGCTGCCGATCCAGCTTGAGAAAAGGGCTGTAGGCGGTTTTATCCAGCAGGGTGAGCAGCACGTCGAAGTTGGCGGCCTGGATCAAGGCATGCCACACGTCCGGCGTCAGGAGATTGGCGTACAGCGCCCGGGTTGTCGCGTTGACTTGCGCGTAAGCGGTGACATTGGTGCGAATCATAGGATCACGCTTGTCCCATCACTCGGGCAAGCACAAAACTGACTGCGCGGTCTATATGTTGAGCGGCTAGGGTATCCAAACGTTGGGCATCGGCGCCGGCCTGGGCCATAATGCGCGCGTTTTCAATTTCGGCTTGTTGGGCGCCCGCAGCAAGGATGCGTTCGGCTTCCTGCTGGGCCAGTTTAAGGCTTTGTTGCCGGATAGCCGCCGCAGCTTTTTCGGCCTCCGCTAACAGGTCGGCGGCTTGCTGCTGGGCGTCGTCGTGTATTTTCGCGGCCGTTTTTTCGATATCGAGTATGCGAGTAATCGTTTCCTGACTCATAGGTCATTGTTCCAAGATAACAAAGAACCGCCGTCGCGTGAAGGTTCGCAGTTCGGCGGTAAAGACATTATAACCCAAGTCGGCATAAAATCAACTATAGCGTGTGCGCATCTCAATTTTCAAATATTGTGGTATAATGACTTGTGAATGGCTTGGTAAACTCTTATTGGGGCCATGTTTCATTAACCAAAGGAGGAAATAGCTATGGGTGTCCATCTCTATCTTTCGATGATTCCCGAAGCTTTAATCGCTTCTATGTTGACTCCTGAGGAATTCGGCGTCTATTATGCGGTGGGGAGCGAGAAGAAATCGCGCGGGCAGGCGATCTTCTTCGAGATCGACCCCGATTTCCGCCACCCTGAGTTGGCGATTGACGAAGGTATCCGCCGTTGTGTGCCGCACCCCGATGGCCGCCCCAAAAACTCCATTTACATCACTGTTTATCGCGCCCTGGAACGAGTCCCCATGGACGCCATCGGAAACCTCTATCTGGTGACCCAGGATGGCCGGGTTTTGGGGCTGGAGGGCACCGCGCTCAACATCCCGGAGGATACCGGCGGCTTACATCTTTATCAGGAAATCGCACCGGTGCACCCCTTGATTGTCAGTACGTTGGGGC
Source organism: Chloroflexota bacterium (assembly GCA_019873645.1). Taxonomy (GTDB): domain Bacteria; phylum Chloroflexota; class Anaerolineae; order B4-G1; family SLSP01; genus DSWT01. The sequence continues at coordinate 11,250 of JAIOAX010000004.1, read as the reverse complement.
CAAAGGCTTTCTACGATCTGATTGTGAAGAATCCCATCTCACTGTTGACGCTGCCGGCCGTGTGCTTTGCCGAGTTGCGGCTTGGCGAGCTGGCGCACAATCCCGAATACGGCAGCGTCGGTGATCTCCCTTATCCCAACATTGACCATCTGCGGCAGTGTCTCACCGACTTGAGCTCCAAGGAGGTGCATACCAAGATGGTGGATCGTCTCAGCTCGGCGGCTTTCCCCTACCGCATGCTCAAGAGTGGCATTTTCTTGGGGAATACCGAAAAGTTGTTGTTCTTCCCCATCCCTTCTCAGGAGGAGCTACGCGCAAAGCATTACCAGTGGTGGCGTTCGGCTAACATGTAACTATAGCGCAGGCTGCCGCCTTATTACCGGATCACGAAAGGCTCAGGGCTTTTCTGTTGTGTTCGGGCGACAGATGTGAAGTCAGTTTGAAGCGCGGTTTCTTTTCCACAGGCGCTGGCGTTGTCGCTGTGAACCGCAGGAGAGCTTGAGCCTCTTTGTGTGTATTCTAATATTTATATTCTGGAGGACTGGAGGAAAAGAATCATGAGTAACACACTGTGGTTGGTTTTAAGTCTCATTGCAGGCATCATTTCAATCGGCGTTGCCTACTCTTTCTTCAGATGGGTGGTGAAGCAGGACCCCGGTACTGAGCGCGCCCAGCGCGTTGCCGGTTGGATTCGCGACGGCGCACGTTCTTATTTGAAGAAGTTGTACAGCGCGCTTGGCCTGCTTGCGGGTGGCCTCGCGGTCATCATTGCCATTGTCTTCGGATTGCAGCAGAACTTTGGCTATGGGGTGACGATGGCTATCACCTTCATCTTCGGCGCGCTATGTTCGACGATTGCCGGGTATCTGGGGATGACGGTGGCAGTAGAAGCCAATGTGCGCAGCGCGACTGCCGCCGGCAAGGGCCTGAACCCGGCCTTCAATCTGGCCTTCAAGGCCGGTGCGGTGATGGGTCTGGCCATGGTCGGTCTGGCGCTGACGGGGATGAGCCTGGTGTTCCTCATCACCGGCGATGCCAACCTGGTGTTGGGCTTTAGCTTCGGCGCTTCGACGCTGGCGCTGCTGGCCAAGGCCGGCGGTGGTATCTACACCAAGACCGCCGACATTGCGGCGGACCTGGTCGGCAAAGTCGAGGTGGGGATCCCTGAAGACGATCCGCGTAACCCCGCCGTGGTCGCCGACAACGTGGGCGATAACGTGGGCGACGTAGCCGGTATGGGTGCGGACATTTTCGACAGCTATGTCGCCAGTTCGGTGGCGGCCATGCTCCTGGGTGCGGCGTTGACCAAGCTCAGCCCGGAAACGCGGGTGCTCTATACCATCTTCCCGCTGATCCTGTGTATGTTGGGCGCGATTGCGGCCCTGATCGGCGTGCAGTTCGTGCAGGTGAAAGAAGGCGGCAAGCCCGGTACTTCGTTGAATAACGGGACCATTTACACCTGCCTCATTTTCGGCGTGTTGGTGATCGCTGTAGTCTTGCTGATGGACCTGGATAAGGCCGTCATGTGGGCGACGCTGGCCGGCCTCATTGTTGGCGTCATCATCGGCTTTACGTCCGATTTCTTCACCGGCGATGACCGCCCGCCCGTGGTTGAGACGGCACGGGTCTCTACTTCCGGTGCGGCCGTCAACATCATTACCGGCTTCAGCTACGGGTTGATCAGCATTGCGCCGTCGGTTGTGGGTATCGCTGCGGCGACGTTGATCGCTTACTTCCTGGCGGATCAGTCTACGGTGGTGAACGGCGTTTACGGCGTTGGCATTGCCGCGGTGGGTATGCTGGCGATCAGCGGTATGATTGTCTCATCGGATGCTTACGGCCCGATTGTGGATAACGCGCGGGGCATCGCCGAAATGGCCGGGATGTCCGAAGATGTCATCGAGGTTGCCGATGTGATGGATGCCGCGGGCAACACCGCCAAGGCTATTACCAAGGGCTTCGCCATCAGTGCGGCAGCGTTGACGGTGCTGGCGTTATTTGCTGCTTATTCCAGCGAGATTACAATCGCGGTAGCGGAGCACGGCTTGCCGCCGATTGATATGACGATGAGCCTCTCCAATCCGCTGGTCATCGCGGCGATTTTGTTGGGCGCGCTTACCCCGCCACTCTTCAGCGCATTGACGATGCTCTCCGTAACCCACAACGCCTTCGATATGATCGAAGAGATTCGCCGCCAGTTCCGCGCTAACCCCGACATTTTGGCCGGTAAGGCGGAACCGGATTATGTTAAGTGTGTGGCCCTGGCCTCGGAGAATGCGTTGCAGTCGCTGATTCTGCCGGCATGTCTGGCAGTGGTATTGCCCCTGGTGGTCGGTTTCCTGTTGGGGCCGGAGGCGCTCGGTGCGTTCCTCGGCGGTTCCATCGTCACCGGCATTCTCTTCGCGCTGTTGATGGCGAACGCCGGCGGTACCTGGGATAACGCCAAGAAGTACATCGAGAGCGGCCACTTCGGCGGCAAGGGCTCCGAGGCGCACAAGGCCGGCGTCGTCGGCGATACCGTAGGCGATCCTTTCAAAGATACCGCCGGGCCGTCGCTGAACACGCTGATTACCGTGATGTCGCTGGTCTCATCGCTCTTTGCGCCCGTGATTGCGGCGTTCCATCTGTTTGGGGGATGAGTAGCGGGGCAAGGTAATCCGTAATTAGTAATCCGTAATTAGTAATCAGTAATTCGTAATCAGTAGGTGAGGAAGGGGCCGGTGAAGTTGCACCGGCCCCTTTTTTTATGAGGGGGTTTGTTGTTCCTCGGCGGCAAGTAATTTGAGCAATTCGCCGATTTGGGCATTTTGCGGTTGGATGCGCTGGGCGTCATACAGGATGTGCCGCGCCAACTCGTAATTTTTGAGTTTGATACAAGCCGTCGCGGCGGCAATGTGTCCATCGAGTTGATAGGGGAGCAAGGCCACCGCGCGTCGAAAATGCAGTGCGGCCCGCGCCCACATTTTTTGCGCGGCGTAGAGTCGCCCGCGCAGCAAATAGGCGACGCCATCTTTGAGGCCGGCATCTACACTCAACGTCACGCGGATAAGCTCCCATTTGAAATCATCTTCAAGCTTCAGGGTGGTTATGAAGGCTAGCAGTGCCACGATCACCCCACCGATGCCGGTGAGGATCATCAGGGTGCCGCCACCAGTGTTAAGAATCAGGGCCACCGAGCCGAACAGGTACAGTACGGCGCTGATGAGCATCAGGTAAAACATGGGCGTCCAACGCACATATAACGCCACGGCAAAAGCCGCGGAAATGAGCATTGGAAGCCATAGCAGAAAGAACTCACCGCGCGACAGATAACTCAGTGCCGCCTGCGCCATCTCCGGCGAGATGGTGCCGTTTATCCCGAAGTAGACGTTGAATAATAGCGTAAAGTCGGTCAACCCGAGATACAGGCTGATAAGGTAGAGCTGCCACAGCGGCGCCAACGCGCTCTGAATGGTGGCGAGTACTTGTAACGCGATCAATATCCACAGCCTGACCGAGCGTTCTTCCTGCCGCCGCACTTTGAGCCATAGAGGGTTGCCGCAGGCTGCGCAACGCCGGTCCTCATAGAGGGTGGGGGCGGCGCAGTAGGGGCAGCGCAGCTCATCCTCATACTGCGCCCATAACGCCGTTACCGGCGATTCCGGCGGTGGTGCCTCTTCGGGAAGGGGGGGAACGTATTGACGGACATAGTCTTCTCCCAGGACGGCGGCGACCAATGTCGGAGCGGCCTCGGTCTCTTCCGGTTCTGCGGGCGGAATATTCCATAGACTACCGGCCGCGACTTCACGGATTTGTTGCAGGGTAGCCAGTTTGTTCTGAGCCTCGGCGTTATGGGGGTCAAGCGTCAGTACATGGGTATAGCAGGTCTCCTGTTCCTCCGGCGTGGATGCAAGGCGCGCCAGCCACGTCCAGGCTTCAATCCATTCTTCTTCACGCTGCACCACCTGCGTCAGGAGCGTGCGCGCAGTTTCGCGTTCGCCTTTTTCGGCTGCGGCGACGCCTTTGGCGAGCAGCACCTGGGTCGCGCGCGGACGTACGACATTCAATCCTTTGTGGGCTGCGGGGTTGTTGGGATCAAGACTGAGCGCCTTTTCGAGGCATGTTTCTTGTTCCAGAGGATCGTCGAGTACGCCGCTCAGCCACAGCCAGGCGGTGGGATTGTCGCTCTCGACTTCGACGACGCGCTGGAGCAACGCGCGCGCCTGTGTTTTGTGTCCGCTGCGGGCCGCGGCGATGCCTTCTGTCAGCCAATGCTGGACTTGATCAGGGGGATGGGGCATACGGGGGCTTTCCATGAGCTTGCTTTTCTGCCAGGATCGCCGTCAAACTGGCGATCCGCGGGTCGGTCGGAGCCAGGCGACGAGCATCTTCCAGGGCTATGGCGGCCAGGTCAAGACGCCCCAGGTTGAGATAGACCGTTGCTAAGGCCAAACCGGTTTCCAGGTTGTGTTCAAGCATCCATGCCTGGCGCAAGTGCAGGGCGGCCAGCGCCCAGGCGTACTGGTGGGCATAAGCGCGCCCGCGAATTTGTAGCCCTACAATGCTCCCATCCACATCGGCATCGGTGCGCAGCAGGAGACGCCGATGCTTGAAGGTGAAGTGGTCGTGAAGGTTGAGCAAGGAAATGAACGAGAGCCCTGCAAGTGCCAGGATCGCCAGATAGGTCAGGAGAATGACGATGTGCATCAATGAGAGAGCCTGTCCTGTCAACTGACCCGCCGCGGCCTCTGTTTTTACGGCTGCGGCGGTTGCCGACCAGGCATTGATCGCGCCGATGATGGTGCTGAGATTCACGAGGATGCGCAGGGCTTCTATAAGCAATGCGGTGAAGTAGAGCGGCGCCCAGCGGCTAAGGAGGCCTAGCAAGATAATCAGCGACAATCCAATTGGCAATAATGAGAGTCTAAAGAGCACAGGCGGCACAAAGTTGAAACTTGCGGTGGCGATTTTGGGAGCAATCTGTTTTATGCCCAGGTAAAGGGGCGCCAGATCACGAATGTCGGCAGATTTCACACAGATATCCACGTAAGTCAGCAACAGGAGGAGCAAAAGCGCGCTGACGCCGATGAACAGAACTTCCAGCATCAGCAGGGCACGATAGGCGGGGGTGCTTTGTTCCACCTCGCGTTGATGGGTCCACAAACTATGCTTGCAGGCCGGGCAACGCTTGTCTTCCCAGGCCGTCGGGGCGGCGCAATACGGGCAGCCTAACTCGTCCTCCAGGAAATCGGGCGTGGAAGGTGTAGGCGGCAGCGGCGCCAGCTCTTCAGGCGGCGGCATAGCTTCAGGGGCAGCTTCAACCGAAGTGTAAGAGCGTTCGGCGAATGTGGCTGCGGCCGATGCCTTATCGCGTTGCAGTTGTTCCCAGGCTGCACGCGCGGCCGCATGGTTGGGATCGAGGGTCAGGATGTTTTCCAAACAAATTTCGCGCTCGTCGGCGGTTTCGACGACCCGACTGAGCAGCCACCAGGCGGCGACGTTGGTTTCGTCATATTCTATAACCTGCATCAGCAGGTCCCGTGCGGTTGCGGTTTCTCCATTGACGAGCGCGACGGTCGCTTTTTGAATCTGGACGTCGGTCAAATGCGGTGGCGTTGTCTCTGATGTCTCTTGCACTTCGAGATCCGCCGGTTCTGTCTTTTGTATACGGTCAGGCATAACGTTTGAGCAACACGTGCAGCGCTTCGGGCGCAAGGGGCTGTCCGTGGGTGATGTAGAGGCGCGTGGGATGCCGTTCCAGCAGCGCGTGCAGGCTTTCCCAGTTGCGCTTAAGGTCCCAGGCAACCAGGGGCGGCGCGGCGCGTGTGGGGAAGAGCCAATTGCCGGTCGCCAGGTCGCCCACGATGGCCGCGCCGTTGTCGAGCAGCAGGGTGACGGAGCCGGGGGTGTGTCCCGGCGTATGGAGGACCTCGCCGGCGATGCCATAATCGTCCAACCGCCACGGGGCATCGAAAACGATGTCTGGCTCAAAAGCAATAGCCGGGTCAGGCGCGACCATCCGCGCCCCGATGCTTAGCAGCAGGCCTGTGAGGGGCGTTGTGGGCTTCAGCGGCCCCATATTTTGTCCGTTGCGCAAGGCATCGGCATCCAGAGTATGGACGGCGACAGGCGCGCCTGTGCGCGCGCGCAGCGCCTTTGCCCCGCCGAAGTGATCTATATGTCCGTGCGTGATGAGGATCAGGCGCACGTCTTGCGGTGCGACGCCGTGGGCCGCAAGCGCGGCAACAGCACGGTCGGTTTGACCGGCCATGCCGGCGTCAACCACAACGACGCCGGCGTCACTCTGCACCAGGAACATTCGGCTGATCGGCCCCAGCCTGAGACCGGTTACTTGGGTAGTTGGGCCCATTTCCCCTTCCATAGTTACATCATTTGCAAGGTCACTCACTTTTTTACTTTTCTGCTGCCAGACTCCATCCCTGTACCATGTCGGCGATGGAAGCGCGCGTGGCCTCTGCGCCGAAGCCCCAGGCCAGCAGGGTGAAATAATCGCCGATGCCGTTGACGCCGAAATCCGGGCGCGCGCCGTACAGTTCGACGAAACCGGCAAGCGCCAGGAAGATGACGGCCACGGCGTAGGTAAGCCATGTGAACCACTGCAAGCGTCTGCCGGCTCCGGCGATTTTCTCGGCGATAATTTCCACGTGGGTATCCGGGGGATGGGGAAGCCAGCTTTCCGGTTGAGGTATGCCTTTAGCATCGTAAGTGGTGCCCTGGGCACCGCGGAAGGTGACTTCGCCTGACGGCGCCAAACCCTCAAGCTGGCGGAGGGCTGTCTCGACATCGCTTTCCAGGGTTAGATAGGCGGAGGGGTCATCGGGAGCCAGGGCAGTCAGGCGGGTTTGCAGGTCCCGCACCGTATTTGACCACGCCTGGACCTGATCTGGGGGAAGTTTAGTGGACAGTTCGGTGAGCTGCGCGATCTTTTTCTCTAGCTGCGCCGTTTGGACTTTCTGGAGAGTGGTCTCAACCTCATTGTGCAGATTTTGGTATCCCGCTTCGTCATCTGGAGAAAGCATGTGCAGGCGTTGTTGGAGCTTTAAGGCCAGTGGCGTCCCCGAAGTCATGCTTTTCAGGGCCGTGATGCGTTCTTGTAGCGCGATGAAGTTATTGACCTGGCGCGTCAGCGGTTCCAGACGCTCGCGGAAGCCGTCCGGCTCATTCAGGTTGGGCATGTCCAGGTAGGCGTTGCGGGCTTTGTCTTTGATCTCGTTGATGTAAAAGACCTCGCCCAGGCCGGCCAGTTTTTCATTGAGTTGAGTGTAATAGGCAATCTGCTCCAGCCAGTCGGGGCGGGCGCGCCGCCAGCGCACCCAAAGCGTCTCGGCGGTGCGCACGGCTTCCTGGGCTTTCTCCCATTGGTGCGCTTCAAGCGCCACTTCGACATCCACCAGATGGGCATCAAGGCGTGTATAGAACGGTTTGCCCTTTTCTTCCAGGTCCTTGTCCGCCTTCATCTGGGTACGAATCTGTCCCAGGCGCACCAAAACCTCATCGCGCGGACGCCCCTGGGCGCGGTAGGTGGAGACGCCGATTCCCAACGCCACACCCACCACCAGCGCTGCCAGCGGCAACCAGGGTTGATCTTTGACGGCGACCGTGACCGGCACGGTGAAACTCTGCCCGGTGTAACTGATGAGCAGTTCACCGGTGAATTGTCCACTCGGCGCATTGGTCAGGTTGAAGGTGACCGGGACGGTCAGCAGGCCGTTTGCGGCGATTGTGGTGGCAGGCGGGGCGATCTGGATAATTTCTGCCGGCAGAACGATGTCCCCTTTGGCGGCGTTCAAATCCAGAGGAATGATGCGCAGATCGTTCAGCGGCTCGACGGTGCGCAGGAGCAGCAAACGGGTCTCGGTCTGACCGCGCCGGGCGGCAACGCTGAGCTGACGTGGTGAAACACTGACGCCCTCCTGAGCTTCCAGGGAAGGGACCCACAACAGCGTCAGCAAGATGACCAACAGGAACAAACCCCACCTTTTCATACGCAGCCTCCCTGGAAAATCCGTTTGAATGTTGCAATGTTATTGTTGTTTGACCGCCGCCTCACGTTGCTCTCCAGGCTTTTCAGGGTGCAAGCGCGCGATTGATATCCTCGACAATGCCGTACAACAATACCTGACCTTCGTAGGTGGTCATATCGGCGGCATTGGCAAGTATCTCTTTCGCCTCATCTTTGCGGTTCTGCGCCAGGTAGACGTGGCCCAATGTGTACAAGGCGCGCGCCCGTTCCAAATCATTTTTGGCCCAGTTGAGAGCATAATGAGCCATTTGTTCTGCTTCAACCAGCCACTCAGGCCGATAATCGCTGTAGAAGCGCGCCAGCGTGATGAGTACCTCGATCCCGTGAGGTTCCAGTTTATAGGCGTAGAGCAATGCCCCCTGGGCGGCATCCAGATTGGGCGGCGTCTGGGCGCAATAGGCCCACGCGCGCGCCACATGCACAATCGCGCTTTCCTGGGTGATGCTGATAGCCCTTCCAGCCGCGGCCAGGGCCTCATTCGCATCTCCGTATTGCGCTGAGGCGATGGCTAACCAGGCTTCAGCTTCGACGTAGTCGGGGTTGATCTCCGCTGCCTGATCGAACGCTTTCGCGGCTTCCTGATACCGTCCCTGGAGATAATACAACATTCCCAGGTTGAAGTGTGCCTCCGGCATCTTAGGGTCAAGGGCAATGGCTGTGAGAAAAGCATTTTCTGCTGCAGGCCAGTTGAGCAACAGGTAATCGGCCTGTCCGATACCCAGATGAATGGCCGGGTTTTGTTCATCAATGCTGCGCGCATGCTCGAAATCGGCTAGCGCCGCGGCATAAGCGCCTAAGCGCAGATATTCTGTGCCGCGCTGAAGCCGCAGTTCCACATTGTCGGGGTTGGCTTTGATATGCTCGTCAAAGCGCGTAGCGACCGGCGGCGCGGGCGTGGGCGTTTGTGGTGGTGTGGGAGTGTTTTGGGGAGTCGGCGGCGCTGACCTGGTCGCCGTCGGGGGAACGGGCGTTGCGGTAGGCGGCGCAACGGTCTGAGTTGCCGCAGTCGCTGCTGTCGGCGTCTCGCCGGCCGGTGGATTGACCGCCGCCGTTTGTTTGAACAGCTTTGCCAGCGTCAGATACCCCCAAACAATGGCGATGCCTAAAAACGCCAAAAGCAAGACCTGTCTGAGGCTAAGCCCTTTCCCTGCGGCGCGGGCACGAGCCTTTTTCGGCTTTTGGGCCTTTTGAGGCTTTTTGGGCGTCTCAGGCTTGGGTGCGGCGGCGCGTTTAGGCAACTTCTTCTCCCGTGGGGCGCGTGCGCCTTTTTTGCCCTTAGCGGCGGCTTCGGGCGCCTTCGCGGATGTCTCCTCAGCTTCTTCAAAAAGATCCTCCCACAGCTCCTCATCCGGTTGTTGCTTTGCGCTACGCTCATCGAGCAACCCCATACTTTACCTCCCCTGTTCTGTAGCCTGGCGTCAGGCCTTGACCCTATCGGCCATCTTGTGCAAACTCAGTATAAAACGACATAGGTAAAAAAGCAAATAGGCATTTGGCAATTGTCCAGAGTGTGGCAGAATAAGCGAATGAAAGAATCGGCGAATGGGCGAATGAAAGAATCGGCGAATGGGCGAATGAAAGAATCGGCGAATGGGCGAATGAAAGAATCGGCGAATGAGTGAATAAGCGAATCGGCGAATGGGCGAATGAAAGAATCGGCGAATGAGTGAATAAGCGAATCGGCGAATGAGCGAATCGGCGTTCGACTTTTGACTATCTGACTACCTGACTACAAGACTTTGCGACGGATGAACTGTCGAGACTTGCCTACCCTTGAAGCAGAAATGCGGTTTTGGACGCAGGAGTTGCGGCGCGTTGCCGGATTGGATGAGGCCGGACGGGGGGCATGGGCCGGGCCGGTGGTTGCGGCGGCGGTGATTCTACCATTTGGGGATCAGGTTGGTAATATGCTGGAAGGTGTGCGCGATTCCAAGCAATTGTTGCCTGAGGTGCGTGAGCGTTTGGCGCTGCGTATTTTCGAGGTGGCGCTGGCAGTAGGGGTAGGACACAGCGAACAGGATGAGATTGACACGCTCGGTATCGTCCCCGCGACACGCCTGGCGATGCAGCGGGCGCTGGCGGCCTTGTCCATTGCGCCGGACGCTCTGGTGATTGACGCTCTGCGCTTGCCCGATGTGCGCCTGCCGCAGGATGCCTTCCCCCACGCCGACGCGCGCTCGCTCTCGGTCGCGGCGGCCAGCATTATCGCCAAAGTCTCACGGGATCGCTGGATGGCGGACGTGGCGGAGGTACAATTCCCCGGCTACGGCTTCGCGCAACATAAGGGCTACGGCACGCGACAGCACCGCGAAGCGTTGACTCGCCTGGGCGTTTGTCCCCTGCACCGGCTGACCTTCCAGCCGGTAGCGTCTTTGTCAACGGATCGGACAGGTTTTGGCGGGTTTTCAACTTGCGTATGACAGGGTTAGCCGTATGAATCGGCAATCTATGCTACAATAAACGTTCGAATGCTTTGTTGAAGAGACCAAACGCTATGATTATCATTATCAACGGCCCTTGCGGTATTGGCAAAAGCACAACCGGCGAGCGCGTGACCTGGAAATTTGACCGCGCCGTCTTTCTGGATGGCGACGCCATCGGTGCGGTGCATCCGTTCGAGATCTACGATGACGTGCGCATTGAGCATCTCTACCAAACGCTGCGGCATTTGATCGCCTTTCACATCGAACATGGCGATTATCACAACTTCGTGATCCCCTATGTCTTCGAGACGCCGGAATCGCTGGCGCGCTTGCAGGAGCTGCTCGCCGATCTGGACGACGAGATCTACGTTTTTCGCCTGGTATGTGCCCTTCACGTGATCGAACAACGTCTCTGTGACTCTTCACGTTCACCTGATGAAGTGGCCTGGCATCTTGCCCGTGCTGCGGAACTCGTGCGTATTCAGGAAGCCGCCGCGCGCAACGGCGATCTGGGTTACGTAGTGGACACTACGACACTGACGCCCGATGCAGTCGCTGATGTGATCTGGGGATTGGTTCACAATCCCGATTTTATTGCCCGTTATCAAAAGGTATAGTGAGGGCTGATTGTATGCAAATGTGCGTAGGTTTGGTCGGCAGAATAAACGGATTAAAAAATATAAATCTGCTTAATCTATTCCGAAAATAACCCGCTTATGCGGCGGCGGGTAACAATTCAATGTGGACCGTGCCACCGGTAAGTTTCTCTAGCTGGCGGGTCAGATAGGAAACTTTGACTTCCTT
>JAIOAX010000003.1 GCA_019873645.1 Chloroflexota bacterium | reverse complement strand
GAATATCATTCGGCAATGTGGTTTTCGCTATATCCCCGATGGGCAACGCGCCGCGGCCGCCGCACCAGACCGGGGACTCGCCTGGTTGTGTTAGAGCGTTGATAAGCCCTGATTTGATCAGCTCACCATTGACAGTGAGCAATTCATTCAGTACAGAAACTGCCCGCTCACTGAATACTGGAATATGTGAGGCCAGAGAGGGAAAGTCGCTTTTTGGTAGATCTCCTTCGAAAATAGTCACATAGTCATTAGTCTTGTAGTCGAATCGCCAATTTTCGTCCTTGTTGGTGTAGCTTGTCACATGGCGACTCCTCTCATTATCACGCAAAATCTTAACACCAAGTCTCACCGAAGGATTGGCAAGTGGGGATCCATTAAATTCTCGATATATTTCAAAGGCCCCGTTATCTACAGGAATAAGATTTTGATAGTTATTTGCATCAGCTGCCATGATATAAACTTTCATCCGATCCTCCTTTGCCTCCTAAAGCTCTCGGCATGATTCCGAACTGGCTGCTGTACGCAAAAGACTGTTTACCTCCCGATACTAATCGTTAGTATGCAAGCTGCGATGATAGGTCCCTGGTGTGGTACTGTTTAGTTTATCGGGCAGCCAAACACCATTTTCGGGTGCATTTATATCAATCCCATATCGCTTTAGAATATCTCGCGCTTCTTGTGCCAGTGGATCATTTAAATTTGTCATCCGAAAGCAACCTGGTCAACGTCATGACCGCTGCTGGTCAGGTTGGTGCCCAACATAACGGCCGCCCGAACTTGATGCCCCAGGCTCGCAATCTGCTCCAACAAATCTGGCCGGTCTGCCTTGGCGCGTGGGGTGAAAGGGGCCTGCCGTACATTGAGCGCATTAGCCGTCACCGTCACGGTGCCGATTACCGACCCTGCAACCGGGCAGACCGACCGTCATCCGGTTTATGAGCCGAGTCCTTTTTGGCGTCATCACCCAGGTCAAAACCTTCGATATATGCAGAGGGTTTTCTTACCAGGCTTATAATTTCATCCATTCCACAAGTCTTATCAAGAAACTCTACATATGTACAAGAAAAAGCAAAGTCCTCTGTTGCCCAATCTGATCGGATTGCTTATCTTTGTGCCTTCCAAATCGGGTACATCTTCCAATGGATAATCCGGTTTGGTGTTCCCTGACAGATAACCTGCCAATCCTTCATTATAAAAAACTTGCGTTTTTTATTGATCTAATAAACTACTGTATGAACATATTCATGCACAACAGCTTGAACTACGCTGTTATAATTATTTTTGGGATGAGTATCATCCAGAATCATTAGAGTTCTTTATAGTTTCGAGTTGCATTCTTACTTTTTCTTTAAACCTGTCTGAAACCATACAGTAAATTGTCAGTATTGAAAAGAAAACCATTTTAATAATTCTCAGAACTGTCCCAAAGTCAGCAGAATAGGGCGATAGAAGCTGACTTGTTATGAAATTTGCCATCATATGAACAAACGCTCCGGCCATAATACTTCTGTCTGTGTTTATGTAAACAAATGAAACGACAACGCTCAAAAGCATTGTTTCGGGAATAAACAGAGCCGCTTTAAATACAGAACTTTGCAGCAAATCATACTGTGTTTGCCCTGGTGTAAAATACCATGCAAGATGCCATATACCCCAGATGAATCCCAAAATCATTGATGCGCCAACAAAACCAAAACGCACGAAAAGTTTGTCAAGCGCATAGCCCCTCCAGCCAAATTCTTCGTTCAGGGGACCTGAAATAAAGCTAAAGAACAACAATACCGGTATCATGTATGGGGTTTTTACGGCTATTTTTAGCCAATCCATACCCGGCATATCGAGGTTAAAAATCTTTGTGCTTATAAAAAATCCTGTAACTGTAATTATTGCAAAAAATAAAACTGTAAACAGAGGCCATTTCAACCCCATTTTCTTAAAGCTGAAACACCTGTGAAAGTAATCTTTACGCACTTGCTCAGGGTATGTAATAAAAACGAAAAATAATGCGACAACCGAAGGAGCTCCGCCGCCAGCGTAAAAAATAATTGTTCCAAGGGAAGTGCCTGTTAATCCTAATATGACGGGAATAAAACCGCAAATCCATGTCCATAAAAGTGTTATCGCAAGGAACATTACAAGATTTCTGACTGAAGCATAACCTGTTTTGCTCAAGTATAACCTCCCATTAATGCACCCACCGGCTGCCGGACAAGCCGTTCTTCGTTTTCCGGGTCAAGCCAGTACAATTTGCCTTGTTCTATCCACCTGACCAGATCATAATCCTGATCATCGGAGCGCCTGCCGGTGATGGTTACTTCTGGATGGTTGCGATCGCGAGCGACATACTCAATTCGTGCCCAGGGGATACAAAACTCCCTTTGCGGTGGCTGCTGCTCAGTAAAGTAGACAATGGGGTACGCCGTATATCGCTCAGCTACCGGCAGACTGTGAATCACCGCCACCATCCCTGGCAGACTGAGGCCACGGGGCTTTACAAATGGCACCTCCGCCGCCATGTAGATTGTGTTGGGTTAGCTCAGAATTGCCTCGATAGCCTGGAGTTCTTCCTCGCTGAGCCTCAGATTATTCAATGCCGCAACCGCATCCTCGATCTGGCCGACTTTGCTCGCGCCGATGAGCGCCGCAGTGACGGTTTTGTGGCGCAGCACCCAGACAAGCGCCAACTGCGCCATTGTCTGCCCACGCGCTTGGGCCAGCGCGTTGAGCCGCTGGACTTTGGACAGTTTTTCTGCGGTAATGTGCTCCGGCCGCAAGAAATGGGCCCGTGCAGCGCGCGAGTCTCCGGGAATCTCACCGCTCAGGTAGCGATTGGTGAGCAATCCTTGCGCCAGCGGTGAGAAGCAGATACACCCGATGCCTTCTTCGTCCAGGACGTTCAGCAAGCCGTTCTCGATCCAGCGGTTGAACATGTTGTATGACGGCTGGTGAATCAGACAGGGCGTCCCCAACTCGCGCAGAATTTGCGCCGCCTGGCGCGTGTGTTCCGGTGAGTAGTTGGAAATGCCGGCGTAGAGCGCGCGCCCGCTGCGCACGGCGTAATCGAGCGCGCCCATCGTCTCTTCCAGCGGTGTTTCGGGATCGAAGCGGTGGCTGTAGAAAATGTCCACGTACTCCAGCCCCATGCGCTTGAGGCTTTGATCCAGGCTGGCGATGAGGTACTTGCGCGATCCCCATTCGCCGTAGGGGCCGGGCCACATCCCGTAACCGGCTTTTGTCGAGATGATGAGTTCATCGCGGTAGGGTCGTAAGTCCTCGCGCAGGATTTGGCCGAAGGTGATCTCGGCGGAACCGGGCGGCGGGCCGTAGTTGTTCGCCAGGTCGAAGTGGGTGATGCCGAGGTCGAAGGCGCGGCGCACCATCGCGCGGGCATTTTCATAGACATCCACCCCGCCGAAATTGTGCCACAATCCCAGCGCAATGGCGGGCAACTTCAAGCCACTGCGCCCACAGCGATTGTAAACCATTGAATCGTAACGTGTATCGGATGCCTTGTAAACCATTGTTCCTCCTGTTTGAGCTTTCAGCAATCAGCAATCAGCCGTCAGCTTTCTGGCTGATAGCTGAAAGCTGACAGCTATCGGCCAAGATATTTATCCAAAAAACTGACGACTGCTGGGAACATCACCAGCTTATTTTTCAATTTGACGACGCCGTGGCCTTCATCGGCGAAGACCTGGAATTCGACCGGGACGCCACGCGCTTGCAGGGCGGCGACAAGTTGCTCGGCCTCGCTCAAGGGGACGCGCGGGTCGTTTGCGCCGTGGACGACGAACAGCGGCGCAACGATTTTGTCCACGTGGCGGATCGGGGCGATGCTCTCCAGGAACTCGCGGTCGCGCGCCAGGCTGCCGTATTCGGCCTCGCGGTGGGCGCGGCGGTACGCGCTGGTATTTTCCAGGAAGGTGACGAAGTTGCTGATGCCGACAATGTCCACGCCGGCGGCCCATAGCTTTGGGTAGGCTGTGAGCGCCGCCAGCACCATAAAGCCGCCGTAGCTCCCGCCGTAGACGACAAGCCGGTTGCCGTCAATGCCCGGTTGTTCGCGTAGCCAATATGCGGCATGGGCGAGATCGGCTACCGAATCCATACGCTTTTCCACGTCGTCGAGGTGGCTGTAGGCTTTGCCGTAGCCGGTAGAACCGCGCACATTGGGCGCAAGTACGGCATAACCGTTATGCACCAGGTATTGGATGAAGAAGGTGAAGAGCGGTTGGAACTGTCCCTCCGGCCCGCCGTGGACGACGACAACAGCAGGGACAGGTGCGCCGGTTTCGTTTTCCGGTTTGAAGAACCACGCCGGAATGGTGCGCGGCGTCCCGTCGGCAAGCGTGTCGAACGTGGGATAGCGGATCAGCTCCGGCGCGACGAAGCTCTCCGGCGGCAAGCCTCCGTGCGACGAGCGCGTGACCGGATAGATGTTGTTTTGCGTCAAATCCCACACGTAAATATCGGCGCTGCGCGTGGCCGTGGTGAAGGCGAAGACCAGACGCTTCCCATCCGGCGCGAAGACAAGCTGATCGCTGCGCACGACGCCTGCTTGTTCCGCGATGCCGGGTGCCGTGCGTGTTGTGCCCGTGGTGAGATCGTACAGATGAATGTGGTGGGCTCCCTCGACGTTCACGGTGTAGGCCAGGCTGCGACCGTCCGGTGCGAGCGCCAGCGCGTCGCAATCCCACTCTGGGGTGATGAGGCGTTCCAGCGCGCCTGTGTCCAGGTTGAGGCAGGCGATGTAGAGGAAGTCAGCATCCAGGTCAGTGATGAGGTACAGGCTGCGTCCATCTGCGCTGTAATGGGCGGCGGCGAAGCGCACGGGTTCTGTGGAGGCGAGCCACTGCCGCGCCGTTCCGTTCGTCAGGTCTATCTCCAGCAGGGTGTGGTTGAAGGAGCTGGAGGCGCGCACTACGACGGCATAGTGTCCATCTGGGGAGATGTCCACATGGCTGAGAAAGCCCGGCGCGTCGTTCTGCCACACCAGGATGGCTTCTCCATCGAGCGGCTGCCGGTAGAAATCGAACAGCGCCGGATGGCGGCGGTTGGCGGCGAAGTACACCGCGCTGCCATCCTTCGCCCACGCACCGAAGGCATGGGTGACACCCTCAAAGCCCTGCGTGAGGTTGATATCCGGCGAGCCATCTTCACTGAGCAGGAAGAGCTGTTGCTTCTCGTTGCCGCCTGTATCGCGCGTATAGAGCAGGCGACCACCCTCGACAGGTGAGAATTGCGCCAGCATCACACGGTCCGTCTCGAAAGTCAGTTGTTCGGGCCACAAGATCGTTCCCGGTTCGCCGGTCAGCGGCACTTGCCAGACCTGCGGCGCGCCGGTGATGTCGGTGAGGAACGCCAGCCGTTGCCCGTCGGCGGAAATCGTCGGCGCGTAGGCCTGGCGGACGTTGAGGTAGCGGGTAATGTCTGTAGATTTTGGCATATTGTGTTCCTTATTGGGGTCAGCAGATTGAGCAGATTAAGCAGATTTTACAGATTGACATATTCTTAATCTGCTAAATCCGCTTAATCTGCTGATTGAAAGTTTACTCGCGCTGCGACCAGTCTGGGCTGTCGGCGAGCAGCTCAAAGCGGCGCCGGAGTTCGACGACGGCTTCTGACGCAATGGGCAGTTGGGTGTTGACCATCGCGAGGTTGGCCTGGAGATGCTTCGGGTTGCGCGTACCGACGATGAAGATGTCCGCCTCTTCATGCGCGAAGGCAAAGCCGAGTGCCAGCAGGATGGGATTTTCCGGCGCGCCAGGGATCGGCCCCAGGGCCAGCATCTTCTGCGCACGCGCGAAGTATTCGGCGGCGTAGTCACTGGGCGCTTGGGGTGCGCCCCACGCGCCGTTGGCGATGGGCCGTTTGCAGATGATGCCCATGCCGCGCGCTTTCGCCGGGCCGAAGAGATACAGCCGTGCGTTCTGATCCACCAGGTTGAAGCTGGTTTGCAGGGTGTCGAAGAGGCCGCTTTCGACGGCCCACAGCGCGGCCTCGTTGTCGCCGCTGTAGCCGATGAAGCGCGTTTTGCCGGCCTGTTTGGCTTGTTGCAGCACTTCGATCACTTCACCGCGCTCCAGGACATCCACGCCGCAGGAGTGCAGTTGCACCAGGTCGAGATGATCGGTCTTCATCCGCACCAGGCTGCGGTCAATGCTGTCGCGCACGGTCTGCGCGGTCCAGGGTTCGCCGACATAGCCGCCGGTGACGTGCCCGGCTTTGGTCGCCAGCACGTACTCGTCGCGGCGGTGGGCAATGGTGCGCCCGATCAACTCTTCGCTGATGTCGTAGCAGGCGGCAGTGTCCAGAAAATTGATGCCTGCGTCGAGCGCGGTGTTGAGCACGTTCGACGCTGTGTTGATCTCTTCCAGCGTCAAATGAAAGCCGATTTCCGCCAGTCCAATCCCCAGACGGCTGACGGTCAGGCCGGTGTTGCCAAAGATGCGGGTTTCCATAATTCCTCCTTGTTACTGGTTGCTGGTTGCTGGTTGTTGGTTGCTGGTTGTTGGTTGCTGGTTACTGGTTGCTGGTTACTAAGATTGTTACGCCTAACGCTACCCCTAGCCCGGCTGCCAGTCCATACCAGGGGATGACTGCGAGCACCCACAGGATGTAGGGTATCAGGAATACGGCTACCACTGCCAGTCCCGTTAGCACTACCTGACTTCCTTCGCGTATTGTAGCTTGTTTGGGGATCGTCATCGCCAACTCAATGCCGATGTGGATCAGCAGGTAGATACATCCTGCTGACATCAATAGCATATCCAGGACTGCGGGGTAGCTGGTCCGCAGTTCCGGCATCAGGACGACATTCATCCCCCACAGAATCCAGTACAGCGTCAGGAAGCTTTTCCGCACCAGACCACGCCGCCAGCGCGCCAGCAGGGTCATGATCACCAGTAGCCCGAAACCGGCTGCCAGCAACAGTTCTCCTTGCAGAATGAGCCACAATCCCTCACCGCGCCGTATCTCTGCCCGGCGCGCCAGTTCTACCTCGACCCACGTCCATGTGTCATCCGGCGTCCGCACCAGCACACCCTCGGCGCCCATAGCGAAAATGACGTTGCCCGTCTGGGGATCGGCAACCGCATCTAGCGGGCCGGGGTAGAATTTGTAGTTCGGGTATGTCCGTTCGTAATAAGTCTTGTCTGCCGGGCTGCTCTGGCGCGTGAACACTTTCTGCCACGTTATGCCACCATCTTCTGAGCGTTCGATGGGCTTACCTGAGGCGTAGCGATATTGGACTGTGCCATTCACGTCCAGGATGTGCGCTGTGAGATCTACTTCAGTTCTGGCGCACGCCGGGCACAGTTCTGCCACGTTGATCCACGTTTGTCCGTCCTCACTGTAGGCGGTTTCCCCTGTGTCATACTTCGTTTTTAGCCTTGTCCATGTGAACCCGCCGTCGTGGCTTATGTAGCCGTGACTCCCGACATATCGCCCCAGGCCGTAAAGGCTGCCTTCTCTGTACGCGAGGTGTTCAATGCCGATTGCAGGCGGCCCGGCCGAGTTCGCTACGGTCAGTAATGCCGCCGCGGCCAACGCCAGGCGCTCCCATTGTATGGGGATGTTTCGGCGGGACGCGATGGGAATTTTCACGTCTGGTAGCTTTTCCCACAGCAGCCATGCCACCGCCAGGGATACCAGCGCCACCAAATCTGACGGATCGCGTACCCATACGACCGGTTGTCTCAACACCCATTCTGCTGCGCGGACGACGAAGGCATGGCACACCGGTACCGTCTTCGCCAGTGCAAAGACACCGCCGGTCATCCCGAACGCCAGTCCCCGCACCAGGCGCTCGCGTCGTGGCAGGACGAGCGCCCATCCCCACGCCAGCGCGAAGGGGAAGAACAACAGCCACGCGAAATCGCCCAGCTTGCCCGTGATCCACGAGGGCCAAAAGCGCCGCAGGAGGTGATCGTTGACCAGCAGCACGGCTATGGCGCTCAATGACAGCGGCGAGCACAGCAGCTTCAGCGCCTTCCGGCTCAGTCGGTTTTCCATATGACCTTCATTGAATCTAACCGGGTTATTTTTCAATCCAGTGAAATAGCGCTTCGATATCTCCGGCCAGTTCGGGTTGGGAGGCGACCAGACGCGCGCCGCCCTCGTAGAAGGTGACGCGGCTGAAAGGTGGCTCTGCGCCGCCGTGGTTCTCGGCAAGATCGAGGCGCTGTTGGATGCGGTTCTCAATGTAACGCGCGAAACCTTCTTTCCACTCCTGCCAGATCATATACTCGAAGTCCTCGGCGCGCAAGTTGTTGCGTAGCCGCGTGCGGTACTCGCGGACAAGCTCATGCTGTCGGCGAGCTGCGGCGTCGAGGAAGGCCGCGTATGTCTCCACGAATTCCGGGGCGGTGTAGGGGAACGGGTAAGTGATCTCCCACATAAAGTCGTTGGCGGCTTGCGACTGCCGGGCGATGTTTAGCGTGGCTTTCAGGTTCTGTTCGCACGTCTGGTACTGGTAGCAATGGACGAACTCGTGGAAGATGGTGACGTAGCCATCCAGCGTGTCGAAGACATCGGCGGTGACGACACAGGCCGGTTTGTTCCCGTAACATTCCAACGGGAATGCGGCGCGCACGCCCTGGGGAATCGGCATGGACGTCGGCGCTTGTTTGGTAAAGGTGTAGCGTTTCCCGGAGGCATCCACATCGAAGATGAGGAGCTGATCTGCATCGGCAATGGCGACCGGGAAGACGTGCGCCAGGAGCGGGTGAATGTCCGCTATTTGCGTGTGAATCTCGAAAATCTTCTGCAGTTGGGCAGCGTATTTGCGCTGTACGGGCAACCATTCTCGCGTCGCCGGCCCCTCTTGCGATTTGAAAAGTGGTTGGTTACCTGCATTGATGGCATCGTATATGCGCTCAATCTGCTTGGGGTTGGTGTTGAACGGGATGTCGTCCAGCGCGAAATACTGGCAGCCGTCGGATTCGTCGGTCGTGGTCAATTGCCCGCCGATAACGTCGCACGCAAACGCGAAGACCACATCGTCTCGGTCTGGCTTTCCATAGACGCCGACGAGCCGCCCGACGGCGACATCCAATCCAGTTTCTTCTTTCACTTCGCGGATAACGGCATCCGTGGGCAACTCGCTGCTTTCCATGCCGCCGCCGGGCAGATTCCACATGTCGATGTCACGGCGGTGGCACAGCAGTACACGCCCCAAATCGTCGAAAATGGTGGCGAATGCACCGATGGTGAACATTAACGCTCCTTGAAAAACCTGACAGGTCTTCCGAGACCTGTCAGGTTTGATCTTTACACGATTGCCTGATACGTTAACTGCTTGAACTGTGGCGCAATTGGGTAATAGGCGTTGGGCGAGTGTTGCAGCATCATCAGGCCGTAGAGCGCCTCTTTGGGATCAACCCAGAAGTAGGTGCTGAACGCGCCATCCCACCCGAACTCGCCGACGGAACCGGCGAGGCCGCTCTTGGAGACATCCATCAGCACGCGCGTCCCCAGGCTGTAGCCGTAGCCCCAATGGTAGAGGTCCTCGCCATAAGCGAAGCCATAAGGCAGCGCGGCTTCGGGCATGTGATTGATGCTGTACAGGGCGACGGTGGTGGGGCTGAGGATGCGTTCGCCGTCCAATTCACCGCCGTTGACGAGCATCTGCGCGAAGCGCGCGTAGTCGTGGACGGTGGAAACCAGTCCGCCGCCACCCGAAAGGAAAGAAGGCTTCTGGAAAATCTGACCGGGCATAGGCGATTCGATGCGTTGCAGGGTGGGGGCGTTGTCGGGATGGCCGTAGAGCGCGCAAAGCCGGTCGGCTTTATCCGGCGGGACGTAGAAATCCGTATCCACCATCCCCAGCGGTTCGAAGAGGCGCTCCTTGAGGAACACGTCCAGCGGTTTGCCGGAGATGATCTCGATGATGTGGCCGAGTACATCAATGGCATAGCTATAACGCCACTTTGTTCCCGGTTGGAAGGCCAGCGGCAGGGTGGTGAGCACTTCTACCAGGTCTTTGACGGTTGCCTTTCCCATATCCAGACCGGATTCCCGTTGCGCTTTTTGGTACTGACGGTCCACGGGGTCTTCCGCGTTCCATCCGTAGCTCAACCCCGCCGTGTGGGTGAATAGATGCCGGAAGGTGATCGGGCGTTCGAGGTCGGTCCAGTAATAGCTCTCGTTATGGCCTTCGCCCACAAAGACTTTAGCCTCTTTGAAGCCGGGGATGAATTCCGCAACAGGCGTGTTCAGGTGAAAATAACCTTCCTCGTACAGCGTCATGATGGCGACACTGGTGATGGGCTTGGTCATCGAGGCGATGCGAAAGAGGGCATCGAACTGCATCGGCTTGCCTGCTTCGATGTCCATCATACCGAACTTTTCCAGATAGACAGTGTGCCCGCGCCGCGCGACGGTGGCGATGATACCGGCGATCTTGCCATCGTCCACGTAGCGTTGCATCAGGGTGTTGATGCGAGTGAGGCGCGCAGGTGAAAAGCCGGCGCTCTCGAAAACGTTGTTGTCCATAGGAAGTTTTCCTTTCTGCTATTCTACGCCCATCGCGCGCAGGTTGTCGTAGCTGATCTTGAGGCTCTCGAACGGGTCCCGCTGGCAGCGATCTTGTTCCACGGCATACCATTCGACATTGGCTTCCTGACAGGCGGCGAGGATGCGCGGCCAGTTGAGATTGCCTTCGCCGATCTCGGCCATGATTTGCTGGCTGGTCCACATCTGCTCACCTCTGACGATGACCATATCTTTGAAGTGGATGACCGGCATGCGGTTCTTCATGCGCGCGATCCACGCGACGACATCGCCGCCGCCGTGCTGGATCCAGTACGTGTCAATTTCGGCCTGCAGATAGCGCGGATCGCTTTCTTCGTAGATGATGTCCAGCCCGGTGCGCTTGCCGTAGTGCACGAACTCGAAGCTGTGGTTGTGGTAGCTGAAGGTCAGCCCGGCGTCGGCCAGTTGCTTGCCGATGGCGGTGGCATCTTTGGCGAATTGATGGAAGCCCGCCTCGCCCATTTCGTAGTAACGCGGCGGCATGCTGCCGACGGCGACATTGGGACAGTCCCACAGTTTGTGCTGCGCGATGGCCGCTTCAATGTCGTTTTGCAGATAGTCAAAGCCCACGTGCGTGATGACGATCTTGAGGCCGTATTGGTCGGCGATGGCTTTCACGTCCGCGTGTGGAATCGGTCCGATGCCCGAAACCTGCACGGCGGTATAGCCGATGTCGCGGATTTTCTTCAGGCTGGCGTCGAAATCCTCGCGCGTCTTACAGAAATCCCGAACGGTGTACAATTGTGCGGTCAATTTTGGATGTGCCATTCCTTATACCTCGTTGCTGGTTGCTGGTTGCTGGTTGTTCTCCTACGGATCCACAATCATCGTCTGGGGCTGTTGTGCTAACTCGCGCAGGTAGAGACAATACGGGTTATCCTTGGAGTAGTCGGCAATCTTCAGCAGTTCTTGGGGGCCGATGTAGCCCTTGCGGTAGGCGATTTCCTCGATGCAGCCGATCTTGAGACCCTGCCGGTGCTCGATGGTCTGTACGAAATCGCTGGCCTCCAGTAAGCTCTCATGGGTGCCGGTGTCCAGCCAGGCAAAGCCGCGCCCGAAGATGCGCACTTTGAGCTGCCCGCGCCGCAGGTACTCTTTGTTGACATCGGTGATCTCCAGCTCCCCGCGCGCGGAGGGTTTAAGACCTTTGGTGATTTCAACCACGTGTTGATCGTAGAAATAGATGCCGGTGACGGCGTAGTTCGACTTGGGCTGTTGAGGTTTCTCCTCGATGCTCAGGGCGTTCAGGTTTTCGTCAAATTCGACGACGCCGTAGCGTTGCGGGTCCTGCACGTAGTAGGCGAAGACCATGCCGCCGTCGGTGAGCCGCCCGGCTTCTTGCATCAGGTCAGAGAGGCCGTGCCCGTAGAGGAAGTTGTCGCCGAGGATGAGCGCGCAGGGCTGTCCGCCGATGAATTCTTCACCGATGAGGAACGCCTGCGCGATGCCGCCAGGGTGAGGTTGCGCGGCATACTGGATATCCAGTCCCAGCCGCGATCCGTCGCCGAAGAGCTTCTCGTAGAGCTCCAGGTGCTGAGGCGTGGAGATGATGAGGAATTCGCGGATGTCGGCGAGCATCAATACCGAGAGCGGGTAGTAGATCATCGGCTTGTCAAAGATGGGCAGGATTTGCTTGGACAGGGAAACGGTGAGGGGATAGAGGCGTGTTCCCAGTCCGCCGGAGAGAATGATACCTTTCATCGTAGCTCCTTTTGTGTTTGGGATATTTCGTTACGCAGATAGTCGTGGAACATATCAGCCGTCATCGCTTCGGTGAGTTCCAGAGCTGCTTTGCCGGTCGTATGTTTGTGTGGAATTAACTCGTCAAGGTGAGAAGTAAATGCCTCCTGGTATTTTGCGTATAAGGCTTGCCGATCAGGGTAGTTATCGAAACCTATAATCACATTGCCGCTGTAGATGACATAGAACGAATACATGCGGCCTCGAGGGCTGTGGATTTCTTTAAGGCGGATGCTGTATTTACCCAACGTACCGTGAACTTCCCAAAGCGTGCGCTGTGGATTATATTCGAGACGCTGAAAATTGAGTGTGGCGAGATGCGCAGCAACTCGCGCTGTCAACGCTGCATAATGGTCTCGAGTCGGTTGCGCCACGTTTGTTGCTCCTCAAGCCAGTATTCCCATTCCATCGCAACCTGTTCCCACATAGGATTTTGCGCCTCGACTTCTCTTAAAAAACGTTCATTTGTTTGAATGGCGTGTTTGAATGTTTCATAGTCATGGTTATACTTACGCCTGTAGACGGCAATTTTGGCTCTGGCTTCATCGAGCCGTTGTTGGCATTGTTGGATGGCATAAGCACGCAGTGCCTCTTTTATAATATTTCTAGCTTCACCAAAAAGCTGTGCTGTTTCAACCCACTCTTTTTCCAGAGCAATAGTAGTCATTGTGTCTCTCTTACTTTCTCGCTAGCAAAATCTCACCGGTTTGCTGTAATGATCGCACTTACCCTTAATCTTAATCGCTGTGCAGGGTGAAGGTGAACGTTGTGCCCTGTTCGCCGGTGCTTTCTACCCAGATGTCCTCGTTGTGCGCGTTGAGAACCATTTTACAGAAAGCCAATCCAAGGCCGGTGCCGCGCTCCGCCTGTTTGCCGGTGGTAAATTTCTCGAACAGCCGTCCCCGAATTTCCTGGGGAATCCCCGGTCCACTGTCGTGGATGGAGACGTAGACAATGGCCGGGTCTTGCGTTCCCCGATGGGCCGTGAAGCGCACGGTTCCACCGGACGGCGTGAACTTGATAGCGTTGCTGATGAGATTCTGGAACACACGCTCCAACAATTTTCTGTCTGCTTTGACCACCGGCAAATCGGGGGGCAACGCATTTTCCAGCTGCAATGCCTTGTTGAGGGCCAGCGGTTTTTGGCTTTCGATGATTTCGGCGACCATACTGAACAGGTTGATAGGGGTGTATTCCAGGGGCATTTGTCCACTCTCCAGCCGGTTGATATCCAGGAGAGCATTAACGAGGTCCAACATACGCTGCGTGCTGCGTCGGGCAATGTCGAACAGTTGCTGTTGCTCGGCCGTGAGGGTATGGCGAACAGTATGATTGATGATGTCAAGCGCCCCGGAGATACTGGTGAGCGGATTACGCAGGTCATGGACGGTTGTGCGTGTCAGGTCTTCGCGCATCCGTTTGAGCAGATGCTCCTCGGTGATGTCGTGAAGGACGATCAGGCGACCGAGGGGGACGTTTTCTGCCATGACAGGGAAATTGTACCAGCGGATAGTGTGGGGCGGCACGTTGAACTCCCCTGCCGCAGGTTCCGCGTCGGCACGCTGGACCCGGCGTAATTCCTTCAGCAGCGTGCGTGCGACTTCTGGAGCGTGATGGCGCAGGGTGTTGAGAAAATCGAGGGTGGTGTGGTTAATCCAGGTCTGCGGTGTTCCGGGCAAATTGAGCAGCTTCAATGCGGCGGCGTTGATGACCGGCACTTTTTGATCGGCGTCAATCAGGATGATGCCGTCCTGTGAGGCTTCGATCAACGCTTGCAGGCGACCCCGTTCATCCTGCATAGCCTGGAACAAACGCGCGTTGGTGATGGCCGCAGCCAGCTGTTGTACGAGCATGACCTGTAGTGCCTGATCGTCGGAAGAGAATATGCGTGTTTGCCGTGAGGCCATGCCGATCACGCCCAGGGTGCGTCCCTGTTGGACAAGGGGGGCATGGATGAAAGAACGTATCTCCCAACGTCGGAAGCACTCGAGGACCTGCGGCACCGTAGCTTGAAGCCGGGCAATTTGTGGGGTTGGGCGGTTCAAATCTTCGATGAGCAAAGGGATGGGTTGCGTACAAATGTATTCCTGCACGGCTCTTTCATTTAACAACGATTGCAGTTCCTCTGCGATAGGCGCAGGGAGTCCTTGTACGACCGCCAGTTGGATACGTTCGCCTTCGGAGTCGAACAAGCCGATAAAACCGGCGTCAAACCCCAGGGCTTCCAGGATGGAAGCCAGAGCTTCGGGCAGCATGGTTTCAAGCGTCAGGGCGCGGCTGGTTGCCTGCGCCAGCGTGTATAACATGTTGAGATTCGCAGCGTATTGGCGGATATGAGCGTGGACGTTGGCGTTCTCCAGAGCTAAAGCGATGGCATCGGCCAGGGATTCGGCCAGCACAATGTCGTCGGCTCTGAAGCCGTAGGTATTATCGTGCTCGATATCCAGGATGCCCAGGATCCGTTCTCCATAGCGCAGGGGGGTCACGATTTGGGAACCGGCCTGTTCATACAGCGTTACACCGGTCATCGAGGCATGCGTATCCTCGATATATATCGTTTTGCCATCGCGGAAGGCGCGTCCGATGGTGCCGTAGTTTGCCGCGATGTGCCAGCGCTCCGGTAACGGAAGACGTCCCGCCTGAGAGTGCAAGACCAGCAATTCCTGGCGTCTATCTGGCAGGAGGATGGCGACGGCCGGCCACATCGTTGTCTGCGCCACTCTGGTTACGGCGGTTTGCACGACGGCTTCGGGATCAAGCTGTGTACTGATGGTACGCAACGTCTCGTAGAGGGTGGTTTGGCGTTCGGCGAGGCGGTGCTGATCGTCGTAAATTTGCGCGTTGCGAATGGCCAGCGCCATTTGATCGGCTGCGGCGCGCATCAGTTCCAGATCATCTTGTGTGAAATGGTTCACTTCGGGATGGGTGAGCGTCAAGACACCGAGTTTGCGCGTGCCACTAAAGATGGGAACGACCAGCGCAGAGCGTACCGTATAGGGGACGTTCGGCAGCGGATACCAGCGCAAATCCTTTTCCGTGTCGGCGACCAGCGCCGGCTGGTGATGGCGGGAGACCCACCCGGCCAACCCGATGTTCATCACCTGGGCGACCAGTTCTTGACGTTCTACAGCGCTCACTTGATCGCGGGCCAGGATGCTGCGGGTCACCATACCGAGTTCATCCAACACAAAAACGCTGCCGCGGTCGGCGCGGGTAATGAGACGTGCAGCTTCCAGGGCGTTTTTGAGGGTGGCGTCCAGGTCGGGTTGCTCCACGGTCGCACGCGCCACAGCGACCAGACTCTCAAAACGCTGCTTTTGAACGAGTAGCTCTTTCTGGTATTGCTCCAGATTATCCAGCATGGCGTTGACCGTGCTTTCGAGTTGTGAAAGTTCGTCTGCACCTCGTACAGACACCCGGCTGGAAAAATCGCCCTGACTGCCCAACAGGCCGATGCGGGTAATTTCGGCACGAAAATTGCCCAGGCGTTCAATGACAAAGCGCTCTAACAGCCACCACATCGTCAGCCCGAACCCCAGGCTGGTGAGCAAGAGTGCCATGCCCAGATATAGCAACGTCATTCTGCCCCGTGCGTAAATGTCTCGACCGATGTTGATGTGCAACAGTAGCGCCGGCCGATCATAGATGTCTTTGATAAGGCTATAGCCTTCGACGGTTTCTTCGTTCAGCGGCATCACAACTGTCTCGGTACCGTCCGTGATGAGCCTGTCATAGATGGCGCGCAGGTCTTGGGACAGATCAGGCGCGGTGATATCGGTAAATGTGACCGCTAATTGCGTGATCTCCCTGAGGCGTGTGATCTCGTTTTCGTCCAGAAACCGCCCCATTATCAGGACACCGTGGGCCGGCCCTTCCGATTCATTGGTAAGGATGGGCTGTGAGGCGATGAACATAGGTGCGTTTTCTGCGGCCATAAGGATCCCGGCGACACTTTGTTCGGTGACCATAGGTGTGAGCAATAGATCGGCCGGGGACAGGGTCAGAAGTTTTTCAGGCACCGCGACAAACGTATGAGTGTTGAAGTCATAAGTGCCCGCATACAAGACTTCACCGGATGTGTTGATCAACACGATCACGTTGATCCGGTTGGATGCGTAAGTGGATTCGGTATAGTTGGCGTCAATGTAAGCCTGATCGCGTGTCTCCATGTAGAAGTACGTATCATTCCATCGGGCGTAGTCGGCGGCCGTCATGTTCAAATCTTCGATGGCATTGGCGACTTGGTTGACAGCCCGCTGCATGTCACGGGATACAGTTTGCGCCTCCAGGACGGCGAAGTTCTGGAGCAGGATCAGCCGTAGAGGAACGTAGAGCATGACAAGGATGCCCACCGTCATCGCAACAATGATGCCGATGGTCCTGACGCGCAGGGTTGCAAACTTGTCTCGCATGCTTTTACCTCACATTGCGGCACAGCGCGGACGTTTATGCATAACTCGTTTGACTCTGTAGAAGCTCGATAAAGGCTAACATATTCTCCAACGGGACATCGCCTTCGACGGCGTGTGCAGGCGCAAAGATGTAATCCCCGTCGCGCCCGGCGTCAAGTAGCCGCCGGGTCTCATATCGGACATCATCCACCGTTCCGTAAGGCAAGGTGCGCTGGGTTGAAAGCCCGCCGTGGAACACCAACTGTCCGCGATACCGTCTGAGCAGTGCGAACACATCCATCACTTCCGGCTGGAAGGGATTGAAGCAATTTAGCCCGATAGCGATCAAGTCGTCAAAAAGCTCATCCACGTCGCCGCATGAATGGATGAAGACGTATTTGCCGGCCTTGTGCACCGCAGCATACATTCTTTGAAGCACAGGGTAAATGAAGGTGTGCCAATGCCGCGGCCCCATCTGTAACCCGCGTTGCTGTCCCCAGTCATCGCCGAAGTAGACGGCATCTATATCGTACTCTAATGCCTTTTCAACCTGGGCCATGTTGTAATCGGCGATGGCGTTCAACAGGGTATGGACAAATTGCGGGTGGTCAATGAAATCCATCAGCAGGTTTTCCATCCCCCGCAAGGTCCAGGCGCGCTCGTAGAGGCTGAAACCGATCTGAAAAACGCGAAACCGGTCGCCGTAGCGGGCGATTTTCTCAGGGATGTCCGCAAAAAAACGCGGATCATGCGGATCGGGAAAGGTATAGCCGGACAGTGTTGGCTCCGGCAGCACCTGGCCCCGGACCACGCCGATGTCCTTATCCACACTGCGATCCCACACGACGCCGAAAACGTCCTGGAACAGATCGTTTCCCAGGTCGGTGAAGAAGCCGATGGCGTTCCCCAGTTCCAGCAAGTGGTTGTGCAGGCAGGACTCCAGGTCATCCTGGCCGAAGTACTGGCGCAATTTCACGGCGGCTTCATGCGTGAACCCCAACGACCACGGCACGTAAGGTGGACGCCGATGCTCCAGTACGGCATGGATGACTTCACGTTTATTCATGGGTCTCTGGTTTCTTTACCAATAGTGATGGACGAGCGCGCGGATGTACTGGTCATAAATGCGGCGCACCTCGGCCATCACCGTTTCCGAGAGCGGCGGCATGTCAGCAGCGGCAATGTTCTCTTCGGCCTGCGAAGGGCGTTTGGCACCGGGGATCGCGCACGTGACCGCGTCGAACATCAGGATCCAGCGCAGCGCGAACTGCGTCATGCTCATCCCCGGCGGGCAGATGGCCTTGAGTTCCTCGACGGCTTGCAAGGCGATAGCATAATCCACGCCGGAGAACGTCTCGCCGCGGTCAAAAGCTGCGCCGTCGCGGTTGAACGCGCGATGGTCGTCGGGCGCGAACTGGCTATCGGGCTTGAGTTTGCCGGTGAGCATGCCGGAGGCCAGCGGTACCCGCGCCAGGATGCCGACGCGACGCTTTTTCGCCTGCTCGAAGAACAGCTCGGAGGGACGGTGGCGGAACATGTTGAAGATGATCTGCACCGTTTCCACATTGGGATATTCGATGGCCTTGAGGGCCTCTTCGACTTTTTCCACGCTCACGCCGTAGTGGCGCACTTTCCCGGCCTTGACCAGGTCATCGAGTACCCCAAAGACTTCCGGCATATAATAGACTTGCGTGGGTGGGCAATGGAGTTGCAGCAGGTCCAGCGCGTCAGTAGCGAGGTTCTTGAGGCTGCGCTCGACGAAAGCGGTGAGATTCTCGCGGGTGTAACCTTCGGCGACGTGGGGATTGAGCCGGCGTCCGGCCTTGGTGGCAATGTAAATCGTCTCAGAACGCTGTTGGCGCAGTTGGCCGAGCAGGCGCTCGCTGCGTCCATCACCGTAGACATCGGCGGTGTCGAAGAAGTTGACCCCTAAATCCACCGCCCGGTGAAGCGCTGCCAGCGATTCGCTGTCTTGCACGGCGCCCCACGTCCCGCCGATGGCCCACGCTCCAAAGCTGATTGCCGATACTTTCCATCCGGTGCGTCCCAATTCTCGATATTCCATACAGCCTCCTCTAAATGTAGTCAGATAGTCGTTAGTCGGATCGTCCGGTGAGCATATCCATTATAAGTCAACTTTGGAGAAACTAAAACCCCACCTGTTCCTGCGCGGCATTCAGGGCGGCTTCGGGGGAAGTTTGCCCATCGCGGATGGCGGTGAAGGCTGCGCCAAGCGTATTCAGGGCTTGTTCGTAGCCGAGCAGATTGGGGTTGATCAGCACGGCCTCGCGTATCGCCGCGCGCGCCGCCTCGGCGGTATCGGCGCCCATAAGTTCCAGGAAGGCGTTTGACTCGGCCAATGTTATGCGCGCGGGAACGTTCTGGGTGGGCATGGACTCGCTCAGGAACGTAATCCACTTCCAGCATGCTTCTGGGGACTGCGTCTTGGCCGAAATGAAGTAGCCGTTGACCGTCGCCAGCGTGGTCGCGTTGCGGTCGCGGGGCAGCGGGGCAACACCCCAGCGCATCGGCCAGCGCGTCGGCCACATCACGCCGCCGTGTTCCGACAACATCCCCATCCACATCCCAAACTTGCCTTGCATGATGCCGCCGTAAGGATAGTAACCCATTGAGTTGGGGCCTTGCTGGCGCGTGGGCGCGACATTGTAAATGTGGATCAAGCTGGCGTACCATTCCATGGCTTCAACATTGAGCGGATCATTGAAGGTGATGCGGGTGGGATTCTGCCAGTTATCGAAAAGCTGTCCGCCGTGCTGGTAGATGAAGAGCACCGGCTCCATAATCGCCATCTGGTTTTCATGCTGGATGGCATAGCCGAAGACATCGCTGTTTGGATCGGTGAGGCTTGTGGCGCGGTCAAGGAAATCCTCCCAGGTCCAGCCGATGGTGGGGTAGGGGACGCCATAGCGGTCGAAGAGGTCCTTGTTGTAGTACATCAGCAGTACATCAATGTCCGAGGGGATGCCCCATGTTTTCCCCTCGTATTGGAACGTTTCGAGCGTTCCCGGATAAAACACATTGCTGTCGAAGGTGTTGTCTTGTTCGATCAGAGGCGTGAGATTGAGGATGGCACCTTGTTGAATCAGTTGGGACACCGCGAGCTGGTTTGCCATAAATACATCATTGTCGCCGATCTGATTGGTGTTTTGGCGTCCCAATTTGACCAGTTCGACGGTGATGTGGGGATAACGCGCGTGGAACTGCTCGGCCAGCGCGGCGTAGTGTGCGGCGTCGCGTTCGTAATACGGGAATTTGATCGTGACCGGCTCCGGCGTGGGGAGCATCTTGGCACATGCCGTGCATAAGGCCAGGAGCAGGCATGTTGTTATACAGAGTTTGTATGTTTTATGGTGAAACATTGTCTTCTTCCTCCACAAGCAATCTTGAGTCTACTGAAAAAACAAAAATCTCACCGCAGAATCACGGAGGGCGCAAAAATTCTTATGTAAGATTCAATAAAATTAAGTCTTTCGCATTTTATTATTAATTTTATTGATATAAACTTGAATTTTTCTCCGCGTTCTTTGCGTCTCTGCGGTGAATTAGACTTTTTTCAGGAGAGTCGATCTTAAGCGCAAAGTAGCTTTTACTCTTGACGCTTTACTAACGGCAAATACACCTTGAAGACCGGCCAATAGGCATTGTTCGACAGCCCCAACCACGCGCCGCTGGCATCCTGCGATTTGAGCGCGAAGTAGATGCTTCCACCCGCGTATTGGACGTTTGCGGTGAAGTTGCCTGTGCTGCCCGGCAGGCTGTCGCTGATAACGGTCGCCGCTGCCCACGTTTCATCGCTGATGAACGTGGACGCATAGCGCAGTGTGGTGGTGACGGCTTGCGGCAGTGGCGTCCAGCGCAGGTTGGCGGTGAGCGAACCTGTTGCGGTCTGAACGTGGGTGATGCGCAGATCGTGCACGGCGGGCAGGCGCACGGTGATGTAGTCGGGCTTGATTTCCTCATCGCTGCCGCTGTCGTTGGTCACGCGCAGGCGCACGGTGTAGATGCCCGGCGCGGTGTAGGTATGCGCGGGATGTTGGGCCGTGCTGTCCACCGCCCCGTCGTTCTCGAAATCCCACGCCCACGCTGTCGGCCCGTTGGTCGAGGCGTCGGTGAACTGGACGGTGAGCGGCGCATCGCCGGAGGTTACGTCCGCAGTGAAGGCGGCGGTTGGCCCGGCGGCCTCGATGTCCAGGTAGTTGAGCATCGTGTACTCGTCGAAAATGCCCATCGCCATCGTCAGCTTGTTGTCGGTGACGGTGACCCGTTTGGTGCGCACAATGTACGGGCTGCTCGCTTCGTTGTTGACGAAAACGATCCCCTCGATGGCGATGTAGTTGTGGGAGTATGTCTGTCCCTGCCAGCCCACAGAGACGGTGACGTTGTAGTCGCCGTTGGGCAGGTCGAACTCGAAGGTGGCAGGACGGCCCCAATCTGAGTAGAGGATGCTGCGCTGCAAGACGTTCGGGCCGCTGTCCAGATAGCGTGTCATCCAGTTGACATCGTTGGGCGCGTACCAACCGTAACCGGCAGTGGCGTTGTAATCCGCGCTGCCGATTTTCATGTACGTGTGGCCGTTCACGACGAGGGGATTAGCAGTCGGTTGCCCGGTCGGGTCCTGGAAGTTGATGTAATAATTGCCGGGCGGCCCCTCGGCGCGAGGGTGGGTGGGCGGCGGGGTGATGTCGGGGATTGTCGCAATCTCGCCGCCGTTCTTCAGCCCGATCAGACGGCGCAGGTTGTACATGAATTCACTGTGGCGCGTGTAGCTCGTCAGCCCGGTGATGATCTTGTTGGCCTGCGTGTCGGCGGCGTTGGTCACGTCCACCTGCGGCTGCCCGCCCGCGAGGACGTAGAGATACTCGTAATCCTCGAAGCCGTCGCGCAGCATCTCCAGGCGGATCGAAGGGACGAGCCGGTGCCCGTTGGAGCCGTAAGGAATCGGCGTGTTGGCTTCGGAAGGCGGGTAGAGCAGGAAGGTGTTGCCGTTCTGCCCGTAGGTCATCGGGTCCGTCCACGGATTCTGGCTCCAATCGTTGACGGCGTAATAGGCGATGCCGCGCACGCGGTACTTCCACAAGAACCAGCCGGTGAACTTACCCTCGATGGCGGGATGATCCAGTGTGATCGGGTTGAAGTAGGGCGGGCGCGTGCCGTGCAGGAAGTAGATCCACGTCACCTCGCCGTGGTCGCGCTCGCGGGCGTGGGAGACGGCGGGATCGTAGTTGTTCAGCACCGGCAGCCAGATGTCAATATGCGCGCCGGGTTGGTTGTAGATTTCGGGCTTCGGCTCCTCGGAGACCATCAGCTTGAGGTTGGGTGCGGCTTGATGGCTATACCGGCTGTACCAGGCTACCGCGTCATAGTCCGCCTGATCCTGCGGCTCGTTGGCGAAGTAGTGGTAGGCTTTGCTGAGGTCGCCACGGGTGCTGAGGTAATTTTGCAGCGCCGTGATGTAGGCGAACCACGCCGTATTGTAGGCCGAGGTGGGATTTTGCAGCCAGTCGCTCGCCGTGCGCGTGATGCTGCAGAATGTCGCAGGCCGTTGGTCAATCGAGGGATCGTTGTCTGCAAACCCCGCCGCCGTGAACGAGGGGAAGCCCGTCCCGCCGTTGAACGGCTGTGTGAACTGCCCCCCGAGCAGACCACTGCCGTCGAGATACCGCTCCGCCAGTTGATCGTAGCCCCAGATGCCGTAGGGATCGGAAAGGGTGTGTGTCGTGCAGTTGTAGTCAATGAACGGCTCCGCAAACGAGCCGCCGCCGGTTAGACCGCCGGGCCACAGCGGGCTGATGGGCGTCAGCCGGTGGTCAATGAAGTATTGCTTGATGCCGTCCACGTAAGCCCAATATTCAGCGCCCGTGCCGGGGACGCTGTACGCATCCAGGAACGTCTCGTGCGAGTAGTTCATCTGTGATTCAACGTGCAACGTGTCGGGGATGGCGAAGTTGAAAACGTGGAGCGTGACCGGGATCGCCACGCCGCCGATGGTCATATTGGCGGTGTAATTTCCGGAAGCGACGCCCGCCGGGACAAAGACGTTGAACCAGAACGCCGTATTTTCACCCGCGGTCAGCGCCACGCTGGCGCCGTTGGCGAGCGGCCACAGGGGATCGGGGTAGGGGCCGAGGCGCCCCAGGCTGTCGGTCGTTTCCGTCAGGTAGACGTACTTGACCTGGTACAGCTCGACGGTGATCCCGCTGCCAAAATTACCCATATTGACGGTGACGTTGCCCGACGCTGTTGGTTTGACGACGATCTGGAACGGCTCGAACTCGTTGCGCGCCACGTAAACCTTCACGCCACTGCCGGTCGCAGTGGGTAGGGCAGTGTCCTTGAAGACACGCTCGCTTGGCGTCGTCGTCCAGAACTTGAGGGCGCTCGTAGATTGCGTCAGCGTGTAGGTGTAATCCTCCCAATCGTCGGCGGGCGCGGCAACGCCGGGCGACGCTGGCGGGATGACTACAGGGGAGACGATAACACATATCATCACCAGGCTACGAATTGCGGCTTTCATCTTGTTTCTCCCCTCGAAATGGTGACTGGTTACTGGTTACTCGTTACGGCCGGTTTGCTTTCCCTGCCACGCCAGAACATCAAAAAAGCGATGAGCCGTACACCGGCGCCGACGCCCAACGCCGCCGGAATGCCGATCAGGTTCGCCAGGCTGGTACTCATCAGCGGCGCGGTCATCGCCAGCGCGTTCTGTGCGCTTTGATCCACCGAGATGAAGGTAGCGCTGTATTCTGGAGGCACGGTCTTCATCAACTCGTCGAAAAACACCAGGTTCAACCCCGCTAAAAAGATACCGGAGATGCCCGCGTAGATCGCCAGCAACCACGGCAGTCGCGTGATAGCCGTCAACGCCGGATAAAGCGACAGGGCCAGTGTGGTGCTCAACAAGATGAAACGTGACCCGCGTTTGCGGTGTTGCTGTGTCCAAAATGAATAGCCGATCAATAAGACAAAGCTTTGCATCGTGACGATGGTGCTGATCCAGGCGTCGCTGGCTTTTACGATGCGCACGTAGTAGAGGGTAAACAGCGGTGCGACGAGGTGCGTACCGAGGATGTAGATCAGCCGTTTGGTGGATACGGCGATGAAAGGCCGGTGGGTGAACACCAGGCGCATATCATGTTTGAGCTGCTGAAGCAGGGGCGTTCGGTCGCCTATGGCGGCGGTATTGAGCGGGGGTACCTGCATGCGGCTGGAGTAACGGAAGCTTACCAGCCCACCCAATGAAAAAAGAATGAAGACCACGGCATAGTTGGTGGGGAAGGGCAGTCGGTCGAGAATTTGCCCGGCCACCATGGTCATGACCGCCGAAGTTAATCCCAGGATGGACCAGCGACGGCTCATCAGGGTATAACGTCCTTCCGGCCCGGCGATGGCATTCATCACCACCGTAAAGGCGACGCTGAGGATCGCCTGCGGCACGCTTGCCAGCGCCCAGATCACGAGCATAGCGATGACCGCGGCTTTCTGCGGCAGGATGAGCGCGATCGCGCCTGTGAGGGTGTATGCCGAGAAGACGATCAAGCGCACCCGACTGTACCACGGCACGATATTGGCGCGGGTTTGCAGGAAACGCCCGATGAACAATCCCAGGAATAGCCCGGTAAAGCCTGGCATGGCGCTCAATAACCCGACCTGGAAATTGGTTCCGCCAAGCCGCGTCAAGAACACGGCCAGGAAGGGCGCCGCGCCGCTGACCAACCCCACACCGAGCGCGTCCATTTGCGTATAAAAGAAATTCCGGCGCTGTGTAGGGGTCAGCCCCGGTGGGATACTGAAGACATTGATTTGATTAAGAAAATGTATACGCATACCTTAATGTTACACGAATAACGGCTGTAGTCCAGCCGCGCCCGTGTCCTGCGCCTCAAAAGCGGCGTTGACCAGTTGCCACACCTGTTCGATTTCCTCTTTCCCCTGGGGAACAACGGTGTTGAGCAGCAGGCGCGGCGCGTGATTCGCCAGCCATTGGGCGACGAAGGGGTGGGGGACGTCGAGCCGTTTGCAACCCCAGATGATCATATCCGCCGTGGCGCGCGCCTGATTGAGCTTGCCGAAGTGTGTGACCGGCTGCTCGTTGAACGTGCTGCGGTTGACCACGCCCAGATGCGCACCGCTTTCTAACGCCTCAATCGCCATCACCGTCTCGCAGGCGTGGCGGTAGTAAGCGACATTGGAAACGCCACATTGGCGCGGTGCGGCGTCGAAAACGGCTTGCGCCGTCGTCCGGCTGAACAGCTTATACCCCGATTGGAAATCCGGCGCGGCGTCGAACAGCGTGGCATATTCCAAACGCAATGGAACGCCGGTCGTAGCCGCATGATAATGCAGCGCATCGAGCAGCACATAATTCGCCAGCGCTTCCAGCTCGCCGCGCAGGAACCCCATCGGGCGGTGTAAGGAGATGCGGCGCCCCAGCACCATCACCCGCGCGTCGCCAGTCTGGGCGCGGATGTGCTCGGCGGCGCGCACGAAGTTGAGCAGCTCGTTGGCGAAGTGATCGCCGTCTTGATCTACCACGGCGATGTAATCCAGCCTGTCATTGTCGAGCAGCATCCGCACGCCGTGGAGCGCGCCCCACAACTTGCCGCGATTCTCCTCCACCACGCACAGCGACACGCCGTATTCGGTGGACAGCCGCTGCGCCACGTCTGCACCGCAGTCCACGCCATCCACGCTCAGGCATAAGACGGCGGGATCGGCCACTTGCGCGCAGTACGCGGCGACAGTTTCTTCGAGCAGGACTGCGTCGTGGCTGTCTGCGCCTTGTGGCAGGTAGACGGGGATAACGACGCCCGTGTTGTGGCGTAGCCGGGCGAGCGTCTCGTAGAAATTGCAAGATTCAGGTATATGATGCGGCATCCTTTGACTCTCCTGAAAAAGTCCAATTCACCGCAGGGATGCAAAGAACGCAGAGGAAAATTCAGGCTGGTAAGCCTTGCGAAGGTTTGTGCGGATATCGGCAGAAAAAGCACGCTTAGATGGCGACGCCACCACGTCCCGCAGTCTCGCTCGTAACCTTCGCAAGGGTGATGGGTATTGAAGTGACATTATGGAGCAAACATGTCGGCCAACACTGCGAGGATACAGGTTTGCGTCTCTTCCGGCAAGCGGCCTAGCTTGCGCACCAATCTGGATTTATCCACAGCGCGAATTTGATCCAAGGCGACCTGGCCTTCCTTTTCCTGAAATTGACACGGCACGCGACTGGGGTAAGGGCGACTTTGCGGTGTCATTGGAGCGATAATTACGGTTTTGAGCCAACGATTCATTTCATCAGGTGAGATGACGACGCCGGGTCGGGTTTTCTGAATCTCACTGCCAATTGTGGGGTCGAGATTGACCAGGTAAACGTCGAAGCGTTGAACTACCATTCCCACTCTTCCTCATCCCATGTTGATGTGCTTACCAATTCGCCGTCAAGCCACTCAGCATCCCCGTGGGCCGCCATAGCCTGAAACGCTGCATCCCACCCGGCACGCGGATGACGCACGGGGCGCACGATGAGATGTGTGCCTGTGTCGTCAGCCTGCACTTCTAGCGTGACCTCTTTTGTCTCATCCAGACGAGTCTGATTGAGCAACGGTTTAGGGATCCGAATGCCCTGAGAATTCCCGATCTTGATAACACGGGTCTTGAATACAGTCGCCATCATACGCCTCCCCAAAACGCCATGACGGATTTATGCCCTTCTTGCGCATATTGTCCTTTGTTGTAATTACATAGTATGTACAATATTGCTTTTGTCAAGAGCAGCGCTCTTATGACGCGTTTACAAATCGTTTGAGATTTTCCCCGAAGACGTTAGCCACGGTTGCCTCCTCCACACCAATCTCCGCGAGGATAGCGCGGTCGCGCTCGATCCATTCGTGGACGTAGGCGGCGTTGTAATCGTTGGCGTGGTTGTCGCTGCCGAAGAAGACATTGCAGCTTACATCGTAGCCCACGGTGAAGAGCCGGGTCAGCGCGTCGCGGCGGTAAATGGGGGGCGTGCCGGGCGTGGTGTCAATGAACATTTCGACGCCGAGATCGTCCCGTTGGTGCAGGGCGGCCTGAAATTTCCCATAGACGGCGATGCACTCGTCGGTCCAGGGCCAGGAGATGTGCGCCAGCGCGAAGCGCAGGCCCTTCACGTCCAGCAGCGCCTCGAAGTTGGCGGGGCGGTTGTGCGGCGACGACGGTTTGCCGTCCCACAGGATGCCGGAGTGGAAAAGGATGGGCCGCCCGGCCTCGGCGATGGCCTGGTACGTGCGTAGCGCGCGTGGATCGCCGGGATCGTGGGTGGAGCAGATCACCTTGAATCCGGCGATGCCCTTGCTCACGGCTAGGTCTACCTGCTTTAGCGCGTCCGTTTCCGTCGGGTCAATCCAGTAAAAAGGATACAGGTTTGGCCCCGCTTCGCACCAGAACAACACCTTCTCCAGCCGTTCCTGCGGCGAGGCTGTGTGGATTGCTCCTGCGAAACATGCCGGCGCGGGCGAAAGCAGAATACCCCCGTCCACGCCTGCCTCACGTAGCTGCCGCGCAAAATCCCCCCGTTCTTCCGGGCCGCTATCAATGTGAATGTGTCCGTCGAGAATCATAACAAAGCTCCTTCAGGGCTAACCACGGAGACCCAGAACACGCGGCGCTATAGTGAAAAAATCTCTGTGTCCTACGTATCTCTGGTCTGAAAATAGGTCGGCTCGTATAGACCTGACAGGTCTCAAAAGACCTGTCAGGTCTGTCGCTGCCGTAGGTGTAGTATTTTCACCCCTCATAGTGGGCCGCAGGAACATGTTGACTGTGGTGATATTTTTATTCACTTGTTCGGGTAAGCGATGAATCCGGTCTTCACACCCTGCCGGAAACCGGCCTTGTCGTAGAAGCGCAGCACGCCCTCATCCTTGCGCCCGGTGAGCAACATCACTTTGTAGCACCTGTGCTCCCACGCGAGCGCCAGTGCGTGACGCAACAGCGCCGTGCCGATGCCCTGACGGCGATAATCCGGGTGGGTGACGACGTTCTCGATCAACCCGTAAGGCCGCGCACCGCGCGTCAGGTTGGGGATGACCGCCAGAATGCACGATGCGACCGGCGTATCGTCCACCGTAGCGATGAGGCAGTGCAACTTTGGATCGGCGCACAGCTCGTCCCACACCTGCGCGACGATCTCTGCATCCGGCAGCGTCTCATCTTCGGCGTGCAGATGCTCGTATAGTTTCAGCAGCGCCGGTAATTCATTGGGGTGTGCATCCCGAATCCGTATATCCATAGATTGTTGAAATGTACCGTGTGATTGGTGGCCTTACGTTTTACGTTTTACGTTTCACGTTTCATGTTTCACGTTTCACGTTTCACGCCACATCCTTCTGCGTCCACACCCCGTCAATCAACCGCCACATCGTCCCCGTTGGATTCTTGTCCTGCAATTCCGGCGGGAGGCGATGTTGCCGGACGTTGTCGTAGCAGTGCAGCGCGCCGAAGCGCAGCATCGCAGCAGGGATGCCGACGGCGGTGAAGCCGGGATGGCCTGTCGCGGGGTAGGGGCCGCCGTGGTTCATCGCCGGGCTGACGGCGACGCCGGTGGGCATCTTGTCGTTGAGCAGCCGCCCGACTTTGGTGCGCAGGAGCGGCGCGACCTGCTCGTAGAGCGCGTCGTCATCGCCGCCGGTGTGACTGTAGAGGCAGCCGGTGAGGTTGCCTTCGAGCGCCGCAGCAATCGCCTGCATTTGCGCGATGTCTTTGGCAAACACCACCAGCGAGACCACCCCGAACGCCTCGATCTGCAGGTCGTGTGGGCGCTTGAGAAAATCGTCGCCGGAGATGCGCAGGAGCGTGTTCGCGTAGCGATAGCCTGGCCCCTCGACTTCGTACCCCCCAACGACGAGCTGCGCGCCGGCTGCTTGCAGCTTTTGCACCGCATCGGCGATGGTGTGCACGCCACCTTCGCCTAACAGCACGCCGGGCGGACTCTGGAAAAGTTCGGCCACTTTCGCAAAGAACGCCTCGCTTTTCTCGTTGTGCAGTACGACGACGAAGCCGGGTTTGGTGCAGAATTGCCCCACGCCGAGCGAGCACGAGGCGAACAATTCGCCGGCGACCGCCTCTAAGCGTTCTTCCAGCGCCCCCGGCAGGACAAAGATCGGGTTGATGCTCGACATTTCCAGGTAGATCGGCTTGCCGGCCTTGTCCGCGGCTTCTTTGAGACGCAAGCCCGCGCTGCGGCTGCCCGTGAACCCCGTCGCGCCGACCAGCGGATGGCTGACCAGCCGGTAGCCGACGTCCGGTTTGACGCGATAAAGCAGTTGCACCAGCGCTGGGGGCATGCCGGTTGCCTGCAGGGCCTCGAACGCGGCCGCGGCGAAAAGTTTGGTTGTGCCGGGATGGCCGGTGTTGGCCTTGGCGATGACCGGATTGCCCGCCGCAATCGCCGCCGCAAAATCTCCGCCTGACGCCGAGCCGAACGCAAACGGGAAGTTGTTCGGCCCGAAGACGACGACCGGCCCGCCAAGTGGCCCGTACATCGAGCGGATGTTGCGCTTTGTGTCAATGGTTGCCAGACACCAGGAACGCTCGCGGGCCGCCGCCGCCGCCTGCCGCAGTTGATCGGTGGTGCGCGGCAATTCCACATCGCGCAGCCGCGGCGATTTGGGCAGCGCGGTCTCGGCATAGGCCAGTTCCACCAGGGCATCCGCGCGCGCCTCGATGGCAGCGGCATAGGCTTCGAGGAAGCGCGCGATTGCTTCCGGCGACATTGTCCGTAGCGTGACTGCTGCCTCGTAGCCGGCGTGGAGCGCTTCTTCGACCTCCGCCGCGCTCGAGACGGGATAGGTATCCGGCAAGGGCGTCTTCGTGGACGGGTTCACGGCTTCAAATTCGCCCACCGCATCCGACGCGCGCCATGCGCCGTTGATCAAAACCGGTTGTAATGGCATAACTCCTCCTCGTAAATAAACCGCTAATTTCGCTGATCTACGCGAATCTTCTAAAGGTTCGATTGCATTCCTTAAAAAAAGGTGTGTTCTCGTATGAGCATGTTATTCCAGTGGGGGATGGATGCCCGCTGTACGCCAGATGCGACGGGCGCGGATCAGCCACTCATCATTCAAACGCAGAGCGACAAGCGTAGCGCGTCCAATGGCCGTTTGTCCTATGATCGTCAGGCCATCTTCGCTCCAGCAGAAATGCTTATGCCAATCTTGGAGGCATGGATTAAACAGCGGTACCGGTTCGCCGGTTTGGGGATCAATTGCAGTGGTGCGCCCACCCTTGAATTCATTGCAGCGATAACAGGCTAACGTCAAATTGTTTAAGTCCATTGTTCCACCGGCAACTAAAGGGATGACATGGTCAATGACCATTGGCACCCCTCCAGCTTCAGGACTACGGCAATAGCTGCACCGTTGTCTGGCGCGTTCTACAAGCTGTTTTCGCAAACGTGGGGAAATATATGGACGTTTGGACATACTATGATTCGCCTGGCAATGTGTAGCCGCGCCATTTTAGAACAGCCAGGGCAAACGATTTGCGCATCACGTATCGGTCAGTTTCACGCCGCAACTGTTCGAGTTCTGCCCGTTCCGCATCTGTCAATGTTTGTTCTGCGTTACGAAACAGCAAATCCTGATGCCGTCGCCACTGTTGTGCGTCCAAAACGCTATGCGCCACGGCCCACACATCATCTGTGCTGGCGGTCAGCAAAGCAGACAGCTCGGTATGCATGTCCGGTGGCACGTCATCCAATGACGGTGGCGCATTGGCGTGCAGCGTTTGGGCAACAATTTCATCCAGAGATTGCTTTGTGAGTGTTGCCGTGGTTTGCAAACGGCGATACAGTGTGCCAGGGATTTTCACGCTTATGGTTTGGAGCGTCATAGTTCACCTTCCTGTTACTGTGTTTTGCCTACAGTATAACATATTTGCTTGTCTTTCCGCATTTCAACCATTTTATTGTACGCGATTCTCTAGCACCAATTGCCCGACTGTAATCGTGACTACATCGCTGCTTTCCAGCGTGAAGCCGTCCGGCGGGACGAGGCAGGTGCCGGTCATCAGGAATGCGCCGTGGGGGAAATCGAGTTCGCGGAACAGATAGGCCGCCAGTTCCTCAAAGCTGCGCTTCATCTGCGAAGTGTTGGCCGCGCCCGTGTAGACCGTCTCGCCGTGGCGGACGATCTCCAGGCGGATGGGGATCTCGCGCAACGCCTCCACCGGGGCGATTTCGATGCCCGGTCCCAGCGCGCACGATCCATTGTAGACTTTGGCCTGCGGCAAATAGAGCGGATTTTCGCCCTCGATGCTGCGCGATGAAACATCGTTCCCCGCGCAGTAGCCGACGATTTCGCCGTAGCGGTTGATGACGAGTGTGAGTTCCGGTTCCGGCACGTCCCACGTGCTATCCGGGCGCACGCGGATCGCGCCGCCGGGGGCAATCACGCGCCAGCCGGCGGCCTTGAAGAACAATTCCGGCCGTTCGGCCACGTAGACGCGCCCGTAGATATCGCCGACCTGCGACTCGGCCTCGCGGGCGTCGCGGCTGCGCAGATAGGTCACGCCGGCGGCCCAGACTTCTTGTGTGGCTTCGATGGGGGCAAGCAGGGCGTCTGTGGCCCGGCCCTCTGTGGGCAGGGCTTGCAAAAACGGCGCGATGGCCTCACGCGGCAGTTCGAGCAACAATCCCAGATGAAAGCTCGGCGGCAGGTACGCGCCGTCGAGCGCCCAACGCGGGCCGTGTGCGGTGTGATGGTGTGTCAGTATCATTGTGATTCCTCCAGGCAATGGGATGGATTAAGGCTTATTCTATCGAAAGCTGCTTTCTATGCAAACCGATCGGTGAACATTTCACAGACCTGTCAGGTCTGTGGCCGAACGCGACAAATAATTGCCAGCTTTTCCGTTTCACAGTATAATGAAATTGTTATTGATTGTGCCCAATTTTTGACAAAGGGCTACCCAACGACTCGACTACCCGACTACTT
This sequence comes from Chloroflexota bacterium, assembly GCA_019873645.1. GTDB lineage: Bacteria > Chloroflexota > Anaerolineae > B4-G1 > SLSP01 > DSWT01. The sequence continues at coordinate 215,218 of JAIOAX010000003.1, read as the reverse complement.
AACTTTTCCAGGAGGCTTGTCATCATGCCCTATAGCTACGCCGAACGCCCCACGCTGACCTGCCCCGCGTGCCAGCGCGCCTTCGCCGCCGACGTGTACCTCATCGTCGCGCTGGACGAACGCCCCGACCTCGCCGACCGCATCCGCGCCGGAACGCTGCACACCATCCCCTGTCCCGCATGTGGCCGCGAAATCGAACTCGATGCGCCGCTGCTGCTCTATCACCCTGGCGGCGCGACGGCGTTGTCGTTCTCGCCCGCGCAAAACACCAGCAGCGCGCAAGACCAGGAACACGCCGCCGGATTGCTCGGTCACTTGCAAGCCAGCCTGGGCGACGCCTGGCAGGACGCCTGGCTGGCCGAAGGCCTGCCAGGCATCCCGCGCCAACTGTTGCCCACCGTGCTGGACGGCGGCGACCCCCAAGCGGCGCTGCACGCCTTGCTGGAACAAGCGCAGCAGGAAATGGAACGCCTGCGCCAGGAAGACCCGGAACGCTTCGCCGAACTCGAAGCCGCTGCCCGGCAGATGCTGGAGGGAGAGGGTGCGGGGGAGAGGGAGGAAGAGGGTGAGGACCTGGCGGATCGGTTGATCGCCTGGATCAAAACCCCTGATTGGCAGGCCTCTGAAGATTACTTGCGCGCGCAGGAGGCCGAATTGCTCACCGACGCGGCCGAGGCCGAACTGGAACGCCTGCGCCGGATTAACCCCACTATCTCGGCTATTCCTGAACATCAGGCGTTGCTTCGTCGCGCCCGCGAGGTGGGGATTGCCGCGATGTACGCAGAATTCAACTTGCAACGGCTGCTCAAGCGGGTGAAAGAATCCGGCCCCCTCGGCGACGCCGTCTGGCGCTTCCTCCAGGCCGACGATGCTGCCGCCGCCGCGCTCCTGCAAAGCGAAGCGCCGTACCTCCTCACCCTCGACGCCGGGAGTCTCTTGCGCCAGCTTGCTGAAGCGGCGCAGTCTGTGGGCGACGCGGACTTCGCCGCCCGCGTGAACGCCCGCCTGGAACAACAGCAGGCGGCCCGGCTGGGCAACGTCCCCGGGGCGCGCTTCGAGCAAACCGGCCAGCGCGTTACGGCCCAGACCAACATCGGCGGCGACGTTTGCGGGACATTGCTTTCCGGGTCTTTCAGCGGCGACGTCCAAGTGGGCGCGCGTTATGAAATCGGTGTGGCGAATTTTACCGCCATCGGCGACAACGCAGTGACCCTCAACGTGCTCAACTTTGGCGCCGTCACCTTGCCGTGGCAACGTCCCGCCATGCTCCGTCCCGATCTCACCGAGCGCGCCGTGTGGCGGCAAGACGATTTGGAGAAGCTGCGCACCGCCCAGGATGTCGCCATCGTCGGCAAGCGCGAGAGCCGCGCCGTCAGCGGCATGCCCGGCGTCGGCAAATCCACCCTGGCTGCGCTCTACGCCGCCGAGTGCGCCGCCGACCCGCGCGCCTACCCGGGCGGCATCCTCTGGTTGCAGCTCGGCCATACTTACACGACCGAGGAGAGCGTGCGCGCCGCGCTCAGCAACCTGGCCGCCCTCGTCTACGGCCTCGGCGGCGGCCCGCTCGCCCCCGTCCGCGGCGCGCCGCCGACGCGCGAGGAGGCCCTGCGCGCGCTCCAAAACGCCCTTTTCACCCCCGACGCCGTACAAAAGATGTTATCCGGCCACGGACGGCTGTTGGTGGTGGTGGACGACCTGTGGGAACGCGCTCTCTGGCCGGTTATCCGCCGCGCCCTGCCGCCCGAAGCCCACGTCCTGGTCACCACCCGCGAGGAGCGCGTGGCGCGAGAGGTGGGGCAATCGCTGCCGCTCGACGTGCTGACCCACGAGGACGCACAGGCGTTGATTGCGCAGGAGCTGCCCACCATGCCCGCGCCGCTGGCCGAACGGCTGATGGGCGTCGTCGGCAGGCACCCGATGGCTCTGCGCATTGCCCTGGGCGATCTCAACCCCGCCGACCCGCCGGCGGAGTGGGCGGCGGCGCTCGACCGCATCGCCCACCGCCTGGCGCACGGCCTGGGCGTCAATCCCTCCACACTCGATGACGTCGCGCCGGCGCGGCGGCTCGATGCTATCCTGGCTTACAGCTACGACGCACTGGCCGTCCGTCCGTCGCTGCAGATTTGCTTCCGCGCGCTGGGGAGCTTTGCCCCCGACGAGGCCGAATTCCCCACCGCCGCCGTTGCCGCCTTGATCGGAAGGCCCGAGGAGGAGACGCGCGAGCTGCTCAAGGCGCTGCGTGAACGCAACCTGTTGCGCCGCGTGGAACAGAGCGACCGCTGGCGGCAGCACGTCATCCTGCACGCCTACGCCCTGGAACAGCAATCGCCGGCAGAACGGCTGAACTGGGCCGAGCGCCACGCGCGCCATTACCTGGCCCAAATGCGCGCCGCCGACAACGCACAAACCTACTATACCATGCGCCCCGATTTACCCAACCTGCGCCATGCCTTCGGGTGGGCCGTCGGCGCAGGCCGCGCGTTGGGATTGGCGCAAGACCTGCTTTCCAATTGCGCCAACTTGCTGCAGAGCCAGAATCTGGGAACAGAATACCTGAACTGGGCCGAGCGCGTGCGTGATCTGGCCTTTCAGATCGGCGGGCCGCATGAACGGGGCCGCGCGCTTACCTCCCTGGGCAACGCATTGCAAGCCGCGGCGACGTTGGGGGATCGGGGGGCGCGGCTGCGGGCGGCGCTGGCGGCCTACGACGAGGCGCTGGCCTTGCGGCGGGACGTGCCGCTGGACTATGCGACCACCCAGAACAATCGCGCGGTATTGCTGAGGGACCTGGCGAGCTTGCCGGGGGAAGATCGGGGGGCGCGGCTGCGGGCGGCGCTGGCGGCCTACGACGAGGCGCTGGCCTTGCTGCGGGACGTGCCGCTGGCCTATGCGACCACCCAGAACAATCGCGCGGTATTGCTGAGTGACCTGGCGAGCTTGCCGGGGGAAGATCGGGGGGCGCGGCTGCGGGCGGCGCTGGCCGACGCCGCCTCGGCTGTGCGTATCTTCGAGCAGTCGCAACATGTCCAGTATCTCCAGGTCAGCCGCTATGTACTGGCCGGCGTGGTCGTCGCGATGGGCGCGGCGGAAGCGCGCGCCGCATGGCCGGCCATCTCCGCGCAGCCCTTTCCCGCCCTCCCCGCCGAGCTGCTCATCTCTGCCTTGGCGGAACAGAGCGGCATCTCTTCGCAAGAGGAGTTCATGGCGCGGCTGCAAAACGACGCCGCCTTCCGTCAACGGGTCGAGGAGCTGGCCGCCCTGGCTCAAGATGATTCGTCTCGTTTGCAATCCCTCGCCGACCGCCTCATCGCCTGGATCCAAACCCCCGATTGGCAGGCCTCCGCAGACTACTTGCGCGCGCACGCCGCCGAACTGCTCACCGACGCGGCCGAGGCCGTGCTGGAACTCCTCCGCCAGACCAACCCGGATAACCGCGCCATCCCGCAACACCAAACCCTGCTGCGTCGTTGTCGTGAGGTGGGCATCGAGGCGGCGTATCAGGAACTGCGTGAAGCTATGGGGGCCGCACAGCAACCGGCGCAGGACCCCCTGCTGGCGGCGCTCGACGCCATATTCCGCGTGCACAGCTTTGAGGCGTTGGAACAGACCCTGGCGCAGCACCCCATCCTGGCGGAATTGGCGGCCCTGGAACGCCTGGGCAGCGGCATTCCGGCTATGGCGCAAGCCCAACCGGATATGGCGCTGCGCCTGCTGGCCGTGCTCGGCGTGCTCGTGGATCGCTACAATCGCGCTCACGCGGAACGGGTAGACCTGACGGAGCAGGGACGCTTTGTGACGCTGTGTGAGTCGCTGCTGGCCGTCGCCGGGCCGCTGAACGCCGATCTGGCCGCCGGCCTGCGGGAATCGCTCGGTTGGGCGCTCAACACCCTGGGCAATGCGTATGCCGAACAAGGCGACCACGCCGCCGCCGTGGAAGCCTACACCCGCGCCATCACCCACGCGCCGGAGAACGCCATGCTCTACCGCAACCGCGCCGGCGAGTACATCGAAATGCAGCAGTGGGCGCAGGCTGAAGCGGACATCGCGCAGGCTGCCGCCCTCGAACCGGACGCCCCGCGCCTGGCACAACTGCGGCAAGATGTAGCGCAAGCTGTCAGCTTGCGAACGTAGCGCACCCTGTCAGTAATCGTAACGCAAGCTGTTAGCTTGCGAACGTAGCGCAAGCTGTCAGCTTGCGCTACGGATATTATTAAACGGAGGATCACAATGACCGAACAACAACCGCCAGCAGGAAAATACGTGATTACAGGGACGGTGACGCAGAGCGCCATCGGCGACTACGCCAACGTCAACAACTACCTGTCCACACAACAGGCTGCCGCCGATCCCGGCATTGCGCAGTTGCGCGCGCTTTTTGAAGAGGTCAACCGGCGGCTGGAGGCGCTGGAAAAGGCCGACCGCGAGCTGCTCACCCCCGCCGTCCAGCAGACCGCCCAGGCCGCGGCAGAAATCCAACAGGGCGATGCCGCCCCGGAAAAGCAGACCTTCCTCGAAGCGCGCCTCAAGACCCTCTACGTCATGCGCAAGGACATTGGCGAAGTCATCATTGCTACACTGGCGAATCCGGCCCTGGGGCTGGCGCTCGTCCTGCACAAAATCGGGGAGAAAGTGCGCGCCGAATTGGGGATCGCGGAGGAGAAACCGGCGGCTGCATAGGAACGACGTGCGTTTCTTTGGACAGGATTTACAGGATTGACAGGATGAAAAAGCTCCTACAAAGCCTTCTTTAATCCTGAAAATCCTGTTAATCCCTGTCAGAAAATGGCGCAGTGCATAACTCCTATATCCGACTATCCAAGGAGAGAGCATGGACAACAACGTTTCATTCACAGAAAAGCTACGCAGCCTGCCGCGCAACGTCTGGGCGGTGAGCCTGACCAGTTTCTTTATGGACATTTCCAGTGAAATGGTCATCAACATCCTGCCCCTGTTTCTGTCAAACGTGTTGGGCGTCAAGACCAACATCATCGGCTTCATCGAGGGTATCGCCGAAGCCACCTCCAGCCTCCTCAAGATGTTCTCCGGCTGGCTCTCGGATCGCTTAGGGACGCGCAAATGGCTGGCGGTGGCCGGCTACGGGATTTCCGCGCTCGCCAAGCCGTTCTTCTACATCGCCGACACCTGGGGGCTGGTGGCCGGCGTGCGCTGGGCGGACCGCGTCGGCAAGGGCGTGCGCACCGCACCGCGCGACGCGCTCGTCGCCGACAGCATTGACGAAAAGCAGCGCGGCCTGGCCTTCGGCTTTCATCGCGCCGCCGATACGGCCGGCGCCGTGTTCGGTCTGCTGATTGCGTTGTTGGTGGTGTGGCTGGCGCAGCAAAACGCCGGCGCCCTGACCCGCGCCACGTTTCAGACGGTTGTACTGGTCAGCTTGATTCCGGCAGTCCTGGCGGTCATTGCACTGGCCGTCGGTACCCAAGAGGTCGCTGTGACCAGGACGCAGGCGCCGCCGCGCATTATGTTCCGGGGCCTGGGCAAGCGTTTTCTGGTCTTCATGCTCATTGTCAGCCTCTTCGACATCGGCAATTCATCCGATGCCTTTCTCGTGCTGCGCGCACAGGAACGCGGGTTGAACGTCATCGGCATTTTGGGGATGCTGGTGACGTTCAACCTGGTTTACACGCTGGTCAGCGCGCCGGCCGGCGCGATCTCCGACAAGATCGGACGGCGGCGCGTCATCATCGGCGGGTGGCTGGTCTACGCGGCCATCTACCTGGGCTTTGCCGTCGCCGGGACCGGCTGGCACGTGTGGGTGCTGTATGCTATCTACGGGATTTACTACGGCCTGGCCTACGGTACGACGAAGGCGATGGTCGCCGATCTGGTGCCGGAGGCGCTCCGCGGCACGGCATACGGGACCTACAATGCTGTGTTGGGGATTCTGGATTTCCCGGCCTCGTTGATTGCCGGCGTGCTGTGGCAAGGGGTGGGACGCTGGAGCGGTTTCGGCCCGGCAGCGCCGTTCTTCTTCGGGGCGGCCACGTCACTCAGCGCAGCCGTGTTGATGATGGCGTGGGGACGCAGGCAATAGTCCTATCCCTCGATGGACAACAGTCGCAGGAAGTCGCTGTAGCGCAGGGCTTTCACAGCCTCCAGAAACCGGTTGGCGTCGTCAACCCAGCGGCGCGCTTCAGCATGTTGGGTGGTCAACCCTAACGTGCGTTCTCCTGGCGCGTAGTCTACCTGGAGCAGCACCTCAGTCTTACCGCTTTCGACATCAGGACGTACCGCAAAGGCTTTGATGTCGTGGATCAGGATGTTCACACTGCGTACCCGCTGCGCCGTCTCCGGTTCGGGCAGCCAGTACTGGGCGACGGGATGCCGGGTGAGACGAAACGCCTCGGTATCCTTCAACCCTTCCCAGCGGATGGCGACCCCGGCGCGGATGTCTTTGCCATCTTCATCCAGATGCCGGCCAAAGCGGCTGATGGCAGGGCGGTCTTCGTGGAGGGTGGGGGGATTCTTCCAGGCATCAAGCCGGTGCAGATAGGTGAAATAAGGATAACGGCGGCCTGGAATGTCGCCGTAGGGGAACTCGGCGCTGGGGCGCGTGCGCAACTTCAGGTCAGGGGTAGCAGCGTCAAGCCAATACAGTTTGCCGGCGGCTACCCACTGGCGCAAGTCCCACCACATCTCGTGGCCGTCCGGCGGTTCCCAAAACATCGGCGGGTTGCGTGGGTCGCGGAAAAAGGCATTGAAGGCGCGCACGACCTCGCGGGTATGGGCGGGATTCTCCGAGAAGTAGGCGACGATGAAGACGGTGTAGGCCGGTTCAAAGTGGTGGTTCACGACGCGGCAGACCGGCAGCGCATGGATCGTGGCGTGGCAGTAAAAATCCCCGGCGCGCAGAATGGGGTCAATGGTATGCGGCACAGGGAACGGCCCGGGTTTGAGCAGGTAGCCGATGACGTGCGGCACTTCCGGTCCTTTGAGGATACCGGAGATTTCTTCGGGCTGTGCGCCGCGCAGGTTGAGGAAGCGCTGCACCAGCGCGAAATGTTCACAGTGATGCACCACCGCCTGGTGTCCGAAAATGGACGCGCCGTTGAGGATGTTCATCCCCGGCCATTCGCGCAACGTGTAAGTATCGAGCTTCTCGATGTTCGCCGCATCGCACAGCGGGCAACGTGCAATCACGTAGGCCGGCAATGCCGCGTAGTATGCCTCGGCGCGGCGTCCGCTGCGTCCGCCCAGCGCCATGTATTGCGCGACGCTCAAATCCAGTTTTAGCAAATGGCGATTGAACATCCGACATTCAGGATTCAGTCGCTGCTGGGCTCTCACTGCTTTGCACGCGCGGGTGGGGGATTTCGACGCTGATCAACAACCCGCCGGCAGGGCGGTTCTTTAGTTGTAACTTGCCGCCGAGCAGTGCCACGCGCTCGCTGATGCCGAGCAGCCCATAATGGCTGTTGGCGGCCAGCGCCGCGAGGTCGGCGTCTTCGGCCAACCCGATGCCGTTGTCGCTGATGATAATTTGCAGGGTGCGCGGCGAGGTATGCCGCAGGCTGATGTTGGCCTGCGTCGCCATGGCGTGTTGCTGAATGTTGTTTAGCCCTTCTTGAATGATGCGAAAGACGGAAAGCTCGGTAGCTTCAGGAAGCCGTCCCAGATCGGGCGCGATGTCCAGCGTCAGCTCGATGCCGTAGCGTGCAGCCCACTGCTGGGCGTGGGAACGGATGGCGGCGCCCAGGCCCAGGCTATCCAACGCCGGCGGACGCAGGTTGTTACAAATGCGGCGCAGGTCGCCGATGAGCCGGCGCACGTCCTCTTGAATGAGGTTCAGACCGGCGGCCAGATCATCCGGGACGTTGTGACCGGCAAGCATGTCTTCAATCTGATAGCCGATGCCCAGCAAATCTTGAATGGCCTGATCGTGCAACTCGCGCGCCAGGTGCTTGCGCTCATCCTCGCGTTCCAGCAATAACCGGCGTTGGGCATCTTGCAACGCGGCGTTAGCCTTGTTGAGCGCGGCGACCTGCCGCGAAAGTTGATCGAGCAACTGCCGGTTGAGGGTGTCTTGCGCCGCCAGGTCGCGCTGGAGGAGCGCCTGATTCTGCCGCAGTGTTTCGGCCTGTTCGCGCGCGCGGTAGTAACTGTCGAGCGCCCAGATCAACGGGGTGACCTGCTCGGGCGGGGGCGTGCCGACCATGAGGGCAACGATTTCTTCCTGCGTGGTTTCGTCGGTGCGGCGTTCGGCGACTTTACGCCCCTTGTTCAGCACGATAAGGCGGTCGGTGGCGGCGAAGAGGTTGCCGAGATTGTCGCTGCACATCATCACCGCGCAGCCGTTGGACTTCCACCGTTCGATCAACGCGAGCAACCGTTTCTGTAGGGCAAAGCTCAACCCCACCAGCGGCCCGTCAATAATCATCAGCCGCGAGGGGACCACCAGCGCGCGGGCAATCGCCACAACCTGGCGTTCTTCGCTGGAGAGGTTGGCGGCTTTCTCGTGTAGAGAATGAAAATGGACGCCCAGGTCGTCCATAATGCTCTGGGTACGCTCAAGCATCACCTTGCGGTCGGCCCAGTGCATAATGCGTTTCCCCAGTCCACTGGTGACCTCACGCCCCAAAAAGACATTGGCCGTGATGTCAAGCTGATCCACCAGTTCCGGTTTTTGGTGGATCATTTCAATGCCCAGCTCCCGCACCGTATACGGGCGCAGGCTACTATAGCGGCGGCCATCAAAATAAAGATCGCCGCCGGTCGGCTCGTACAATCCGGCGACGATCTTAGCCAGCACTGATTTGCCTGCCCCGCTGCTACCGGCTACGCCGACAACTTCACCGGGCATAATATCCAGGTTTACACCCTCCAACGCCCACAAGTCGCTGAAGGCTCTGGATACATTGATAACCCTGAGCAATGGATCCATTTGTGGTATCGGCTGCACAAAGGCTCAAATGGGTATTGGGCACGCCTAGCGGTTCTTCTTGAAGTAAACGTCGGTATACACGGCCAGGATCAACACAATCCCTTTCACCACATATTGCCAGGCGGCCTGGACGTTCAACATTTGCAGGCCGTTGGTGAGGCTGGCCATGATCATCGAACCGATAATCATCCCGAAGACGGTCCCTTCGCCGCCTAGCGTGGATGTGCCGCCCAAAATACAACTGGCGATGGCGTCCAGTTCATAGCCCCCGCCGGCGGCAATCGTGCCGTAGCCGACATACGACGCCAACACCACGCCGGCCACCCCGCACAGGAACCCCATCAGCACGAAAATACCGAAGATGTTCTTGTTGATGTTGACGCCGGAGAGCCGCGCCGCCTCACGGTTGCCGCCGATGGCATACGCATAGCGTCCAAAACGGGTGTTGTTGGAAACGTAACTCATCACCACTGTCGTGATCGCCAGCAGCAACACCGGAATTTGGATGCCGTTGTAGAAATTGACGATGGCAACGTAGGCCACGACGAGAATTGCATAAAGCGTCGTCTTAAAAATATCGCTGCGCAAGGGCGCCAACTCAAACCCGTAACGTCGTTTCTTCTGGCGATTGCTGACCATTGTGTAGAATAACAGGGCGACCACGCCGGCCGCGGCAATCCAGCCAATGGTGGGGGGCAAATACCCTTGCGCGACCCAGGACAATTGCGGTTGATTGGCGGGGATCGTTTTCCCTTGCGTCACCAGCAGGATGCCACCGTTGAGGATCCACTGTACACCCAGGGTGACGATGAAAGACGGAACGCTTAAATAAGAAATCACGTAACCCTGGAGCACGCCGACCAGCAACCCTACGCCGAGGCCGATGAGGATAGATAAAGCGGTCGTCGTGGCTTCATGACCGGGAAAAACTCTGGTCCAGATATTGGCCTGAAAGGCCGCCACCACCACCGACACAAACCCGGCCAGTTTGCCTACCGACAGGTCAATGTTGCCGGTGACGATGACCAGCACCATCCCGCAGGCCAGGAACGAAGTGACCGTCATCTGCCGGAACAGGTTGGAGAAGTTCTGCGGCGACAGGTACAAGCCCCCGGTCAACATCGAGAAGAGGATCCAGATGAAAATCAGGGCTACAATGATGGCATACGTCTGGATGTTGGCGCGGAATTGTTTGGTCAGATTGGAAATTGCATCTTGTAGTGAACCATTTTGCGATGTGTTCATAAGATCACCTTTTTCGTGCAGGATTGTGGTTTCAGGCGATGCCGGTGGCTAACGCCATAATTTTTTCTTGGGTCGCTTCTTTGATGTCCAGGGTGCCGGCGGAACGTCCCTCATGCATCACCATCACCCGGTCGCTCATCCCCAAAACCTCTTCCAGGTCGCTGGAGATCATAATGATGGCAATCCCCTGGGCGGCGAGGTCATTCATCAATTTGTAAATCTCGTACTTGGCGCCCACATCAATCCCCCGCGTCGGATCGTCCATAATCAGGACTTTGGGATTGGACATCAGCCATTTGGAAATTACGACCTTTTGTTGATTGCCGCCCGACAGCGTATTGCACAGCACTTGCAGGTTCGGCGCTTTGATGGCAAGGTTTTGGGCGAACTGGCGACTGGCTTTCAGTTCGGCGTTGTCATCAATGCGGAAAAACTTGGCGAATTGATCCAGGTTGGGCAGGGAGATGTTTCTGAGAATCGGCTGGATCAGGACCAGCCCATGGCGTTTGCGGTCTTCGGGTACCAGGCTGATGCCTTGCGTCAGCGCCTCGCGGGAGTTTTTGACGTGGATGGGACGCCCTTCCAGTTTCACCGTGCCACGGGTCACTTTCCCGTACTCTCCAAAGAGGGTCATGGCCAGCTCGGTGCGCCCGGACCCCATCAAACCGGCGATGCCGAGCACTTCGCCTTTACGCAGGTTGAACGTGACACCCTTGAGCACTTCACGGGAGGCTTCTTCAGGATCGTGGGCGTGCAGGTCTTCGACCTCGAGGATGACTTCACCGGGCTGGCGTTTGGCTTCGGGGAAACGCTCGGTCATCTCGCGCCCCACCATATAACTGACGAGCTTTTCGAGGCTCAATTCGTGGGTGGGCTGGGTAGTAATCACGCGCCCATCGCGCAAGACTGTGACGCGGTCGGTGATCTCGAAGAATTCGGAGAGTTTGTGGGTGATGTAGATGCAGGTGACGCCATGCTCCTTGAGCGTGCGCAGGATCTCCATCAATTGCTGGATTTCGGCCTCGGCCAGGGCGCTCGTCGGTTCATCGAGGATCAACAGCCGTGCGTTTTCGGAGAGGGCCTTGGCAATTTCGGTCATCTGCATTTTCCCGACGCCCAGATTCTTGACCAGCGCCTGTGGGGGAATGTCGAGTTTGTACTTGGTCAGCAATTGTTGCGTGTCGGCATACAGTTTATCCCAATTGATGCTGCCATTTTCCAGCGGCTCTTTGCCCAGGAAGATGTTTTCACCGACGGTCATACTGGGCACCAGGGTCAATTCTTGATAGACAATGGCAATGCCGGCTTCGATGGCCTGCCGTATGGCGCTCTCTTGAAACCGCAGTTCCTTGCCCTCGAAGAAAACCTGTCCTTCGTAAGACCCCCAGGGGTAGACGCCAGACAGGATTTTCATCAACGTGGATTTGCCTGCGCCGTTCTCACCGCAGATGCCGTGAATTTCGCCGCGTCGGACCTGCAACGAAACGTTGCGCAACGCGGTGACGCCGGGAAATTGCTTGGTGACGTTACGGAACTCGAGGATAATGTCATCGTCAACTTGAGCAGTGTCGTTGGCGATGGCCTCCGTCACGGTGTGCTCCTCACTCATATCTATCCCTCACTGCGAAGTTATGACGCTTCACCCTTTTTGTCAGGTGCGTGCCTCCCTATAGCCAGCATGATACACCTGACTATAAGGAGGCACATGCTTACATACCTATGATCCGCGTTAGTGTGTTAATCTAGGGCTTCGGCGGGCGCTGATCTTCAGGAATGTCGCGGTAAACGTCTTCGTATTTCTGGAAGCCGCTCTTGACGACGAGTTCGTAGACATTGTCTTTGTTGACCTGATACACGGGCAGGAAGTTGCACGGCACCTGACCCTGCTTGGTGGGATCGTTGGTGAGTTCGGCCAGCGTGTACATCTTCAGATCGGCCTTCTCGCCCTTGATCAGTTTGTCAACCAGATCCACGGCCAACGGCGAGAGATCGCGGATGTCCTTGAGGATCGAAACGGTCAGCTCACCCTTGACAATGCTGTTGCAGCCATCGGCGGTCGCGTCCTGCCCCGAAATCGGGACCACGCCGGCCAGCTTTTGGGCCTTCAAAGCTTGCAGCGCGCCCAGGGCTGTACCGTCGTTGGAGGCCACCACAGCGTCAATGTCGTTGTTCTGCGCCGTGAGGATGTTCTCCATGATCTTCAAGGCGTTCGCCGGATCCCAGTTATCCACCCACTGATCGGCGACGATTTCGATCTTGCCGGCCTTGACATAGGGATCCAGGATTTCGTCCTGCCCCTGGCGGAACAGGATGGCGTTGTTGTCGGTGGGGCTGCCGCCCAGTTTGACCACGCGCGCCTTACCCTTGGTGGCTACATCCCAATTGTCAATGTCGAGGGCCTTCATCACGCCCAATGCCTGCTGGCGACCCACTTCGACGTTGTTGAAGGAGACGTAGGCGGCGATGTTGGTGGACTTGATCAGGCGGTCGTAAGCGATGACGATGACGCCCTTCTTGGCGGCCTTGTCAACCGCCGTCACGGCAGCATCGCCGTCTTCGGCCACGATGATGATGGCCTTGACGCCCTGCGCCACCATGTTGTCAATCTGGTCGTTTTGCAGCTTGACATCGTGGCTGGCTTCCTGGGAGATGACCTCATAGCCCTTCTCCTCAAGGAGCTTGCGCATCAAGATCTCTTCGTTCTTCCAGCGCTCGGTTGCGAAGTCGGAGAACGACAGACCGACCTTGATCTTCTTGCCGCCGCCCTGGCAGCCGCTCAGCAGCATAGCAACGATGAGCATAATCATAAAGAACCGGGAAACTGTGCGAGACATTTCTGTAACCTCCTGAGTTTTGCTTGGTGTGTTTTGTATGGAATGTTTAGAAAATAGGGTTGGGATACCTGGCTAAAGCGTTTGTCTTGGAATTGAACCTCCTTTGCACTATAGTGATATGGCATACGGCGCGGCAGCATAGGGAGCGCGCGTGTATGTTTCCCAAAAAAACACATCTATTTTACAGTTCGACGCTTGACTTTCAATTGTCCTTTTCCCCCGTATTGTTAGAGGGACATCCCCTATGCCAGATTAGGGGATTTCCCCCTATGGCAAAGCCGGGTATAATAGGGCGTATGACGGTACGGGTTGTGTTAGCCGATGATCACACGATTGTACGCGCCGGGATTCGCAATGCCCTGGAAGGGATTGCCGACCTTGAGGTGGTCGGCGAAGCCGGAAACGGGCCGGAACTGTTGACCCTATTGCGCAATCTGCGCCCCGAGCTGGCGTTGATTGACGTCACCATGCCGCAATTCGACCCCATCGCTACGGTGCGGCGCATCTGTGCCGAATACCCTGAACTCAAAATCCTCATCATCAGTGCTTATGACGACGCTGTTTATGTGCGCGGCTTGTTGAATGCCGGCGCCCATGGCTATCATCTCAAAGATCAACCCTTGCGCGACCTGGCGCTGGCCGTCGAGCGGGTGCTCCAGGGCGAGCGGTGGATTTCCAGTCCCTTGCTCGACAAACTCGTGACCGATGTCCCGCTGCCGACGCCTGACCAAAAGTTGAGCGCGCGCCAGCGGGACATTCTGGAACTCTTGCGGCAGGGATACTCCAACCAGGACATCGCGGCGGCTTTGGGATTGAGCGCCAAGACGATTGAGAATCACCTGACGCGCCTGTATCGGCAGCTTGGAGTCACTAATCGGCTGGAAGCTTTGGCTTATCTCATGCGGCAGCCGGAACGTCTCTCCCTCTCCGGTGCCGAGGCCGCGCGCAACTGCGACGCACCGGTCGTCGCCACGCCGTATATCAATCTGTTGCTGGTGGATGATAATGCCCGCTATCGGAACCGCCTGCGCCAGATGGTGGCCCATGCCCATCCGCAGGCGACCATCTACGAGGCCGAGGGCAATCGCACCGTCATACAGCTTGTCCGACGTGTGACCATTCACCTGGCGCTAATTGACGTCGTCTTGGGCGACGAAAACGGCATCCAATGCGCGCGCAACGTGCGCGAAGTTTCCCCGATTACCCGCGTGGTGCTCATCAGCGCCTATCCCGATGTGGAATTCCACCGCAGCGGGATAGAAGCCGGCGCGTGCGCCTTTTTGGATAAGAAGAGCCTCGATATTCCTACCCTGCGGCAGATTATCAGTGATGTGATTGCCCGCTAGATGAAGTGTTTGACAGCCAATGTCGCAAAGCTACGCTGCGCGTGATTGCCATAGCGGCGCAGGCTGTCGCGATGGGAACGACCACCTCTGTGGGGAATTGGTCCAGAAAGCTCTGCGGGTCCAATTGTCCGTTGAACAACGCTATAGCCGGTTGTAATAACCGTTTGCAGCTCTCCATCCCCAGGCGTTGGTAGATAAACAACGACAGGGGGGAGTTGCTCATGTCGAAACTCGATTCACCGGCGCGTCCGTACATCAGCAGGCGGAAGATTGGCGAATTCTCCTCGTCCGGGCGGGGAGATGGGGCGAGGGGGAGCAGGTCCTCGACGTGCAGATAATTTTGCCCTTCAGATTCAATGTCTCCCATAAAGAGCGCCATCGGCGCATCCCCGCCGGTCAATTCGGCCAACGCTTCAAGAATGGCAACCGTGAGCAATTTGATGGTCAGATAGTCGCGCGCTGTGTAAACATTCTGATGCGCTAACCGCACCATCTCGTCGAACTCTGTTGCAGGCGGCACGTTCCGGTAGCGATTGAAAATGACTTTAGGATTGAGCGTGTTGAGGAAATCGGCCATTTTCTGGAGCGCCTGCCGGTAGTTGCGGATGGTGTAAATGCCCTTGAGTCTCAGAGAAGGATTCATCTCTGGCAGCAATTTCCAGGTTCCGTCCAGAAAGAGCGCCGTGTCTTTCTCGGCAAAACTGGCGACGTCATGATTGGAAAGGATGACGGCCACCTCGACCGCCCGCGCGATTTCCTCGGCGTCCATGCCACAACCGTGTTGGGCATTGATGGCGGTAAGCCGATGTTCCAGCACCTCGGCGGGGCTTTCGCCCTGGGCGTTGAGTCCCCGAAAGGGGATAGTCGCTTCAATACACGCTGTCGCTTTGAGCAAATCTTTGGCGCTGACGATACCCTCCAGGCTGACGTTCATCGTCAAAGCGCTTAAAAACTCATTTTGTCCTCGGAACGGTAGCAATGACTGCCCCGGCACAAAGTCAAACACTGCCAATGTGCGTGCGAAAGCGGCGTCGCCGGGATCGGCATGGTCCACGAGGCATAATTGTCCTCTCCTTTCGCATAGATAAGGGGCGATCAGGGTATGAACTTCGGGGGTGAGACCTTCATCTACCTGGTAGTAAACGATGTCGTGATATAAAGCGGCGAGCGCCTGGATGGGGTCGAAGGTCTCGAAGAGAGTAAAGATGTGCTCTGGGGTATGGAAATAGCGACCTTGCATGGTCATCGCTTTATGCACCATAATCGCCAGGCTCTCGAGTTTGAGCAAGGAAATATCGGCGTGCAGTCCTTCCAGAGCCGCTTTGAAGAGCTTGATTGTTTTTTGGATTGTCCCGACTTCCATACTTTTTATCCTGATCGAATTCAAGGCTCACATCACCGTATACTTACGCTTATTCTACACTAATTCACCTTAAAATGCACGCAGATATGAACGACAAAAGTGTTTCAACCTGGGGACAATTGCGAAAATCCAGGCCCATCCCCCGCTCATCGCTGTCTGCCTGAGATTGCTTCATTCCTTAACCTGCGGTATACTAGTACACTGTTGCGGAAATTCCGCACTGGTTAGCGACGCTTGAAACGGATCGTCAGGCAATGCTTGAAGCGGCAATGCTTGAAGCGGCAATGTTTGAAGCGGATCGTTAGATCCGCGGTTTGGGGTATTATGCTGGTCGTTGATGCTGCGTGGCAGCGGCGGCGTCAAATACTGTGCGGGGAACTGGCGTTCCCCTTCGCGCGAGGGGAGAGGGGAATGTCAGAAAATCTGTGATGCGCACGGGATAGGCGTTCCCCTTCGCGCGAGGGGAGAGCGGGAAGTTATTTGCGCTGCCGTGCACCAGGTGTTGGACGCCTGCGACCGCAGCAGGTAGGGAGACGAAACGATGAAAGCTGTCATCTTGGAAGAAGCACATAACCACGTGGTGTGGGAATTCAGAAGCGGCGTGTTGGGCCTCGTGTTGGGGCTGCTTATCTGTGGAGCGGGCGCAGCCATGTTCCTGGTGATGACGCCCAGCCCGTTGCGCTGGCCGGTGGCCGGCATTTTGATGGCGCTGGTGATCATCATTGCCATACTGTTGTTGCTGATGGTGCCGCTTGCCGAACGCGGGGAGTTGGAGCGCACTCTGGATGGTGGCGGCGTTTCCCGTACCCGTAAATGGTTTTTCTTCGGCAAACGCTTGACCTGGGCCGCGCCTTTGGAGTCGCTGGCCGGCTTCCGCCTTGAAAACGGCGTCTTTGAGGAGGTGGACCGGCAGACATACCGATTGGCGCGGTTGGCGGCTTCATTACCGGATGCCGGGTCTGTACCGCTGACAGATTGGTTCGATCCGCAGTTTTTAGCGACGCTGGGCGCGGCGTTGGCGAAAGCGGCGCGCTTGACCTTCGAGGCGGAATGAGTGACATCCAGAGGCAAACTTTACCGTTTGGAGGGCATCGTCCTTAGTCGCCGCGACCACGGCGAGGCCGACCGCGTGGTCAAGTTGTTGACCGCCGAGGGCAGTGTAGACCTGCTGGCGAAAGGCATCCGCAAACCGCGCTCGCGCAAGGCCGGGCATCTGGAACTCTTTTGCAAGACCCAGGTGTTGGCGTCACGGGTTGCCGGTTCGTGGGACATCATCAGCCAGGCCGAGGCGCTCCAGGTACGTCCCCGGCTTCAGGAAGACTTCCGCCTGGGCACGTATGCCCGCTATGTGGCCGAGCTGGCGATCCGCTTCTTTGAAGGTGAGACCGATCCACAACTTTACATCTTGATTGACGATGTTTTCTCACGTCTGGAGGAAGGCGCAGATCCGGCGCTGTTGATGCGCTGGTATGAACAGCAATTGCTGGCGCTGGCGGGCTTCCGTCCAGAGTGGAGTACGTGCGTGGGCGAACGGAACGGGAGCCTGTGTCAGGTGTCTTTACATCCTCGTCCTGATGATCGGCATCCCTACGGTCTGGATTTAGAACGTGGCGGCGCGGTTTGTCACGAGTGCTTTGTTTCGGGCGTGGGCGAGCATAGCGTGCGTCCGCTTTCACCGAGCGCGCTTTCGTGGCTGCAGGCGCTCCAGCGCCGCAGCTTTGACGAGGTGGCACAGTTCACCTTGCCGGAGCGCACGGCCGGGGAGCTGGCGCAGGTGATGGAGCAGTACATCGCCTATCATCTGGAACGCCGCCCGGCAGCGCTGCGGTTGTTGCATGGTTAGGGGATTGGGGGTTGGGGATTGGGGATTGAGGATTGGGGATTGAGGAATTGGTTGCTCAACGGTGAGCCGTGGGTGGCGTATCGCACACGGGTGGATTTGTTGCGTCAACCGGAGGACGATCCACAGGTTGTGGCAGCGCGGCAGGCGACGCTTGCCCATCCTCAAATTCGGGCGCTGCTGACGGAGCTTGCCGAATGGCCTGGCCCACCGTTGAAGCGGCACAACGATGCCGGGCATCTGTTGCACAAGCTGGTGTTTATTGCCGAGGTGGGGTTGCGGGTTGACGATCCTGACGTTGCTGTGATTGCAGAGCGTGTACTGGTATGTCAATCGGCGCAGGGGCCGTTTCAAGTGTTGACCAATATCCCGGTACATTTTGGCGGGAGTGGCAGGGATGAGGCAAATTGGATGTTGTGCGATGCGCCACTGCTGTTGTATGCTCTGGTTAAGCTCGGCCTGGGTGACGAAGCGCGGGTGCAGGCGGCGGTGATGTACCTGGCGGGCCTGGTGCGCGATAACGGTTGGCCGTGTGCCGGCGCGCCGGAGATGGGCAATTTTCACGGGCCGGGACGTGCGAGCGATCCATGCCCTTACGCCAACTTGCTCATGCTCAAGCTGCTGGCAGAATTGCCGACATGGCGGGATTCCGCGGCAGCGCGTGCTGGCGCAGAGGCGGCGCTCGGCCTGTGGACGCAGCGGAAGGAACGGCGACCCTATCTTTTTGCGATGGGGACGGATTTTGCCAAACTCAAAGCGCCGCTGATCTGGTATGACATCCTGCACGTGCTGGATGTGCTCACACGCTTCCCGTGGTTGTATGAGGATCCACGCCTGCGCGAAATGGCAGCCCTGGTCGTGGAGAAAGTTGACGTCGAGGGCCGCTTCACCCCTGAATCGGTGTGGATGGCCTGGAAAGCGTGGGATTTCGGCCAGAAGCGCGCACCCTCGCGCTGGCTGACATTGCTCGTCGTGCGGATGCTGGGGCGATTATCCACCACGAATCCTCACGAATTCCCACGAATGGGAAACGGTATTCGTGCTCATTTATGCTGATTCGTGTCCATTCGTTGCCCCATTCGTTTTCACATTTGTTGACACATTCGTGGTCTGGGAGGATTGGATGGATATAAAACCGTTCTTTGCGCCGGAATACTACATCACCGATGAATTCACTATTCGCAGTTATATGCTCGGCGATGGGCCGTTGCTGGCCGAGGCCGTCAATGCCTCGTATGAACACCTCAAGCGGTTTATGCCGTGGGCCAAACCGCACACCGAGGACATCGAAGCCGAAAATACCATCCGCCGCTGGCGCGGCGAATACCTGCTGGCAACAAACTTCACACTGGGCGTTTTTGACCCCGACGGCAAACGTTTGTTGGGCAGCTCCGGTTTTCACCTGCGTGAAGGCGATTTGAACAACCGTGCTGCTGAAATCGGCATGTGGATTCGCGCCGATGCGGCTCACAAGGGATTGGGGTCGCGTGTGCTGCGCGCCATCCTCACCTGGGGCTTCACCGCATGGCCCTGGGAACGCCTGACCTGGCGTTGTAATGAGGAAAACATCGCCAGCCGTCGTACCGCCGAAAAGGCCGGCATGCGCCTCGAAGGTCGCTTTCGTGCGGTTACCCGTCTGCCCGACGGCACACGCGAAACCATGCTGGCCTTTGCCATCCTGAAGGATGAGTGGGAGATGGGTAATCGGTAATTGGGGACTAGGAATTAGGGATTGGGGATAGGTCATCGGTAACCGGTGAGCAGTTCTCCTGATTACCGATTACGGGTCACCGATGACTATTTCAAGGAGGACAAGATGGCTTTCAAGGCGCTAACGAATTTGTATCCTGAGTGCTTTGCGGAACGCGAGAAAATGTTGGTGACTTACGGCCCCCTGACGGCCGCGACCTTCCGTTTCCCTAGCGGGGTGTGTGGCCTGCGGCTCAGCAGTGATGTGGGGGAGCTGGTGCTGCTGCCGTTTCAGGGCCAGCAGATCTGGTCGGCGACGTTCAACGGGCGCAACCTGACGATGAAATCTATGTTCACGCAGCCCTATCCCAACCGCCCGTTTCTGGAGACGTTCGGCGGGTTCTTGCAGCATTGCGGGATTACGGGCGTCGGCGGCCCGTCGCCGCAGGACACGCATCCGCTGCATGGCGAGCTGCCCAATGCGCCTTACGAGACCGCTTACGTTGTGACCGGCGAGGACGAGAAGGGCGCATACATCGGCATGGGAGGACAATACCGGCACACCGTGGCCTTTGCGCACAATTATCTCGCTGAGCCACTGGTTAAACTCTATGCCGGCTCGACATTGTTCAACGTGACGATGACCATCACTAACCTCAAAAACTCCGGGCAAGAATTGCTGTATCTGGCGCATGTCAACTTCAAGCCGGTGGATAACGGACGATTGGTCTACAGTGCCATTCCCACGCCGGAGCACGTGCGCGTGCGGGCGAGCATCCCCAGCCACATCAAGCCGGGGCCGGGGTATGCCGAATTTCTGGCCGAACTGCGCAGCAATCCCGTCAAGCACCACGTCCTCACGCCTGACCTGGCTTTTGACCCGGAGGGGGTGTTCTTCATTGACTATCTCGCGGACGAAAACGGCTGGGCGCACTCGTTGCAAATCCACCCTGACGGCAACGCCGACGTGATCCGGCACCGCCCGGCGCAGTTGCCGCGCGCCACGCGCTGGATCTCACGCACCGCCGACCAGGACGCCATCGCTTTGGTCGAGGCCGGGACGTGCGAGCCGGAAGGCTACTTGGCGGAAAAGGCCAAGGGTTACCTCAAAATTCTGTCGCCCGGCGAGACCTTTGTGGCAGAGTTCGAGATCGGCGCCTTAGGGCCGGATGAGGCCAAGCGCGCTGAGGAACATGTCAAGGCGTTGATTCGGTCTCAATCTGCCATCCTCTGAACCCATACGGCGGCCGGGGAAGCATTCTCTGGCCGCCGTTTTGCATCCTCGCAGTCCATCTCTGATTCTGGTAGGTCGGTCAGAGATTGGACACGGCGAGATCAGTCCCGAAGCTCAGGCCGGTCTCCAGACCGTGCCCGTCTGGTAGCTCGGTCAGAGGCCGGCCACAGCTATAGGAAATGTAGCGCAAGCTATCGGCTTGCGGCAAAGGCAAACTAACCGTTTAGACGGTGTGCACGGCGACGCTGCATCACTGCCCCCACACCCAGCAGCGCGAGCGCCAGCGGCGCGGAAGCGCACAACCCGCCGCGCCCCCGCGGGGCGGCTGTGGGTTCCGGCGTCGGTGTGGACGGCTGTTCTGCGGCGGGCGGTTCTTCTGTCGTCTGGATTTCAGGGGACGCTGTCTCGGTCGGCTGCTCCGGTGCGGGCGGTTCGGGCGGCGGCGTTTCGCCAGTGTAGCGGGCGACATCATCTACCCAAAGACTGCCTTTGCCTTCACCGAGGCTGAGCGCGATGCTGTGGATGCGTGTCGGATCCAGGTCCGCCAACCCGCCTTCATCCGCCCATGCAGCGCGCGCAAAATCGCTCCAGGGGATGAAAATGGAGTTCCAGTCGGTCGTCACCTCGAAGCCGAATTCAAAGGGGGTGCCGGCGCCGGCGGGGCCGGAGTAGAGCGTCAGTGTAGTCCATAAGCCCGGCGTATCGGTGCGCAGCCAGAGGGTGAGGCCGTCGCCGGCACTCCAATCCTGCGGCGTGTCGTAATATCTTCCACAGCCGCCCCAACTGTTGGCAGGGATATTGTAGCTGATGTGAAGCGCCGCCGCACCGCCGTGCGCGTTACTGTCCGCGAGGCACTCGACTGTCGCGCCTTCACCGACCTCGGCGTACCATTCCAGACCGCTTTCAAAATCGTCAATGCTGTTACTGCTGCTGCCTGACGGCCTGACGGTTGGCTCCGGCGCGGCTTCCGTGGCCTCGGCGGTTGTCGGTTCGACAGGCGGCGTAACGGGCGGCGCGACCGGCCCAGCAGCCCGCCAGCGGTTGTAGAAGACGTTGAGCAGCGGGATGAACTCGGCGGTGGCTTTAGTGTGTCCGGCCGTTGAGGGGTGGCTATCACCGCTGGGATAGAACGAATAGTTGTTGTCCGACGCCTGAACGTGCTCGATCGTGTTGCCGTTCCAGCGGTGGTGATTGTTCGGCCCGGTCAGCACGTTGTAGTAATCAAAGACGGCGACGTTGGGATAGGGGTAATTTGCCAGCCAATCGTTCACCAGCCAGTTGTTGAGGGCACGCGCGTTGGCAGCATGCTCTCGCGTAGTGTCGCTCTCCTGCAACGGCGGCGCGGTGATGACGATGAAGAGCTTATCCTGCCGTGTCTCGAAGTACGTCAGCAGCGCGTTGTAGACGGCCTTCGCGTTGGCGATAGAGTACTCCCAGTCGTTGGGTTCGGGCAGCGGCGGATCATCGGGGTGGCCGTCGAGATCAGAGTTGGGGAAGCACGATTTGAACATGATGATGACATTCTCGCCGCCGGGGTCGTTGGGCAGACGTGACCAGTTGCCGAAATCGCCAATGTTTTGGCCGCTTTCAGTGTAGAGCGCGTGCAGGATCGCATCGCGGTTGGGGCCGAGGAACCATTCCGGCCAGTTGACGATGTCGGTGCGGTCGCCGATGGCGTCGGGACCCCAGCCGTAGTTTGTCGCGCTGACGAAGTAGTTATTTTCCAGCAACGCTTTTCCCAGGCCGCCGTAGGGCTGGTCGGAGTTGGGGTCGGCCAGCCAGTTGCCGCCGGTGGAGTGATGGATGAAGATGAGTTTCACGGGCGCAGCGGGCGGGGCGTCGGAGAGCGGGGGAGGGGGAGCGGCAGAACGGGAGAGGGGGAGAAGGGGAGAGGCAACGGCGGTTGGCGTGAGGGTGAACAGGCCAGCTAAAATGCAGAGCAGGTAAGCAAAGTGTTTCAAGTGTTCCATTGGAAATCCCTCCTTACAATTGACAGTTATGTCCACTATGGGTATAATGTCCTTAATACCCTGTAAGTGTTACGGAGCAAACAATGACTACGGTAAGTATTGCCGAAGTAAAAAATATGTTTTCTACTCTCATTAATCGTGTCGCTTTTGGACGTGAGCGTATTGTTCTGACTTCACGGGGTAAGCCTAAAGCCGCATTGGTGAGTATAGAGGACCTGCGCAGACTTGAATCTCAGGAGGCTATAATAGTTGGCGATTCTCAAGAACAGCGTAAGGCAGCATTGGCTTTAGCGCAAGCGGTGCGCGAAATGAGTCTGCGGCGGCGCGGTGGGGTCCCTTTCTCCGATGTTGCCGAAGAGTTGAACCAATTGCGTGAGGAGCGCGACCTTGAACTCTCAAGTGTGTGTTGATGCCAGTTTAGCGCTCAAGCTGGTCTTAGTTGAACCGGACAGCACTGTGGCGCATCAATTATGGGAGGCCTGGACGAGTGCTAAGGTCGAAGTGGTTGCGCCGCCATTGTTTGCTTTTGAAGGTACCTCTGTTATTTGCAGTAAGACCTATCGCGGTCTGGTACCGCCGGAAGAAGCAGAGCTGATGTTCAAAGCCCTGCATTTACTCGGTGTACGTTTGCTTTATCCTGATGGTTTACATCAGCGCGCGTGGGAACTGGCGCGACGTTTCAACCGTCCTCAAGCCTACGATAGCCATTATCTCGCCCTGGCTGAGATGCTGGGCCTCGAGCTCTGGACAGCGGATGAACGCTTATACAATGCGGTCAAAGATGCTTTGCCCTGGGTTAAACGGCTCGCTGATTTCTCCGCTTCGCTTCACCGGCACGGATAACTCCCCTTGTAAACTGTGATTTCCTCGCGTCCTTTTTTGAGCCACACGCCCAATGTTTCGCCGACAGAGGCGCGATAGAACTGGACCTGAATCCGCGCGCGCCCGCGCGGGCCGGAAAATGTCGTAGAGAAACTCCCTTGTCGCAGGCTGCCACTGCTCTCGAAATACGCTGTCCAGGCGAACAATCCCGGTTTGAGCGGTTTCCCCGTCACGACGATCACATCCTCGCTGCGCTCTACGAGGTTGAGGACACAGGCGTACTCCTCGGTCGCTTTGGCCGAGAAGCCAAAGACGTACAAGAGAATCAGCGGCACAAGGAGGACCATCAGGCCGGTACCCAGCAATGTCCAACAACTGCGTCGCGGGGGGCGAATCACTTGTACTTCCATCATTGTCTCCTTAACCAGACCGGTCAGGCCTTTCAAAGCCTGGCCGGTCTGGTTGTTACCGCTCATCCACCGTCACAAAAATTGTCACGCGTTCGCTATCCGTTTGATCCCCGTCACTGACGGTGAAGGTGATGTGGTATGTCCCGATGGTGGATGGCGTCCAACTGAAGCGCCGCGTGGCCGGATTGAAGGTTGCGCCAGACGGCAAGCCCGCCGCGCTGAAGGTCAAGGTATCGTCGCTGTCGCGGTCGAACGCTTCGAGCGTGAAAGTGACCGGGTCGCCGACGGCAACGCGCCGTGAGCCGATGCCGTTCAGAATCGGGCGGAAGTTCAACGACGTCCCTGTCGGGGAGGTGTTAAAGTCCCAGTTTTCGACGTGGAAGATGTTGGTGTGCCCGGCGGCATCCGCACTGACCACTTCCCAGACAAAATAGTTGGTTTCCGGTGTCAGGCCGGTCAGTACAACGGCGTGCTGGCGGGTTGGCGTCGTGTTTCGATAAACTTGCATATCCCCGGAGTAGGCTACTTCATAGGTCAAGACCGTCGTGGCCGGCTCATCGGTGCGCCAGCGAATGGTGATACCGGTGGCGTTAAGGCCGCTGTACTTGAGGTTGTAGATGATGGGCATGCGATTGTCGGCGCCGGCAGGGGTGGTGCCAACGACGTTGGCCGGGGCACTGAGGTTGTTGCTGGCGTCCCAGGCGACAACGGTATAGGTGTACGTCGTCCCCGGATTGACCTTGTCATCGCTATAGGTCGTCGCGGGCGTGGTAGCGATGGGTTCACCGAAGCGGTAGATGATGTAGCCGGCCAGGTGTGCGTTGTCTGTGGCTGCGTTCCAACTGAGATTAACCTGGGTGGATGTCGGCGTAGCTTGCACATTCGTCGGCGCGGTCGGCGGTGTGAGGTCTGCCGCCTGTGGCGTGGCGGAGACCTGGAAAACGTGGACGATGGGCTTCGCCCCGTCTGCCATCACTTCCTTTTCCAGGACATACACTAACCCATGCGCACGGTCATAGCCCACGCCGCCGAGCGTCTGGCGGCGACACCCCTGCTGGAACATGTAATCCTCCACGTTGAGCATCGCGTAGGGCTGGATCTCATACGGCTCGATCTCGCCCTGCACCGATGCCGCCAACAGCGCCGGATCGTAGAACAAAAACGCCGCATAGTACGGCTCGGCATGCCAGCCTTTGTAGCCACAGCCGTCCACATTGTAATCCCCGTAGTATTCCAACTCGTATTCCCGGCGCAATGACTTCATGCCGGCAAAGACCACACCGTTGCGCTCCCCCACCGTCAACCATGCACCGTCTTGCCACTCGTCCGCGTGGCTGAAGTCACGCACGATATGGTCAACGGTATAGTTATCATAGTCGAAAGGATAGTAGAGCATCTGCGTGGCCGCCACACTGCTGCCGTTGGTGGGTGGGTTGCCGTCGTTCCATGGGCCAAAGGCATACAACGCCGGCCCCCACGAACCGTCATTAGGGACACGATTGCGGCCGGCAGCCAAGTAACGCCCTGGCGTGTAGGCGTCGGCCCAAGCGGTGGGGATTTCAAACAGGTATTTGTTTGTGGCAGAGGTTGGGAAGTTGCCCAGCCGCCATGCGCCCTGCGCCTGTGGCGACGCCAGGTTCAGTTCACTCCAGCCGTGCCCGATTTCATCCTCCGGCATGTAGTACTCGAACATCACCCAATAGAGCTTATCGCTGGTCTGCGCGCCCTGACGTGGATAATACTGGACATCCCCGACCGTCAAGCTATTCTCCAGGCCGGGAATCTGCCGTCCGCCGGAAATGTCGGCAAAGGGCTGTAAGGTTGTCGCCGTCGGCAAATCGGCAAGGTTCTTGTTTGTCGAGATCACGGGGACGGGGATACTGAATTCGGAGACGTAATTATGATCGGGATAGTCGCTAATGCTGAACAACGACCCTGGATAGGCGTCGGTATTGCCGGGGTCGCCGTTGGGATAGTACGTCATCCCTGCGCCGCCATAGCTCCACGAAATTCCACCCGAAGATTGATCGGGCAGACGGAACGCGCCCAGGTAGATGAAGTCGGTGGGGTAGATGAGCGTGCCGCCGAGCAGCGGCAGTTGTCCCTGGATGGTGATGGTATGGTCATCGTTCGCCGTGTGCGCGCCGGAACAGTTGCTCGCCGTCACGTTGATTGTCTTACTGCCAGTAGTGTCCCATTGGTATGTCGCGCTGGCGGTGTTCTGCCCGCTCTGCGGCGCGGGTGACCAGGTGTAGGCAATGGGCAGGGTGGCATTAGCGGGCGTCGGCGCGGCGGTGAAGGTGTACTGTGTGTTCGTGTAACCGCTCGTCGGGCCGCTGATGGTCACGCCGGTTAGTGGGACAGCACATGTTGGGGGCGCGGAAGTATGGTTGCGCAAGACAAGTGACAGGTAGATGAAACGCGAGAGCACCGGGCGTGGTGCAATGGTGACGGTGTGCGTATCCACAGCGCTCCCACCGCAGTTCTGCGCGGTGACGGTGATGGCCTTCGTCTCGACCGTCTGCCAGGTGTAGCGCGCGGTCGCCGTCCCCTGCCCGGAATCCGGCGCAGGCGACCAGGTGTAGGTGATGGGTGTGGTGGCATTGGCGGGCGTCGGCGCAGCGGTGAAGGCATACTGCGTATTCGTGTAACCGCTCGTCGGGCCGCTGATGGTCACGCCGGTCAGTGCGGTGCAAGGCGTTCCGCCGCCCCGCCAGCGGTTGTAGTAAACGTTGAGCAGCGACACGAATTCGGCGGTGGCTTTTTGGTGACCGGCGGTGGTGGGGTGACTGTCGCCGCTCGGATAGGCGGCATAGTTGTTGGCTACCGTCTGGATATGCTGCACAGCGCCGTTCCGCCAGCGATGATGATTGCCGGTTTCCGCGCCAATGTCGTTGGTGTTGGCGTCGCCGCCGTTGCTGGTCAGAACGTTATAATAGTCAAAAACGGCCACGTTGCTGTGAGGATAGCCGTCCAGCCAATCGTTCACCAGCCAGTTGTTGAACGCACGGGCGTTGGCGGCACGCTCGGGCGCGGTCTCGCTTTCTTGCAAGGGCGGCGCGGTGATGACGATGAACAGCTTGTCCTGACGGCTGGCAAAGTAGGTCAGGAGCTTGATGTAAACGGCTTTGGCGTTGGCTACAGTGAACGAGTCATCTGGTTCGGCAAGCGGCGGATCGTTGGGATTGCCATACAGGTCCGAGTTGGGGAAGCACGATTTGAACATAATGATCTCGTTCTCGCCGCCGGGGTTGGTGGATAGGCGCGACCAGTCGCCAAAGCAGTCGTCAGATGGCGACGATGGGTTGCAAATATTCCGGTTGTTTTCAGTGTACAGCGCGGCCAGGATGGTGCTGCTGTATTGGCCGGTGAACCACACCGGCCAGTGAATGATGTCGGTAAAGCTGCCAATGGGTTGTCCCTGATCCGGCCAGGTTGGCCCCCAGCCATAGTTGGTGGCGCTGACGAAATAATTATTATCCCTCAGGGCGATACCCAGGCCGCCATAAGATTGATCGTTGTTGGGATCGGCCAGCCAGTTGCCACCGGTGGAGTGATGAATAAAAATGAGCTTAACGGTGGTGGTGGGGGGCGAGGGCGAGAGGGAGAGGGGGAGAGTGGGGGAGATGGAGAGCGGAGGAGAGGCGGCGGCGGTTGTTTGTGAGCCTCCAGACCCGGCGCACAAACCCAGTAACCCAAAAATCGGCATCAAGACACACACAATCCACAAATGTTTTTTGCCCATTGGTTCCCTCCTTATTTACCAATCACCAGTTGCCAATCACCAGTTACCAATCACCAATCCGCTTAAACGCCGCCTCAAAGCACTGCCGCGGCGCGCGCACCAGCCCGGCGCCGACCATCCCCACGCCCGGCTCCTTATGGGCGACGCCGGTGTTGATGAACGGCAGGATGCCTGTCGCCATCACTTTGCGCACGTCAATCCCCAGCGGCGTCCCTCGGAAGTTGAGTGCCGGCACGGTGAAGAATTCGTGTTCGCCAGCCGTGATCTGATACATTTCCTGCGTCACCTGCAAGGCCAGCGCCGATGTCCCGCCGACAAAACGCACAATCGCCGGCGCTGCCGCCATCGCAAAGCCGCCGATGCCACCCGTCTCGGTGATCGCCGAATCGCCGATGTCGGGGTTGGCGTCCTTCTCCGAAAAGCCCGGCAGCCATAAACCTTGCACAATCGGCGCAGGTGCGGTGAACCACTGCTCCGGCATCCCCGCCACACGAATGCCGAAATCCGTGCCGTTGCGTGCCATCACCGTGACGATGGTGCTGCCTGCGATTCCTTCCGCCGGTTCCAGCATCGCTTTCACCGCCGCCATCGAGAGGTTGAGGAAGAAATGGTCGTTGCCATCAATGAATTTGAGCACTTCAACGGCCACTTTCTTCGTCGCGGTCTCGATCAGCGCGGGGGCGAGCTGGCGGATGAGCAGCGAAGTCGCCGCGCGGTTGCGGTTGTGGCCTTCGTCGCCCATGTGCAGCGCCTGCGCGATGAGGCTGCGCAGGTCAATCGGGCCGGTGGCCTTGAGGGCGGCCTTGAGCGCGGGGTAGAGTGTGGTCTCCATCCACTTGAGGCGCGCCAACACCTCATCGCCGTAAGCGCCGTAGCGCAGCACCCGTCCCAGGCCCTCGTTTTGGGTGCTGTAGGTGGTATTCCCGAATGTCTCGTTCTGCACGATGAACACCGGCATTGAAGGGGAAACAATCCCCGCCATCGGCCCGACGGCGTGATAGTGGTGGCACGGCGCAAACGTAAATTCGCCGGCGGCGGCCATCTCGGCCGCTTCCTCGTAAGAGGCCGCCCAGCCTTCGTAGACGGCGGCGCCGATGATTGCCCCGCGCATCGGCCCGCACATGCGCTCCCAGGTGATGGGCGGCCCGGCGTGCAGAAGCATACGTTCTCCAAAACCGGGGATCACCTCGCGGGCGACGCCCATCCCCACGAGCAAGGGACGTCCGCTGCGGATGCGCGCTACGGCCGCGGCGTTGGCGGCGTCAATATCTACGCCGTCTCGGGTGTGGGTGATGGGGGCATAGCCTTCCAACGGCGGATGCCAGTCTACGTGAATGACTTCCACCCCTAATGTATGTAAACTATCCGCGAACCCTTGCAACCCGACGTTGATTGCTTTAAGCGGTTGACCGAACAGGTCTTGAATGGCCATGATCTTTCTCCTTAGTTCGATTGTGTGGTTGTCGCATTGTCAGGATGCTGAATTTTGCCGAACAGCTCCTGCATCACCTGGTAATAAGTAGGGAGTTTCTGGTAAATCGTTTGTGCAACGGCTTCGATGTAGGTATGGGAGGTCAGATTGCGGTCATCGGTCATCATTAAACACGTTTCGGTGTGTTCGAGAGACAGCAACCCGGCGCGCAAGGCATGCCGAAAACAGCTTTTGGGAGAAGTACAGACGATTCCTTCTTGAGATTCCAGGTAAATTTTGAGCAGTTTCCAGACGGCTTCAAACGTATATTCGAAGCGTTGTATAGCTGCATCCCGCACGATGGTATTAAATGGCAAATGCAAGATTTCTTCTAGGGTCCATAAGGCTCTTTGGGCCAATTGAGTAGCCGTGCTCAATTTCTCCATATCACGACACCTTCACTTTGCACATTTTCTACGAATGTAGGGGTTGTTTGACTAAGGTCCACCACATCAACGAAAAATGGGACCATAGAAAGCTCCAGTGCCTCGCGCAAAGCGCCGAGTTTCCCACCGATGTCTTCCGATGCTGCAACGGCAATATCCACATCCGAGGTTGGCGTGTGCGTTCCTCTGGCGCGCGAACCGAAAAGATACACGATACATGAGGTATCGTTGAAGAACCGGGCGATAATCTCTTGGATGGCGTCAAGATAGCGCGACGCAAGACCAATACTTGATGTCGTTTGGGTTGGGATATCTTCCGGCATAATGCACTCCCTTATTAACTCAAAATGTAGCCAGCTAACCGGGTAGCAGCAGCATTAGACTCTAGCACAATGACGCCCGCCTCACGAAGTTTTTCTTCTTGAATTTTGGCGTTCTGCGGGTCGCCGTCTGTGCCGCACACCGAGGCGATGAACAGCACCTCGCGGCCTTCGCTGGCGAGCTGCGCCTGCGCTTCGCGGATGGCTTCGGCGGCCGCGCCGGCCGGGTCGGGATGGACGCCGTAACCGAGCACGATGTCCAGGAAGATGATGGCGGTCTCGGGATCCTGTGCCTCATGGAGGATGCGGCGGTTGCGTAGCGTGGGATCGAGCATCGGGTGCAGCCGCCCGACGGTGAATTCGTCCTCGCCCAGGTCAACGGCGGTGTGGCCGACACTTTTATTCGCATCCTCCAGTTTGTGCTTTTTCTTCACCGGCGCGTTGGAAAGTACCGCGCCTTTGCCCAGCATCTCATTGAGGATGAGCTGGCTCTCGTAGCAAAACGTGCCACCGCTGAACAGTCCACGAAAGTAGTTTTGCTGCATTTGCAAACGCCCGACAAGTTTTTTCGCCAGCTTTTTCAGCTCCTGGTGTTGCGCGTGCAGGTGTTCCAGCGCCGCCTCTGGCGATTCGCCGCGCGCCAGGGCGGCGGCGAGATACGCCGCCTCTTCGAGCGTCTCTGCCGGGATGCCGCCGGCCTCGCGGATGACTTTCGCTTTACCGCCCAGAAAGCACACGACGGCGGGCTTACTGCTGACTTTCAGTTGTTCTAACACTTTCTCGGCTACAGTGGGTGCCGGTGGCTTGGACACGAGAAGCAGCACCTTGGTTGCCGGGTCGGCCTGGAGCGCCTTTAGCCCTTCGAGCATCATGATGCCGCCGACGGCTTCCGAGAGATCGCGCCCGCCCGTGCCGATGCCTTGTGTGATGCCCACACCCATCCGCGTGAGGTAGCTGGTGACGGCTTGCAGACCTGTGCCGGCGGCGGCTACAACCCCCACCGGTCCGGGAATGACAGCATTGGCAAATCCCAATGCCACGCCGTTGATGATGGCGGTGCCGGCGTCCGGCCCCATCACCAACAACCCTTTCTCGCGCCCCAACGTTTTCAGCGCGATTTCGTCCTCCACGCTGACGTTATCGCTGAAGAGGAACACGTGGAGTCCCTGTTCGAGCGCCTCGCGGGCGACGCCGGCCGCATACCGCCCGGCCACGGAGACCAGCGCGATGTTCGCACCGGCGAGCTGTTGTACGGCGGCGGAAACCGTCTTGGGCGCCGGCACGGTACCGCTTGCAGCTTTGGCCATGCGCGATGCCGCGAGCAATTCACCGACGCGCGCGGCTATATCCACGTTGCCTCCATCCGCCACCCGTACCGCGATGATGAGATCGTCGGCGAAGGCAGCCTCGGCTTCCGGCGTCAACAGCCCGGCGTCCCTAAGGATGCCCTTGTTGGCAGGCGTGCCCATCACTACGGCGGCGTCTTCTACGCCCGCCAGCCTGGAAAGCCCCTGGGCGACTTGTAATAAGGTGATCGAATCGTAATATTCACCGCTTTTGATAAGGGTTTGGATCATCCGTGAGACCTCCTTTGAAGATAGTCTGGTAGTTGTTTAGTCTGGTAGTCGTTTAGTCTTTAGTCTGGTAGTCGGATAGTTATGTTCGTCCTCGTGGGGGGCTTGTCCTATGAGGACCCCTCTCAGAATTTGAGCCTAACTAACCGGTGCAGAATTGTGAGTGTGAAGTGTGAAGAAGCACTCTCATTGTATGAACGATGAAGCGATTTGTCAAGATTTTGAAGTCATGCTTGACGTGGTACAAGTTTCCTTATATCATTGGACGGTAAGACCATTCGACTAACGACTACAGGACTATTTGACTAACGACTATTAAACCGTTTTTGAGGAGGTTGGGGTATGAAGATGGGCAAGCTGGTCAGACTCTTGTTGATTGCCGGGGCCGTGCTGGCGTTGCCGGGCGTCTGGCGGACGCCGGTGCACAGCATCGTCGCCCAGGCGCGGACGCTCGCTGCGCCCGCGGAACCGTACATCTGGAAGAATGTGGAGATCGTGGGCGGCGGGTTTGTGCCGGGCATCATCTTCAACACCGGCGAGCCGGGCCTGGTCTACGCGCGCACCGACATCGGCGGGGTCTATCGTCTGGATACGACGACCAATCGCTGGATTCCCTTGTTGGATTGGATCGGTTGGGATCACTGGGGCTGGACCGGGGTGGACAGCCTGGCGACCGACCCGGTGGAGCCGGATCGCGTGTATGCGTTTGTCGGCACTTACACGAACAGTTGGGACCCCGGCAACGCCGCGATTTTGCGTTCCGCTGATCGCGGCGCAACCTGGGCAATTACCGAATTGCCTTTCAAGGGCGGCGGCAACATGCCCGGTCGGGCGATGGGTGAACGTCTGGCGATTGATCCCAACAGCCACAACATCCTCTACCTGGGCACACGCAGCGGCAACGGCCTGTGGCGCAGCACGGACTACGGCGCGACCTGGTCGAAGGTCGAAAGCTTCACGGCGGCAGGCAATTACGCACCGGGCACCGGCGATTATGAAGGCGACTTGATCGGCGTGGTGTGGGTCGTTTTTGACAAGGCCAGCGGCAACGCTGGTGCGCCCACGCCGACCATCTACGTAGGCGTGGCGGATACCCAGACGGCCCTCTATCGCAGCACCGACGCCGGACAAACCTGGGAACCCATTCCTGACCAACCGCAGCAGGGCTATCTACCCTATCACGGCGTTTTGGCCTCCAACGGTGTGCTTTACGTCACCTACAGCGACAATTGCGGGCCTTACGGCGGCGATGCAGGCGCGGTCTGGAAATACAATACCACGACTGGGGTCTGGACGAACATCACTCCACCGCCGCCTGGTGGAGGCGAGCCTTATGGCTATGGCGGCTTGACGGTGGATGCGTCCAATCCAAATGTTGTGATGGTCTCGACGCAGGAATCCTGGTGGCCGGACGACATCATCTTCCGCAGTACCGACGGCGGTGCGACCTGGAAGCTTATTTGGGAGATTCAATGGGTCGGCTGGCCCCCGCCGCGCACCAATCACTACGTTCAGGACATTTCCGGCGCGCCGTGGCTCAATTGGGGACGGCCTATGTATGCCAACCTTCCCGAATTGGCGCCCAAACTGGGCTGGATGATCGGCGACCTGGAAATTGACCCCTTTAACCCCAACCGGATGCTGTACGTGACCGGCGCGACAATTTACGGGAGTGACAACCTTACCGATTGGGACGCGAACAAGACGGTGACGATTACCGTCAAAGCGCAGGGCCTCGAAGAAACCGCCGTCCAGGACTTGATCACGCCGCCGATCGGCGCCACGCGGCTGCTCAGCGCCCTGGGCGATCTCGGCGGTTTCCGGCACGACGATCTGACGGCCGTTCCACCGGTGATGTTTACGAACCCTACCTTTGGCTCCGGCACGAGCCTGGATTACGCCGAACTTGACCCAGAATTCATCGTGCGCGTGGGGGACGGTGGTGACAAGCCTGCGGACCTTATCAACCTCGGTTACTCGACCGATGGCGGTCTCACCTGGAGGGCGGCGGCCACAGAACCGCCAAATGTGAATCGCGGCGGGAATGTTGCGGTGGCGGCGGATGGCAGCGCGATTGTCTGGTCGCCGGGCGTCACAGTGGTTTACTCGATCAACAACGGCAGTAGCTGGCTCCCTAGTGTTGGTGTACCGGCCGGTGCGACGGTGGAATCCGACCGCGTCAATCCGCAGGTCTTCTACGCTTACGCCAACGGCAACTTCTACCGCAGCAAGGACGGCGGCGCGACTTTCACGACCACCATCAGCGCCGGTTGGCCGCCTGCGGCCACGGTGAAATTCAAGGCCGTCCCCGGCATCGAAGGCGATATCTGGCTGGCGGGTGGCAACGAGGACACCGTCTACGGCTTGTGGCATTCCACCGACGGCGGCGACAGCTTCACGAAGCTGGCGAATGTGGAAGAGGCGGATGTCGTCGGCTTTGGCGCGCCTGCGCCGGGCAAGACCTATATGGCGATTTACATCAGCGGGCAGATTGACGGCGTGCGCGGCATCTATCGCTCCATTGACGCGGGTGTGAGCTGGGTACGCATCAACGACGACCTCCACCAGTACGGTTGGACGGGCGCGGCCATCACCGGCGATCCGCGCATCTACGGGCGGGTGTACATCGGTACCAACGGGCGCGGCATCCTCTACGGCGACCCGCAGGCCAGTCCACCGCCGACTTACACACTGACCATCAACATTGTGGGTGAAGGGACGGTGACACGCAAGCCTGATCTGCCTGTGTATTATGCCGGCGACATCGTGGAGCTGGTGGCGACGCCTGCAACGGGCTGGCAATTCGACGGCTGGAGCGGCGCGACGCTGCTTGCGGACCCCACCCGCGTGGTGATTCACGGCAATACCGTGCTGACGGCGACGTTCTCGCGGATCAATCACGCGCCGGTCGCCGTTGCCGGGGCAGATCAAACGGTGAAGCCGGGCGCACAAGTCATGCTGGACGGCAGCGCCTCTTACGACCCGGATGGCGATGCGCTGACTTATCTCTGGCAGCAAAGCGGCGGCGCGGCGGTTGTCTTCACACCGGAACTCA
Organism: Chloroflexota bacterium; assembly: GCA_019873645.1. GTDB lineage: Bacteria > Chloroflexota > Anaerolineae > B4-G1 > SLSP01 > DSWT01. Next base: position 181,015 of record JAIOAX010000003.1, on the reverse strand, counting down.
GCCGCACCACCTTCACGGCGCCGCAGCCGCCCGGCGTGCTGACGTTTACCCTGACCGTCACCGATACGGCCGGCGCGAGCGATACAGATGAAATGGTTATCACGGTAGACAAATATCGCCTTTATCTGCCGCTCGTCTTGCGCAACAGCTGAGGGTGTATTTCAAGATCTCGCAGTGGCCGGTCTCTGACCGCGCCACTGTGAGTTGACACTTTTGACGCTTGTGCTACAATCGCCCCTGATTGCACATTAAATCACAAGAGCATGCTCTTATCCAGAGAGGCGGAGGGACCGGCCCTGTGAAGCCTCGGCAACCAGGAATAGTCATGAAATCGTGTAGTCTTATAGTCGGTTTGTCAAACCACCAGACTAAGGACTAACTGACTAAACTATGGTGCCAATTCCGGCAGACCCCCGGTGGGGTTCTGGAAGATGAGAACAGTATCATAAATGCTGCGAAAGCCTCTTCAGCCAGGATGCCTGCTGAGGAGGCTTTTTGTTTGGGGATTAGTGACTGGGGATTGGGGGGATGATTGATTACTGCTCCCTAATCCCCAATCCCTAGTTTCCAGTTACAACTTCAAAACCAGGAGATTCCATGTCACAACCCACATCCACTCAAGCCGTGCATGCGGGGGAGGAGAAGCGCAAGCCGTTTGGCGCGCTGACAACCCCCATCTATCAGACTTCGACGTATACGTTTGAGGATACGGCGGATGTGCTGGCCTTTATGGAGCGCAAAGCCGAACGTAAGGCGGCGCGCGAGGCCGGCGGCGATCTACCGCTGCGCGACGAATACGGGCGTTATAGCAACCCCACCCAATTAGCCGTGGAACGCAAACTGGCGGCCCTCGAAGGCGGCGAACGCGCTTTGCTCTTTGCCAGCGGCATGAACGCCATCACCACGACCTTCCTGGCGCTGCTGGCGGCCGGTGACCATGCCATTGTGGTGGCCGATTGCTACCGCCGTACCCGTGAGTTCGCCGAAAAGTTCTTGCCGCGTTGGGGCGTCGAAACGACGCTTGTGCCGGTGGATGATCTGCACGCCTTGACGGCGGCCATTCGCTCCAACACGCGCCTGATCTTTGCCGAGACGCCGACCAACCCTTACCTGCGCATTGCCGACCTGCCACAGATTGCCGCAATCGCCCGTGCGCGCGGGATCATCACCGCCGTAGACAGCACCTTCGCTACGCCGATCAACATGCAGCCGCTGACGCTCGGCATTGATCTGGTCATCCACAGCGCGACGAAGTATCTCGGCGGGCACAATGACGTACTCGCAGGCGCGGTGATCGGTTCTCATCGGCTGCTGTCGAAGATCGAGGACGCACGTGGCCTGCTTGGCGGCGTCGGTGGCCCCCATGACGCCTACCTGCTGTTGCGTGGCCTGAAAACGCTGGAATTGCGCGTGCGCCGTCAGAACGAGAATGGCATGCGCGTGGCGCAGTTCCTTGAGCAGCACCCGGCCATCGCGCGCGTCTACTATCCTGCTCTGCCGAGCCACCCGGACTACGCCACGGCGCAGCGGTTGATGACGGGGTTCGGCGGCGTCGTCAGCTTCGAGGTGGCGGGCGGCAAAGAAACAACGAGCCGTTTTGTGGATCGCCTGCAACTGCCCTACATCGGCCCGACGTTGGGTGGGGTAGAGGGCATTGTTCAGCAACAGGCCCTTTTTGTTTCGCTCGATCCGGCGGAGCGCGCGGCTTCCGGTGTCAGGGATACCCTGGTGCGCTATGCCCTGGGAATCGAAGACGCGGAGGATATCATCGCGGATCTGGCGCAGGCGTTGGAAAAGTAGACGGTAGACGGTAGACAGTAGACAGGGGAGTTTCCCGTCTACCCTCTACTCATAGAGGGGACTATCTATCTATGGCACTAATCATTCACAAATTCGGTGGTACCTCTGTTGGAAGTGCAGAGCGATTTGCGGCGGTGACGGAGATTGTCGCGCAGACGGCGCATCAGCCGGTTGTGGTGGTCTCGGCGATGAGCGGCGTGACGAACCAGTTGATTGCCGGCGCGCGGGCGGCGGCGGAAGGGCGCGATACGGTTTACCGCCACATCAAAGCTGAACTGTTGACACGCCATTTGAGCGTGGTGGATACCCTGCTGACGTGCAGCCGTGAGCGTTTGGAAGTCGGCGGTTTTGTTGAAGACCGCCTGCACGAATTGGAGCGGCTCTACCGCAGTATCGCTGTGCTCGGCGAGGTGACGGCGCGCGGCTTAGACGCTGTGGCGGCTTTTGGAGAGCAGCTTTCGGCGCACATCCTCGCAGCGGCGTTGCGCGAGCGCAATTTGCGCGCCGAGGCCGTCAGTGCGACCGAAGTGCTGGTCACCGATGAGCATTTCGGCGCGGCCAGGCCGCTGATGGCGCAGACGCGCGCGCGGTTGCAGGCGCGCGTCAGGCCGTTGGTAGAACGCGGCGCGATTCCCGTCATCACCGGCTACATCGGGGCGACAGAATCCGGCGTGACGACGACGCTTGGACGCGGCGGCAGTGACTTCAGCGCGGCCATCGTCGCCGCCGGGCTGGAGGCCGACGAGGTATGGATCTGGAGCGATGTGGACGGCATCCTCACCGCCGATCCGAACCTGGTGCCGCAGGCGCGCACCCTGCCGGAACTGTCGTACAGTGAGGCGGCGGACCTGGCCTATTACGGCGCGGATGTGCTGCATCCCAAGACGGTCGGACCGATTGTGGCGGCCGGCATCCCCATGCGGTTGCGCAACAGCTTCAATCCACAGCACCCCGGAACGCTGGTGGTCAAATCGCCGCGCGCTGACCGGCAACGTCTGCCTGCCATCATCTCCACCGACGGCCTGACGTTGATCGCTGTGGGCAGCCGCGATGATAGCTGGACTCTGGCACTGACGGCGCGCGCTCTGCACTGTCTCAGCGCCGCTGGCGTGGACGTGCCGATGTTCTCACAGTCATTTTCGGAACACACGCTCAATCTTGTGCTACGTGAGCAGGATCAGGCCCACGCGCTCAAGGTGCTGCAACACGAATTCGGTGCGTTGTGTGGCGATAACTTTGTGCTTGATGTTAAGGAAAAAGTTGCCACCGTTTCTGTGGTCGGGGTGCCGGGGTGGAACACCCGGGGGATTGTTTCGCATGCCTTCGCGGCGCTGGGCGAACACGGCACGCGCGTCATCGCCGTAGCGCAGGCAGCTACAGAGCACAACGTCTCCTTCTGCATCCCGGAGGATCAGATGGCCGACACAGTGCGCTTCTTACACCGGGAGTTGGGGTTGGAGGCAGGGGTAGGGATTAGGGAGTAGAGAAGCAGGAAGGTTTCCCAGTCCCCAGTCCTCAATCCCCAATCCCCAATCCCTAATTACCACTCACCCACAGATCAACGAAATCGAACTTCTCCACATCCACCAGCCCTTGATCGGTGAGTTTGAGTTTGGGGATGACCTCCAGGGCCAGGAAGCCGAGGTGCATAAATGGGTCATGGAGGGGCGAACCGAGTTCTTTAACACGTTCCAATAGCGTATCCATCTGCGCGCGGACGACTTCGACCGGTTGATCGGACATCAGGCCGGCGATAGGTAACGGCACAGCGGCGAGCACCTTGCCGTCAAGGACAGCGACCAGCCCGCCGCCCAGGTCTCTCACGGCGCGGACGGCGGCGCGCATCTCGGCGTCGCTCACGCCGGTCACGGTGATGTTGTGACAATCGTGGCCCACACTGCCGGCAATCGCGCCGCGCTTGAGACCCAACCCGTGCACGAAGCCCAGGCCGACTCTGCCTGTGCCGTTGTGACGCTCGATGACGGCCAGCTTGAGCAGGTCGCGTTCTACATCGGCTACGGCTTCTTTGTCAACGGTCTCTTTGTCAACGGATTGAACGGATGAAACGGATTTGTAATTTGTAATTCGTGATTCGTAATCCGTGTATTCTTTGTCTGTTGTATCCGTTGACACAACTTTGGCTTCAAAAATGCGTTCCTCGGTCACGATTTGGTCGGGAATGACGCCGATGGCGCGCACGTGGGTGCCTTTCGCCGGGATGCGGAACGAGAGTGCCTCAACGTCCACGTGGATGCTGCCACGCACGCGGCTTTCGTCCGCTGTGGAGAGCGGCCACTCGCCTGCGGGATGACCGTCTTCCGCGACCAGCTTCCCGCCGGCAAACACCTTGACTGCATGGAAATCTTCCAGCGACGGCGTGACGACCAGATCGGCGCGCCGGCCCGGCGCGATGGCTCCGCGATCCTTCAGCCCGAAGGCTTCGGCGGCGTTGAGCGTCGCCATGCGCAGGGCGGTGAGCGGCGGCAAACCGGCGGCAATCGCTAACCGCAGGTTATGGTCAATACTGCCTTCCTCGATGAGGTCGGCGGGGTGGCGGTCATCGGTGGCGAAGGCGAAACGGCGGGCGTTTTCCGATGTGATGGCCGGAAGCAGCGCATGCAGGTTACGTGCGGCGGTGGCCTCGCGGACAAGCACGTACATCCCCAGGCGCGCTTTTTCGAGGGCTTCTTCCGCCGTCATGCTCTCATGATCGGTAGACGGTCCGGCGGCGACGTAGGCTTGCAGCCATGGCCCGCCGACGCCGGGCGCATGCCCGTCAATATGTCCGTCGCCGAAGGCGAGAATCTTTTCCAGCGCGCCGGGCAGGCCCATGACCGCACCGGGCACGTTCATAAATTCTGCCAGCCCCAGCACGCGCGGCAGGTCGCGCAACGCCAGCAGGTTGGCGGCGTTCAACGTCGCGCCCGCCGTGCCCATGTGAGTGGCCGGAACGCAGGAGGGCAGGTTGATGAAGATCGTGAGCGGCAACCCCTCCGAGGCTGCGATCATGTAGCGGATGCCGTCGGCTCCGGCGACGTTGGCGATCTCGTGGGGATCGGAGATGACGGTGGTGACGCCGTGCGGCACGACGGCGCGGGCAAACTGCGCCGGCGCCGTCATCGAAGACTCGACGTGCACGTGGGAATCAATCAGGCCGGGGACGAGGTATTGCCCGTGCACGTCAAATATCGTTTTGCCCGTGTAGCCCGTCCCTACGGCGGCGATGGTCTCTCCGGCGATGGCGACGTCGGCATCCAGCACTTCGCCGGTGAAGACATTGACCACGCGGGCGTTGGTGAGCAACATATCGGCGGGTGCGTCGCCCCGCGCGATGGCAAGGATATGCAGCAGAGTTTCACGGTTCATTGGAGTCCTCCTCATAGTCCGATAGTCTTTAGCCGGGCAATCGTTAGTCGGATAGTCGTTAGTTGGATAGTCAGGGTAGATAAGGGGGATTATATATCGGGATACAAAAGATGACAAAAAGTCGGTTTGGGGTAGCCGGCTGCGAAATCGGGTATAATCAGCCCGATACTGCGCCGGCTGATTTCAGTAACAATGATTGGTTATGGGTAGTTTGAATCAACTTTCAACTTGTACTTTCAACTTAAATTTAAGGAGGTTTTTTTCAATGTCAACAACGTTTATGAAGTCGCCGAAGTTTTACTTCACGTCAGAATCGGTAACGGAGGGCCATCCCGACAAGATGTGCGATCAGATCTCTGATGCCGTTCTGGATGCGATCATCGCCGATGATCCCGATGCGCGCGTAGCGTGCGAGGTCTCGACGACGACCGGCTTGATTCTGGTGGCCGGCGAAATCACCACCAGCACTTACGTGGACATCGCGCAACTGGCGCGCAACGTGGTGTTGGGGATCGGCTACAACCGCGCCAAATTCGGGTTCGACGGTGAGACGTGCGGCGTGATTGTCAGCATCAAAGAGCAATCTGCCGATATTGCCCTCGGCGTAGATAAGGCGCTCGAAGCCAAGACCGGTGAGATGAGCGATGCCGACATCGAGGCCATCGGCGCGGGCGACCAGGGGATGATGATCGGCTTCGCTTGCAACGAGACGCCGGAACTGATGCCCCTGACTATCTCGCTGGCGCACAAACTGTGCAAACGCCTCGCTCAGGTGCGCAAAGACGGTACCCTGCTCTACTTGCGGCCTGACGGCAAGAGCCAGGTGACAGTGGAGTACGCCTACGGCAAACCGAAGCGCGTGGACACCATTGTCGTGAGCACCCAGCACGCGCCGGAGGTCACGCAGGAGCAGATCCGCGCCGATGTGATCGAGCATGTCATTAAGCCTGTGGTACCTGCTGAGTTGCTCGACGACGCCACGCGGATTTATGTGAACCCCACCGGACGTTTCGTCATCGGCGGGCCGGCCGGCGACTCCGGCTTGACCGGACGCAAGATCATCGTGGACACCTATGGCGGCGTGGCGCGTCACGGCGGCGGCGCGTTCTCCGGCAAGGATCCGACGAAGGTAGACCGTTCGGCGTCGTACATGGCGCGCTACATTGCCAAAAACCTGGTGGCGGCGGGCATCGCCGACCGCTTGGAGCTCCAGGTTTCGTATGCCATCGGTGTGGCGCGACCGCTCTCACTGGCGGTGGAAACCTTCGGCACCGCTAAAATTCCCGATGACAAGATCATTGCTCTGATTAACGAACACTTTGATCTGCGGCCGGCGGCGATTATCCGCGACCTGAACCTGCGTCGTCCTATCTACAAGGCGACGGCTGCTTACGGACATTTCGGGCGTACCGATATTGACGCGCCGTGGGAGAAGACTGATAAAGCCGAGTTGCTGCGCCGGGCGGCGGGTCTGAACTAAAAAACCTTCCTTGAAAAAAACACAGAGACACGGAGATCACAGAGAAAATTTCGATTTTCTCTGCGGGTCTTTGTGTCTCTGCGTTGTTTGACAGAATCGTAAGAGGATGATACATTGTTTGTATGGCGTGATGTGTTCAGGAGGCAGGTATGGGAAACGATAAAAAAATCCTTATCGTTGACGATGAGTCATACATCCGTATTTTGTTAAAACAGACCTTGGAAGACCTGGAGGACGTGGGCGTTGAAATCCTGATGGCCTCTGATGGTGAGGAGGGCCTGGCTATGGCGTTGAACCACCGTCCCAATCTTGTCTTCCTGGATGTGATGATGCCCATGTTGAATGGATACGAGGTCTGCCGACGCATTAAGGAAGCCGATCGTACTATCTATATCGTGTTGCTGACGGCTAAAGGCCAGGCTATTGACAAGGAACGCGGCATCTCCGTTGACGCGAATGAGTATGTCACCAAACCTTTTGATCCCGATTATGTGCTCAACAAAGCGCTCGAAGTTTTGGGGATTGACTTATTGACCTGAGATGACCGTGTTGACATATCTCCGCAACGTGCGCAAACACCCCCTGGCCCTGCTCTGGTTATGCGTGGGGCTGATCGGTATGGGCTACGTGATGGCATCGCTCGTGGCGCAGGCGCGTTTGCCCTCCGATGGGGTGTTGTTGACGGAGTTTATGGCTTCCGGGTTGCGGGTGGCGACGCAACTGGATCCGCAATCGCCTTTTGTGTATGGGGATGAGATCCTCACCGTTGATGGGCTGAGTGTTTGGGAATGGGGTGAACGCCCCTGGCAGGGGGGACGTGCGCCCAATTGGCAGGTGGGACAAACCATCATCTACGAGGTGCGACGGAACGGAACACGGTTGAGGTTGCCGGTCACATTGCAACCTTTTCATGTGGAACGTTTGCTGGTGTTGCGCTTTGGGGTGTATGCGATGACCCTGACCGCCTTGCTTGTGGGCGGTTATATGTTGTTGCATTACCCCGACGACGCAGCCGCCCGATTGTTTTTTGTCATGGCCGTATGTCTGGCCTTGAACCTGCTGTTGCATTTTCAGGTGATGACGCTGGTCAGACCTGCCATGTTCGTCACCGAAATCCTGCTCAAATTCTTCACCCGCGCCTTGCTCTTCAGTGCCTTTCACCATTTCTTGTTCATTTTCCCGATTCCCAAAATCACTTCACCGACCGTCAGCAAATGGCTGCCGGTGCTGCATGTCGTCAATCCGGCCGTTTCTTTACTTGTCGGATTTGTTTTTGAGACTGTGCCTTTACAGCGGATTATCCTGGCCGGGCAAGTATCTTCCTGGATCGGCCTGGCGATGTTGCTTGGCGGTATGACAAGCGTTATCCATACGGCCTTGACTGTCCGTCAGCCGGCAGTGTTAGGCCAGATTCGTTGGGTGGCCTGGGGAGCGACTGTCAGCATCTTGCCGTATTTGCTCTTGACCGGTTTGCCGGAATTACTCTTGGGTCATGCCCTGCTTACCATTGAAGCCACGGCGTTCTTCCTCGTCATATTGCCGATCACAATCGCCATAGCCATAGCGCGTTACCGGCTTTTTGATGTGGATGTGCTGGTATTGCAGGGATTTGTGCATCTCCTTTTCGGCTTAGTGCTGGTGGGCATTTACCTGGTGCTCAAAGGCGTTACGCACTGGATTTTGGCATTGGTGATGACGCCGGTGCGCGAGACTCACGTGGTTTTTGTGGCCGCGGTGCTTACAACAACTGCATTTTGGCTATTGCGTGCGCCCGTGGCGGTTTATGCGAACCGTTTGTTCTTTCGCAGTATGGCCGATACCCCGCAACTGTTGGAATGGGTGATCGAAAAACTGACCAGCGCCATCCACCTGGAAGCATTGACGACGTTGTTGACCGAAACCCTACCTCAAAAGATCGGTGCGGCCCAGGGCGTTTTGTGGGTGCTGAGTGAAGACGGCCAGTCGCTGGTGTCTTCTTCCGATAGTACTGCTTCTACTTTGCCGCTGGATGAGGGGCCGCTTTTCTGGTTACATCAAGGCGGCGATTCCATTGTGCGCTCAGCCCCGCAAATCTGGGCGTCCTCGGCCATTCTCGAGCTTATGAACCGCTGGAACATCGAACTGGCCTTGCTTTTGCGGGTTGGGGAGCGCATCGTCGGCCTGTGGGGATTGGGTCCGCGTGAGGCGCGGCTGTCTTATACGACGGCTGAGGTGCGCTGGCTTGAGAAGCTGATCCCGCAGGTTGCCCTGGCCGTTGAAAATACGCAGTTGTTGCAGCGGATGCAAGCCGGTCAACTGCAATTGGAAGCCGAAATCGAACGCCGTACCAAAGTCATGGAGAATGACCGCAATCGCCTCAGCGCAATTCTACAAAACATGGCGGATGCGCTGCTGGTCACCGATCCCTCGGGCCGTATTCAGCTTGCCAATCCGGCCTTTGAGCGGTTGGCGCGGCTTTCTTCTCGCTCGCTGATGGGACGCTTGCTGACCGATGTTTTGCCCTTGCCGGAGCTGGAAACCGTGATGGCGCGCTCGTTGTCCAAACCCGGCATGGTTCATACGGCCGACATGAAGCTGGCGGCTCCATGCCTTTCGACGGTCAATGGCATGGTGATCGCCGAGTTGATCTTACGCGCTTCGGTCACGACGCTGGGCGATGGCAGTGCCGTTATCTTCATCCTGCGCGACATCACCCACGAGATCGCCGTGGATCGTATGAAATCCGAGTTCGTCTCGGCCGTCTCGCATGAGTTGCGCACCCCTTTGACTGCGGTGCTCGGATTTGCCAAACTGGTCGGACGCACTTTTGACCGTTCGGTCAAGCCGCTTTTGCCGGTGGATGATGAAGAAGTCCGGCATGTGGTGGAACAGATGGACCACAACTTCAAAATCATGGTGGCGGAGGGCGAACATCTGACCACCATTCTTAACGATGTCCTGGACATCTCGGCGTTGGACGCCGGCACGCTCGTGTGGAATGACCAACCGTGCGACCTGGCGGTGTTGATTCGGGATGTACTGGCGCATGTGCGCGACGATATAGAGTTGAAGAGTTTGCATCTGGTCGTAGATGTACCGTCCGATGCGTTGACAGTGCTGGCCGATCCGGTACGCATCAAACAAGTCTTGTACAACTTGCTTTCCAACGCCGTCAAGTTTACCGAGCGCGGAGGCATCACCGTAACGGCGCGGCGCGTTCCGGGCGGTATGACCGTTCAGGAATGGGATGCCCCGGCGCAGGGTGCAGTGTTGGTCGCCGTTACAGATAGCGGCTCAGGCATAGCGCCGGAGGGCTTGCAGCATCTCTTCCAACGTTTTTACCAGGGAGGAGATGCGATACGGGGCAAGCCTAAAGGCACGGGGCTGGGACTGGCGATTTCCCATGAGATTGTCATGCATTATAACGGTAAAATCTGGGCAGAATCTACCCTGGGAAGCGGCTCCACCTTTTCTTTCTTATTACCGTTGCTGTGAGTGTGTTGTGTGGAGGGTGAGGCAATGCAACAAATGTCCATAAATCGTTTGTTAAGCCGGCGGATGTTAGCCGACTATTTGAAGCGTTTTGCCGGCATGCTGCCGGATGTAGTGGTTGCACTTATAGATACAGATGGAGGCGTGGTGGCTGAGGCGTGCCAGGCTTCTGACGGCGTGCCTCCCCCATCTACAACTGCCCCCTGGGAGTATGTGCTGCCTTTGACGGCGGGGAACATTGAATTCGGCGCTGTGGTAGCGCGGGCGGGGAACCTCGAACCTGCGCGTGTGGAATCAGGTCTGCAATTCCTGCGGCATAGCCTGACCATGCTCATAGAACGTGTGCTGGAAAGCCGGGCGCTGGCACAAGAGACCCTGGGACGTTACCGCGAGATCAACCTGCTTTATAGCATCGGACAGACGATCAGTGCCTCGCTGGACCCCGATGAGATTCCCGATCTGGTCATTGCCGAGGCCCGGCGCATCATTCAAGTTCAGGGCGGCATCGTCCTGCTGCTGGATGCAGCCGGCAATCTGAGCCTGCGCAGCCGTTTTGGGGATGAGGATTTGGGGAACTTGCTGTATCAGACTGCTTATGCTCCACTACAGGAAGTCTTGATCTCAGGTGAACCGCATATCTGGACGACCAGTGAGTTGGGTGGTCCCTCCGGCTCGATTGTTTCGATCCTGGAAGCACCGCTCAAAGGCCGGGAGCAGATTCTGGGGTTTGTCTTGTTGGGACGTGGCGCCGAACAGCCTGTTTTCACGGCGGATGATGAGAAACTGCTCGCGGCTCTGGCCTCGCACGCGGCTATCGCCATGGAAAATGCGCGTCTGTTTGCCGATGTAAAAAATCAGCGCGATGCTATGGCGGCGATGAAAAATTACATGGATAACATCTTTGCCAGCATCGCCAGTGGGGTGATTACCACTGATGGACAGGGTTCGATCACGCTGATGAATCGCGCTGCCGAGCGCATCCTGGGAATTTCGTCCGCTGTGACCCTGGGACGTCCCTATCTCGAGGTGTTGTCGGAACTGGGGGCTAAAATCGCGCCGCTGATGGACTTGGTCAAAAGTCGAGACGAATCACTGGTGGGATACGAGATGGAGCCGGTGTTGCCCAAACGCGGCCCGGTCGTTTTACGTTTGAACCTCAGCCCCTTGAAGGATAATCGGGAAGCGACCAACGGCATCGCTATCGTGGTAGATGACCTGACCGAGCGGCGTCAGTTGGAAGCACAGGCCCGGCGCATCCGTCAGACGTTTGAACAGTACGTCGTGCCGCACGTCGTAGAGCAACTGCTCTCCGACCCCGAAAGCGTCCGCCTGGGCGGCGCCCGGCGTGAGGTGACGACGCTGTTTGCCGACATTCGCGGCTTTACCGCCTTTAGTGAGAAGCTCGAACCGGAAGTGACCGTAGAAGTCTTGAACCGCTATCTGACGCTGGCCTCGGAAGCGATTCTCTCCGAAGAAGGTACGCTCGACAAATTCTTTGGGGATGGGGTGATGGCGCTTTTCAACGCGCCGCTGTCGCAGGCCGATCACACGCTGCGGGCCGTGAAATCTGCCCTGAAGATTCGTGAGGCGCTTTGTGACATCCACGCCCAACTACCGCCGGAAGATCGCCTGGCTTTTGGCATCGGCATCACCACCGGTCCGGCGGTCGTCGGCAGCATCGGCTCGCATACCATCAAGAATTACACGGCCATCGGCGATTGCGTGAGTCTGGCCTTTCGCCTGCAGAGCCATGCCGCGCCGTTGCAAATTCTCCTCAATACCACAGCCTATGACCATATCTGCTCTCACGTGCGGGTACGGGAATTGGGCTACGTGCAGGTGAAGGGGCACAGTGAGCCAGACCTGGTCTTTGAGGTTTTGGGGCTGCGGTAAACTACAAAACGAATTCGGCGACGAGCGGAACGTGATCTGAGGGACGCTCGGCCGTGCGCGCGGCCACGTCAATCCAGGCGCGTGTGGATTTGGCGGCGAGCGGCGCCGTCGCCCAGATGTGATCAATGCGCCAGCCGATCCCGCGCTCGATGGCGTTGCGGGTGCGGTAGTCGAAATAGGTAAACTGTTTCGGCTCGTTAGGGTGGTGCTTGCGGAACACGTCCACGAAACCCCATTGCCGCACGTATTCCAGCGCCGCCTGCGCTTCAGGGTGGAAGTCCACATGATAGCGCAGCCCCTTGGGATCGTACACATCAATATCCTCCGGGGCCACATTGAGATCACCGACCCACACCAGTAAATCATCGGGCGTGTAATGCCGCTCGAAGAACGCCCGCAGTCGTTTGAGCCAGCGCAACTTGTACTGAAAGTGCTCCGATTCCGGTTCGCGGCCCTGCGGAACGTAGGTATTCACGACCGTGACGCCGTGATAGACGGCGCGCAACAATCGCGGTTCATCGGCCCCTGCGCCATCGTCCAGCCCGGCGGCGACGTTCTGGGGCGCATCTTTGCTGATGATGGCGACTCCCGCGTAGGCTTTCTGCCCCCGAAAAATGACGTGATAGCCGGCCTCCATGATCGGCTGCGCCGGAAAGTCCTGATCCTGCACTTTGGTCTCCTGGATGCAGAGTACATCAGGACTTTCACGGGCGAGCCAGGCCAGAATTTGCTCCAACCGTGAACGGATGGAATTAGCATTGAACGTCGCAATCTTGAACAGGCTCATCGGCCGGCGTCCCCTTCGATTTCACGGATAGCCTCAATGGGTGTTTTGTTGCCGTACATCACGCCGAGCAGACCGGGCAGGTAAAAATCCATCGTATGGACGGCCGGGTACATCGCGTTTTTGATGAGCGTGGGGGTGAGGGTTTCACCTTCGAAGTCAATGCTGCTCTTATAGCGGACTTCGCCATCGCCGTAGTCCAGCTCGAAGTTGCCGATGCGCAGGCCGTAGTTGGCGCGGGTGATGTACTCGGCGACCTGTGGCCGCACATGCTCCGGTGCCTTGACCGGCGCGATGACGTAGAAGAGGAATTGTTCCAGGTCTACGCGAATTTGCGCATAGCAGCGTAGTTCTCCATTCTCGCCGGCGAAATAGACTCGATGGATGGTCTTTTCATCGAGTTGTTGTGGATACCAGCCATCGTCTTTGAGAAACTGGCTGAGCGTGGCAAACGCGCGCCAGCCGTTGATGTGCTCCGGTTCCTCTTGCTCCTGGGGATCGTCGTCGTAACCTTTGGGCGCTGCTGCATCATTTATCATACCTGTTCTCCTTAGTCAGGGAGCGACCAGAACTCGAACAACGACCCGACCGACTCGCCCTTGACATTGCGGCGAATCACCTCGCCGAAGATCGCGCCGACCGAGAGGACTTTCAGCCGCCGCGGACGCTGGTTTTCCTTCAACGGCACGGTATCGGTGACAATGATCTCATCAATTTCTGCGATGTCGTTGAGTCGTTCGACGGCCGGGCCGGTGAACAGGCCGTGTGTGCCGATCACGGTGAACTTGCGGACATTGCACGTCCTGAGATATTTGATCGTCTCGATAATCGTGCCGGCGGTGGCAATCTCGTCGTCCAGCAGGATCACGTCTTTGCCCCATACGTCACCCATCATGCCGGTAATGGCGACCGAATCGTCGGTGAGCCGCTGTTTTTCGCCGGCAGCGACGGGCAACTTCAAGGCGCGCGCCAGTTTGGTTGCTCGCTTGGCGTGCCCGATGTCCGGCGCGACGATTACGCTGTTGCTCAAGTCCTTCGTCCGCAGATGTTCGACAAAGACCGAGTGCGCTGTGAGATGGTCGGTGGGCACACGGAAGAAGCCATGAACCTGCGGCGAGTGCAGCGTCATCGTGATCACGTGGGTGGCGCCTGCCGTCACCAGCAAGTCGGCGATCAACCGCCCGGCGATGGAAATGCGCGGCGCATCTTTCTTATCGGAGCGCGCGTACGAGTAGTAGGGAATCACTGCGTGGACGCCGGCGGCCCCGGCCGTACGGGCCACATCCAGCATCAGCAGCAATTCCACCAGATTGTCGCTGCATGGCGGCGAGAGCGGCTGGACGATGAAGACCTGTTTGGAGCGCACGCTGACGCCCAGATGCACGAAGTAATTGTCGTTCGAGAACTTGCGACTGATAGAAGGGCTAACTTCCAGTCCCAGGTAATGGGCAATGTTGGATGCCAGTTGCGGGTGCGCGAGACCGCTGAAAATCAGCGTCCCCTCTAGCGGCGTCGCGGCGGTGCGGTCTGGCAAGATTGCTCTCTCTTGATTTCCATATTCCTCTGTCAAATTCCCACTCCTCCTGATTCCTCTGGATATCGGGCTTCGGCTATTTCAGGCCGGTAGTTTTGCGTTGGGACCCACTTACCTGCCTGAAAGGCGTATATGTATGAGAATTCCCTAACTCTATTTTAATCATACTCTGTCTGGGGTCAAATGATCTAGTTTGACAGTTATGAGTCGGGTCGTCATCGGTCTGGGCGCTGCGCAGGCCGGTCTCCAGACCGTGCCTGCGCAGCGCCTGATGCGGCAGTGGCGCGGTCAGAGACCGGCCACGTCAAGATTAGCCCCACAGCAAGATTGATTTCTCAAAGGGGGGATTTTCAGAGGTTTGCGATCTCCACCGGTGTTAGGGGTTCGCCTGGCTCAAAGCCGAAGATGCGCCCGTAGAAGTACAATTCGGCATCCAGAGCGCGCTTGATGTTTTCGGCACGGCGGAACCCGTGTTGTTCGCCCTCGAAAGGCAGATAGGCCACGGGGATGCCTTTGGCGCGTAACGCGGCCACCATCATTTCAGCTTGCGCCGGCGGCACAACCTTATCCTCCAACCCCTGGAAGAAGATCACCGGGCATTTGAGGTTGGCGACATGGTGGATGGGCGAGCGCGCCACGTACAGGTCACGGCACTCTGGATATGGCCCGATGAGCCGATCCAGATAGCGCGACTCGAATTTGTGCGTATCCTTCGCCAGGGCTTCGAGGTCGCCGATACCGTAGTGGCTCGCGCCGGCGTGGAACACATCGTGGAACGTCAGCGCACAGAGTGTGGTGTAGCCGCCCGCGCTGCCCCCACGGATTGCCAGCCGCGCCGGATCCACCCATCCTTGCACTGCGAGATAACGCGCGCCGTTGACGCAGTCGTCCACATCCACCACACCCCATTGGCCGTTGAGCCGTTCGCGGTAGGCGCGCCCGTAGCCCGTGCTGCCGCCGTAGTTCACATCGAGGACGGCAAAGCCGCGACTGGTCCAGTACTGAATCCCCAGGCTGAAGGCGCTGGACGTGGCGCCGGTTGGTCCACCGTGACTGAGGACGAGCAACGGCGGTTTTTCCCCCTCCGGTGCGACGTAGTCCTGGTTGTGCGGCGGATAGAAGATGCCGTATGCTGTCAAGCCTCCAGTGGTGGGGAACTCGATGGGCTGCGGCATGGCGAGATAGCCGGGATCAATCTCGATGGCCGTGGCGCGTTTGAGGACGGTGTGTGTTCCTGTGGCCAGGTCGAGCAACACCAGCGAGGCCGGCTGAGCAGGCGACGCGCCGCGAAACAGCACCTTTCCCGGCGCTGCCCGGACGCTGCTGATGCTGGTGTAGGGCGTTTGCAGTGGGGTGAGGGTTTTGCGCCTGATGTCCAGCGTAGCCAGATAGTCCCTACCGTCTTGGGTGTACGTGCAGATGATACGTTCGGCGGATTCGAAAGCGTACGTGGAGAGACCGAAGACCCACTGTGGCGCGCCGAATTCGGCCTCCATAAGCACCAGAGGTTCTGTGCCGGCTTGCGTCAACCGATACAGATTCCACCAACCGGTACGATCCGACACAAAGTAGAGCGTACCGTCGGGGGACCACTCCGGCTGGAAGATGGATTCGTTTTCGCCTCCGGCGACCAGGGCGGGATTGGTCAGCGTTCCATCAGGTTGCACCTCGGCGATCCAGAGCTCCGTCCCATCCCACGGCATATTGGGATGCCGCCAGGTGAGCCAGGCAAGCGTGCGTCCATCGGGGCTGAGGCGCGGCGCGGCGTAGAAGTCGTTGCCGGAAACCAGCACCTGCTGAGCGCCGCTGCCATCGAGCGCAATGGCAGCGATGGTATTCACTGCTTCACCGTGTTCGGCGAGCGCTGCCTCACTGTGGTCCTCGCGCACGCAAATCAAGCGGTTGTGTTGGGGATCAACGACGCAGTCAGCATAGCGCAGCGCTGCCTCCGGCGTGATGGCTTCTGGCGTCTGGTCTGGCGCAATGCGGTATAAGCGTTGATCGCTAAAATTGCTGAAGATCACGATGCCATGATCTACCACAACCGCTCCGCCGCCATACTCGTGGACGCGGGTGCGCGCGTTGAACGGCGCCGGGTTGACTTCGGTGGTGGCACCGTCAGGGGTGCGTTTGACGATGACATAGCGTCCGGCCTCGGTGGGGCGGCCTTCCAGCCAGTATATGGCATTGCCGTCAAACATGCCATTGCCCAAATTGATGGATTGCGAGACGATTAGGGTGGATGTAATGGGGGATTTCCACGCTCCATAAGGAGCCTGTTGAACTGTCATAGTGAACCTCCGGTGAAAATAGTCCTGTATTGGATAGAAGTGTACCCGGTTCTGAGAATTTGTCCACAGTGAAATGTACCCCCAACCAATACGGCTAATGCACGGCGCTGCCAATAACTTCGCGGTTAAATCACTCTCCCATTGCTCAACGGGGAACGCCAATTGCTCCCATTGCTCAAAGTGGAACGCCAATTGCTCCCATCGCTCAACGGGGAACGCCAATTGCTCCCATCGCTCAACGGGGAACGCCAATTGCTCCCATCGCTCAACGGGGAACGCCAATTGCTCCCATTGCTCAACGGGGAACGCCAATTGCTCCCATCGCTCAAAGGGGAACGCCAATTGCTCCCATTGCTCAAAGGGGAACGCCAGTTCCCCGTTCGGTCTTCGACACCTCCGTTATGTCTGTCGCGTAGTATCAGTGTCCGACATAACACCCCAAAACCGCGGATCTGACGATCCGCTTCAAGCATCGCTTCAAGCATCGCTAACCAGTGCAGGATTTCCGCCACGGTGCTCTGTTGCCGAGTTGTGCATATTCGACTATAATTTGATAATGAAGTGTGACTATTTGACTAATGACTTCCAGACTTATTTGAGGAGGGTGAATATGGAGACTAACCTGGATGCACTGTTTACCACGGAAAGCCTGTTAAGCCTTCAAGGTGCAGCCATTGCCTCATCGCTTGTAGCGAATGCGTTTGGCTATTTGATCGGCGATAAGTTTGATGCTTACAGAAAATGGGTTTCATTTGCTATTGCTATGTTCCTGGCGTACCTGGTGGCTATCCTGGCTGCTGAAGCCGGGTGGTTCAAGTGGGTACAGGCTTTCTTCAACGGCCTTTTGGTTTTTTCATCGGCTGTGGGGCTTAACGAGGCCGTAGGCCGTTCTTCGCGCTATACAAGTATGAGCAGCCGAGGCGGCAAACTGTTTTTCAAGAGCTGGTTGCCGTGATGAAATACGCACGTGTTTTAGTCTGCCTGGTGACAGTCTTGACGCTGTGGGTGTCGCCTGTCCTGGTTATGGCTGACGGTATACCACCTGTTGTTGCTAAAGATGTCCAACTTATAGGCCAGTACGGCGGGGCCTCCTATACGGTTGCCGTGCAGGGGAACTATGCTTATGTGGGGGTGGGACCACGCCTGGCTGTGTTGGACATCTCTGAGCCATTGCTTATCAAGCTGGTCGGCCAGACGGATGTGCTGCCCAACGTTGTCAAAGATGTGGCCGTGAGTGGCAATTATGCCTGCGTCGCCGCCGAGACCGGCGGGATGTTTGTGGTAGATGTGACGACACCCCTTACCCCTACGGTTGTGGGATACTACGCCGCACCGTCGGGCGCCAACGGCGTCGCCGTATCGGGCGATTATGTCTATGTTGCCGCTGGCGATGGCAGCTTGCGCGTTGTCAGCATCGTCACCCCTACGGCTCCGAGCCTGGTTGCTTCTGTATCCATTCCCAATGCGCAGCGCGTGGCCACGGTTGGAAACTATGCTTACGTCGTTGGGGGAACGACGTTGACCGTCGTGGATGTGACGCAGCCCTTCACTCCCACCGTGTCCGGCGCCGCGCAGGTCCTCTTGAGCGCGCTTCAGGATGTGGTTGTTGCGGGGAATTTCGCTTATCTGGCCGCGGGAAATGCCGGTCTGCGCATTGTGAATGTTGCCAACCCTGCTGCGCCTGCCGTCATTGGGACCCTGGATACGCCGGGAACGGCTCTCGGTGTGACAGTAGCCGGTGAGCGTGCCTACGTTGCTGATGGTTTTCAGGGATTGCGGATCGTCAATGTCGCCGATCCCGCTGCCCCGACGGAGATAGGCTCCTACAAAACTGCTGAGCAGGCTTCGGATGTGGTTGTGGTAGGGAACACAGCCTTCGTCGCCGATCGTTACCGGGGCTTGCGGGCGATCAACGTTTTATATCCAGCCACACCGGTAGAAGTTGGCGCTTACGACATCGTCGGCAACGCGCGCCGTTTGTTGTTGGTTGGCCGTTTGCTCTATGTGGCCAACGCCGATGGCGGCTTGCGCATCCTTGATGTGGCGAATCCGGCAGCCCCTCGCGAAATCGGGCATTACGATACACCGGGCAATGCTGCGAGTGTAGCGGTTGCCGGACGTTACGCTTACGTTGCCGATGGGTTGGACATCCGCATCATTGATGTCTCCACGCCGACTACGCCGACGGCGGTGGCAACCTTCCCTACCTACCAGGGATGGGCGTATGCGTTGACTGTCAAGCAAGGGTATCTGTATGTCGCCGAGGGTGGGGGGGCGCGGGGTCTGCATGTCGCCGATCTGGTCAATCCGATTAAGCCTGTCACGCAGGCGTTTGTGGACAGCGCTGGCAATGCTCTCGACCTGGCGCTGGCGGGCAACCGCGCCTATGTGGCCGCCGAAAACGGCGGATTGCGCGTCATCAATATCACCAATCCTCTTTCTCCGACGACCGCTTTCACCTGGAAAAGCGGTACTGCCGTGACCGATGTTGCTGTTGAAGGGACGATGGCCTATCTTGTGGACGGTAATCGCCTGTACGGTGTGAATGTGACGGCTGCGCCGGCGACAAGTGTGCTGACCTGGACGACACCCGGCAGCGCCCAGGGGGTAAGCGTGGCGGACAACATCGTTTATGTTGCCGATGGATACAGCGGTTTACGCATGGTCAATGTCGTTAATCCGGCAGCGCCCGCAGAAATCGGATACTACGACACGCCGGGCGAGGCGTTGTACAGCGTGGTCGCCGGGCATTACATTTACGTTGCCGATGGACACGGCGGCGTTGTCATCCTGTGGTATGGTCCGGCTACGTCAGGTACAATTTCGGTGGACGGCGGCACATTCATATCGAAATTTGATGGCACTACCTACATCTTCCCAGCGGGCGCTTTTACCGATACGATTGTACTGCGGCATGTGCCGGTGCCGTCGGCAAGTGTACCTTCTCCTGGCAATTTAGTGGGAATCGGTCATTTTTTCAATGCTACAGCGGTCTACAGCAGCACCGGCGAACCGGCGCAGCTTGTTCCGGGAACAGTTTTTACGATTTCTGTGGCCTACACGGCAGCAGAAAGCGCACCGGTCAGGCCAGAGACGCTGGCCTTGTATTATTGGGACGGCGCGGCCTGGTCCACGGCGAGCATCACCAAGGTTGCCACAGCGCCGGCGAACACCGTCATTTCGCGACTCGACCATCTCACGTTGTTTGGCGTTCTCGGTGAAGGACGTTGCATCTACCTGCCACTTGTCATCCGCAAGTTTTAATATTTCATTGACGAAAGGGCATTTATGTACAAAGATGACCAGTGGTATCGGAAGCTGGTACGGGATGTTGAAGAACATCGCTCGGATTTCACGGCTAAACAATGGCAGAAGTACCGGATGGAGTTTATGTTACGGCTGGCCTTGCGGATCAAGGATGCCTCGGATGCCTGCGAGACGTGTCGTGATTTTCAGCACACGTTGACCCGCCTGGAAGAAGAGTTCCTGGAATTGCCGGGATCAAAGGCACAGCGCAGCTATCAGGATCAGCAATTGCGGTTGATGGGCGAACACTTTGCCAAAACGCACCATCTGACCCCGCCACGCTACTATCTGCGCTTGTACGCCTATTATGGGTTGATTGCCGGCATGCTGGCAGGCATTATCCTGGGATTGATGGCTTTGGGCAACGGTATCTACCTGCCGGCCGGTACCGTGGCGGGATTGCTGCTGGGGGGCCTCTACGGCAATGCTGAAGACACCCGCGCCAACCGTGAGCGGCGGACGATCTGACCTTGACTTTTCCCTTTTTTGCCTTATCATATAATATTGTGATGGTTTTATAATTTATTCTCAGGACTTTTCGTGATGCAGCGAAAATTCTGGCTGATCTTTGTCCTGTGTCTGATCATGCCGCTTGCCCAACCCGTGCTGGCGTCTTCAGTTGCGCCGCCGGTCGCCGCCGATGCGCCTGCATTAGCCGATAACAGCGCCTGGACTGCGCACACTGTGCGGCTGGGTGAACAAATGAGTTGTCTGGCCTCGCGCAGTGGGCTGGATTTACCCACCCTCGCCGCGGCAAACCGCGTTTTGAATCCCACATTGGTACGCGCCGGGCAAATCTTGAACCTTCCCCCCTCTGAATCTTTGTCTTTGGCTGCCGTCCATGCCAGCGAAACGCTGTTGACCTTTGCCGTGCGCCGCGGCTTATCTTTATGGGAAGTGCGGCGGCTTAATTCAGGGCCGTGGTATACCGGAAAAACAGTGCGCTTTCCCGGCGCCGCTATGGAGACTTGTTTGCCCTATCCCCTGACGGCGTTTGCCGTATCACCACAACCCGTTATTCGTGGGCGCACGGCGATGTTCAGTTTCGAGACGACCGAACCGGCGGCTTGCGAGATCACTTATCTGGGCCAGACGGAGCCGTGTTATCCTCTCGACGATGCGCACCTCTACGCATTGGTGGGCCTTTCGGCCCTGATAGATCCGGGCACTTACCGCGTAAAAGTCACCGTGCAGGCCGATGGCCTGGAAACGGCGTTTAGCGTGCCACTTGAGGT
The DNA here is from genome assembly GCA_019873645.1 of Chloroflexota bacterium. Taxonomy (GTDB): domain Bacteria; phylum Chloroflexota; class Anaerolineae; order B4-G1; family SLSP01; genus DSWT01. Next base: position 159,855 of record JAIOAX010000003.1, on the reverse strand, counting down.
CGGCGCCGGACGCTATGGCTATCAGTATATCAATCCGCCGGCCTCACTCTCGAAGCTGATGGACCCTGACCTTATGCAAGGGGAATTGGATTATCTCGCTACCTGGCGCGCCATTCGCACGCCAGAACGCCTCTGGGAGCTGCCGCTTGCCTTTCCGCTGCCGGTGAAGGTCTCCGTCTCGGCCAACTATGGCGACCGACGCTCGTATGGTGGGATGGTCAAAGGGTATCACTCCGGTGTGGATTACCGCGCCTGGGGCGGGATGCGGGTGCTTGCGCCCGCGGATGGGGTGGTGGTGCTCGCCGAACGGTTGGAGGCGCGGGGAAACGCCGTGTTGATTGATCACGGCGGCGGCTTGATGACCGGCTACTGGCACCTGTCACGGATTGATGTTGAGGTAGGGCAGCACGTCAAGCGTGGTGAAGCCTTCGCGCTGGTCGGCAACACCGGCCTTTCGACCGGTGCGCACCTGCATTGGGAGATGTGGGTCAACGGCGTTTCGGTGGATAGCAGCCAGTGGCTCAGTGCCGATGCGTTCCCCGGGTTGCAGCTCCCCTGAGATGTTATCCATAACGATCGGCGTGACCACCGACTACGAACGCACAAGCAGCTACTAGACCACGATGACACGGCTTATTCCCTCTGCTCTCTGCCCTTGACTATAGAACTTTTGTTCATATAATGAGAGGTGGAGGGAACAATGGATGCCTTGCAGAAATTGCAACTTTTAGGGCCGGCGGCAGCCTTTGAGCCGGCCGAGGAAGTCGGCATGCTCGGAGAGCGCGCGCCACTCCCACAGACGCCTGATGAACTCGCAGGTTGTATCTCACACGCGACGTTGCCGGGTGGCAAGCGTGTGCCGATGTTGAAGACCCTCGTTTCCTCGGCTTGTGAGCGAGATTGTCGTTATTGTCCCTTCCGTGCCGGGCGGGATTTTCGCCGCGCCACTTTCACCCCCGACGAGTTGGCGAATTTCACCGCGCAGATTTATCGGCAGGGTCTGGTCAAGGGCGTTTTCCTCAGCTCTGCGATTTTGGGCGGCGGCCCCCACACCCAGGATCGCATTATTGCCACGGCGGAGCTTCTGCGGCGCAAGTATCAATTTACAGGTTATCTGCATCTCAAAATTATGCCCGGCGCCGAACGCGACCAAATCAGCGCCGCTCTGCAGTACGCCGACCGCCTCTCGGTCAACCTGGAAGCGCCGAATGCGCGCCGGTTGGCAGACCTCGCGCCGCACAAGCACTTCTCCGAGGAGTTGCTCCAGCGACTGCGATGGATTCACGAGCTGCGGCAGACCCTCCCCGTGCGCCGGCCGAGCATAACCACACAGTTTGTCGTCGGCGCCGTGGACGAAACGGATGTCGAGATTTTGACGACCTCGGCTTATCTCTACCGCGAGTTGGGGCTGGCACGGGCATACTTCAGCGGCTTTAGCCCGGTCGTGGATACGCCACTGGAGCACCATCCGCCTATCCAGTTGCACCGCGAACATCGTTTGTACCAGGCGTCGTTTCTGTTGCGCGATTATGGTTTCGATGTAGAAGAGCTGCCTTTCCAGCAGGACGGCAATTTGCCCTTGTACGAAGATCCCAAGATAGCCTGGGCGAATCAACATCTTGTTCACTCGCCCGTAGAGTTGAATACCGCCGACCGTGAGATGTTGCTGCGTGTGCCGGGGATCGGTCCCATCGGCGCCGACCGCATTATCCGCGCCCGTCGTCAAGGGACACTGCATTTCCTCGGCGACCTGAGCAAACTGGGGATCGCCACAAAGCGCGCTGCGCCGTATATTTTGCTGAATGGACGACGCTCTCCCCAACAACTCACATTTTGGACAGGGTAGACCACGAATTGAAAAAACGTTTATTAAGGAGCTGACGTATGGCAATGGAGATGGTGATTTCTTTTCCCGGCGGCGCACGGGTGGATGCCAGGTATGGCGATTTCGTGATTAAGACGGATCAGCCACCCGAGGATGGTGGAGAAGGTTCCGCGCCTTCGCCGTTTGTCCTGTTCCTGGCCTCACTGGGGACGTGCGCGGGGATTTATGTGTTGAGCTTTTGTCAACAGCGGGGCCTTCCGACGGAGGGGCTGCGTATCCGCCAAAGCATGACCTGGGACCCGCAAGTGCATCGGGTCACGCAGGTCAAGCTGGACATTGACTTGCCGGCCGATTTCCCGGCGAAATATCAGAACGCCTTGATCAAAGCCGCGCAATTGTGCACGGTCAAACGGCATCTGGAAAATCCGCCGCATTTCGAGATTGAAACGCATATTGGATAATCACACTCTCAAAACTCCGGCGCCGCTATAAGCTCCGGAGTTTTTCTTGCCCCCTGCCTCCTGCCCCTTGCCTCCTGCCCCCTGCCTCCTGCCTCCTGCCCCTTGCCTCTTGCCCCTTGCTCCTGCCCCCTGCCCCTTTACCTGGGCCGCCCAAAATCTGCGATCACGTAATAGTAGCCCTTCCACGGGCCGGGCGCGACGCCGATGCCGACCTCGGTGAACCAGGTGTGCAACACGGTGCGCCGATGCGGATCGTTCGGTGGGGTCTCGTTCATCCAGATGTCAATGACGCCCTGTGGAGAGGCGCGCACGGCCCAACATTCGGCATAGCTGCCAGTGTAACCCACGCGCTGAACGCGCGTTTTGATATCGGAACCGTCGGAGCCGGTGTGGCTGCACGATCCCCGTTGTGAGCAGTCCTCGGCGTGTAATTGCGCTGCGAGAGCTAATGTCTCGTTGTAGGCGTAGGGCGGCAGCCCGTATGCAGCGCGCGTTTCGTTCATCAGACGCCATACCTCGCGCGGCCACGCGGCAATGTCGGCAGGCATGGGCGCAGGCGCAACCGTCGGCGCGCCGACGGTGGGGATAGCGGTGGAAGCCGGCATGGCGGCATTGAGGGGCGGTGTGGACGACGGCCGGGGAACGGCAGTTGGTGTGAGCGTAGGGGCTTGTACCAGAACTTCGGCGGGCGCGTTCAGCGGCAGGATGAGCGTTTGTCCTACCATCAGGAAGTCCGCCGCTGTCAGTTTGTTGACGGAGACAAGCTCTGCTAACGTCAGGCCATACCGCGCGGCGATCTCGCTCAGCGTGTCACCGCTGGACACCTCGTAGACTACCCAGTATGTCGAAGCCCCTTCCCAGGCGTCCGGTGGGGGGATTTCCAGGACATCCCCGGCCTTGATGATCGTTGAAGCGCCGAGGCCGTTTTGTAATTGGATGGCGGCCATAGGCACACCGTACTGTACGGCCAATCCCCACAGCGAATCCCCCGGCTCAACGGGATGGCGGATGACTATCGGCGCTGTAGCGGCAGGGGGCCGATCGGCAGTGAGGACGGGGATGGCGGTATTGGCGGTTGGCGGCGACGGCGGCGCAGGTGTATCCACGCCCGGCGATGGATAAACGATGACAAGAGCCGGTGTTCCCGACGGCTGGAGCGTGGCGGTTGCCGTGGGGGTAGCCGTTATGGGTGAGGTACAGGCACTCAACGCCAGGAGCAACGCGCTGAGTCTACAGATGACGCGGTATCGGCTTGTTGGCGTCCTCATCATTTACCTCGGTGGCAACTATACCCCCGTCTGTGGAAGCTGGCAAACAGTATAGAACAATCTGGCGGCAGTGCGGTTGGAAACCACAGCCAGGCACTAGAAATCGCGCGGGCCGGTCTCCCGACCCGCGCCAGCTCGGACACAAAAGCCCCAAGGCACCGACGCTTGGGGCTTTTGAGGCAGGTAAGCGCGTTTTTACCGGTTTGTGAAGGCGTTCATGCCGGCGAAGACGGCCTGTTCACCCAACAGTTCTTCGATGCGCAGGAGCTGATTGTACTTGGCGATACGGTCGGAGCGGCAAGGCGCGCCGGTCTTGATCTGCCCGGTGTTGAGCGCCACGGCTAGGTCGGCGATAGTGGAGTCCTCGGTCTCACCGGACCGGTGTGAGATCACGGCGGTCCAGCCGTGCTTGTGGGTCATCTCGATGGCGGCGATGGTCTCGGTGAGCGTGCCAATTTGGTTGAGCTTGATGAGCACGGAGTTGACGGCTTTCTCTTTGATGGCGCGGGCGATGCGCTCGGTGTTCGTCACCAGCAGGTCATCGCCGACGATTTGAATCTTGTCTCCCAGGCGTGCGGTCATCAGCTTGAAACCTTCCCAGTCATCCTCGGCCAGCCCATCCTCGATGCTGATGATGGGATATTTTTCTACCCAACCGGCATAGAAGTCCACCAGTTCCTCGCTGGTAAGGACGCGGCCTTCTTTCTTGAGATGATATTTGCCGTCCTCGTAGATTTCGGAGGCGGCGGGGTCCATTGCAATCCAGATGTCCTTGCCGGGTTCATAGCTGGCCTTCTGAATGGCTTCCAGGATGACCTCGATGGCTTCCTCGTTGGTCTTGAGGCTTGGCGCAAAACCACCTTCATCCCCGATGCCCACACCATAACCCCGTTTCTTGAGCACGGTCTTGAGGGCCTGGTAGGTCTCCGCGCACCAGCGCAATGCCTCGGCGAAGGTGGGGGCGCCTACGGGCATGACCATGAATTCCTGTAGATCGGGGCCGTCCACGGCGTGCTTGCCGCCGTTGAGGATGTTCATCATTGGGACGGGCAACACGTGGGCGTAGGTTCCGCCGATGTAACGGAAGAGCGGCAGAGACAGGTGATCGGCGGCGGCTTTCGCTACGGCTAACGAGACGCCCAGGATGGCGTTGGCGCCCAGCTTGGACTTGTTGGGCGTACCATCCAGCTCCAGCATCATCTCATCAATGCCTTTTTGATCGGTAACTTCCCAACCGAGCAATTCATCGGCGATCACGTCGTTGACGTTCTCGACGGCTTTCAGGACGCCCTTGCCCTGGTAGCGGCTTTTGTCGTCGTCACGCAGTTCCAGGGCTTCGTGGATGCCCGTAGAGGCCCCGGAAGGCACGGCGGCGCGACCAAAGCTGCCGTCCTCAACATACACATCCACCTCGATGGTTGGATTGCCCCGCGAGTCCAAAATCTCACGAGCGAGAATTCCTTCGATTTCTGGCATAGTCAACCTCCGTTAAAATAGTCAAATAGTTTTTTGTCTTGTAGTCAGCTTGTCTATCCGCTAAGCCTCTATCATATACGAAAAAGCCAGGAGAGCAAGGGGATTATTAAGGGGGCTTTTGGGCGGCTTCGCCGCCCAAAAACCCCCTCTATTTACCTCCCCGCCTCAAAGGGGCAGGGCCGGGGTGGGGCGCAAATGGGCAATGTTGGCCCTTAGCCCCACTGTGGGTTCCGAAGGAGATTGACAACCAAATGCATCAGAAGATTTATGGTCTGCTACCGAGTGTGATCGTCAATTCTTTCTCTTTGCCATCGCGGAGGATGGTCAACGTCACTTTATCGCCGGGTTGTGCACGCAGGACTAAGGCTTGCAGTTGTGGCATAGCAGTCACCGGATCGCCATTCCAGGCAATGATGACATCGCCGCCGACGGCAACTTGTTGGCCGTTGAGCGTGATGTATTCCTGACCGCCGCGCAAACCGGCTTTCTCGGCCGGACTATCGGCCTGGACTTCCATCACCAGGACGCCTTGTTGATCCTCAGACAGGTCCATCGCTTTGGCAATTTGGACATTGAGGGTTGTCCCCTTAATTCCCAGCCAGGCGATCCCTCTGCTCAGGGGGCGATCCTGTGGTTCATTCCGCGATTCGTCCTGATCGGGCGTGGTTGCCGGGTTCTGTGTGGGCCGCGCGCCCAATGTGACCTCCAGCTCGCGCGTCTTGCCGTCACGGAGCACGGTGAGGCTCACTTTATCCCCAGCCGAGAAACGCGCCAGATACGCGACCAGGTCGTCAAAGGTATTGACGCTGTTTCCCGCGAAGGCGATGATCACATCGCCACCTGTTGGCAGCGTTTGCCCGTCCACCGTAATTTCTCCGTCGCTGCCACGCAGGCCGGCTTCCCTGGCGGGGCTGTCTTCTATCACCGTGATCACCAGCGCGCCGCGTTGATTCTTGTCCAGCCCCATCGCCTGCGCTATATCGGGCGTGAGTGTCATCCCACTGATGCCCAGCCAGGCATGCGTGTACTTACCTTCTTTGATAAGCACCGGTACGACCTTTGCCACCGTCGCCGAAGGGATGGCAAACCCGATGCCGGCCGACGCCTCAACTGGCGAAATGATCGCCGAGGGCACGCCGATGACTTCGCCCTTCTCGTTGACCAGCACGCCGCCGGAGTTCCCCGGATTGATGGGCGCATCGGTCTGGATGATGTCAGGGATGGTATAGCGCGCTCCGCTTGTGCTCTCCGAATTGGTCGGCAGTGAACGGCCAATCGCGCTGACGAACCCCACCGTCATCGTGTTTTCCAGCCCGAAGGGATTGCCGATGGCTACGGCAAGTTGCCCCACGCGCACTTGCGTGGAATCAGCCAGGGTCACAGGACGCAGTTGCTCGGCAGGTACATCCACTTTAAGCACCGCCAGATCGCTGTCGGCGTCCGCGCCAACCAATTCTGCCTGGACGATGGTGCCGTCGTAGAACTGCACGTTGATCTTGTCGGCATCGGCGACAACGTGGTTATTGGTGACGATGTGCCCCTGTTTATCCCACACAAAGCCTGACCCTGCGCCTTGTTGATACTGCTCTTCGGTCTGCGGTGTAAAACCGTAGAACGGCAACTGTTGCATGGACACCTTTTGGGTGACCTGAATGCTGACCACTGAAGGGTTGACGTTCTCGTAGATGCTGTTCAACGTGTTCTGCAGGTCATCCAGAACCGTCCCTTGGGACAAGACATGGCTTTCAGGTTTTGAGATTGCTGGCGCTTCGATATTTCCCGCCGACGCCCCGACATCTGCTGTTTGGGATTGCGCTGCGGCCGGCGCGACGGCCGCCAACGCCCACTGCCCTAACGCCCCACAGCCGGACAGTGTCAACAAGGATAGCACAATCAGAATCCCTACACTATAGACTGACTTTTTGATTCCCATAGTCCACACCTCCCTTAAAAAATCGTTTGAACGTTAGAACGTTGGAACATTCAAACGTTAAAAAGTTCTAACGTTAGAGCCAGCCTCATAGACTTCGGCGCCTTATCCACCTTGGATAAGTACCAACGCCGAAGCCTGAGGCTGGCAACTCTCTGATCCAATCACACGGGCGGACACCTGAAGAGCGCTTTAAGATGCCTGCCCTTTGGATCAGGCTACACTTACAGCATACTCCATTAGCACGTAAAAATCTTTAAGAAAAACCATACACTACTTTAAGAAGAGTTTAAAGATATCCTCTTCTCACTAACGTTCCAACTTCTGACGTTCCCGCGTTCCAGCCCCATTGACTTCCTATCCAGGCTGTGTTATAGTCAAAAATAACCGACCTGTCCTTTGGAGTGACACCATGAAACCCTGGAAGACTCTGGCGCGACGCACGCTTTTGAACCACAGCAAGTTTCTCGTTGTCGAAGCGCACACCGTTGAGTTGCCCGATGGGCGCGTGATTGCCGATTGGCCCTGGATCATCACACCAGATTATATCAATGTGATAGCAGTCACTGAAGAAGGGCTGTTTTTGTGCCTGCGGCAAACAAAATACAGTGTAGAGGGGATTTCCCTTGCCGTTGTGGGGGGATACCTGGAGCCCGGCGAGGACCCGCTGGAGGCGGCAAAGCGTGAATTGCGCGAGGAGACCGGCTACGAGGCTGCCGAATGGCTGTCGCTGGGTCGTTATCCCGTGGACGGCAATCGCGGCGCCGGTGTGGCCTATCCCTTCCTGGCGACCGGCGCGCGACGTGTGACCGAGATTGACGCCGATGACCTGGAGGAGCAGGAGTTGTGGCTGCTTTCACGCGCCGAGGTCGAAGCCGCATTGGATGCCGGAGAATTCAAACTGCTGTCATGGGCGGCGGCGATGGCTCTGGCGTTGCGACGGGTGAAGTAAGAAGATTCTCTCACACAACCGGCGCGACGCCGGCGAGTTCCGGTGTCCTAAAGAGAGGACGGCGTTGGGAAGGTGTTCCGGTTTGGTCGCTTCCCCTGCGCGTCCTCTGTCGCAAGAGTGTCCATACCAGGATACCTCCGGCGATGGAGAGCAACCCTCCGCCAATCCAACCGGCGATCCGCCAGCCGCGTCCCGCATCTTGCGCAACCTGCGCCTGACGCTGTGCTTCCTGGATCAGCTCACGTTCCAGATCGGCGACAAATTGTTCAGGCGGCAGGATGGGCGTCAGGGCGGCCTGGATGGAGTGTTCCAGCCAGTGCTGTTCGCGTGGAAGCAGTCCTTCGCCTAACTGAATGTACTTTTTCCTAGAGACCATCGGCTAATTCCCCCTGTTGTATTGCCTCACGTAACTCGCTCAAGGTGCGGTGATAGAGCGACTTGATCGCACCTTCGGATTTCCCTAAAATTTTGGCGATTTCTTCGTTGGACATTTTTTCGACGAATTTCAGGATCAAAAGCGTTTTCCGAATTTCGGGCAGTTGGTTAAAGAGCCACAGCAGCGTCGCCTGTTGCTCCTGACGCACCACCTGTTCATGAGGCTCGTCGCGGTGCGCGCTTTGCCCTAGTTGTCCCTCGGTCGCTTCCAGGGAAACGACAGTATGCCGACTTTGGTCGCGATACCAGTTCACCACTGCATTATGGGCAATGCGAAATAACCATGCCTGGAAAGTGCCGCCGCGATCTTGGTATTGCTGAATACTGCGTAAGGCGTGATAAAAAGTGCGCGACGTCAGGTCTTCGGCTTCGATATGATTTCCCGTATGGCGGTAATGGTAGTTGTAAATACGGTTGACATAATGCCGGTAAAGTCTCCCGAACGCCTCGGCGTTGTGTTTGGCCTCCTCAACCAGCGCTTGCTCTTGCAGGACAGCGGTGGTATCGGTTGCCGTCGCAACATTCTCTTGACTGCCGTTCCCCGCTATCGCAGCGATTTCAACTGAAAAGTCGCGTTCATTCTTAAAGTTACCGGTGTGCGTCTGGATGAGGCCATCCGGCGCATTTACCGTTACGCTTGGCCCGCTGCCGTTCATTTCCCCTCCTAATAGTGACAACACCATGATAATCATAAAGTTGCGTTTGAAAAGTTGGCGTAACTTTTAGCGATTGGCGGTGTTATCAATCTGTGTGAACCATCATGATACCGACTACGTGCTTCAGTTTCTGACAGGGATTACCAGGGTTTTCGGGATTAAAGAAGGCTTTGCAGGAGCTTTTTCATCCTGTCAATCCTGTCCAAAGTAACACCCCACGTAACGACTGTTTATGATACAAATGGATTTTTAGAATGGATACTTTGCAAAATTTGCATACGCTCCGTGAAACCGCGCGTTTAGGCGGCGGCGCGGCGCGCATCGCTGCACAGCACGCCAAGGGCAAACGCACCGCCCGCGAACGCATGGCGGCCTTGCTCGATCCTGATTCTTTCGTGGAGACCGGCATGTTCGTCACCCATCGCGCCGCCGGTTTGGGCATGGAGAACGACCATCCGGCAGGCGACGGCGTGGTGACAGGAACCGGTACCATTGAAGGCCGTCAGGTCTGCGTCTTTGCACAAGATTTTACCGTGCTTGGCGGCTCGGTGGGCGAGGCTCATGGACGCAAAATCGCACGCTTGATGGATATCGCACTGCAAAACGGCGTCCCCCTCATCGGCCTCAATGACTCCGGCGGCGCGCGCATCCAGGAGGGGGTGGATGCGCTGGCGGCTTACGGCGAGATTTTCTACCGCAACGTGCAAGCGTCAGGCGTGATCCCACAGATTTCGGTTATCCTCGGTCCGTGCGCCGGCGGCGCGGTTTACTCGCCGGCAATCACCGATTTCGTGTTTATGGTGGAAGAGAAGGCGCACATGTTCATCACCGGGCCGGATGTGATTCGCGCTGTGACCCACGAGGACGTGGACTTCGAGACCCTCGGCGGCGCGGAAGTCCATGCAAGTCGCAGCGGCGTGGCGCACTTCACCGCGCCGGATGAGGATACTGTTTTTGCGCAGGTGCGCGACCTGCTCGCCTATCTACCCTCCAATAACCTTGCCGCGCCACCATGCATAACGTCTGATGACGATCCCCGCCGCCTCACGCCGGAGCTGCGCAGCGCCATCCCCACCGATCCCCAACAACCGTATGATGTGCGTACCGTGATTGAAACGCTGGTGGACGGCGGCGAATTTTTGGAAGTGCAGACCGCCTTTGCGCAAAATCTGGTCATCGGTTTTGCACGGCTCGCCGGGCAACCGGTAGGCGTTATTGCCAACCAACCGCTGATCTTGGCCGGTGTGCTCGACATTGACGCCGGTGACAAGGGGGCGCGCTTCGTCCGTTTCTGCGATGCTTTCCACATTCCCCTGGTAACATTGGTGGATACGCCTGGTTTTCTGCCGGGTGTGGATCAGGAGCACGATGGTATCATCCGTCACGGGGCCAAGTTGATCTTCGCCTATGCTGAAGCGACCGTCCCCAAAGTGACGCTCATCCTGCGCAAAGCCTACGGCGGGGCGTATATCGTGATGGGTTCCAAACATCTGGCGGGCGATGTGAACCTGGCCTGGCCTACCGCTGAAATCGCCGTGATGGGGCCGGAAAGCGCCGTCAATGTCGTCTTCCGCAAAGACCTCGCCGCTGCAGCCGACCCAGATACCTGCCGCGCCGAGCTGATCCGCCGCTACCGCGCCGAGCTGGCAAATCCGTTCGTTGCGGCGTCGCGCGGCTACCTCGACGACGTGATTGATCCCGCCGAAAGCCGCGCTCGCCTCATCGCCGCCCTGGATTTCCTGCGCGACAAACGCCAGCCGACGCCGAAGCGGAAGCATGGGAACATCCCACTGTGAATCACGAATCATGATTCATGATTCGGAATTGTAGGAGTGTGGCATTGAAAGTGCTTGTCGCCAACCGAGGTGAAATTGCCATTCGCATCCTGCGGGCATGCCGCGATTTGGGCCTGCCGAGTGTGGCGGTGTACTCCGATGCCGACCGCGAATCGCTGCACACGCGCTACGCCGACGAAGCCGTCTATTTGGGGCCGACGCCGGCGGCGCAGAGTTACCTCAACATTCCGGCGGTGATTGCAGCAGCGCAACACAGCGGCGCGGAGGCCATCCATCCGGGATACGGTTTCCTCTCGGAGAATGCCGACTTCGCCCGCGCCGTCGAGGAAGCCGGCTTGACCTTCATCGGCCCGCGCCCGGAGACCATCGCTCTAACCGGCGACAAACTGGCGGCCCGCCGTGCGGCGCGCGACGCCGGCTTGCCGGTGCTCCCCGGCCCGGATGCACCGTTGACCGAAGCGATTGCCGCCGACATCGCCGCGCATGTCCATTATCCGGTGCTCGTCAAAGCGACGGCCGGCGGCGGCGGGCGTGGCATCCGTCTGGCGCGCAACGCCGATGAGCTGGCCGCGATGGTGACGGCGGCGCGCAAAGAAGCGCAGGCGGCCTTTGGCGACGACACCGTCTACCTGGAGCCGCTGGTGCAGCGCGCGCGCCATATCGAGGTGCAAATCCTGGGGGACGGTGCAGGCCGCATCCTGTGCCTCGGTGAGCGCGAATGTTCCATCCAGCGGCGACGCCAAAAGCTCATTGAGGAAGCGCCCGCGCACGGTTTACGTGACGCCCAACGTGCTTTTCTCTACGACGCCGCGGCGCGAATCGGCCGCGCTTTGGGCTACCGCAGTCTGGGCACGGTGGAATTTTTGCTCGACGACCGGGGCGCGTTTCACTTCATCGAGATCAACCCGCGTATCCAGGTGGAACACCCGGTCACGGAGATGGTCACGGGGCTGGACCTGGTCAAGGAGCAGTTGCGGCTGGCCGCCGGGAAACCCTTGCGTTATACGCAGGAGGCCGTCGAATTGCGCGGCGCGGCCATCGAAGCGCGCGTGCTGGCCGAGGATCCGGCGGCGGGCTTCTTGCCGGCGACCGGCGTTGTGGCGTATCTCAAAGAGCCGGGTGGGCCGGGAATCCGCGTGGATAGCGCGCTTTACATGGGAATGACGGTTACGGCGGATTACGATTCGCTGCTGGCGAAGGTGATTGCCTGGGGCGAAAATCGCGCCGTCACCATCTTGCGTCTGCGGCGCGCGCTGCGGGAATTTCAAATCGGCGGCATCGCCACCGATCTGGAGTTCTTGTTCCAGATCGTAGACAGTCCACCGTTCCAGGCCGGGAATTTCGACACCACCTATCTCGACAAATTCAATCCGCCAGAAATGGAGAACAAAGCCGCGTTGGAACGCGACGTGGCCCTGGCTGCCGCCTTGTTGGCGCATCGCAAAAAAACCGCACCCAGCGCACCTACTGCCATTGCCAATGCCTGGCGTATCGCTGCCTGGCGCGAGCAGATGTAGAAGAATCAGCGAATGGGTGAATCGGCGAATGGGCGAATCGGCGAATGGATGAATCGGCGAATTGCGGACTACGGGACTAAAGACTTCGGACTACAGGACTAAGGACTGCGGACTAAGGGGGGAACCATGTCCATCTATTGCGTCTCTATTGGCGAACGGGAATACAAAGTGCAAATTGCGGATTCTCATGTTCTGGTGAACGGCGAACCGGTACAGGTGGATTTGGTCGCCTTGAATGAGAACGGGCTACACGTTTTCCGACAGGGGAATTCTATCCGCGAAGTCTATCTCAATCCCCAGGCGCAAGGTGTGATCGAGGTCCTGACCGGCGGGCGGCGGTTGCTGGCGCGTGTGGGCGCCGATGGACGCCGCGCGCGGCGCAAAGACGCGGCGCAGGCCGGCGCGGTCGTCGCGCCGATGCCCGGGCTGGTGGTCAATGTGCTCGTCAAAGCCGGAGAATGGGTAGAAAAAGATCAGGTGCTGGTGGTGCTGGAGTCTATGAAGATGCAGATGCCGCTACGGGCACCGTTGGCTGGCCAGGTGGGACAGGTGAATGTGGCAATCGGCGCGCATGTGGAAAAAGGGGCCGTGCTGGCGCAAGTTGTTGTCAGAGAATGATACACAAGCCTTGCTTTTTTGTTTTCTCAGCGTGTTCACGGCCACTTAGCGACGACAGCAAATTCAAGGAGTTCCTTTTTTATCATCATAACGTATTTTCAGATTTTAGCCACATGTTGCGTAACTTCTCCTTTCTAGCGGTGTTAAATCATACAGCTAAGCTGGTGCAAGCAAGACCTCAGCCCAGTAACCCCTGCGAAGGTTTCACCTTCGCAGGGATGATAGAAATGACGATCAGACTGAGGACCACCTGACTGTTTGGGGGAGGAGACCTGTGGACAGCATTGCCATCATTGGCGTAGCGGGAATTTTCCCGCAGGCACACAATGTCCAGGAGTATTGGGACAACATTCTGCACAAGATAGATTGCATCACGGATGTACCACCGTCGCGCTGGAACGTGGACGACTACTACGATCCCGATCCGGACGCGCCGGATAAGACATACGCCAAACGCGGCGGTTTCATCCCGGATATCCCTTTCGATCCGCTGGAATTCGGGTTGCCGCCGAATATCCTTGAAGTGACTGACGTCTCGCAACTGCTGGCGCTGGTGGTGGCGCGCGATCTGATGGCCGACGCTGGCTATGCCGACGGACGCGCCTTCGACCGTTCGCGCGTCGGCGTGATCCTGGGGGTGGCCGGTGGACAGAAGCTCATCACGCCACTGGCGAGCCGCCTCCAGTATCCCGTGTGGCGCAAAGTCCTCTTGAGCAGCGGCATCCCCGCGGACGAAGTTGAGCGCATCATCGAGAAAATCAAGCTGGCCTACGTCCCCTGGAACGAAAATTCGTTCCCCGGCTTGCTCGGCAACGTCATCGCCGGGCGGGTGGCGAACCGGCTGGATTTGGGCGGCGCGAATTGTACGGTGGATGCGGCCTGCGCCAGCAGCCTCAGCGCGCTTAAGATGGCGCTCAGTGAGCTGACCGAGGGCCGCGCCGATATGATGATCACCGGCGGCGTGGACACGGACAACTCACCGTTTATGTACCTGTGCTTCAGCAAGACGCCGGCCCTTTCGCGCCGCGGCGAGAGCCGCCCCTTCGATGCGGAGGCGGACGGGATGCTGGTGGGTGAGGGGATCGGCATGGTGTTGCTCAAGCGCCTGGCGGATGCTGAACGCGATGGGGACAAAATCTATGCCGTCATCAAAGGCGTCGGCGCGTCGAGCGACGGCAAATTCAAAAGCATCTACGCGCCGCGACCGGAGGGACAGGCGTTGGCATTGCGCCGCGCTTACGCCGATGCAGGTTGCGCGCCCACCGATGTCGGCCTCATCGAAGCGCACGGCACGGGTACGCGCGCCGGCGATCCGGCGGAAGTCGAGGGGCTGCGCTCTGTCTTTGCATCAACCAACGTAGGACAAACTGTCAGTTTGCCTTACATTGCCCTCGGCAGCGTCAAATCGCAAATCGGCCACACCAAGGCCGCCGCCGGTGTTGCCGGTTTGATCAAGGCGGCGCTGGCGCTGCATCACAAAATCCTTCCCCCTACGCTGAACATCACGCGCCCCAATCCACAACTGGGCCTGGAAGCGACGCCGTTTTACCTCAACACCGAAAGCCGCCCGTGGATGCGCATCAATGGGACGCCGCGCCGGGCGGGTGTGAGCGCGTTTGGCTTCGGCGGCACCAACTTTCATGTCGTTTTGGAAGAGTACACCGCTGATCATTCCGGCGCTTATCGGCTACATCGTGTGGCGCAACCGATACTGCTCTATGCAGAGATGCCGACCGGCTTGTGTGCGGCCATCGAGTCCGCCTTGAGCGCGCTTGCCGAGGATGCCGACACGGTTTACGCCGATCTCGCCGCGCGTAGCCGCGCTCCACAGATCCCATCGGAAGCGGCCCGGCTCGGCTTCGTTGCCGAGTCGCCTGCCGAAGCCGTGGAGATGCTGCGCGCGGCCCTGGCTACCTTGCAGCGTCAACTTGATGCCGAGGCATGGGAGCATCCAAAGGGCATCACCTATCGGCGGCGCGCCGTTGCCGATGGCAAAATTGTGGCGTTGTTCCCCGGTCAGGGATCGCAATATCTCAATATGGGGCGTGAGATCGCCCTCAACTTCCCGCCGCTGCGCGCTGCCTATGAGCAAATGGATGCGCTGTTTGCCGGGGCCGGCATGACGCCGCTTTCAAAGGTGGTTTTTCCCATTCCGGCCTTTGATGAAGCCCAGATGCGGGCGCAAGAGGAGGCGTTGCGCCGTACCGCTTACGCGCAAGCTGCGATCGGTGTGTTCAGCGCGGGACTGTATGCTATCTTGCGCCAGGCTGGCTTTGCGCCGGATTTCACCGCCGGGCACAGCTTCGGCGAGCTGACGGCGTTGTGGGCAGGCGGTGTGTTGGATGACGCGGACTTCTTCAGGCTGGTGAAAGCACGGGGCCTGGCGATGACGCCGCCGGACAAGGACAACGGCGACGCCGGCAGCATGGCGGCGGTCAAGGGAACGGTGTGCGATATTGAAGCTGTACTCGCCGCGCACCCTGAGGTGGTTGTCGCCAACTTCAATGCGCCCACGCAGAATGTGCTGGCCGGGCCGACAGCAGCGGTCAAGGCGGCGCAGGCGGATTTACAGGCGCGGGGCTTCACGGCGACTTTGTTGCCTGTGGCGGCCGCATTTCATACACCGCTGGTTAATCATGCTGCCGCGCCGTTTGCCGAGGCGGTGGCTATGGCGACCTTCCATCCGGCGCGCATTCCCGTCTACGCTAACACCACCGGCGCACCTTATCCCGATGATCCTCAGGCCGCGAAAGATTTGCTCGCGCACCACATGCTGCATCCGGTGCATTTCGTCACTCAGATCGAGAATCTGTATGCCGCCGGCGGGCGTATCTTTGTCGAGATCGGCCCGCGCCGCGTTGTCACCGGCCTGGTGGAAGACATCCTGGGAGACCGGCCGCACCTTGCCATTGCCCTTAATCCTAGCCGCCAGAAGTGCAGCGACCGTCAACTGCGTGAGGCAGTGGTGCAGTTGCAGGTAGCAGGTGTGGCGTTGGGAGATGTGGATCCATATCAAGCGTAAAACGTAAAACGCAATTCGTAATTCGCAATTCGCAATTCGTGAGGGGGGAATTATGGCATTGAACATCACTTTGAACGGCAACAATTATGTAAGCGAAAGAACTCGTGTGGCGTTTGAGCAGGCGTTGCAGGAGGCAGGAAGCAGGGGGCAGGAGGCAAGAATGGAGAATCGAGAATCGAGAATCGAGAATCAAGAATCGAGAATCGAGCCGCCCACAACCCACAACCCGCAACCCTTAACTCTTAATGCGCAACTCTTCGAGAGCCTCGACCGTGCGCTGACGCAGGCTTATGAACACCAAACCCTGACGGTGCGTGTTCATGAGCAGTATCTCAACAACCAGGGAGAATATGCGCGCCTTTTCGGGCAGTTGTTGCAACAACAGGCGACCATTTTTGCGCAGGCGGCGGCCATGCCACAACAGGCCGAGATGACGGCGACCGTCTTGGAGACGCTGGCGCGCAGTATGGCGCGCTTCCACGACTTGCAGGAGCAGACGCTCGATGTGCACCGCCAATTCCTGGCGCAACAGTCTGAGTATGCCCATGCGACGATACAGTTGTTGGCGAATGAGCGAATGGGAGAATCAGCGAAGCAGCGAAGCGAAGAATCAGCGAAGCAGCGAAGCGAAGAATCAGCGAATCAGCGAAGCGAAGAATCAACGAATCAGCGAGTCGTCGAGACGGTCAAACGGGGAAGCGGCAATGGTAATGGCAACGGCCATCATCTGGCAGACGCGACAAGCGAGGTACGGGAATCCAGTTCTCAGCCTTCAGCATTTGACCGTCAGTCCTTAACTCCCAATCCCCCTTTTTTAGTTCCTGATTTACAGTCTAAGGCTTCCAGTTCCCAAGCCCCTGACCCCGAACCCCTACTCCCTACTCCCCAATCCCTCGTCCCCTCCCTCCTTGCCATTGTCAGTGAAAAGACCGGCTATCCCGTCGAAATGCTCGATCTCGATATGGATATGGAGGCCGACCTGGGAATTGACTCCATCAAGCGCGTGGAAATCCTCGGCGCCCTGCAAGATGCGCATCCCGACTTGCCCGAAGTTGCCACTGACGTCCTGGCTGAATTGCGCACGCTTCGGCAGATTGTGGAGAGGATGCAGGAAGCAGGGGGCAAGGGGCAAGAGGCAAGAGGCAAGGGGCAAGGGACAAGAATCAGCGAATCAGCGAATCGAGAATCAGCGAGTCAAGAATCAGCGAATCGGCGAATCAGCGAATTGCCCAATCCTCAATCCCTAAAAAAAGGGTAACGCGGGCAGCGCATGGCATCGCGCGTCGTGAGGTGCGCTTGCGTGCGCTTCCCGCTCCCGATTTCCTGGAAGTTAAATTGCCCGAAGGCCACGTTTGCCTGGTGAACGATGACGGAACGCCGCTGACTGCTGCGTTGATGGATGCGCTGACCATGCGCGGCTGGCGCGTAGTATTGTGGTCGCCCGCGTCGGATCCGGCGCGGGTCGCGGCGATCCTCGAAACGCATGGGCCGGTCGCCGCTTTCATCCACCTGAACCCCCCCGACGACAGTGTGTTGTTTTCCGCCGCCGATGAGGCACGGCTCAAACAGGTGTTCTTGTTGGCAGGACGGCTCAAGACCGCGTTGACCGAATCCGCGCAACGCGGTTGGGCTGCGTGGCTAACTGTGACGCGGCTCGACGGCGCGCTAGGATTGACGGGCAGCGGCAGCCCGGTGGCCGGCGGCTTTTTCGGCTTGACGAAGACCCTGGCTCTTGAATGGCCCGACGTGCATTGCCGCACCGTAGACCTCGCGCCCGATCTGCCGGTGGAGCGCGCTGTCGCCTGCGTCCTCGCCGAACTCCACGACCCCAACCGGCGGCTCGTCGAGGTCGGATGGAGCATGGCCGGGCGGGTGACGATTGCGGCGTGAAACGTAAAACGTAAAACGTGAAACGTGAAACGTGAAACGTGAAACGTAATATGGAAACGTGGTTTATGGAGAGAATGTGTCCTGACAAAAATGAGGTTTTCCTCGTCACTGGTGGGGGACGGGGGATTACGGCGCAATGCGCGATCCGGCTGGCGGAGCGATACGGCGGAACGTATATCCTGGTGGGCCGCTCACCGTTGGAAGCGACGGAGCCGGCCTGGGCCGCCAACTGTGACGACGAGGCCACGCTCAAGTCTCGCGCCATCGCAGCCCTGCGGGCCGACGGGGCGCGTCCCAAACCAGCAGAGGTGCAGCGCGTTGTGGATCGCGTCCTGGCGCAACGCGAGATTGTGGGGACGTTGCGTGCTATCGAAGCGGCGGGCGGCGCGGCAATTTACCTCAGCGTAGATGTGACCGATGCCGAGGCATTGCGAGCGGCGCTGGCTCCGTGGCGCGACCGCATCACGGGCGTGCTTCACGGTGCGGGCGTGCTGGCAGATAAACGCATCGAGCAGAAGACGGCGGCAGACTTCGATCGGGTCTATGGGACGAAAGTGCACGGATTGCAGGCGGTGCTCGCCTGTATCCCGCCGGAGCAATTGCGTTACCTGGTGCTGTTTTCATCCGTCGCCGGCTTCTACGGCAACGCCGGACAGGCAGATTACGCGCTGGCGAACGAGGTGCTCAACAAGCTGGCGCATCGTCTGCAACACGAATATCCGGCCTGTCACGTTGCCGCAGTGGATTGGGGGCCGTGGGATGGCGGCATGGTCACGCCGGAACTCAAACGGCTGTTCGTTGAACGTCACGTCGCCGTGATTCCGGTGGATGTGGGTACGGATATGCTGGCCGACGAACTGGCGCAGGAAACGCCCGCTGCGCAAATCGTCATCGGCGGCGCACTCTTCCCCCCTGTCCGTGAACCATCCGCCGGCCGGCGTAGCTATCGCATCCACCGCACGCTCACCCTCGACGCCAACCCTTTCTTGCGCGATCACGTCATCGGCGGAAAAGCTGTGCTCCCTACCGTTTGTGCCATCGGCTGGATGATCAACGCCGCCGAGAATCTCTATCCCGGCTACACGTTTGCCTGTGTGGAAGATTACCGCGTCCTCAAAGGCATCGTCTTTGACGAGACACTGGCTGATGATTACATTCTTGACCTGCGCGAAACCGCCGCGTCCCCAGAAGCCATTTACTTCGACGCCCTGATTTCCAGCGCAGCCAACGGCAAATCCCGTTACCACTATAAGGCGCAGATTACGCTAAAAAGCGAATCAGCGAATCAGCAAATCGGCAAATCAGCAAATCGCAAATCACGGATTACGGATTACGAATTACGAATTACGGATCACGAATCAGGAATCAGAATCCAAAATCTAACGGGTGAAATCCTGTATCACGACCATACGCTCTTTCACGGACCGAGTTTTCGCGGGGTGGAGGAGGTGTTGACGATTTCGGAGCAAGGCTTGACGCTACGTTGCTGTCTGCCGGCGGTGCCGCCGGAGGTGCAGGGACAGTTTCCTGTGCAGACCTTCAATCCGTACCTGACCGATGTACAATTGCAAAGCCTGCTTATCTGGGCAAAGAAAACGCACGACATCGTTGGCCTGCCGTTGCGCATCCAGAAAGGCGAACAATTCCGGCAGGTACACTTTGGCGAGGTGACTTACGCCACACTGATTGTGCAGTCCATCACCGACCACAACCTTGTCGCCGATGTTATCGTCCACAACGCGGATGGCGACCTGTGCAGTCGCGTCACCGGTGCAGAAATCACTCTGAGCAAGCGGTTGCTGGGGTTGTTTGAACAGAACCGATTAGTGATTGGTAACCGGTAATTGGGGATTGGTTGCCGATTACTGATTACCAGTTACCGATCACCCCACAACAGGAATTCTTCACTATGCCCAGGATTGCGATTGTTGGACTTGATACTTACTTCGGCACATGCCGCGACGGGAAAGCATTTGCACGAGCGGTGGCGCATGGGCTGCGGTGTGAGCCTGCGCCGGACGCGCTGCGCGGTGTGGAGCTGGCATTGCGGGTGGCGAATAACGCGCTGTTCGATGCGGATGTGGCGCGCGGCGCGCGTGCAGCGGTGCTATGGGCCGGAGAAACGGCAATTGCGGCGGAGATTGCGTCCCTGTGGAATTTTGCCGGGCCGGCAGTGGACGTATCAGTTAGCATCGCGGCCTTGTCTGAGGCGCAACGGCTGTTGACCGGCGGCGTGGTAGATGCAGCGCTCATCGGCGAGACAAACGCGGCGGGCGGTGTTGCCCTGGTGCTGACCTGCGTCGAAGCCGCCGGCGGCCCTGTCTATGCCTGCCTTGAAAATCCGTTAAAATCCGTTCAGTCCGTTGACGACCTCACTGCGCTTCACCGACACGCCGGCGTCATAACCGATAATCCGTTAGAATCCGTTCAATTCGTTGACAACCTCCCCGGCTATTGGGAATGGCCGGACCTGGTGGACGGCCTCTTGCCCGCGACAGATCCCGCACCCGACCCCATTTGTGCTTTAGGCAGTGTGCGCACGAACCTGGGCGAGGACGCACCATCGCTGGCATCGTTAGCGCGGACAGCGTTGTGCCTCTATCATCGCGTCATTCCTGCGACGCCCGATTGGCGCGGTCCACGCGATCCCCAGAGTGATTCGCCGTTCTATGTTGCCCTTGCGCCTCAACCCTGGCTGACTGAGCGTGAGCGAGTGGCGAGTTGCGAGTGGCGAATTACGAATGACGAATTACGAGTTACGAATTACGAATCCCTGATTACCGATTACCAGTTACCAGTTACCAGTTACCGATTACGGCTTTCTGAATCTCCCGTCACCTCTGCCGTTCCCATGCTTCAGGCGCACATGGCGGCTCGGCCGTTTTTTATGTTCCCGTTGGCGGCGGATGATCGGCAGACGCTGTTGACGCTGGTGGACGATGTGCACCGGAAAACAGAGAGCGGCGCGGACCTGAAGACGCTGGCCGAGGAAGCGCAGCTTGCTTATCAGGCACGGCCCGAGGCTCGGTACGCGCTTGCACTGCTCGCCCATGACCGTGAGGAACTGCTCCGCGAGGCCGAGTTCGCTGTCAAAGGTGTGGAGAAAGCCTTTGCGGAAGGTAAGGATTGGACATCGCCGCTCGGTAGCAGCTTTACGGCGCATCCGTTGGGCCGAAGCGGCGGCGTGGCTTTCGTCTACCCCGGCGCGTTTAGTTCCTACGTGGGGATGGGGCGCGACTTGTTCCAACTGTTCCCACACCTGCATGCCCGCCTGGGTGAGGTCACACGTTACGTCAGCCGCGTCACTGCCGAAAAGTGGCTTTATCCCCGCCGTCTGTCCCCGCCAACCGCTGCGGACATCCAGGCCGACGAGGTGCGTCTGCGCGCCAATCCTACCGCGATGATCGAGTCCGGCGCGAGTTTCGCCATCCTCTACACCGCCATTATGTGTGATGTGTTTGGCGTGACGCCCTCCGCCGCGCTCGGTTACAGTTTGGGTGAGGTGAGTATGCTTTGGGCACTCGGCGTCTGGTCTGACGGCGACGCCGGCAGTGATGCCTGGAATATGTCGCCGCTTTTCAAGACGCGGCTCTGTGGGCCACGTGAGACGGTGCGCGAATACTGGGGACTGGATGAAACCGCTGTCGTACCCTGGTGCAGCTATATCGTCAAAGCACCGGTGGAACGGGTGCGCCGGGCATTGGAAACTGAACCGCGTGCCTATCTCACCATCATCAACGAAGAAAAGGAAGTGGTGATTGCCGGTCATCCTGAGGCGTGCGCGCGCGTCATTGCGGCGCTTGATTGTCACGCCTTGCCTTTGCCTTCTGATGCGGCTATCCATGCCCCGCCGGTACGCTCGGAGTATGCGGCCTTTGTGGACTTATACACGCTGCCCACTCGCACTGTCCCCGGCATTGCCTTTTACTCGGCGGCGGAGTATGCGCCGCTGACGTTGGAACGCGACGCGCTGGCTCATGCTCTGGCGCAGATGACGTGTGCGCCGGTGGACTTTCCGCGTCTTGTCCAGGCTGCCTATGATGCGGGTGCGCGTATCTTCGTGGAACTCGGCCCACTTGGCACTTGCTCCCGCTGGATTGACCGTATCCTGCGCGACCGTCCCCATGCTGCCATTTCCATCAACAAAAGCGGCAAATCCGATTACGACAGCCTGCTTCCCGTGCTGGCGATGTTGATCACGCAGCGGGTGCCCATGAAGCAAGAAGCAAGGGGCAAGAGGCAAGAGGCGGCGAATCAGCGAATCGGCGAATCAGCGAATGACGAATTACGAATTACGAATTACACTGCCGAAGGGCACATCGCGTTTTTGCGGGCGCGACAAGTTGCCATGCAGCAGACTGCCGAGTTGATGGCCCTGCAAATGGACGCGGCGAGGCAAATGCTACAAGAGGCAAGGGGCAAGGATCAAGAATCGGCGAATCAGCGAATCGGCGAATTACGAATTATGAATTACGAATCACGAATTACGAATTCTCAACCCCCAATCCCCCAATCCCTAATCCCCAATCCCCAATTACCAATCACCAAATCCGTTCTTTTCACCACTAGCCATCTTCGCGCTTTTGCGACAGGCGATGTTGTCGAGGCGTTCGGGCCGGCCTACGCGCGCTATCGCGGGCGACGTGTGCCGCGTCTGCCCAACGGTGATTTGCTCTGCGTAAGTCGCGTGTTGACGATTGATGGGACGCCGGGCGTGGTGCAGACCGGCGCGACGTTGGTGAGCGAATTCGACATCCCTGTCAATGCCTGGTTTTATCGTGACCATAAAACGTTGCCGCTCGCGATCTTGATGGAGACGGCGCTGCAACCGTGCGGCATCCTCTCGACTTACCTTGGCTCGATGTTGCCCTATCCGGGCAGCGATTTCTACTTCCGCAACCTTGACGGGGAAGGTGAGTTGTTACACGCGCCGAATGTGCGCGGACAAACCCTTATCAACCGCGTGACGTTGCTCAGTTCAACTGCACTGCCGGGCATCATCCTGCAAAAATTCCGCTTCGAGCTGGCTTGCGCCGGGCAGGTGTTCTATCGCGGCGCGGCAGCCTTCGGTTACTTCACGCCGGAAGCCTTGCAGCGACAGATTGGACTGGATAACGGCGTCTCCCGTCCTCCGTGGCTATTTTTGCCAACGGATTTTAACGGATTTGAATCCGTTCAATCCGTTGACATAAAAAAAGTCGGTCAACTCGACCTTGTGGATAGGGCCTGGTACATCCCCGACGGCGGCGACTATGGACGCGGATACGTCTATGCCGAGGTCCCGCTCACACCCGCTGACTGGTTTTTCGGCTGCCACTTCTATCAAGACCCGGTGATGCCCGGTTCACTCGGCGTGGAGGCGATGGCGCAGGCGATGCAGGTCTACGCGCATGGACAGGGGTGGGGGCGAGGCTCACGTATACTGACACCGGGCCGGATGACGTGGAAATATCGCGGGCAAGTGCCGCCGGAGCCGCAGCGTTTGCGATTGGAAGTCCACATCAAAGACAGCCAACGCACCCCGCAAGGCGTAATCCTGACCGGCGACGGCAGCCTGTGGCGCGGGGAGTTGCGGATTTATGAAGTACGGAATTTGGGATTAGGGATTAGGGATCAGGCATCCCCCAATCCCTAATCCCCAATCCCTTTACCTGGAGAACAACGATGCAAAACTACACCTGGGTTGGCCCGGCGGAGTCTGTGGCCTATGATGCGGAGGGGATGGCGGCGCGGGTGCGCACGCTGGATGCGCCATGTTATGCTGTGCGCGCTGCGCGCGCTGCGCGCGATGGACGTGACGTCGGCCTGACGAACGAAGGCTATGTGCAGATGGGCGGCGACGGCGCGGCTGTGCTCGCGATGGTCCCGCCGACGCCCGCGCAGCAGTTGGGCGATGCGGATTTTCGCGCGACTTATGGACTGCAATATGCCTACATGGCCGGCTCAATGGCAAACGCCATTTCGAGCGTCGAGATGGTCATCGCGCTCGGCCGGGCCGGGATGCTCGGCTCATTCGGCGCAGGCGGGGTGTTGCCGGAACGGTTGGAGGAGGCGATCCGGCGCATCCAGGAAGCGTTGCCCCACGGCCCCTATGCCTTCAATCTCATCCACAGTCCCAATGAACCGGCGCTGGAGCAACGAGCAACCGAATTGTACTTGCGCCATGGCGTGCGGGTGATCGAGGCGTCGGCATACCTGACCCTCACACCTTACGTTGTCCAATACCGTGTAGCAGGTCTGGAGGCAGGGCCACACGGCGAGGTCATCATCCGCAACCGCATCATCGCCAAAGTCTCACGCCGCGAGGTGGCAACGCAGTTTATGCAACCCGCGCCAGTCAAGTTGCTGGCGCAGTTGCGCGAACAGGGACGCATCACCGAAACGCAGGCGCGACTGGCAGAGCGCGTCCCCATGGCTGACGACGTGACCGTAGAGGCCGATTCCGGCGGACACACCGACAATCGCCCGCTGGTATGCCTCATGCCTTCCATGCTCGCGCTGCGGGATGAAATCCAGGCGCAATCTCACTACTCAACGCCGGTACGTATCGGTGCAGCCGGCGGGATCGGGACGCCGGCCGCGGCACTGGGCGCGTTGATGATGGGCGCGGCTTATATCCTCACCGGGTCGGTCAACCATAGCTGCGTGGAGGCGGGGACATCCCCGCATGTGAAGCACCTGCTGGCGCAGGCGGGGATGGCGGATGTGATGATGGCCCCTGCCGCCGACATGTTCGAGATGGGCGTCAACGTGCAGGTGCTCAAGCGCGGGACGATGTTCCCTATGCGTGCGCGCAAGCTGTACGAGATTTACCAGGCTTACGACAGCATCGAAGCGATCCCGGCGGCGGAGCGGCAAAAACTGGAACAGCAGATTTTTAAACGCCCTTTGGATGATGTGTGGACGGATTGCATCGCCTTCTTCAACCGGCGTGACCCGACGCAGATCGAGAAAGCGCAGCAAGACCCCAAACGCAAAATGGCGCTAATTTTCCGCTGGTATCTGGGACTGGCGACGCGCTGGGGCATCGTCGGAGAACCGGGGCGCGAGGTGGATTACCAGATCTGGTGCGGCCCGGCGATGGGCGCGTTCAACGATTGGGCGCGCGGCACGGATTGGGAACAACCGGAGAACCGTCACGTCGCTGATGTGGGGCGGCGCATCATGGCGGGTGCGGCACTCCTGTATCGGATACAATCGCTCAGGATGCAGGGAGTGCGGTTGAGCATATAGTTCCGTTGTTATTTTGCCGGTATTCTCACTCCCGATTGGCGATGGCCTGCCGATAGGCCGCCACGTAGGCTTTAGCGCTGTTCTCCCACGAAAAATTCTGCGCCATGGCCTTTTGTACCATCTTGGCGATGTGATGCTGACGGTCGTAATAGGTGCTCACGGCCCAGCCGACGGTATAGTAGACGGCGTGAGCGCTTGGTTCCCAAAACTTGAAGCCCGTGCCATCGCCGGTGGCTTCGTTGTATTGCTCGACGGTATCGGCCAGGCCGCCGGTATTGCGCACGATGGGCAACGTGCCGTACTTGAGCGAGTAAATCTGATTGAGGCCGCACGGTTCATAACGCGACGGCATAATGAAGAAGTCGCTGCCGGCCTCGATCCAGTGCGCCAGGGTGTTATCATAGCCGATGTAGCTGCCGATGCGTCCTGGATAGCGCGCCGGCAATCCCCCATAGAAACTCTCCAGTCCTTTATCGCCCGCTCCCAGGATCACGAACTGTACCTGCATATTGTTGACGATGCTCTCGATGGCGCCCGCGAGCAGGTCTAACCCCTTTTGCTCGGCAAACCGACTCACCACGCCGACAATTGGGATCGCCGGATCAACATTTAACAGGAAACGCTTCTGTAATTCACGTTTGCACACGGCCTTGCCGCTCAGGTCTTCCGCAGAATACTGCGCCGGGATGAACTTATCGGTAGCCGGATTCCATTGCGTGTAGTCAACGCCGTTGAGGATGCCGATGTAGTTTGCGCCTTTATCATTGAGATAAGGCGCCAGGCCGTGGGCATATTCCGGGGTGCGTGTCTCGTCCGCGTAAGTTGGGCTGACGGTGGTGACGAGGTCCGCGTACTGGATACCGCCTTTGAGGAAATTGATGGCTCCGTGGTCTTCGAGTTTGTCCGGCGTGAAATTGCTCCATTGCAGGCCGATGTAGTCATAGTGTTCCTTGCCGTACTTGCCTTGATAGCCGATGTTATGGATGGTGAGCACGCTCGCGGCCTTGCCGAGCACTGGGTCGTTCCAGTGCCATATCTTAAGATAAGCCGCCGCGAGAGCGGTGTGCCAGTCGTGGACGTGAACGATGTCTGGCGCAAAGCCCATATCGTGAGCCAGTTGCAATCCGGCCCGCGTGAGAAAGGCGAAGCGACGTGGGTTGTCGCCATAATCGTTGAAATTCTCGTCGTGGTACAGGCCGGGGCGGGCGAAGTATTTGTCTGACTCGATGAAGTATATGGGGATACCATTCAGCGTTGTGGTGCGCACGGCGCACCATTCCTCCGTGTTGCCCATCCACACACACATTTGGTCGAAGAACGACCCGATGTTGTATCTGGCGACATCAAGGCTGCCGTATTTGGGCATGACGACAATGGCTTCGTGCCCAAGCGCGCGCAGCGCGACGGGTAACGCACCTACTACATCGGCCAACCCGCCAGTCTTGGCAAAAGGCACACATTCAGCAGCAAGCATCAGAATTTTCATGGTCTACCTCAGTTTTCCAGGATCGAATATACCGGTAATGAAGAATGTACACAGGACTATTTGACTAACGACTACCAGACCATCCTCATTAGGAAATGTGGACAAGACATACCCCACTATCCGGCGCGTGGAAAAGGCCGACTCGCGCGTCGGTTCTGGCTTCTGGCGAGTCGGGAGGCTTACAGATTTTGGAGGAGCTTGCAGGCTTTCTCGGCGTCTGCGTCGCTATCCAGGCCAATGTAGAGGATAAAGCGCGTGCCGATGACTGCGCCGGAGAAGCTATGCAGATTGATACCTGCCGCTGCGAGCTTCTCGGTGATCATAGCGGCGACGCCGGGCGCGTTTTCTCCCTCGACGCGGACCGACTGAAGCGACTTGGTCACGTTGAAGCCCAGGATCGCTGCCGCTTCGATTTCCCGGTCGCCGCGCAACGGGGTGACGAAGACCACGCCTGTGCCGGGTTTCTCCGGCGTGCGCCGGGCAATGCAGAAGTCGAGGTCGGCGCCGGCCTCGCTTAACCCGGCGAGTATCCGGGCCAGACCCCCCGGTTCATCAGGGATACTGGCAGCCCACACATTGACACGTTCGACGATCAGTTCCATGGAGCGCCTCCTTCAAAAATAGTCATAGAGTCGTTAGCCTTGTAGGCGGTGATTCTCGTGTTTGTATGGTGTGCGGTAGCATCGGCATCTTCTTGCAAAGACAGGCTGTGTGTGATACACAATCAGTATAAGGCATTTTGCATAAAAAGCCAAATTCACGTCGCGGGATCAAGGGGCATAAAAAAACGCGCCGGTCGGCAGGCCGCGCGTTTTGTATAGATATGCTCATGCCCCAGAGAGGATTTGAACCTCCACGCCCGAAGGCACAGGCCCTCAACCTGCTGCGTATGCCAGTTCCGCCACTGGGGCATTTCTGGCCTGATTATACGCCAAGTGGTGAAGTTGTCAAACTCCTTTCATTGTCGGGTGCATTTCAGGATGGGGGCAGGTTTTTTTTGAGTTTTCCCTTCTCACCCCCTGCCCCCGCTCTCCCCACGCGGGGAGAGCAGGGGGATTTCTCAAAGGGGGATTTTGCGCGGCGGAGCCGCGCAAAATCCCCCTATTTACCTCCCCGCCCCCTTTGGGGCGGGGCCGGGGGTGGGGGTGCAAAAGTGCAATGTTAGCCATTAGCCTCATTGTGGGTTCCGCAGGAGATTTACAACCAATCCAGGTGCATTATTTCAGAAGTTTATCTGACTTTTTCCTCTAAGTTGAAATGTACCCTCATTGTCCATTGCTTTTATACTGGATTGGGCATATAACTGACCTACATCTGTATCATTTATCTTGTCGGAGAGAGGATCCTTGATGATTGAATCAACCGAACAGCAATGTCAAGACCTGGCGGAAGTATTGGAACATCGTTTACGCAAAATGCCTTTGGAGACACTTCAAAAGCTGGAGGAGCTGAGCCGAGATCCGCAGAGATTTGCGGCCACCGTGGTCTCCCGGCGAAAAATCCTGGCTTATCTGGGCTGGGTCGGTGTTGGCGTGGCGACCGGTGGCGTCGGCTATGTTCTGGGTGTCAACCAACGGAGCCGTCCCGCGCCAGATATGTCGGCCCAGGCTGCCGCGCTCGTGACGACAGCGGAAAATGACATATCCCGTCAATTGGCGACGCTGGTGGAGCAAGCTGAGACGGCTGCAACTCAGGCCGATGCGCTGAACGCCATTGCGACGGCTTACGGGGAGCATTATGCCAACTTGTACGATGCCTACACGACCTGGCAATTTGAGGTGGCGCAGATTGAACAGGCGTATGCCGAGATGCAGCGCATTCAAGGTGGCGTTCAGGTAATTGCCCAATTGCTGGCGTGGCTGGTGGATAACAGCATAACCGTCGAGGTCCCTTTTTTAGGCTCGGTATCATTATCAAACCCCAGCTTTGCCGCGGCGTTGCGGGCAGTCAGTGGATTGTTGGAGAATCTGGATCAAGCTCTGGTGGCTTGCCGACAGTTGAACACTCAATTGGGACACTGGGCCTCCGCTGATGCCCGTGAGGGCGTCAATGCACAGTTGTTGCAACCGCTCCAGAATACCCTTTGTCCCGAGGTGCGTGATGTCGCCAAAGCCTGTGAAAACATACAGACGGCAGTTCTGCGGGAATTGGAGCGGTTGCGCAGTGCTATCCAGACTATGGGGGCTTGAAACTTCATAATTGTAAACATTCCAACGTACCAAAGATTTTTTCAATGGAGGAGACTATGGATATCTATCGCATAAGACCAGGGACACAGGTAGATTTGCGGCAATGGGATCCTGACGATAAGTCCGCTTTTGAGGGCGGCAAATCTGAAGGCCAAAAGGCGGTGGAGAAACTCAACTGTCGTCTGGAGGTGTTGCAGGAGCTGCTCTACGCCGAAGGCAAGCATAAGGTACTCGTCGTGTTACAAGCGATGGATACCGGCGGCAAGGATGGCGTGATCCGCCATGTCTTTGACGGCGTTAATCCGCAGGGCGTGCGGGTGGCGAGTTTTAAGGCGCCCACGCCGGAAGAGCTGGCGCACGATTATCTGTGGCGCATTCACAAACACACCCCTGGGAAGGGCGAGATGGTGATCTTCAACCGCAGTCACTATGAGGATGTGCTGGTGGTGCGTGTGCACAATCTTGTCCCGCCGGATGTGTGGGGGCGGCGTTATGCGCACATCAATGACTTTGAGCGTATGCTGGCCGAAGAGGGGACCACGATCCTCAAATTCTTCCTGCACATCAGCAAAGACGAGCAAAAAGCCCGTTTGCAAGCGCGTCTCGATGAGCCGGATAAGCGTTGGAAATTCAACGTCGGCGACCTCGGTGAACGTGCGTTGTGGGATGAGTATATGCGGGCTTACGAGGTTGTCCTCAGTGAGACCAGCACCGAATGGGCGCCGTGGTATATCGTCCCTGCTAACCGCAAGTGGTACCGCGACCTGGTCATCAGCGAGGTGTTGGTGCAGACATTGGAAAGTCTCAACATGCGTTACCCACAGCCGAAGGAAAACCTCGATGAAGTGGTGATCGAGTGAAAAATACCGGTGTCGTGGCGTTCGTCTACGTGCCGAACTTTTTGACCCGGCATTGCATGTAACGTGTAGGCTGAGGGAACTGCGTGTCTGTCTGCGCTTGGGGGATACCGCGTCCGCTTGAGGTCCCGGCAATCTGGCCGGCTCTGGTGCGCCGGGTAGCGCGCCTGGTCTTCTACATCACGGGCGACAGTCGCGCTGCGGAGGTGGGCAGCGTCTCTACAGCGGAGCTGATTGCGCGCTTCCAACGCGGACAACCGCGCGCTTTCGAGGCGCTCTACGACCGCTACAAGGATTACGTCTACCGCGTGGCCTTCTTCATCACCCGCAACCGCGAGGAAGCGGAGGATGCGGTTCAGGAGACTTTCCTGGATGTGCTCAAGGCGCTTCCCAATTACGATGTGAACGGGCCGGCGCGCTTCGAGACGTGGCTTTATCGCGTAACCGTCAACCGCACGCGCATGCGCATGCGGCGCAAAGTGTTGCCTTCTGAGGAGTGGGACGATGTGGAGGAACAGCTTGAGCGTCTGCCTGTGGCTGCGTCGGAGCGCCCGGAGGCGGTTTTGTTGGATCGTGAGCATGCCGCTGAGCTATGGCGGGCGGTGAATCAATTGCCGGAAGAACACCGCGTCGTGGTGATGTTACGCTATCAGCAAGACCTGGCCTACAGCGAGATTGCGCAGGTACTGGGTATTCAGGAAGGCACGGTGAAATCGCGGCTATACAATGCCCATCGTAAATTACAACAGTTGTTGAGACAGGGATTGGGGATTGGGGATTAGGGATTCGTCTGTGAACGACATTCACGTCGAAGAGGACTTGCTCGCCTATCTTGACGGTGAGCTGGACGCGCCAGAACGGGCACGGGTGGAGGCGCATCTGGCGCAGTGCCCGACATGTGCGGCGGCGCTGATGGAAATGCGCGCTCTGGCGCACGAGTTGGACGCTACGTTCGATGCCGCATTGTCGCCTGTTCGCCTCTCTTACGCGGCTGCCAGCCATATCCGCGAGGTGCTGCGCGACCATCTGGAGCGCCCGCCCCGGTATTGGATGCTCTGGCAGCGGCGCGGCGTGCTCGCGCAGGCGTTGATGGCGCTGTTGTTGATCTTCTTCTCGTTCAACACTTATCGGGTGTTCTCGCTGCCCGCACCGGCCGCGCCGCAGCAGACGTTGGTTCTGGGAGAAAGCCGTTTGATCCCCGGTACCGAGGCGGCCCTGCGTGTCATCGTGCGTTCGCTGGGCGCCGCGCCGATTGCCGGCGCGGAGGTTGCCGTGCGACTGGCCTCCCGACTGGTCTACACGGGCCTGACCGATGCCAGTGGCTGTGCGGAGGTGGCCTTTATCGTGCCGGATGACCTGTCCGGCGCGACTGACCTTGTGGTGGAGACGCGCTCCGTCGCCGGCGAAGACCGCATTGTTCGTCCGATCATCATCGCGCGCGCTTACAAAATTTACCTGGCAGGCGACAAGTCTGCCTATCGCCCCGGACAACTGGTGCATGCCCGTGCTTTGGTGTTGGACGCGCTGAACTACAAACCGGTGGCAGAACGCGCGCTCACATTTGAACTGCTGAACGCACAAGGCCGACGCATGGCTCAGGCCGTTGGGATGCTTTCTGCGTTTGGCATTGCGGCGTGGGATGTGGCGCTGCCCTCCGATCTACTGCTGGGAACATACACTCTGCGCGCGTCTCTCGATGATACAATTTCCGAACGCGCGATTACTGTGGATACTTATGAGCTTCCGGCGTTTCGGCTGACCGTTGAGACGGCGCGGGCGTTCTATATGCCCGGTGAGGTCGTACAGGGGACGGTGGAAGCCGCTTATTTTTTCGGCAAGCCCGTGGCTGGCGGACAGGTGACATTGCGCAGTGGAGAGGGCGTGCTGGTTTCCGGTCTGACCGATGCGCGTGGTCGGTTTGAGTTCACTTTTCCCTTGCCGCCTGATGTTCCTGCTGCGGCAAGTATACCGTTTGCGTTGAGCGTCGAAGTTGTGGACGCTGCCGGGCAACGTGTCGGCCTGCGTCATCAACTGCCGGTCGCGCCACAGCCGCTGCTCATCAAGGCCGTGCCTGAAAGTGGCCGCCTCAAACCCGGCGTCGAAAATGCCATCTACGTGATGACCGCCTATCCCGACGGGACGCCTGCGGAGACCACGTTGACCGTCACCCTGGACGGGCGCACCTATAGCGCCGCCACAGCTTACGGCTTTGCCGCAGTGCACTTTACGCCCCTGGCAGAGACGGTGACATTGGATGTTGTGGCGCGGGACGCCGCGGGCGTGGAAGGTCGAGAGGTTGTAGTCCTGCAAGGCGAACGCGCCGCGAGTGTGCTACTCCTGCGCGCCGAGCGTGCTGCTTACACGGTGGGGGATACGCTGCGGCTTGAGGCACTCCTTACAGGCGATGTGCAAACCGTCTACCTCGATGTGCTCCACGCGCGCCAGATGGTGGCGGCGCTCTCTGCGCCTGTGGTGGATGGGCGCGCGACGTTCGCGTTAGACGTGGAAGGCTCACTTATCGGCGCCCTGCAGTTGCGTGCCTACGCCGTTTTGCCGGACGGCAGTCTGATGACCGATAGCCGTCTTGTCGTGGTGGACGCCCCGGACCGCGTGGCCGTGGACATCACCGCCGACCGCACAAGCTACGCTCCAGGGGAGACAGCGCACATCGGCATCCAGACGCGCCGTGAGACGGATGACGGTGCGGCGCCGGTTGAGGCCGCTTTGGGGATTGCTGTGGTGGATGCGTCCGTTTATGCGTTGGATACGTTGCCGCCGGGGTTCGCGCGCGCGTACTTCCTGCTGGACCAGACGATGCTGAAGCAGCGCGAAGCCGGGGAAGTGCTGGAGGCCGCAGGTGCAATCCGTGTGGCGCGCGATATGGCCGCACGCGCGGCATGGGCGGGTGCGCCGACGACCGATTTCACATTGCGCGCCGTCTCCACGACAGCGTCGGTTGACGAAGCGGCGCATGCCCGTCGGGCACTCGCCGGGCAGTTGGCGGTCCTCGTCATTGCACTGCCGTTGTTGATGAGCGTGGTCGTGGTGCGCGGCCTTGCGCCGGTCGGCGTGTTGGGATACGCGCTGCGGCGGTTCGGGTGGGGGGTGCTGGGCGCAGTGATCCTCGCGCCGCCGGCGGTGGCGGCGGTGTTGCTGATGCTCCGCCTGCCCGGGTTGGCCGCCGTGATCGCCGTCGGGCTGCTGGGTCTGATCGGCGTGTTGTTGGGCGTCGTGTTGATCCACGGTTGGCGCAGGCGCGATGTTCGTGTGCAGCTCAGCGCCGGGCTGTTGGTGGTCTATGGGCTGCTCGGCGGTATCCTCGTCGTGTTGGCGGCGCAGGGCCACGGCCCGGTGGGTTGGCTGCCGGTCCTCATCACGGCGGCTTTCTTGCTGTTGATCGGCGCGCTGGTGTTGTTGGGGCAGGGATTGGTGCTGGAAGGTCGGGGCGCGGTGGGGTGGGTGATGACGGCTCTGGCGTTGTTGCTCATCTTCCTGGCGCTGACGTTACCCGCTATCTCTGCGCTCGCCTCGGATTTGACGCGCGCGTTGGGCAATCCTGTGGTTTATGCCGGGCCGTTGGGATGGGTGACGGGATGTGCAATGCCTACGCCTCAAATGGTTAAGGAAACAGTCGAGGTCGAGAAAACGGTTGAAAAAACGGTCGAAGTTGAAAAAGTCGTTGAGAAGACCGCCGAGTCTCTTATCACACCCACGCCTCTGCCGACGGCGACGCCGGCAATTACCCCTCCGCCTCTTCTCGCCGAACCCTATCCGCTGCGGTATATCTTCCCGGAGACGCTCTATTGGGCGCCTGAAGCCCTGACCGGCGCGGATGGTGTGTTGACGTTCGACCTGCCGCTGGCAGATACCATCACGACGTGGAAGTTGACGGCGCTGGCTTCCACCCGCGACGGCGACCTCGGTGCGGCAACTCACGATCTCGTCGTCTTCCGCGATTTCTTTGTCGAGTTAAGCACACCGGACGCCATCCGTGTGGGCGAACCACTGACGATGACTGCGACGGTCTACAACTACCTGTCGGAACCGCAATCTGTGACCGTGCAACCTGTGCCGGATGACTGGTACACTTTGCTCTCGGCACCGCAAACCCTTGAGGTTGCGCCGGACGGCGCGGTCAGTGCGCCGATTGTCATCCGTCCCGACAAACGTGGCATGTTCACCTTCCGCCTGGATGCTGTGAGCGCGTATACACGCGATGCCGTAGCCATTGAGTTGACGATCCCGTAATTTACCTGCATGTGCCTGTTTTTGTGAACCTTTTCCTCCTGAACTGCATGGAACTGAACAGGTGAGGGGAATCCCCGAAAAACAGTTTCAGTTCAGACAGGAGGAAAATCATGAAACGCAGTCTCTGGCTTTTGTTGATCGTGTTTTCTGTGGTGATGTTGTCTGCTTGTGCCGCCCCTACGACTCCTACCCCTCAGATGGTCTCCAAGACGGTTGAAGTTGAGAAAGTGGTGGAGAAAACCGTTGCCATTGCACCCACGCCCATGCCTGCGGCGACGCCGTTGCCTTCTGTATCCGGGGGAAATGTGTTGCCCGTCGTGGCCGCCCCGCGCACCAACCGGATGATCGTCAAAAACGCCGATTTGCAGTTGACGGTCGAGAACACCGATGTCGCCATTGACCGTCTGACGCAAGTTGTCGGCGATGTTGGCGGCTACATCATCAGCTCGCGGGTTTGGTATCAGCCCTGGCTCGGTGTGGATTACAAATATGCCAGCCTGACGCTGGGTGTGCCGGTGGATCAGTTCGAGACGGCCATGCGGCGGCTGCGCGACATCGCCCTCACGGTGGACGATGAACGCGCCGGTGGGCAGGATGTGACAGATGAATATGTGGATTTGCAATCCCGCCTGCGCAACCTGGAAGCGACGCGCGACCGCATCCGCACTTTCCTGGATCAGGCGCAAACCGTTGAGGAAGCTCTGAAGGTCAACGCGGAACTCAAATCTGTCGAGGCGGAAATCGAGGCCGTACAAGGACGGATGAATTACCTCTATGATCGGGCCGCTTTTTCCACCATCACCGTGCAACTCTCGCCCAGGCTACCCGATCCCCCGGTCGCGCCGACGCCCACGCCCACGCCGACTCCTGAACCCTGGAGCGCGGGCCGGGTTGCTCAAGACGCAAGCAAGACGTTGACGACGATTCTGCGCGCCCTGGCGGAACTGGCGATCTGGTTTGGCATCGTTGTCTTGCCGATTGTGCTCCCGCCTGTCGCACTCGTTGTGGGAATCCGGCATTTCTTGAAGCGCCCACGTGCGTGATCCTCTCTGAGAATCCTGGCGAAGGTTCGGCGCAACCTTCGCCAGGTATTTGTGCCACATTTATCGCGTATTTGTCATCGTTCTGTCTCAACCATCCCTTTACTAACCCCTACATTTCTGTTACAATCAAGGAGCAGGGGGCAAGGGGCAGGGGGCAGAGACTATGGTGTACGCCTTGCCGATTCGCTGATTCGCCGATTCGCCGATTCTTATGTCCAAGATTCTCATCGTAGACGACGAAGCACCGATCATTGAGGTGCTCTCCTACAACCTGAAGCAGGCGCACTATCAGGTCGTGGCAGCCCGGGATGGCGAGCAGGCGTTGACGCTGGCCCGCCACGAGCGGCCGGATTTGATCATCCTCGACCTGATGTTGCCGAAGCTCGATGGGATCGAGGTGTGCCGTGCGCTGCGCCGCGAATGTGATGTGCCGATCATCATGCTTACCGCACGGGATGAGGAAATTGACCGCGTGCTGGGCCTGGAAATGGGCGCGGATGACTATGTCGTCAAACCCTTCAGTGTGCGTGAGCTGCTGGCGCGGGTGAAGAACGTCCTGCGCCGGACTGCGCCGCAAGCACCCACCGGCCTGTCGGATGTGGTGCGCGTCGGTGCACTCATCGTAGATGTAGCCCGCCACGAAGCGCGCCTGGGAGCTACGTTGCTCGACCTGACCGCGCTGGAGTTTGAACTGTTGCACGTCTTTGCCCGGCACGCCGGGCTGGTCCTGAGCCGTGAGCAACTGCTCGATCTGGTCTGGGGCTATGACTACCACGATGATCTGCGCGTCGTGGATGCCCTTGTCAAACGCCTGCGCGCCAAACTCCGCGACGCCGCCCCCACTGAAGACCTCATCGTCACCGTGCGTGGGGTGGGGTATAAACTGGAAGCTTGATGCTGGTTGCTGGTTGCTGGAAGCTGGTTGCTGGTTGCTGGAAGCTGGTTGCTGGAAGCTGGTTGCTGGTTAGTTGAGCGGTTGGTAATTTGCTGATTCGCTGATTCGCTGATTCGCTCATTCGCTCATTCGCTCATTCGCTCATTCTTTGGTTCGCAAATCGAAAATCCAAAATCAAAAATCTGAAATCGAAATGTTCTCAAGTCTACGCATAAAACTGCTCTTATCCCACCTCGCCGTGATCATCCTGGCGATGGGACTATCGGGGGCGTTGTTGCTCTCGTTCCTCGAACGGTACTTCCTGGAAGCCATCGAGGACAGCCTCATCGCGCAGGCGCAGATTACAGCGCAGACGCTGATCCCCGGGGCGACTATAGCCGGGGCGGACACCACGCCGCAGACCGCTGAGGATGCGGCAACCGTCAATGTGCTGCAACAGCGGCGGGTGAGCAACATCTCCGTGCAAACGCAGAACCTCGCCGTGCCTGAAACCGGCGTGACGGTCGGCGACGTGGATTTGTCGTATCTGGCAGACACCTTGCTGGAACTGGGGACACAGCTGGAGACGCGCATCCGGGTGGTGGATGTCAAGGGGGCGGTAGTGCTGGATTCCTGGAACGCCGACCTCGGCGTAAACCTGAGCGCTGATGCGCTTGTGGCGCAGGCGTTGGGCGGGCAATACGCCAGCCATGTCGAGCGCGGCGCTGTGGATGCGATGTCTGTGGCGTTGCCGGCGTTCGTGGGCGGCAAGCTCGTCGGCGTGGTTTACTTGAGCCAGCCGTTGACCGATGTGACGACGGTAGTGCGTGACCTGCGCGGCCGTCTGCTACTTTCGACGATCATCGCCTTGCTGCTCTCCGGCATCGTCGGCCTGGTGTTCTCGCGGGCCATCACCCGCCCGGTGCGCCGCTTGACCGAAGCGGCGGGTGCAGTGGCGCAGGGACATTTCGATACCCGGGTGCCGGCGCGCTCGCGGGACGAGTTGGGGCAATTGAGCCGCGCCTTCAACGCCATGACCGCGCGTCTGCGCGCTGCCCGCCAGATGCAGACGGACTTCGTCGCCAACGTCTCGCACGAGCTGCGCACGCCACTGACCTCGATCAAGGGCATGGTGGAGACGCTGCGCGCGGGCGCGGTGGAGGACCTCGATGTGCGCGACCGCTTTCTGGGCACGGTGGAAAGCGAGACCGACCGGCTGATTCGGCTGGTCAACGATCTACTGCTGCTTTCGCGGGCCGATTCGGAGGCGCTGAATCTGCGCCGCGAAGCCATGGATGCCGTCGCGTTGGTGCGCGTGGCCGTCGAACGTATGACACCGCAAGCCGACAACGCCGGCGTGCGGTTGCGTCTCTCACCGACGACGGCTGCCTTGCCCGTGTGGGCCGATAGGGATCGTGTGGCGCAGGTGCTGGTCAATCTGTTGGACAACGCCATCAAATATTCTAAACCCGGCGGCGAAGTAACGGTGAGCGTTTCCCCCGGCCCTGAGCATACCGTGCTGATCGAGGTGCGCGATCGTGGCATTGGTATTCCTGCCGACGCCCTCCCCCGCGTTGGTGAGCGCTTCTACCGGGCTGATAAGGCCCGTTCTCGCGCTCATGGCGGCAGCGGCCTGGGATTAGCGATAGCGCAGGCACTCGTCGAGGCGCACGGCGGCAAGCTGTGGCTGGAAAGCCGCGAAGGCGAAGGGACGACGGCGCGGTTTACGTTGCCGGTTGTATCCTGAAACTATCCTCCGACTATTCCCCTCTTGTCTTCGATTTGTCACACTCCTCCATTACACTGTAGCTAAATCGTCCGAGACCACGCGACTAAGGACTATCGGACTAAAGGTTACAAGACAATCAGGAGGTGTGACATGCGTAAAATCACTTTGGCTTTGCTGTTGACTGTGCTGTTGTTAAACGCCGCGAGCGTTACGGTTCTGGCGGACGGAATGATCTTCCCCGAAAGTATCAGCCCCGATTACCTGGAAGTGCGCTACCATCACGTCACCGTGACCATCGAGGACAATCACGCGGTCACGCGAGTGGAGCAGGAATTCTTCAATCCGCACGATTTTGCGGTGGACGGGCGTTACTTCTTCCCTGTGCCGCCGGACGCGATCCTTGCCCGCTTCGAGGCGCGCGTGGGCGGGCAGGCGCAGACGGTGACGCGCCAGGACGTGGCAACGACGAACGCCGCGTTGTACGCCATGGTCGCGCAGCGCCGCGATCCGTCGCTGTTGCAGTACGCCGATTGGGAGAGCATCGCCTTTGACCTCAGCCTGCCCGCCCGCACTTCACGGAAGATGACGCTCGAATACGAGCAGGTGCTCGCGCCGACCGGCGGGCTGCTTCACTATCGCTACATCCTCAGCACCGAGCGGTATGCGTCTGCACCGGTAGAAGAGGTCATGCTTACCGTAGATGTAGGTCCCTACGGCGGCTTGGGCGCGCTTTACAGTTCGTCCCACGCGGTGACGACGGAGCGCCTGGGAGCGAACCGCGCGCGGGTAACGTGGAAGGCGCAAAACGTCAATCCCACCGAGGATTTCGATCTCTTCTTCAGCCCGACAGAGGGTGGCTTTGGCAGCGGCTTGTTGACCGGTGAACGCGCCGACCATGACCATTTTCTCTTCCTTTTTGCCCCTGAGGCTCAAGAGGCGCCGGATGAGGTGTTGCCTAAAGACATCGTTTTTGTCATTGACCGCTCCGGTAGCATGAGCGGCGAGAAGATCGGACAGGCGCAAGACGCCCTGGAATTCATTCTGGGGCAACTGAACCCCAACGACCGCTTTTCCATCGTAAGCTTCGATGACCAACTGGATGTTTTCGCTGCGACCCTGATGCCTGTGGATCAACGTGCACTTTCTGATGCCCGACGCTTTGTTCGGGAACTCACGGCGCGTTACAACACCAACATCGAAGGCGCATTGCAGAGTGGTCTGGCGATTTTCTCACGTAGCGAAGAGCGCGCCGATGCCTCGCGACTCCTCGTCTTTCTCACCGACGGATTACCTACGGCGGGCATTACCGATGACACGTTGATTGCCGATCTGGTGGCGCGCGCTAACGCACGGTTGGGAGCACGGTTGCATGTTTTCGGCGTGGGCTACGATGTGAACACGCATTTGCTCGACCGGCTGGCGCTGGATAATGGCGGCAGTGTCACCTACGTCCAGCCGGGTGAAAACCTGGAAATGGCGCTCTCCGAATTTTACAAACATATCGCCAATCCCGTATTGACGGATGTGGCAATTGAATTTGAGGGGCTGCGCGTCACCGACCTGTACCCGTCAACGATGCCCGATCTGTTTCGTGGATCGAGTGTGCTGCTCACCGGGCGCTATGAGCCGACCGCCGAGCAGGTGACGGTGCGGGTGCATGGGCGCGCCGGCGCTGAGCCATGCGAGTACGTCTATCATTACAACCTGGCGCAGACCGGCAACCACGACTTTGTGACGCGTCTGTGGGCCACCCGCCGGATTGGGGCATTGCTAGATGAGGTGCGTGTCAAAGGGGAACGCGCCGCGCTGATTGAAGAGATCCGCGAATTAGGCTTGAGCTATGGCGTCGTCACGCCGTACACCACCTTCGTCATCTCGGCACAGGCGGAAGGCGCGGCTTCGATGGAGAATATGGCGTTGTACGGCAATCAGACGGAATTGAATCAGGCTTCCGGGCGGACGACGGTGCAGGCGCGGGCGCAAAACTTGAGTTATCAGCAAACGGATCGGGCGAGCCTGGCGACCGGCGCGAACGTCATCAACCGCGAGCAGCGCAGCATGGCACAGGTGGCGCAGCAATACGTGGATTTGTCGCTGGTGCAGGCGCAGGGCAATGTGGATGAGCCGATCACTCAGGCGTGGATTGCCGCGAACATCAAAGTAGACCGCGAGATTGAATTCGGCTCCGCAGAGTATTTTGCTCTGGCCGATGATCCGACGGCGCGGGCCTTCCTGCAAAGCGGAACGAATGTGCTCTTTAACTACAAGGGTGAGGTTGTCGCAGTGCGTGATCCGCAATCATCGGCGGCGACAACGCCGCAAGCTGGAGATTTACAATCCCCACTGTCTCGCCAGGACAGCATCGTGGGCCGCTTGCAGACGCTGTTGAAACTGCTGTGGCAGATGCTGTTCGCGGGGCGGCGTTAAGTTGAGCAGAAAGAGGAGATGGCGGTACACCGACCCCGGTTGTGCCGCCATCTCCATTGAGGGCTCATTTGAACGTTGAACCGTTAGCGTGTTTGTGAATTAAAAAATCAAAATGTAGTCTCCATACGTTGCGACTGGATCTCCTGTGCCAATTCGTCTACCGAGTATTGATCCAGCCACTGATGACGTTCCCGCGTATAATCGCCGCTGCCCGTCTCAAATTGCTGTAAAAAGCGGATAAAATTGACTATCCCCAACTCGCGCAACAATGCACGATAACCGGTATCAAGAATTTGTACTAGTGGCATAGACATTTCTGTCATTTTTCTTCCCTTTCTGACAACCATTTCAGTGGATTCTCTACATGGACGCGCAATTGTTTCTTGTATTTACTGGCCCGGCGTAAAAGAAGATCGTCAGTAGTCAAGAAAACATCTACTTGACCACTTTCGGCGCAAGCAAGATGTAATGCATCCATAGCTGAAAAACCTTGCTCTTGTAGCTGTCGGGCGCGGATGATTTCTGACTTGTTGACCGTGATAGTTTGATATACACTTGACATAGACAGGAGAACTCGCCGTCTTCGTTCTGGGTCCGGGGTTTTGCGTATTTCCAAAATTAGAGCTTCACTGCCGATCCATTACCATTCTCCACTTTTACAGCGAGCTAAAATCAGTAATACAGCTTCGGATTCCAACCGGATACGTGATTGTCTCTGATCGTCAAATGGACGATTCAGGCAGCACACATCCAGATAAACTTTGACCATAGTTTCCTTTGCCAGTTTCGAATAAGATTCTTTAACAAGTGGTACTTTTACAGTATAAATTCACCTGGCGGGATGTCAAAAAACACCGCCTTTACTGATTACCGACTACCGCCTCAGCGAAAAACTCGTTCTCCACCATCTCACACAGCGCATGATAGCATTGAATGTGTAGTTCCTGGACACGGGCGGTGGCGCGGGCAGGGACGCGCAGGGCAATATCGCTGAGTTCCGCCAGCCGTCCGCCGGCCTCTCCGGTAAATGCGATCACCGTCATCCCCAGGGCGCGCGCGACTTGCGCGGCGTAGATGACATTGCGGGCATTGCCGCTGGTGCTGATGCCGAGCAACACGTCGCCGGGGCGGGCGAGCGCGAGCAGTTCCTGGGCATAGTTCATATCGCGGTCGGGCATGTCGTTGGCGACGGCGCTGTTCAATGCGGTGTTTGCGCCGAGGACGATGGCGCGCAGGCCCGGTTCAAGGTTGCGTGTCAGCAGCTCGCCATCGGGTTGCGCAGCGAGTTTTTCGCGTAGCCATTCCGGCAATGTACGGCGACGGGCATAAGATTTGAGCAATTCGCCGGAGATGTGTAGCGCATCGGCCATGCTGCCGCCGTTCCCGCAGAGGAACAGCGTGCCGCCGGCGGCGAAGCAGCGCGTGATTTCGCGGTAGATGGGGAGCAGGTTGGGGCAGGTAGCCGGTAGCCTGTAGGCGGTAGACGGGGAAGCTGCAGCGGTAGCCGGTGGACTGTAGACAGTAACAGAGGGGCGTGAGGTGAAGTGGGCGGCCAGTGTTTCACGATGCTCGTAAACTTTGCGCAGCGCGGCGACGACGTCATCTACTCCCTGCGAACCGGCGCGGAAAACGTTCTCGTTCAACCAGACGGCCTCGCGGAGGGCGGCGCGTTCGCTTTCGGGGAACTGCCCCGGATGGAAACGCAACTGTTCTGGGAAGGCACTCGGCACAGGCAGGCGCGAGAGATGGGGCTGGAAAAGCTCGTACTGGTGCATCGGCGGGTAGCCTGCATCGGCGGGAATGCCCTCAGCGCGCAGGGCGCGACAAACGGCGTCATGTGTCATCCCGAAAATATCGGGATCAATAGCGAAGATGTAGCGGTAGAACGAGCGCCGGGTATGCCGCAAGTCGCGTTTAAGGACGCGCACGCCTGGGATTTCGCTGAGAGCTTCGTCCATATAGGCGGCCATCGCTTCGCGTTCTTGCGCCTGTTGCGGGAAGCGTTCGATGGCGACGTTCGCCAGCGCCGCCTGGAGTTCGCCCATGCGGTAGTTCGCGCCCATCGTATACAGCCGCCCTGCGGCGTCGTGCGGGCGGCCGCAGTCAATGATGCTGGCGGCGCGGTCGGCCAGTTCTTGCGTCTTGCAGATCAAAATGCCGCCTTCGCCGGCGGTGAGGATTTTGGAGGATTGCAGGCTGAACGATCCAAAGTGCCCGAGGGTACCCGCGCCCTGTCCGCGCCACTTGGCGCCGTGGGCGTGCGCGCAGTCTTCAATGACGATGAGGTTGTGCCGTTCGGCAATGTCCATCAGTGCGTCCATGTCAGCCATCTGCGCGCCAAGGTGCACAGGGATGATTGCGCGCGTCTTGTCGGTGATGGCAGCTTCGACGGCGTGCGGGTCTATGCAGTACGTTTCGGGGTCAATGTCTACAAAGACCGGCAATGCCCCGGCCGCCATGGGCGCGGCAGCGGTAGCCTGGAACGTGTAGGCCGGCACGATGATTTCGTCGCCCCAACCGATGCCGGCAGCGCGGCAGGCCACCTCCATCGTCACTGTGCCGTTTATCATCGCTACGGCGTATTCGCCACCCTGGAGCGCCAGGAAACGGCGGATGAATTCAGCGGTCTGCGGGCCGGGGTAAGGGAAACCGCCCCAGTTGCCCGATTTGACAACGTTGGTAACGGCCTCAATATCCCGTTCATCGAAAACGGGCCATTGCGGATAAGCGGTTTTACGGACGGGCGTTCCGCCTAAAAGTGCAGGTTTTTCCATCGCATATCTCCTGTGATTGGTAACTGGTAATTGGTGATTGGTAACTGACAACGAATTACCGATTACTGATTACCGATTACTGACCGCCGATGCCGCCTTGACCAGGGTTGCCCGCAGGGGAGGATAGTTCACGCCCGCTTGCTCCATCCCCAACAGCACCCCGCCGACGACGGGGGGAACGGTGAGGCGGATGGCGCGCGCGCCGGGGGCGACCTCGTGGATGGTTGCCATCATTGTTTCTCCAAGCACCGGGCTGCCGTTGTACAGGCTGCCGATCTGGACAACCTCGAAATCCAATTGTTCAAAACCTAACTGACGGATGACGCCGATGGCGAGGCTACCTAGCTCACGTCCGGCCCAACGGATGATGTCTTGGGCCACAGCGTCGCCTTCTGCCGCAACCTGGAAGATGAGCGGGGCGGCTGCCGATGTGAGCTGGTAATGTCCACGATATAACCCTTCGAGCAAATCCATTTCATCGGTGGCGCCGGTTAGCCGTAAGAAAACGTCGGTGAGGCGGGTAGCCGGGCCGCGCCGTCCCCACGCCAGGGCCACGGTCTGGACGGCTTTGGCAACCAGGTCACCGCCGCCGGCGTACTCGGCGAATGCATGAC
Organism: Chloroflexota bacterium; assembly: GCA_019873645.1. Taxonomy (GTDB): domain Bacteria; phylum Chloroflexota; class Anaerolineae; order B4-G1; family SLSP01; genus DSWT01. Next base: position 116,535 of record JAIOAX010000003.1, on the reverse strand, counting down.
CGCCGCCGGTCATGCGGCCTTCGCGCCCCTGGCGGTCGCGTCCCCAACAGTTGCATCCCGTGCCGGAAACAACACCCACGCCCCAGCCTTCCGTTGCGCCGGCGACCAGGCCGATGATGGTGTCGTTGACCAGAGCGTAAGGCGCGGACAGCTCCAGCGAGGCGATGACGCGGCGATGGGGTGCGGCGTCGCCGGGCCAGTCGTAACCCGCAATGCCGAAGCCCGCGCCGATAATCTCCGCTTTGCCGATGCCGGCCGAGGCAAGCGCCGCGTTGACGATGGTGTGCAAGACGGTTTGCAACCCGTCATAGCCTACCACTTCGTGGCTGCCGGGGCCACCTTCCCCGAAACCAACTGCGCGTCCCTGACTATCGGCGATCAAAGCATGGCTTTTCGTCGCGCCAACGTCAATGCCGAGAAAATATTGGCTCATCGCATGCTCCTGATATGTGATTGGTAACTGGTGATCGGTAACTGGTGATGGGTAACTGGTAACACTAACTGATTCCCGATTACTGATTCCCAATTACTGATTACCGATTACCCCAAAATTGCGGCAGATACGCCCGATTCGTTTCTAGCATATCATCCAGCACCGCCTGGACTTTGTCCGCCGCCGGCCCAAGCGGATGTGTGAGCAATGCCTGGTAAGCTGCGTCACGGTTGCCGTGGACGGCGGCTTCGACGGTGAGCAGCTCGTAGGCTTTGACGTTTGCCAGCAGGCCGAAACACGCCAGGGGTAAAGGTTCTGCCGGCAGCGGGATGATGCCTTCACGGTTGACGATGCAGGGCATCTCCAACACCCAGTCGGCGGGCCAACCGGGCACGGCCCCGCGATGGGGGACGTTGACCACGTGAACTTCGCCCAGATTGTTGTAGTGGGCGTTGAGCAGTTGCGTCGCTACGGTGGAGTAGTACGCGCCGCCACGTTGCATCAGTCCCTCCGGCGGCTCGCTGCGGTCGGGTTCGGCGTATTGGGCGAGCAGTTGCTTTTCGATTTCCATCACCCTTTCGGCACGCGAGGGCGGCCATTTGGCCTGGGCGGCCAGCTTACGTTCGGTGTAATAATAGTATTGCAAGTAGCCGTTGGGGATCATGCCGAGCGTTTCGACCGTGCGTGGGTCCCATTCCGGTTCTGTCTCTGCTTTGAGGTGCGCGAGGTAGCCTTCCATTACAAGAGGCCACATCTCTTCGCCGTCAATCGTCAGCCCGCGATGCCACGAAAGGTGATTGAGTCCCAGGGTGTTCAGATGGGCGCGTTCCGGTGGGATGTCCTTCCCCAGGCGTTCCTTCAACCCGTTGAGCAATTCCATTTTGGTATGAATGGCGACGTTGCAAACGCCGACCGAGGGGATGTCGGGAGCATAGCGCGTCAGGGCTTCGGTGATGAGTCCCGATGGGTTGGTGAAGTTGACCAGCAACGCGCCAGGGGCGACCTCGCGCATCGTTTGGGCGATGTTCAACACGACCGGGATGGTGCGCAGCGCCTTTGCCATCCCCCCGACGCCGGTGGTCTCTTGCCCGATCAGGCCGTGTCGTTGACCCAGGTACTCATCTTCGCGGCGGGCCTGCATCCAGCCGACGCGCAGTTGGGTGATGACGTAACGTGCACTGCGCACGGCCTCGCGCAAGTCGGTGCTCAGATGGACGGCAAACGGCGCGCCTTTCGCGGCAACCATCCGTTGCGCGAATCCGCCCACAATCTCCAGACGTTCGGGCAGAACATCCATCAGCCAGAGTTCGGTAAGTGGCAGGCTGCTGACGCGCTCCAAAAAGCCGTTAATCAGTTCCGGTGTGTAGGTGGAACCCCCACCGATAACAGCGATTTTCATAAAGCGACCTCCTTGTACCTGCTTGGATACCTTTGATGATATTCTGCCTTGTCCATTCTGTCAACCAGCCTTTTTGAAGTCTGGCGAGTTTGTGATACTATCGGGCTAATGATGATCAAACTGTTTGCGAGGGGGAATTATGAAATCCAGTGAATCACATATAACTAAGCCTGCTCCACATCCCCATGGCTGGCAACAAGATGACAGTGCGCTGATCCCACGTGAGCGCAACTTGCTGATTGCCTGGTGGATCGCCATCATTCTGGCGGTGCTCTTCATTATTGGCGCGGCGGTATTCAAGCCTGATCCCTATTGGGAAATCATCCAGTTTATCGGCGACGGGTTGGTGGTCACGTTCCAGATCACCATTGTTTCGATGACGTTGGCGCTCATCCTGGGCTTGATTGCAGGACTGGGGCGCACGGCGACCAATCCGGTTTTCAACACACTGGCCTCGTTGTATGTGGAAGTGATTCGCGGCATCCCATTGCTGGCGCAGTTGTTCTGGATCTATTACGCGATGTCCCGCTTTATCAAACTGGGACCGGAACTTTCCGCCGTGTTGGGTTTGACGATCTGTTACGGCGCGTACATCGGTGAGACATTCCGGGGTGGGATTCAATCCATTCCCAAAGGTCAGATGGAGGCCGCACGCGCTCTGGGTCTCACGCGCGGTCAGGCGATGCGCTACGTGATTATTCCCCAGGCGGTGCGCGTCATCTTGCCGCCGGTCGGCAACGAGTTCATCGCCATGCTCAAAGATTCGTCGCTGGTCTCGGTGCTGGCGATCTCCGATATGCTGCGCCGGGGCCGGGAGTATGCTTCGCGCACCTTCGCCTACTTTGAGACGTACACGCTGGTAGCGCTGGTCTACCTGCTGGTGACGTTAATCTTCTCGCGGGTCGTCTTCTACATTGAACAGGGGATGTCGCGGCAGGACAAAGAGCAGCCGGTATCGTTGATGCACCGTCTGGCCGGCGGGGTGGCCGATCTGGTGGTCCTGGACTTCATCGGTTTGATCGTCTATGGGGTGATTCAGGTGGTGGGACTGCCGTCTCCGTACCTGGTTTTGCTGATCGTGATGGCGTTCCTGAGCGCGGTTTACGTCTTGTTTTTCTGGACGCGCGCCGGCCGCACGCCGGGGATGATGGCGGTAGGGTTGCGACTGGCGAACGCAGACGGTGCACATCCAACATTGATGCAGTCGCTCCGGCGGTTGCTATTTTTGATCCTGCCTTTGCCCGGCCTGAGCCTGCTGTGGATGTTGTGGTCGCCCACCGGCGAGCCGTTGCATGACCGTTTTGCGCTCACACACATCATCAGGGATTGAGAGGAGAGTCATCAGTAGATTTAGCGGATTGAGCAGATTTTTGCTTTCCTAATCTGCTAAATCTGCTTAATCTGCTGACCAGAGGAGTTAGGGAATGAGCATGACGCCAATTGTTCAAATTCGGAATTTGCACAAACGTTTTGGCCGTGTCCACGCGCTCAATGATGTGAGCCTGGATGTGGAACGCGGGGAAGTCGTGGTGATCATCGGCCCAAGCGGGTCGGGGAAGTCCACGTTGCTGCGCTGCATTAACCGTTTGGAGACGCCCACCAGCGGCACAATTAGCATTGATGGGGTGGAAATTCGCGGCGATGAGCGCCAGGTCAACCAGATGCGTGCCGAGGTGGGGATGGTGTTTCAACAGTTCAACCTCTTTCCGCATATGACGGTGACCGAAAATATCATCCTGGGGCCGATGATCGTGCACAAATGGGATCGTGAGCGTGCTGTCGCCACAGCGCACAGCCTGCTGGCGAAGGTCGGCATCCCCGAAAAGGCTGACGCCTACCCGGAGCAACTTTCCGGTGGGCAACAACAGCGCGTTGCCATTGCACGGTCGCTGGCGATGGAACCGAAGATTATGCTCTTCGATGAACCGACCTCGGCTCTTGATCCGGAGATGATCAAAGAAGTGCTCGACGTGATGCTGACTCTGGCCCGTGAAGGCATGACGATGATTGTGGTTTCCCACGAGATGGGCTTTGCGCGCGCGGCTGCCAAACGCATCGTGTTTATGGATCAGGGGCAGATCATCGAAGTCACTACGCCGGAACTGCTCTTCACGGCCCCGCAGCATGAGCGAACGAAACGCTTCCTGAGCCAGATTTTACATTAACCCAAAATCCAAAATCGCAAATCTAAAATCCAAAAATGATTGGCCGTGAACGTGTGATTCGCGCTTTGCGTTTTGAGCATCCCGACCGGGCGCCGCGTCACCTGTGGACGTTGCCCGGCGTACCGCTATTTCGCGCCGTGGAATTGGCCGCCTTGCGCGCCCGTTTCCCCGAAGATATTGCCGGACCGGATGTGCAATATGGGCGCGGCGAACGGGCGCGCGGCGTTCCCAACCAGGTAGGCGCGTATACTGACGAGTGGGGCTGTGGATGGGAGGTGCTTCAACCCGGCGTCATCGGCGAAGTCAAACACGCGCCGCTGGATGACTGGGCGGCGCTGGCGCACTATCGTCCGCCTTATGAAATCCTGGACAATGCCGATTTCAGCCGCGTCAACGTGAGTTGCGCGCAAAGCGATCAATTCATCCTCGCCGGGACGACGGTACGCCCCTTCGAGCGCATGCAGTTCATTCGCGGCACGGAGAAGCTATTTCTGGACCTGGCCTGCGGAACGGCGGAGCTGTTCACCTTACGCGATATGGTGCACGAGTTCTTTATGCGTGAGTTGGCACTTTGGACTCGGACCGACGTGGATGGCATCAGTTTTATGGATGATTGGGGCGCGCAAAATCAGCTTCTCATCTCTCCACAGATGTGGCGTGCGATCTTCAAGCCGCTTTACGCCGATTACGTGACGCTCATCCACAGCGCCGGAAAGTTCGCCTTCTTCCATTCTGACGGGCACATTGCGGCCATTTACCCCGACTTGATCGAAATCGGCGTGGACGCCCTCAATTCACAGCTTTTCTGTATGGATATCGAAGCCCTGGGACAGACATATCGCGGCAAGATCACCTTCTGGGGCGAGATTGATCGTCAGTATCTGCTCCCCTTTGGGACGCCGGAACAGGTGAAGGAGGGCGTGCGCCGGGTGCGCCGCGCTCTCGATGACGGCTCCGGCGGCGTCATTGCGCAGTGTGAATGGGGCAATGATGTCTCTATGGAGAACGTGGCGGCAGTGTTTGAGGCATGGTTGGAGTAGCGATTAGCAATCAGCTTTCGGCTGACCGCTGATGGCTGACGGCTGATGGCTGACGGCTGATGGCTGAGAGTTATAAGGAGGAATACTATGCAATGGGAAAATTTGACATCCACAGCATTTGCGGAGGCCGTGCGCACAACGGGCGTCTGTATCCTGGCGCTGGGTGTGCTGGAGAAGCACAGCGAGCACTTGCCTCTGGGTACGGATTACCTCAATGCGCACAAGATTGCGTGTATCGCGGCCGAGCGGGAGCCGGCAGTGGTCTTCCCGCCGTTCTACTTCGGCCAGATTTACGAAGCGCGCTGTTTCCCCGGCGCGGTGACGCTCCGTCCCACGTTGTTACTGGAAGTCATTCAGAGCGTCTGTGACGAGATCGGGCGCAACGGCTTCAAAAAGATCATCCTTTTCAACGGCCACGGGGGCAACATCCATTTGATACATTTTCTCTCACAGTGCGCTTTGTGGGAAGAAAAGCCATACTCCCTGTATCTGCCGCAGGGTCTCACGCCGGAGCGGCAGGCGCGCTGGAAAGCCATCGTGGAGACTGAACTGCACGGCCACGCCTGCGAATGTGAAACCTCCATCAGCCTGGCAAATCACCCGGAGCTGGTGCACATGGATCGCGTTCCGGCAGAACCGGCGCTGCCCCTCAACCGCTTGCGCGACCTGCCTCCGACGCACACTGGCATCTGGTGGTATGCAAACTACCCGGATCATTACGCTGGAGACGCACGTCCCGCGACGCGCGAAAAGGGCCTCGCGTTGCGCCAACTGGAGGTTGATAACCTGGCGGAGTACATCGCGGCGGTCAAGGCGGATCAAGTCGTGCCGGCGCTCACCCGTGAATTCTTCCAAAAAACAACGTTAGAACGTTTGAACGTTTGAACGTTAGAGCTTGAACAGTTTCGCTGCATTGCCGCCCATAATCAGATCGCGCTCGGCAGGGGTGACATCGTCGGCCAGCGCGGCTTCGTAGGTGGCGCGGACGACATGCGGACGCTGGAAGGGTGCATCGGTGCCGAAAAGCACGCGCTCGGCGCCAAGGGTCCTGATGGCGTACATAATGGCCGGTTCGGTGGTTGAACTGCCGACGAGGAACATGTTCGGGCAGCGTTGCGCGATTTCGACAACGGCCTGGTTCATATCCCGGCTCAGCATCCCCATGTGCACCATCAGGATCGGCATTTCGGGGTACATGCGCGCCACGCGCTCGGCCCGGAAGGGATGCGTGTTCTCGTAGAAGTCCGCGCCGATGTGGAACGCCAGCATCACGCCGGCTTTGGCGATTTCTTCGATGACGGGCAATGCCAGTACGGGATCATCAATGCGATAGTTGTTCTGCGCCCCGTTGAGCTTCACCCCGTAGAAACCGTATTCCTCCACACAGACTTTGACCATCTTTTTGGCGTGTTCCACGCTCACAGTGGGATCGGCCCAACCGAAGCCGAGAATTTTATCGGGATACTGACGCATGGCTTCGTAGACGTAACGGTTGTGCCCCTCGATCTCCGTACCGCGATAATCCGGCTTGAGCCAGGTGACCGTCTTATCAATGCCGGCGCGCTCCATACGTTTGAGGTGCTCTTCCAGGGCAAACGCCCCGCCGGTGGGGGCTATGTGGGTGTCGGCATCAATGATAAGCATAAACAGTTTCTCCTTGAAATGGGTGTCATAGCACCCCTGCTTTGATTAAGATTTGCTGTACTTCTTCCAGAAACTCAGGCCAGGTAACCGGGTGCGCGCCTTCGACGCTGAAATCGTGTGCGGTAGGATTAGCGTAAGGGTGCCGGTGCCACCCGTGTCCATCATTATCACGGCCATAGATGCGTGTGTTGCGCAGGATCAGCGTGTAACTCACCCAACCTTTGCGCGGATTGACATATACTTGAACAAAACATTCATCAGTTATAGCTAAACGCACCTTCAGAGTATGTGGTGTGCGTTCCCACATCGTAATCCCGCGGATGAAGACTCTATGGTGTAGCTCAACGCGAATCTGTTCCTCGATGTTCCATAAGGGTGTGCCTCGGGCTAAACTCAGGTCGTAGAAACAAGTGTTCTTCGCGGAGTTTTTTCCACGTTGGTGAGTTCATGCAATAGTTCACGTAAGCTATGTGAGGCATCCATAGCTTGGTCCCAGTCTTGATGATCGTTTTCTACCTCAAACGAGTAACCGAGTTGTTCGACCATATTGCGGTTTTCAAATTCAGCCAAGGACATCGCATATTTTTGTTCGAGATTGCGTACGATTAGCTCGTAGGAGGCTAAGCGACGGCGTATTTCGTTAAGCAGGATGGCCCGCAGCGCTGTGTCAACGTCAACATCCGGTTCCAATTGGTGTGCGATGGATAATACCTGCACATCAATGGCATGAGCTGAATTAACCGTGTTCATGACTGAACCTCCATTTTGAACCTCACCGCCTCTCCGGTGGCAACGTCTCGTCCTCTAGCCGTTATGATAGCATAGCTTCAACTATCCTGCAACACCCGCGTCAACACGGCAATTCCCTTGTGATATTCCTGCAAATCAATGTGTTCGTGCGGCGTGTGATCGAGCGTCGCGTCGCCCGGCCCGTAGGCCAGGATAGGGCAATTCCAGGCCGGGCCGACGACGTTCATATCCGAGGTGCCGCTTTTGACCTTGAACTGGATGCGTCCACCTTCGGCGTCAATGGCCTTGACGAAGGCGCGCGCCAGCGGTGTGTTTTTTGCAGCATGGTAGGCCGCCTCGATGCCGCTGAAGCATAGCTCAGCATCTCCGGCGAGAGTGCGCAGTGCCGCTTGCAGGTCGGCGACATGGATCTCCGGCGGCAGACGAAAACCCATCGCCAGCGTTGCCGTCTGTACAAAGCCGTCATCCTCGGAGTGCATGGCGCGCAGTGAGGGCGTGAGCTGCTCAAAGACCCGTGGGCGGGTGGCATTGTAAGCGGCAGCATACTCCGTCACCGCGCGCCAGAAAGCAAACGCCGCTTCGCACGCGCTCGCATCAGGCCCGGCGGTGTGCCCGATCTTACGGGAAAGCGTATACTGCGCCAGCAGACGGCCTTTGTAGCCTGTCGTCACACAGTCCCAGCCGCTCGGTTCGCCGATGATGACGGCCTCCGGCGTAAGTTTATCCAGCAGGAAGCGCGCGCCTTTGGAGGTGGCCGCTTCTTCTTCCACCGCGCCGACGACCACGATGCGCCTGCCGTTGGTGGTTCCGGCCCGCACCGCCGCCATGACGAACGTTGCCAGCGGGCCTTTGGCGTCCACCGCGCCGCGTCCGTAGAGCAGGTCCCCTTCACGCCGCACTTCGATGAAGCCGGGCACGGTATCAATGTGTCCGAGCAGCAGGGTGACACGATCTCCGGCGCCGATCTCGCCTACGGCGTTGCCGGCGCCGTCTATGTAAGCGTGAAACCCAAACGCCGCCATCTGCTCAACGAGGTAAGCGACCGCCGGACGTTCCTGCGTCGAGGGGCTGTAGGACTCAACGAGACCCTGGAGCAAGGCGTCAGCCTGATTATCGTCGAAGGCAGACATTATCTTGATTTATACTAACCACGCGCTGAAAGGTGCATTTCTTGTCAGCAGACATCATGAGCTACGCTCTCCACCCAGCATGAAAATGCATGTCAACGGATTAAACGGATTTGAACGGATTAGCTTTCAATTGTTGCATAAATCTGCTCAATCTGCTTAATCTGCTGACCATTTTCGGAATAGATTTAGCAGATTCAGCAGATTTTACTCGTTTTACAGCATTGAATCCGTTCAATCTGCTTAATCTGCTGATAGAAGATTTGCGCCTTAGTTAGCTTTGGCAACCTGCAAGGTGTAGTCAATCACCTTCGCCGGGATATTGACCCCTGTGGTGTCAATGCTATTGCGGAACTCCATCGTGTAGTTGATTTCGTTCACCAGCAGCCCGCGGTGCTCATCCTCGAAGATGTCAAGCGCGACGACGCCTCCGCCGATGGCCTTGGCAGCCGCAATGCACAACGCGTTTAGCTCCGGTGTCACCGGGCAGTTGGAGGCTACGCCGCCGCGCGCTGTGTTGGTAATCCAGTGAGGCGAGGTGCGGTAAATGGCGGCGATGGTCTCGTCGCCCACGACGAAGGCGCGGATGTCCCGCCCCGGCTTGTGGATGTATTCCTGGATGTAGTAGATCGAGTGATGGTAGGAGCCAAGGATTTCCTTGTGTTCGAGGACCGTTTCGGCGGCGTCGCGGTCGTTGATTTTGGAAAGCAACCGCCCCCACGAGCCAACGCCGGGCTTGAGCACCACCGGATACCCCAGCGTCTCGATGGCTTGAAGCGCCGATTCTGGCGTGAAGGCGACCAGCGTGCGTGGGGTAGGAATACCGGCGCGTACCAGCGCACTGGTGGTCAACAGCTTATTGCCGCAATTCTCGGCGACCTCGTAGGTGTTAACGGTGGGGACCCCCCAATCGCGGAACAGGAGCAGCGCGTAGAGTGCGCGGGAGTGGCTGATGCAGCGTTCAAGAACCACGTCATACTGCCAGCCGTTCTTCTGGATGTCGAAGATGACTTCGCGGTCGTCAATGATGTCGAAATCAACACCGCGATTTTGTAGCTCGGTGATGAGCAGTTTTTCTTCGACGCGGATCCGGGAGCACAGAATACCGACTTTGACCATATCCGCGCTCCTTATTCGCCCCAGTCTTCTTCTTCCTGCGGCGCGTAATCCACCGCGGGCGGATCGAGACTGACGATCTCAAGCTCGGTCCCACAATCGGGGCATACGACGATCTCGTGGACGATGGCATCCGTTGCCAGGGGAATCTGGGCGGCACATTCTGGACATTCTGCGAACATTGTTCTCCTCCTTCAATTTTGACTTGGCTGATAAAAACGACTGCAAAAACATCTTCTATCAGCAGATTTAGCAGATTAAGCAGATTTTTATCCGGTTATAGCATATACAATTCGCTAAATCCGTTGATTGAAAACAAAAACAGCTTCCGGCTATATGTACGAGCCTGGAAGCTGGTTTTTGTCTGATGGGACACAAACACACTTATCCAGACTCTGCGTCCGGCTTGGTGCGCTTGTCCTTCTTGTCGTTTTGAAAATGACGCTGTGGCATGTTCAATATCCCCTCAGCGCATATTTTCTCCGGTTTGCTGAAATTGTCAAATCTTCTAGCCCAGGACCTTGCGCTTTACCATCCCCAGCAGAGCCTCGCGCCCGATTTTACCATACAATTCAAAGTAGGTGCGTGGGATGTGCGGCGACTGTTCGCGCAGCACCATCCGATTGGCGTGCTGTGGACAGGTGGTCACACATAGACCACAGCCCACGCATACGGACGGGTCTACGACCATGTGACCGTCCTCGATCTTGCGCGCGCCGCTTGGGCAGACAGAGACGCAGGCCTCGTCCAGGGTACATTTCTGGGGGGTGAATTCTACCACATAGCGCGAGGGCGCGCCGGCATTGTGTTGGCCGTATTGCCAGGTGCGCAGCACGGCGCAAGCGCAGGCGCAACAGTTGCACAGCGCGCGAATCTCGCCCTGGCAGTTGTCTACGTTGTGCACCAATCCTTGTTTCTCACACTCCCAAATGATCTTCATAGCCTCATCATAGGTTAGTTGGCGGGCGAAGCCGTTGTGGATCAGCGTGTCGGCGAGTTCGTTGAAGACCATACAGGTCTCGAGTGGGTGCGCGCAGCCCTGGCCCAGGATGCGCATGGCCTTGCGGCAGTAACACTCGGCTACGCCGATCAACCATGTCTGGCGCACCATCTCCGAGACGACGTCAATCGGCAACACGCCGCGCGGATCAGGGATGGCCTCGTTCACCATTACCGTGCGCGGGGAAGCGTCTTTGTTGGGCACCGTGGCCTCTGCCGGCAGGACGCGGAAGTAGGGTGTCTTAGTAGGCAGGTTGCGGCTACTGGTTTCCATCACTTGATCGAAGAAACGCGCCAGTATGGTGCGGCGTGGGCAGTCATCGAGTTTGCGCATCTGCTGTTCGGTGAAAAAGACCACATTGCCGCGCTCGTAGGCGCGTCCCTGTTTCCCCTCATAGGCCAGGACGATGCCTTCCGCGGCCAAGCGGTCGAGCATGCCACATACCTGCTCTTCTGTTAGCCCCTTGCGCGCGGCCCGCCGCACGAGTTTCTCTAGCGGCAGAGGCCCCGAGAGCGGCAGTAGAAAGAAGGCGCGCAGATCATCTTCGGCGACCGTTTCTTCCAGCACGGCCCGCAGCTCGTTGCGCATTGGGAGCGCCCCCAATATCAGCGCGTAGAATCGGCACATTGCCTCGTATAGATCCTTTTTCGGCATAGTGAATGACCTCCCTGAGGGATAGCTTCTATTTACTCGGCCACCGGCAGTGTAAAACTGATCGTTGTACCCTGGTCCGCTGAACTCTGGGCCTCGATGGTGCCGCCGTGGGCCTCGACGACGAGTTTGCAGAAGGCCAACCCCAGGCCAAAGCCCCGTCCGGCGGTTTTGCCGGTGACGAATTTTTGGAAAAGGCGCGGTTGCAGTTCCGGCGGAATCCCCGGCCCGGTATCGCTGACAGAAACGCGGAGTTTGTTTTCTGCTGGGGCGTATGCAGCCAGAATGCGAACGGTTCCGCCTTCCGGCGTGAACTTGATGGCATTGTCAATCAAGTTTTGCAGAACCCGTCCGATAAGTTGGGTGTCGCCCCAGGCCGTGGGGAGTGGGGTGAGGCTTTCATCAAGCAAATATAGCTTCTTCTTCTGAGCCATTGGTGCCAGGCCGCTCAGTGTGTCGGCAATCAGATCATGGAGCTGGAATGGCGCGGGATGCAGAACCAGTTGACTGCTCTCGGCTTTGTTGACATCCAGGATGTTGTTGATGAGTGTGAGCATTTTTTGGACATTGTGGGTGGCAATTTCAATAACAGTTTTATGTTCATCATTCAGGATCGCCGAGCTACTTTCTGTCAGCAGACCCAGGGCAGCGTAGATGGCCCCCAGGGGATTGCGTAAATCATGCACCAGGGTGTGAACCATGGTGTCGCGGAGTTGTTCGGCCATGCGTTGTCTGGTTATGTCAATGATAAAGGCGATGACCAGCAACCCCTGCGGGCTTTCGGTAAATCCCAGGCTGATTTCGACCGGGAAAACGCTGCCGTCCTTGCGCCGGGCATGGAGATCCAGCCCGCTGCCCATCGGCCGGACACGTGGAGCATCCATATAGTTCGCGCAGTGACGCAGATGAATCTCTTGTGAGGCTTCGGGAATCAGGATGCTCAACGGCTGCTCGATGAGTTCTGCTTCGGTGTAACCAAATAACTGTTGGGCGTTGCGGTTGACCAAAACGATTTGCCCGACCTTGTTGACGACGACAATGCCGATGGGGGCGGCTTCAAGCAGCATGCGCGTTGCATCCGTCTGGCGAAAAACGTCTTTACACTCCGGGAGGAACTCTTTTGATTCCATAGACAATGACTATCCGACTATTGGACTAAAGACTATCGCAATTAGAAATCCGTTCAAGCTATTGTACAGAAGACCGAGGCCCCTCATAGCCGGTATCTGGCGGCAGGTTGCTTTGCGTGGCGGCTTGTCGGGCCAGAAGGTCGCAGCGTTCGTTATCGGGGTTGTCGGCATGGCCGCGCACCCACACGAAGGTGACCGTGTGTTTTTCCAGCAACGGTAATAACTCCAGCCACAGATCCACATTGAGCGCAGGTTCCTTCTTTGTACGCATCCAGCCTTGAGCTTGCCAGCGCTTGACCCAGCCCTGGTTGATGGCATTGACCAGATACTGCGAATCGCTGTACAATGTGACTGCGCATGGCTCTTTGAGCGCGCGTAGACCTTCGATGGCGGCGCGAATCTCCATGCGGTTGTTGGTTGTCAGCCTGAACCCACCCGAAAGCTCGCGGCGCTGTTCTCCGTAACGCAGGATGACCCCATAGCCCCCCGGTCCAGGGTTGCCGATGGCGCTGCCGTCGGTGTAGAGCGTGATATGTTTTTTAGTCATCATATCCGTATTATAGTCGAAAGTCCCAGGTCGAAAACCAACAAGTGCATTTCAGGACGGGGGCGTTTTTTGAGTTTTCCCCTTTCACCCCCTGCCCTCGCTCTCCTCGCACGCGAGGAGAGCGAGGGATTTATGAAAGGGGTATTTTGGGCGGCTTCGCCGCCCAAAATACCCCTCTATTTGTCTCCCCGTCCCCTTTTGGGCGGGGCCAGGGGTGGGGGTAAAGCGTATCGATGCCACTTGACGTCTGTTGGGGATTGGTTATAGTGGCGGACGGAGGTTAGTGAGCATGCGTATGAACCATGAATGGGGCCGGGTGATGTGGATAGGATTGCTGTTGCTGAGTGCGTGTGCGCCGGTTGCAGTGGTCAAAGAGCCATCCATGCCGATAGAAACGCCGAGGGTGGCCATGCCGCAGATGACGGTAGCGACATTCACACCTGCGCCTGCGTCTGAACCTGCGCAGGAATCCATTATGACCTTGCCGGATGTGCCGTCGGCTGCGGAGACCGGCGCAGTGACTGCGGTAGAGGCCTTGCCGTTCACCTATCATACCGTAGCGCCGGGTGATACCTTGCTGGGGTTGGCCCTGAAGTACGGTTTGCCGATGGCCGCGATCCAGTTGCAAAACGACCTGGGCAACTCGCTGATGTTGCAGGCCGGGCAGGTGTTGCAAATCCCGCCGGCGGTGGGGTGGGAGGGTGCATCGCCGTTCTGGGTGGTGTACGAAGTGCAGGCAGGTGACGTGCTCAGCACCATCGCCGCAGACTACGGGTTCGATGTGGCGACTTTACAAAACGTCAACGGGTTGGCGGACGCCGATCTGCTGAGCATCGGGCAGGCGTTGGTTTTGCCGCTGGATGCGCCGGCGGAACACGTTCTAGCGCAACACCGCCCGACGGCGACGCCGGCGCCCCTTCCGGCTGCAACCCAGGCAGTGGCCGCCGCGGCTCCTCTTGCGACGGCGGACGCAGCCGCAGCCCCAACAGTTGTCGCAACCCCGATGGCATCCCCGCCGGTTGCCGCACCCGCTTTACCCGCCGACGTTGCCGAATTTCCTGCCGCCGTTTTTCGTTTAATCAACGAACAACGCGCCGCTTATGGCCTCGTGCCGCTATCTTGGAACGCGACGCTGGCGCGCGCGGCGCAACTGCACGCCGACGATTGTTACGCGCGCGGCTGGTGCAGCCATACCGGCTCCGATGGCTCGACGATGAAAGAACGCATCATGCGTCAGGGGTATGATCCGGTGCGCTGGTCGGAGTGTTGGGCATGGTATGCTACACCGGAGATGGCTGTGGCGATGTGGATGGACGAGACGCCGCCGAACGATCCGCACCGCCGGACGATCCTCAGCACGTGGCTCACTGAGGTTGGGGTAGGGGTGGTGCCCGCTTCCAACGGGCGAGGCTACTATTTCATTGCAGATTTTGGCACGCCGCGTTAGACATATAGACCTGACAGGTCCTAGAAGACCTGTCAGGTCTTTTCTACATAAAACTAATTTCCGTTGCGGATGCCGTATCTGCGTTTGAGAAACTCATCTGCAGGCTGCTTGAGCATGAAGTGCAATAGCAGATCGCGATGCGTCTTGATGTACGGCAGGTCGCAGGGGTCTTCCAGCACCGGCATCAGGTATGAGGCCGGCCGGTAGCGCAGTGGGGTTTCCCCTGGCCCCAGAACTTGCTGGACGATTTCCGGGTTGGGCGGCACGGGTAAATGCCCAAATTCCCCCCTGAGCAGCATCTTGAACTCGTTGGACACCATTTGATACCGTCCCATCAGCACATTGAAGGTGGCCTGCGCCCCGACGATTTGGCTTGTGGGGGTGACCAGAGGCACATAGCCCACATCGGCACGCACACGCGGGATTTCTTGCATGATGGCGTCCAGCAGATCGAGCTTCTGCATGTGCTTGAGCTGGTTTTGAAGGTTGGAGAGCATCCCGCCGGGAATCTGCGCTTTGAAGATGGTGTCGTCATAATCGGGATAACGCAGATCGCGCATGAGGGTGCGCATCAACGTTAGCGCCGCTTCGATATTTTCCTCACGACCTTTTTGGATGTGGGTGAGGACTTGGTGGACGATGTTGCGGTCAATGTCATCATAAGTGATGGGACGATAGTATTGGCCGTAGAGGGGGATGGTGCTGTGCAGTTCCTCAAAAATGTCGAAAAGCGTGCGCTGGATGCGCAGGATGAGGTCTTTATCCAACCCGTGATCTAACCCCAGTTCTTCGGCAAAAACGATCAGGATTTCGATGGGGGGATGGGATGGCCCGCCGGCAAAGGGCGTAACCGCCGTATCAAGCGCATCAATCCCGGCGTACATAGCGATGACGGCGTTGAGCGTGGCGACGCCTGTGGTTGTATGGCTGTGAAAAATGATCGGCACGCGCAGATGACGCTTGAGTTCCTCAAAAAAATCGAACGCCTGCGTGGGATAGAGCAACCCGGCCATGTCCTTGATGGCGATCTGATCGGCCCCTTCTTCCTCCAGCGTGCGCGCTAAACGGACGAAATAGTCGGTGGTGTGAACGGGGCTGGTGGTATAGCAGAGCGCGGCTTCGGCTTTGCCGCCGTAGGCTTTGGTCGCCAGGAGCGCCAGTTGCAGGTTGCGCCAGTCGTTGAGGGCGTCGAAGAGGCGCACGATGCCTACGCCGGAGTGGACGGCTTCTTTGATGACGGCGATGACCAAATCGTCAGGGAAGGGTTGGTAGGCGAAGAGATTTTGCCCCCGCAGCAGAATGCGGGTCTTGCCAGAAGTTCCCAACGCCGCGTAGAAGCGGTCCAGGCGTTCCCAGGGGTCTTCGTCGAGAAAGCGGACACAGCTATCCAGGGTGGCCCCGCCCCACAGCTCAAAGGCTGCGTAACCGGCGTCGTTGAGCATGGGTAACACCCGCAGGGCTTGAGCAGTGGTCATGCGCGTTGCGGCAAGGCTTTGCTGTCCATCGCGCAACGTCAGGTCAATGAAGTGTATGCGATCGGTCACAGTTTGTTGACTCCTGTTGAAGTTTTTGTCTCCTTAGTAGATATTCGTAGTGTAACGGAATAAAACCCTGTGACAATGGCCTTTTTCATCTTTGTGCTGTGTCATCTAACACCATTGGTTATCCGCGGCTGTGGGCCTGACGTTCCAGGCGTTCGGCGAGCGCCTTGAGCTTTGACCACTGTTTACGGACAATGTAAATCATAGCCAGCGTCATCAGCCAGCGTAATTTGCAATCGGGTTGGCGGGCCAGCGCCTCGAAGACGGCCACGGCTTCATCGTCTGCACGCCTGGTTTGGGCATACGCGGCCGCAAGCTCTTCCAGGTTCGGTTGGAGTTGTGGGGGTGGTGAGGGTGGAGCGGGGGTTGGGCTTGCCAGGACGGCCTTGCCGGCGCGTTCCATCACGCTTAGCAGTTGTTCTGCCGTGATCGGTTTGATGAGGTAGCCTTGCGCCCCGACGGCGACGGCGCGCTGCAACATGACCGGATCCTTTTCTGCCGAAATGACGATGCAGATAATGTCCGGCTGATGGCGGCGGATGGTTTGGATGGCGGTCAGGCCGTCAATTTCGGGCATGTTGATGTCAATGAGGGCAACGTGGGGATGATAATGTTGCGCCAGTGCAATCGCCTCGCGTCCATTTGTGCCCATGGCAACGACCTGACTGTTCGGCACAAGCGACAGCATCATTTGCAGGCTGCGTCGCGTTTCCTCGGCGTCGTCCACAATCATGACCCGCAACGTAGCGGCCTGGGCCCTTGGCCGTGCCGTAGATTCTGTCATGGCTTGCCTCCTTGTGAAAATTGTTTGAACGTTGGCAGGTTGAAATGTTGGCACGTTGGAACATGTGCGGCGGAGCGAGTTGCCAACTCACACTTAAAGATTTATGGAATCTCGCGTGAGATGCCGGACACCGCTTGCATCGGCAACGATGACGTCATTAGCCAGCTCCAAGAATAACCCGTGTTCCACAATGCCCGCGCGTGCTTTGATCTGTGCGGCCAGGGATACAGGATCCTGGAGCGGGCCAAAACGACAGTCCAGGATGAGATTTCCATGATCGGTGTGGACAAACGCGCCGTCATTGTTGCGCCGCACGCTGACCTCGGCGCCCAAATCGGCCAGATAGCGTGCTTGTGAACCCCAACCAAAAGGGACGACCTCCACCGGCACGGCCCAATGGGTCCCCAACACCGGTACGAGCTTGCTTCCGTCCACGACGATGATCTCGCGGCGGCTGGCCTGGGCCACGATTTTCTCCCGCAAGAGTGCGCCACCGCCGCCTTTGATGAGATTCAACGCCGGATCCACTTCATCGGCGCCGTCAATGGTGACATCAATGACGGGAATGTCTTCCAGAGTCGCCAGGGGGATACCCAGAACGTGCGCTTCGGCCTCGATTTGACGAGAACATGGGATGCCCACAATGTCCTTGAGTTCGCCGCTTGCCAGACGTGCCGCCAGCGCGCGGACGGCAAAAATAGCCGTGCTGCCATGCCCCAGTCCCACAACCATACCGGATTGGATAAATTGTACCGCATATTCTGCGGCCTGTTGCTTTAACTTGACAACATCCACGAGTTATGTGCCTCTCCTTGCAAAATTTGCCTTCATCATACGTCAGACTGCAATAAAATCAACCAGACTTGTGGCTCGGTATACTCTTTTCTCCAACGGGGAAGAAATGAAAGAGTAACGCTCCCAGCAGCCGTATGCTGCCGCCGATGAGCAGCAAGAGCCGAATGTCAAGCGTTTTCGACAATGCCACGCCGATCAACGGAGCGACGAACGCTCCCATGTTCATAACCGTAGAGAAGAAAGCGATGTAGCTGGCGCGGCGCTCGGCGGGACAGAGTTTGAGCAGAATGTTGAAATGGCTCAGGTTCACACCCGGATTGATAATGTTGATGAGCACGCCCCAGGCCAGGATTAACGTCAGGTTGGGGAACAGGCTCACCAGGAAGGCATAACTTGCGGAGAGCGGGATGGTGACCAGCAGCGTGCGCGCGTCACCCCACTTATAGATGCGCCTTTGCCACAGTGCGTAGCCGATAATAACGCCGATGTTCGCCAGGGTGCTGTTTAAGCCCACCCAGCCGTCGGTGGCGTGCAGATGCCGCAGGAAGAAGATGATGTATAACGGCGAAACCAACCACTCCCCCAGATTGAAAATCAGCGTGTTGATGATGATGCGCGCGAAGTCACGGTTTCCCTCGATCGCGGCCTTGATCTGCGCCGGCGAGAGCTTTTGACGCGGCGGACGTTCGATGACTTTGCTCTCCGGTACTTTGATCTTGAGCAGATAGGCTGAGCTGATCACCGCCCCCAGAAAACCGATCAGGTACACAATCTGGTAATTGGTGGGAAAGGTCGCCCAGCGGATGTGGCTGGCCGCTTCGAGCCAGCGGCCGGCAAGAAACGTCAACACGGCGATGGTGAGACCGGCGATGATGTTGCGATTGCCGAAGACGCGCGCCCGGTCACGCTCAGGCACCACATCGGCCAGGAGCGGATTAAAACCTGCCGTGAAGAAGGTGCTGGGGACGCTGATGAGGAGCAACAACCCCACCACGGCTTCGGCGCGATGGTCACCGAGCAGCCAGGGCAGTACGGCGATCAGCCCGTAGCCCAGGCGTGCCAGGAACAGACTCCCCCAGATCCACGGCGCACGCTGGCGTTTGCGTTCCAGGAAGCGCGCCGAGGGGACCAGTAAAAAAACCGCAATCAAGGCCGGCACCGAAGTCAGCCAGCCGATCATCGTGTTGGACGCGCCGAGCCGCACCGCATACGTGGCATTGAAGGAGGCCGCGGCGCTGAGGATCGCTGCCCAGAAAACCTCTACGTACAGATACCAGATGTTGTGATCAATCCGGCCTTGCAGGTTCGGCCCGCGCAACCGGATATGGGTGGCTTTGATGTGTGCATTGAGGCGTTCACGCAGCCGGGACAGAAAAGGAATCATTGCGTGATGTTCTCTCCTGAAGTTGGATTAAAACGGCCAAAATACCGGCACCAGGGCGATGGCGACCAGGTATACCAGCACGGTAAGCAACGAGCCTACTTTGACGAAATCCATAAACTTGTAACCGCCCGGCCCGTAGACGATCAGGCAAGCCGGCTCTAGCGGCGTGATGAACGAACAACTCGCACCCACCGCAATCATAACGCCAAAGGTGCGCGGATTCAAACCCAACTGCATGGCTGTTTGAATGGCGATGGGTAGTACCAGCACGGCGGCTGCCTGGTTCGACATCGGCTGGGTCAGGAGCATCGTCAACGTAAAAAAAGCCGTGAGAAGCCACAATGGATTCGTTTGTCCCTGGGTGAGGCGCACAATTTGATTGGCCAGATAGCTGGCCGTGCCGGTATATTCCATCGCCCGCCCCAACGCCAGCATGCAGCCGATCACGATAATCGCTTTCCATGAAATCTCACGGTACGCTTCATCGGGGGTGATGCAACGGGTGACGAAAGCGCCGATAACTCCCAGGATGACGGCGACCGGCAGGCTGACGATGTTGAGGGCGGTCAACAGCAGCATGGCGACGAAAATCCCCAGGGCGATGGGCGCGCGTTTGCGATTGGGGCGGCTATGTTCCACCGTACCGATGATGTGGAAGTTGTCTTCATCCAGCGCCTGGATGTTCGTGCGCGGTCCCTGGATCAACAGTTGATCGCCGGTGCGCAAGCGGGCTTCACTGAGTTTGCGAAAGATAGCTTGTCCACGGCGGTTGATGCCGAGCACTTGCAGACCATAACGTTCGCGGAAATTCAGCGTCTTGAGAGTGCGCCCGGTAAGCGGCGATTTGGGGAGCAGGATCACTTCAACCAGTGCGATATCACCGGTCTGTAAGCGTGGGTCATCCAGTGTAGCGTCGGCCTCCAAGGCGATGCCTGCCGTATCTTTGATTCTAAGAATATGGTCACGCTGGCCTTCGACCAGCAGCTCATCCCCTTCTTCCAGGCGCAGACTGGCCTGGGGCACGAGATAACGGCTATGGCCTCGCATCACCCGCAGTACCGTCAGGTCCATATCACGTCCCAGGCGACTTTCTTCCAGCGTTTTGCCGATCAGTGGGGAGCCGGGGCGGATCACTACCTCGGCCAGATAGGGCCGCAATCCCCAGGGAGTGTCAGCTCCCTCGTCATCAGTACCGCGGGTGGGAATCAGCCGGTAGCCGATGGTAATCATGTAAAGAACCCCCACGATGGCAATCGGCAGCCCCACGATGGTGAGTTCAAATAGCCCCAATGGCTTCAGGTCATAATGCTCCATAATGTCGCTGACGACGATGTTGGTGGACGAAGCGATGAGCGTGACCGAACTGGCGAGGATGGTGGCAAAGGCGAGCGGCATAAGCAACTTCGAGGGCTTCGTCTTAGTACGCCGCGCCAGTCCCAATGTCAACGGTGTGAACATTGCCGTTGTGGCCGTGTTGCTGATGAAAGCACTTAAGAACGCCGGAATCGTCATCACGATGGCGAGCAGACGTTTGGGATTGTCGCCGGACAGCCGCAGCAGCTCCCGTCCGGCTCTATCGGTGATGCCGGTGTTCACCAGCGCGGCGGTGAGCACCAGCAGGCCGAAAATCATCACGATGGTATTGCTGCCGAACCCGGCGAAGGCTTGCTCGGCGGGCAACAGACCGCTGAGGATCAGCGTCATCGTGATGCACAAAGCAATCACGTCCACCGGTAAATTCTCCAGCGAGAACAAAACGACTGCTGCCGCTACGATGATCAAGAGCAAGCCGATTTCCAGCGTCATGGGGCTCCTTACAAGTTTTCATAGGAGTTACGCACTTTGTCATTTTCTGACAGGGATGAACAGGATTTTCAGGATTAAAAAAGGCTTTATGAGAGTTTTTTCATCCTGCCAATCCTGTGAATCCTGTCCAAAGAAAATAACCGCATAACTACTGTTTTCAGTTTTCAGTTGTTACCAATCCCCAGTCCCTAGTCCCCAATCCCCAATCCCCCATCAATCCGTATCCGCACATCCACGGCCCAGGCGCCGCTTCCGGTCTGGCCGACGATCAGCGGGTTGATGTCCATTTCGGCGATGCGGGGGAAGTCGCTCACCAGTTGTCCGACGCGCTGCACGATGTCCACCACGGCGGAGATATCGGCGGGGGGCGCGCCGCGTACTCCTTCCAGAATACGCCCGGCAGCGGTCTCGGCAACCATCCCGCGTGCGTCTTCAGCGCTGATGGGGGCGAGACGGAAAGCCACATCGCGCAGGATTTCGACGTACAGGCCGCCCATCCCGAACATCAACTGCGGACCGAACTGCGCATCGCGTTTGGCGCCCAGGATGACTTCGTGGCCGGCGGGAATCATCCGCTGTACCATCGCGCACGTGCGTCCGCCGTCGGTGACGCGCCCAAAGGCCGCGCGTACTGCGTTTGCGTCGCGCAGGTCAAGCGCCAGTCCACCCACATCCGCTTTGTGAATCACATCCGCCGCAATGCGTTTGAGCACGACCGGGTATCCTGCCTTTTTGGCGAGCGCCACGGCTTCATCGGCCGTCGCTGCGAGGCCGGAAAACGGAACGGGGACTTTATAGGCGCCGACAACGCGCGCGGCGGTATCGGCGTCCAGAAAACCTGCTCCGCCTTGCGCCCATGCTGCGTCCAGCAGGGCCTGCACCGTCGCGCGATCTACGTCCGTGATCGGGGTGGGGGTGAGATCGGGACGCTCGCGGAGCCACCGGTATTCCCATAGCCCGCCGAGTGCCCTGGCGGCGCGGTTAGGGTCACGGTAATAGGGCACGCCGCCCCGGTTGAGCGTGTAAATGGCTTCGTTCAGGCTCTCGCCGCCGACGAGACAGGCGACGAGCGGCTTCGTGGCGCCGACGCGCGTGGCCACCATGGACTGCACCACTTCGTTGACCGGCGTGATGGCTTGGGGGACGAAGAGCATCATCAGCATATCCACGTTGGGGTCTTCGAGCAGGATTTTACCCGCCGCGCTGTACATTTCCGGACGCGGCCCGCCGAGCATATCAATGGGATTGCCCAATTGGGTCCCCGGCGGGGTGACGGCCTTCAGGCGTTCCTGCGTGGCGGCGCTGATAGGGGCCATGACCAATCCCTGCCGATCAAGGGCGTCGGCGGCGAGCGCCGCCGGACCACCGGCGTTGGTGAGAAGCGCCACGCGGTTGCCGTGTGGAAGGGGCTGCGTTGCCAGCGCCATCGCCACATCGTTTTGCTCCTGGAGCGAGTGCACCATCACGACTCCGGCTCGATGGCAGGCGGCACGGTAGGCGTCGTTGTTGCCGGCCAGCGCGCCGGTGTGCGAGGCTACGGCCTGTACACCGGCGGCCGTCAGGCCGGCCTTGAGCATCACAATCGGTTTGGTGCGATAGACGCTGGCCGCCGCCTCAACGAAACGCCGCCCGTCGGGCAAGCCTTCGGCGTAGACGCTGATGACGTGTGTGTTGGGGTCATCCTTCATCATGCGGATGCCGTCGGCGATGTCCACATCCACCTGATTGCCCAGGCTGGCGATGCGGCTGTAGCCCACGCCGACGCTGCGCGCCCAATCAATCGAGCCGCCGCAGATCGCGCCGGAATGTGAAACGAAAGCGATGTGGCCGGGTTCGGGCATCATCGTGATGAACGTGGTATCGAGCGGCAGATGCGCGTCCATCACCCCCACACAGTTCGGCCCGATGAGACGTATACCGTACTGGGCAGCGATGTCCTTGAGCGCGGCTTCCAGCGCTGCCCCTTCCGGCCCAACCTCACGGAATCCGCCGCTGATGACGATGACGGCTTTGAGGCCCCGTTCGCCGCAGGCGCGCAACGCTTCGGCGACGGCTTCGGCGCGCACCATAATGACTGCCAGTTCGACGGGATCGGGCACCTCGGCGATGCTCCGATAGACCGGCAATCCCTGGATTTCGCCGCCTTTAGGGTTGACGGGATAGATCAGCCCACGATAGCCGTGGGTGATGAGGTTACGCACGACCCCGTAACTCAACTTGGTGGGATCGCTGCTTGCACCGATGACGGCGATACCTTGAGGGTTAAAAAAATACCTTTCCAGCGGCTCATTCGTCATAAAAAACTCCTCTGCACATAGCCACAGAGGACACAGAGTTCACAGAGAAGAAAATTAAAGAATCTCTGCGCTCTTCTTGTGCTCTGCGGTGAAATTTCACCCAAACGTACTTGCCTTCCGACTAACCTTCCAACGTTCCAACGTTTTAAGGTTTCAACCCGGCGATGACCACGACACGATGCGTATCAATGCCGTAGGGATAACAGGTAATCAATGTCAACACCGGCGTACTCGTCGGCGCCATCACGCTGACTTCCGTCGGCTCGATGATGCGCGTCTGCTCGACGACGTAGCGATAGACCTGCGTTTGGGTATGCACGGCGATCTCGTCGCCGACGTTGAGTTTATACAGATCGCGGAAAATCTCGCCGTAAATGTCGTTGTGTGCTGAAATGACCACGTTGCCGCGTTCGCCGGGGTTGGCGCTGCCGATGTGGTGGCCGGCACCTTTCTTCAACGATTCCCAATCGTCGCCCTGCACCACCGGTGCATCCACATTGATGGCCGGGATCACAATGCGCTGGGGATGTTCGGGACCGGCGGTGGGAGCAGGCAGCGGAGTGATGGCGGCTACCAATCCCTGCAAATGCGCGGGGATGGGCGCCGGCTCAGAGCGCCGTTGGGCATCCGGCGGCGTGTGTCCGCCGGGCAGCACCACTACGTCAATCAACGGCGCGAGGGTGGGGGTGGGGGGCGACTGGATGACGCGGCTTTCCTCGTTGATTCCCCGTACTGTGGTGAACATCCGCGCCACCACAAACACCAATCCCAGCAGGGCCAGAATTTCGATGATCAGCAAAATCTGATCCCATACCCAGCGCCACTTGATGGGCCGGCGTGCGCGCCTGGACTTGCCGGGTTCGATCAACGCGCTGTAGCGGGCGCCGGAGGCCGCTTCTGCAGGCGGTGGGGTGAGCGGCAGCTCTTGCACCGGCGGCGGGGTTTGCTTGCGCAATGGATCCAGCGTCGCCGCTTTGCCCTGCATGCGCTTAAGCCGCTCAGCGCGCCGGCGCACGCGCAGAACCTCTTCCAGTTCTTCTAGCGTTAACTCATCTACGTAGCGATGGTCTTTCACTTTTCCCCCACGGCGAAGACTTCGCGTTCAAAGAACCAGCTCCACGGCGGGACATTAAACAAAATCCAGCGCGCCAGGCGGAAGATGAAGTTTTCTTGCCGGTGTTGCGGCGGAGTGCTCAGCCACGCTTTGACGTCCCGGAAGCCGCTGTGGCATAGATTGCGCGCCAGGCTGAACATAGATTGTTCGTTGACATGCACATGCACATTTTCGGGGATGATCTCACGCGGATTTTTGGGGTAACGTTGTCCCTGTCCCATCAGGATACGCACCAGGCGCACCACCGGATAGGCGAAGCGGTCATACCAGGCGTTGGGTGCCGTATGGACGATGATCCGTCCGCCGGGTTTGAGGACGCGCCGGGCCTCGTTCAAGGCCAGCGCCAGTTCCGCCGGATAGAGGTGCTCGACGATGTCGAACATCAGCACGCGGTCGAAGGTATTCGCTGCGAAGGGGAGATACAGCGCCGAAGCCTGATAGACGCCGATGGGATGCCGCTGATGACCCTCCTGGTGGGCAATTTTTTGGGATAGGTGTACCGCCGCCTTCGCATAGTCAATCCCGAAAGCCCGCGCCCCCATGCGTGTGGTCTGACGTAGAATCTCGCCGCGTCCACACCCCACGTCCAGCACCGCCATCCCCGGCGCGATGCCCGCTACGGCCAGCGCCTCGCGCAGCCGTTGTGAGAGGTATTCGCCTTCGCTGGAAAGGAATTCCTGGTATCCTTCGCAGACGTGCAAGAAGTACTGTTCACTATAAAGTATGGATGGAACACTGCCGGAAGATGGTTTGTTCAAGCTAGGCTCCATGGAAAATTGTTGGAACGTTGACACGTTGGAAAGTTGGAACGTTTAGGGT
Organism: Chloroflexota bacterium; assembly: GCA_019873645.1. GTDB lineage: Bacteria > Chloroflexota > Anaerolineae > B4-G1 > SLSP01 > DSWT01. The sequence goes on along the minus strand of JAIOAX010000003.1, from coordinate 91,546 downwards.
AATGTAAGGTGTTGTTCATATCCCCGATTCTGTGAAATACGAGTTAAAAATCCGTTAAAATCCGTCCAATCCGTTGACAAACTTTTCTTGATATGGCTGCACCGATGCATTTTAGTAGGCGTTCGGTGAATGAAAGATCTGCAGGATAGTGCGGATGATGATCTTGATATCCAGGAGCAATGACCAGTTCTCGATGTACCACAGGTCGTACTTGGTGCGCTCAATGATGGAGGTGTCCTGGCGATAGCCGTTGACCTGCGCCCAGCCGGTCAGCCCGGCCTTTTCACGGTGACGATCCATATAGCGCGGGATGCTGCGGCGGAACTGCTCCACGTAGTAAGGTTGTTCAGGACGCGGCCCCACAAGGCTCATGTGCCCTAACAGGATGTTGATGAATTGCGGCAGCTCGTCAATGTTCAACTTGCGCAACAGCGCGCCAATTTTAGTGCGGCGCGGGTCGTTTTCGGCAGTCCACGTCCCGAATTTTTCGGCGTCGGCGCGCATGGAACGAAATTTCAGGATGGGAAAGGGCTTGGCATCCAGCCCCATGCGCTCCTGCACAAAGAAGACCGGACCGGGAGATTCCAGCTTGATGAGGATAGCGACGAAGAGCATCAACGGCGAAAGGAAAATCAACCCTACCGTCGCGCCCACAATGTCCATCAGCCGTTTGGCGCTGCGCCGCCAGCCGGTGAGCGCGATGTCGCGCACGGTGAGGATGGGGATGCCACCCATCTCGCCGATGCTCACCGGCCCGGCCATGATTTGGAAGAGGTCCGGGTACACGCGGATGGTCACCCGTCCGCGTTCACATTCGGAGATCAACCACAGGATGTCGTGGTGGGAGGTTTCTTCGGGTAGGGCGAGGATGACTTCATCGGCGGCGTAGGTGTCAATGATCTGGGCGAGGTTGGCGGCCGAGCCTACGATAGGGACCTGGAGCAACGCCGTCTGGTCTGTTTCCTGGAAGCTCACCACGCCGGCCACGTCGTAGCCCAGGTGCGGCGTCCACAGAATCTTCTGCAGGATCATGCGTGCGATGTCCCCTGTGCCCACGATGAGCACCCGCCGCCGGCCCCAGCCGTGACGCACCAGATATTGGCGCAGCCAGCTATTGAACAGCCGTCCCACGATCAGCAGGACGGTCGAAAGTAACCAGGCATAGCCGACCATCACGCGCGAATAGTCTTGCCCCACTGTGAAATTGCGCAGCGTCAATGAGGCTACGGCAACGCCCATCAACGTGCCCACAACCGCCGCTCCGATGATGGCGTAGAACTCATCCACCCGTGAAATCCGTTGCAGGCTGTAGAGTCTCCCGAAAAGAAAAACCGTCACGATAGAGAGGACATGGATGAACAACATCGGTACATATTCCCCGAAAGGCCGCATACCTTTGGCCGGGTCGGGGAAGGGGATTAGGACGCGCAGCAGGTAGGCCAAAGCAAAAGCCGCTGCCGCCATCAAAATGTCGGTAATCACCAGGTACAACATAAAAACACGGTTGGCTTGTTCTACTTTCATCGCTGTCTCTCTAAATCGTTTGAACGTTAGTACGTTGGAACGTGCTATGCATGGTCAGCGGATTAAGCCAATTGAGTAGATTTATGCGATAGTTGAAAGCTAATTCGTTCATCCATTTAACCCGTTGACATGCCTCAGGCCTTGTGAGATGCATCACTTATGATATCTACTGCGATTTTACGCTAACTTTCTCTATCCGGCAAACGGCTGCACTCCCACGGGTACCTTTCAGGACGGGGGCAGTTTTTTGCGTTTTCCCCTCTCACCCCCTCCCCCCGCTCTCCCCGCACACGGGGAGAGCGGGGGGATTTCTCAAAGGGGGATTTTGCGCGGCGAAGCCGCACAGAATCCCCCTCTATTTACCTCCTCGCTCCCAAAGTTGAAAAAAACGCCTCACAAAAAGACGGTAGACAAGTCTCCCTGTCTACCGTCTTCCGTCTACTGTCTACCCTTAAAACGGCCGCGGCGCAATGCCGATCAGATAGCCGTACTTTGCCTTGAACTGATCCAGCGACAGATTCGTCTGCGCGGCCATCTTGCCGAGGAGAATTTCGTCTTGGGCATCCTCGGGCGTGAGGCGGATCATAAATTTGCATGCCGAGCGGTAAACGAAAGAATTCGTGTTCACCTTGCGGACCTCGGTGCGCCCGGTCGTAGGATCCATCATTTTGTCAAAGGGCAGGGGAATCATCTGCCCTTGCTGGATGGTGATGGTGGCGTGACTTCCTTCGTTGAGCAAGAAGTCCACGGCGGCTTCCCCCAGGCTACGGGTGTAGTCAATGTCATAGGCGATAGGATCGGCGCAACGCAGCTCGTAGCCCATATCAATATTGATGATGCTGGTACTGACGCCGATCTCCTTGAGTTGCTTGCGCAGTTCATCCTTGAGGATATCCGAGAAATTGATTTCCGACAGGCGGATGTGGCCGTGCGCATCGCGCTCAACGTTTTCCAGACCTTCCAGATCACCGGGATACATTTGCTCCACCACACCTTCGGCCACCACGGCGACGCCGTGGGGCTTATCTTCGGCTTGCCGCTTGATGATCGCCGTGGCGAGGATGTCAATGACTTCTTGCAAGCGGATCTCGCGGTCGCCCCATTCTTCGGGGATCAGCGTGATCGTCGCGCCGGAGCTTTTGCCGATGCCCAGGGCCAGGTGCCCGGCCTTGCGCCCCATTGCCACGACGAGGTACCAGCGCTGGCTGGTGAGCGCGTCTTCCATCAAGTTCATCACCAGGCGCGTTCCCAACTCCCGCGCCGTTTCAAACCCGAATGTGACGATGCCTTCGGGCAACGGCAGGTCGTTGTCAATCGTCTTGGGCGCGTGGACGGTCTGGATGCGCACTCCCATGTGCTCATCCGCGTAACGTGCCACCCGATAGGCCGAGTAGGCGGTGTCATCGCCGCCGATGGCGAGCAGGCAGTTGATGCCGGCGTCAATGAGCGTACGGCTGCACGTTTCCAGGTCCCGGTCCGACTTTGTCGGGTTGGCACGCGAGGTGCGCAGGATCGAACCGCCGTCGCGGTGAATGCGGCTTACGTCGGTAATCGTCAACGGTCTGCCGACGATGTGGCCTTGCATGAGATACTTAAATCCCTCATACAGACCGATGACTTCCATCCCATTGACGGAAGCCTCGATGACGGCGGAATGGATCACGCCGTTAATCCCCGGCGCCGGCCCCCCTCCTACCAGGATACCGAGTTTCTTGTTCTTTGCTCTGTTCATAATTTTCTCTCCCCCTTCATAATGCCTGAAAGAATCGCTTCTGAAACAGCCTACAGTATAACGCAAGGTTGGAAAATCGTCAATCATCTGCCCATCCACCCCCCGTCCACGATGAGCGTGATCCCGCTGACGTAGTTTGAAGCGTCAGAGGCCAGGAAGACGACCGCGCCTTTGAAGTCTTCCGGCGTCCCCCAGCGTCCGGCGGGGATGCGCGCCAGAATTTGCTCGCTGCGTGTGGGATCGTGGCGCAGCGCATCGGTGAGGTCGGTGACGATGTAGCCAGGGGCGATGGCATTGACATTGACCCCCTTGCCGGCCCACTCGTTCGACAAGGCCATCACCAGTTGTCCGATGCCGCCCTTGCTGGCTGCGTAACTGGGGATCGTGATGCCGCCCTGGAAAGTCATCAACGACGCCGTGAAAATGATCTTGCCGCGTCCGCGCGCCAGCATGTCCCGTCCGAACTCGCGGGCGAGGATGAATTGCGCGTTGAGGTTGGTCTCGATGACTTCGTCCCATTTATCGTCGGGGTAGTCCACCGCCGCTTTGCGGAAGATGGTGCCGGCGTTATTGACCAGGATGTCAATCGGCGGACATTCGGCTTTCACACGGGCAATGAAGGCGTACAGTGACTCGCGGTCGGCGAAGTCACAGGCGTAGCCGCGAAACGTGCGTCCCAGCGCCACAACGTCCTGTTCCACTTCACTGCCCGGTTGCAGGGTAAGGCTCACGCCGACGATGTCCGCCCCGGCTTCGGCGAGCGCCTGTGCATAGGCGCGCCCGATCCCGCGCCGGCAGCCGGTGACCAGGGCCGTTTTGCCGTCCAGTTTGAATTGATCGAGGATGTTCATGGGGACTCCAAAACAGAAAGTGGAATATGGAATGCTTGTCTATCTCCAATCCACAAATGTAATGCCTCCATCGTCCACTAGCGGCATGACGTTTCCGTCCTGTAACGCCAGCAAGTAGATGTTATTGAGGTAAATGAAGGCGATGGCTTGCCCGTCGGGACTCCAGCGCCAGAAGGGCAGCTCAATGCCGTTTGTGGCATCCGGCGCGTTGAAACACCATTGATTCGAGCCGTCACGGTCACTCAAACATAGCTTGTAGGCGCTGATGTCACTTTTGTAGGGGATGAGCGCCCGCCCGAAAAGCAGGGTTTTGCCATCCGGCGCATAGAGCGGCGTCGCCCACATCCCGGTTTCGGAAGCCATCTCGGTACTGTACGCGCCGGTGGCGGCGATTTGCCACACGTCGAAGACCGGGCTTTCTTCCGGCTCTTTGATGTTCGGCGAGGGCGCGTGGATGACCGTGGCGATGAAATGGCCGTCCGGCGACCAGGCCAGTGCGGGATTCCAGGCCCAACTGCTGTAGGTGCGATAGGCCGGGAAGGTGTGCAGGAGGGTGCGCCTGGCCTCACGCACGTCAACCACGCCTACGGCATCCGGTTGCGAATAGGCCAGCTTCTCGCCGTCCGGCGACCAGGCGTAGCGCGTACCCCACCAGCCGTATCCCCCGCCGGCTTCCGCCGCCAGCACTTTGCGCCGCGAGACGAGGGTGAACTGCGCGGTCAATTGCGCCGTCCACAGATCGTTTTGCCCACGCCAGCCCGGCGCCTGCTCGACGACTTCCGCCGTTGTCCAGGCGATGGTTTTGCCGTCGGGATGCCAGCCGGCCCACAGCACGTCGCCGACGTTAAGAGGAATGGGGTTGGGATCGGCTTCGGCGGTGCGGACAAGCCACAGCTCGTTGAGGCGTCCGGTTTTGGTGACGGCGCGGGTGAACAGAAGTTTGGTCGCATCCGGCGATAGGGTGAAGACGCGCCCGTCCAGGTCGCCCAGCGCCGTGAGGCGGCGGCGCGCGCGGTTGCTGCCGCGTACAATCCAGGCATCCTGGTTGTTCAGATAGGCCAGCGTGCCGGTGATGATGACCGTTTCGACTTTAGGCCGGGTGCCCAACAGCAGAATTTCATCCTGCGGCGTCTGGGTGACGGCTTCCTGCATCAAGGTGCGCTCCACCACAACGCCATCTTCCAGGGTGATACGGTAGGCACGCTCCAAAACGCCGGCGCGCCCCGATTGGAGCAGGCGCGTTTCGCCTGCGGGGATAGCGGCGTCGCGCACAATCTGGCGTCCAAACGGCAGCGTCTCGGTGACGGTTTCCGTTTGCCGGGTCACGCGCACAATGGTGATGGTCATCCCGTCGCGCAGCGCGGCAGTCTCCGGCGGCGTCAGCCGATCCAGCTCCCCCAGCGTGATTCCCTCGGCGGCAAGCAACTCGCGCACCGTACCCAATTCGGTGACGATGAGCCGCCGTTCACCGTCTACAACGAGCGTCACGCGGTTGGGTTCCACAACCGGCGGCGTTGTGGCGCAGGCACCCAACAGCACTACAAGCACGGCTGCTGATGCCATTAACCATACAGTGCACAGACGGCCACATCGGGGTTGCGTGTGTTTCATCAGGTTCATGGCGTGTTTTATACAACGACGCCCCCAAACGTCAAATCCCCTCCAACGTTAGAACGTTTGAACGTTCCAACGTTTTAACGTTCTAACGTTCCCCCGCCTGCACACCCCACCGAAAATCATAGCCGCCTTGCAACGCCGCGCGCACGTCCCAGAAGCCTGATCCATCGGTCACGCCCATACGTGACGGTGCACCGTTAGCGTCGAAGTAGAGGAACGCCGAGCCATCGTGCGTCCACAAAACTTCGCCGTCATTGTGGTCGAGCAGGGCAAGCGGATGCACGGCTTCATCAGGGCCGATGAAGTACAGACCCGGCGCCGGACCGGGGCAGCCTTCGCCACAGCCACGGTGCAGGAACGCCACCCAACCGTCGGGCAGTGCCAGCGGTGAGGCGGGATGCAGCGCCCAGGAATCCAGCGCGCACAACTGATAAGGCATGGCCGGCGGCGTATTGCCCACAGGCGGCTGCACCTGATACAGACAGCCCTGCTGGGGCGTGTCGGTGAACATCCACAGACTTTGCGCATCCCAACTCAGCCCGATTCGGCACCCATCGGCGCAGACATCGCCAAAGGGGAAAATCGCCCCGGTTGCCACATCGAGCAACCCCAGCAAGATGCTTGCTGCGGTGTGGGCCTCCAGAACGATCCACCGACTATCGGGCGACCATTCTTTGAAGCGCCAGGGCAGGGCTGCGTCGGCTTCCGTCGCCGGCAAAATCAGGCGTGGGTTGGGGTTGTCGAGCACGGTGAGCCACAAGCCGTTGCCGTCCTCGTAGGCGACGAGGTTGCCGTTCGGCGCGAGATGGACGCCTGTGCAAGGCGTTGTGCCGAGGCCGCAGTATCCCAACGGGCGTTGTGGACGGCGCAGGTTAGGCAGCTCGATGGCGAAGACGGTCCCGAAGTGCTGATGGGTAGTAAGGGTGTCCGTCAGCGGTTGGACGCCCCACGCCAGGTAGACCAGGTAACGGGCGTCCGGCGTCACGTCGAAGTAGGTGCCTTGCTCATCCTGCAACCGTCCGGCGGTGGGGATGAGTACGTGTTGCCATTGGGCGCGGTCAAAGGCATACAGCTTACCCGCGTCGGTTGTGTAGAGGAAGAAGCGTTCGTCCTGCGTCACCCGGTAGGCCAGCACATGCTCACCCTCGGCCGCAACGGGCAAACTTTCGACCGCGCCGCCTTCCGCCAGCCACAACCAGATCTGCCCATCGCGCAGGAAGAACAGATCGGTGGGCAGGGACGGCCAGCCCTGGAGCGCAGTCGGCGTGGGCGGCAAAAGCAACCCCGGCGGCAGTGTCGGCGTGGGCGTGGGGGTGATGGTGGGGGTGGCGGTGGGCGTCAGGGTGGGCGTGTGTGTGGGCGTGGGGGTAGGCAGAACCGGCGTGCGCGTCGGTGTAGGGGTAGGGGACGGCGTAGCGGGCACGCATGCCGTCGTCATAAGGACGATAACGAGTAACAGGATCGAGCCGGAAAACAACAGGTTGTGCTTCGGTTTCAAGGTAACGTTCACCGTTAAGGGAGATATGTAAAATGGCTGCCGTTAATGATCCACAGTACCGGTTCGGCAGTTGTACCGGCCTGGACGCACCACAGGCTTCGTCCATCTTGCCCCAGATAGAGCGCGTAACGGCCATCCGGCGCGGTGTAGAAGGCCGGGCCGGAAAGATCAGGGGCAGCCGGCGGCACGGGTGTGGCGGTCGGCGTTGGGGTTGCCTCCGGCGTTGACGCCGTGGCTGTGGGGCGTGCATCCCAGGGGACGAGTTCCCCCGTCCGCCAGTTGAGGGCGAAGCGTTCCACCGGGTCGGGGCAGCGGAAGCCGTATGCGGCGCATGGCACCCCGGGATCATCGGGGGCGGCTTCCTGGGCAAAAACTCTGGCGCGGAATGGGATACGCCGTACTTCGATGAAGTCGCCTTCCCACATACATTTCCCGTAAGCCAGGCACAGATGGAAATCATAGGCCGGATCGGCGAGCAAGGGCTCCTGGACGCCTGTGGCGACATCTACACGGATGATCTGCTGGGCGCTGACGGTGATGGCGCCCTGCGCTTCGTTTGTCGGCGAGATGCTGCGCTGCTGGTACAGCAGGTAGTCGCCGGCCGGCGTCCACAGTGGCTGCGATTCCTGGGTACGCCGTTCGGCCGGCATGACGATGAAATGCCGTCCCTGGATGACGTTGTAGCCCCATACTACACTGCCCCAGCCGATATAAGGATGCGCATTGACGGCAAAAGCCGTGCGGGCAGCGTTCCACACCGGTGTCCCCTCGTCGCCCAGCGTGGTTTGCTCACCGGTCGTCAGGTTGACCAGCCGCAATTCCCCGCCCTCGCAGTGCCCTGCGCCGATGAGCAAGTGCTCATCCGTGAGAAATGTGAAACTATGGCCGCCGCCCTCGGCAAGGATGCGCCTCTCGTCGGTGGCGAGATTCAGGGCCGCGATGCCGCGTCCGCAAATCTCCTCGCCCCAGAAGTAGGCCACCCATGCGCCGCCGGGGGAGAAGGTATAGTCGGCGCACGGAAACTTTGAGCCATCACATTCCGGGCCGAGCCGGTGTTGGCGGACGAAATCCGTCTCCAGCGAATAGGGCTGTGTGACCAGCAGGTCTACGCTCACACTGCCGTTTGATGGGCGGACGTAGAGGGTTTCGGCGTCGGTAGAGAGGCGTTGGCTGCGTCGGCCATCGGCAGAGACGCCCCACAACTGGGTGACCGTTTCCCGTTGCTGAAGCGAAGCCGGCGCGAACGGCGCGCGGATCTCGCTGGTGAACAGAATCACATCATGCAGCGGTTCATCTTTGGGGAAAGCGCGCTGCCAGACGGTGGCGCACATGGGAAAGGGCGTAGCCGTAGCCGTAGGCTGTGGCGTCATCGTGGGCATACGGGTGGGGGACGGCGTTGGCGGCAACGCCGTGACCGTCGGCGTCCACGTGGGGACCGGCGTGCGCGTCGCTGCCGGGGAGGCGAGAGGCAAGGCCGCAGTTGTGGGCGTGCCCGGCGTTGCACGCTGGCATCCGATCACCAACAGGCATACGCTGAGCAAAATGAAGCCATACTTACTCGATTTCATCCAAAACCTTCTTTAATCCTGAAAATCCTGTTAATCCCTGTCAGAAAATGGCGCAGTGCGTAGCTCCTATTTTGATCTTACTCCGTGTGCTCTGCGGCTAAAGATTTGACCAGCGCCACAGCCTCCTCGCGGGTGGCAACTTCACCTGCCGCCTGGGCCTCGCGCAGCGTCTCCAGGATTTGGCCCACCTGTGGCCCTTGCGGGACGCCGAGCGCGATGACATCGTAACCGTTGAGCAGCGGCGGCGGCGCAACGATTTGCGTCGGCTGGGCGAAACAGGCATTGAGCAACAGCCCCGCGTTGTGCAGCAGATTGCGCCAGCGATGGCGCGTCAGCTCGCGTTCCCACACGGCCAGCACATCGCCCAGCGACAGTAAAACAACACTCACGCCGGCGTCTCCGGTGACGCGGTAGAAACGGTAGATGGCGCGCCGTGAAAGCTCGCTCTTTTCGCTGCCGATGAGCCGCATGTGTTCCGTTACTAGCATCACGACGAAGTCGGCAGCTTTTTTGGGAAAACGCAAGGCTTCCAGCCGCGCAGCGGCCAACTCTGCGCCGACTTGCGGATGATCGTAGAAGTGCGTGTAGCCGTTGGCGTCCACGCTGCGGGTGGCGGCTTTGCCGACATCGTGGAATAACGCTCCCCATTTGAGGAGGTCGGCGCGCGGCATATCGGCGTTCACGGGCGTCTCCAGATAGCTGAGCAGTTCGGCCTGGAACGGCAGGAGGGTTTCGGCGAGCAGCGGCCACGTCCAGGGCGGAACGTTCACAGCGTCATCGGTGGACGGCGGGCGCGCTTCTCCCTTGAGCAGGGCCAGGATTCCCTCGACGGCGGCCAACGTCGCCAGGGTATGGGTGCAGGCATCCGCGTAATGGTGCGGAGAGGATTGCTGGACGGCCCGCAGCGCCCAGATTTCCGGTAGAACGTGACGCAGCAATCCCAGGTCGGCCAGGGCTTGCAGGTTGCGCGCAGCGGGGACATCGTGGACCATTTGAAGCAGTTCGGCGCAGATGCGTTCCGGTGTGGCGGTGTGGATGGTGGCGGCTTGTGTGCGGATGGCCTGTTCGGTGTGTGGTTCGATGTGGAAGCGCAATCTGTTAGCCAACCGCACGGCGCGCAACAAGCGCACCGGATCGTCCTTGAAGCTGGATGGTCCGGTTATACGGATGAGACCTGCATCGAGGTCGGCCTGTCCGCCGGTTGGATCAATGAGTACGCCCTCCGGTGTAAGGGCCAGCGCATTGATGGTAAAATCGCGCCGCCATAAGTCCTCTTCCAGCGTTGCGCCGCGCAGGACGGCGAAATCCAGGATGATGGGGCGGTGGGTATGCGGATCGGTGGCAATGACGCGCCCCGTATCGCGTTCGTCATCCAGCGGATAGTAGGCAGCGTGTAACGCATCGGCGATGGTGCGGGCCAATTTGCGGCCACCCTGCGCGACGGCAAAATCCCAGTCGTGAATCTCGCGGCCCAGGAGCAGATCGCGGACCGGCCCCCCCACCAGCCACACGCCTTCGGCAGGCAGGAGGGGTTTGAGATGGCTCAGCGGCCACGCTGGCAGAGCCAGGTAGGGTGGCTGTGGCGTGATCCACATCAGGCGCAGTCGCTCTTTGGGATGCGTGGCGTGCGCCGCGGCGGAGGCCTCTTCGCGCGTCGTCCCGATGCCGGCGAGCGTGTGGCTCTCGGTCAACGCGATCCAACGGCCTGCGTAGGGGCTGAAATCCATACATGACCATCCTGCAAAAACGTGTGCGGCACGCCCGGAAGCGCGCCGCACTGGCCCGATGTATACTCAACGCCTGTTCCGAAAATGGTCAGCAGATTAAGCAGATTTGTGCACCAATTGAAAGCCAATCTGTTCAAATCCGTTTAATCCGTTGACATACATTTTCATACTGGGTGGAGAGCGTCGCTCATGATGCCTGCTGACCAAAACACGACAGGCTAAACGCGCGTGAGGTACTCCCCGGTGCGGGTATCCACGCGGATGACGTCGCCGACGTTGACGAACAACGGCACCTGAACCTTCAGGCCGGTTTCGCAGACGACCGTTTTATTCACGCCGGTGGCCGTGTCACCCGCGACGGCAACTTCGGATTCCACAACTTCGAGTTCTACGGAAGCCGGAAGGTCGGCGTCGAGCACTTCGTTTTCAAAGAGGGTGAGCGCCACTTCCATCCCTTCTTTCAAAAAACCGGCCCGGTCGCCGATGATCTCGGCCGAGACCGGAATCTGATCGTAGGTTTGCGCGTCCATGAAGTAGAAGGCATCGCCATCTTCGTAGAGATATTGCATGGTGCGGCGTTCTACCGGCGCTTCCTCAAAGCGGTCGCCGGAAAGGAAGTTGCGTGGAATCGTGGCCCCGGTGCGCAGATTGCGGATTTTGGTGCGGATGATGGCGTTGCCCCGGCCTGGCTTGTAATGCTGATATTCCAGAACCTGGTACAATTCGCCATCCAGGAAAAATGTGGTGCCTTTGCGAAGCTCATTTGCGTCAATCATACTTTCTCCTCCATAAGACTATCAACCCCCCATTATAACCCCGCTGCGTTTATCGTCAAGGAAAACTTTCCCTTTTTGCGATTTTTATAGTATAATTCTTCATAAAGAGTGAAGTGAGATTTTGGCGATGATGGCAAAACCTTGTTGCAAACTGTATTTGTATGTATAATACCTCATGAATCCAGAAGAAAGGAGATTTCGCATGCGTCGCAAATTCGTATCAGTTGTTTTGATCGTCCTGGTGCTTTTCTCAATGCTATTGAGCGGCTGCAAAAGATCCGCTACTCCGCCGATCGGCAATATTCAGAGAGAAGATGAAACGACGGCTATGATTCAGGAAGCCGGGGCCAACCCCACGGTTGCGGCGACTGAAGCCGCCACTGTGGCTGCGACCACGACGCCCGCAACAGAGGCCGCGCCAGCGACCACAGAACCTGCGCCTGTGACGGAGCCCGCAGTTGTGGCGACCGAGGTGGTCCCTGTAGCTACTGAGGTGGCGACTGTTGAAGCGACGGTTGTGGTCGTTGAGCCAACGGTGATTGCCACGGCGGAACCTGTGGTTGCCGGCGGCCCAGGGAAGCATGTTGTCCAGCCCGGTGAGAACCTCTTCCGTATTGCGCTGCGCTATGGCACGACGGTGGAAGAACTGGCGAAGGCCAATGGCATCACGAATGTGAATATGATTTCCGTTGGACAGGAACTGACGATTCCCGGTGGTACGCCTGGTGGCGTCACTCCGCCGCCGACAACACCCCCCGCGCCTCCGAGCGGCACTGGAAAGACCTACGTTGTCCAGCCCGGCGAGAACCTCTTCCGCATTGCCTTGAAATATAACTACAGCTATCACTATCTGGCTAAATATAACGGGATTGCCTATCCCTACGTGATTTATCCCGGCCAGGTCATCCGTATTCCGTGATTCATATAGGAGTTACGCACTTCGCCATTTTCTAACAGGGATTAACAGGATTTTCGGGATTAAAGAAGGCTTTGTAGAGCTTTTTTATCCTGTCAATCCTGTAAATCCTGTCCAAAGAAACGCACCGCGTAACGACTGATTCATAGTCATTGACAGGCAAGATTGTCAGTCTGAATAACGAGCGTGTGCGGCGGGTGCAGGCGCTTGAGCGCAGCACTCGCCGCCGTTATGCTGAGGGCCTGTTCGTGGTGGAAGGGCTGCGCCTGGCGCAAGAAGCGTCGGATGCCGGGTTGCCTATCCACGAGGCTTTCTATACCGAGGCTTTTGCGGCAAGCCCTGCCGGTCAATCCCTTGTAGCGGCATGCGCAGCGCGGGCCGCTTCTTCCTGGGAAGTCTCGCCCGAAGTGATGCGCGCCCTTGCGGATACCGAAACACCCCAGGGTATCTTGCTGGTGATGCCGATTCCCCAGTTGCGTTGCGCCGAGGTAGCGCCGTTTACCTTGATCCCCGATAATGTCCGCGACCCCGGCAACCTGGGCACGATGTTGCGCACGGCCTGGGCGGCGGGCGTCTCGCAGGTGCTGCTGCCGCCGGGGACGGTGGATTATACCGGCCCGAAGGTGGTGCGCGCTGGTATGGGAGCACACTTCCACCTGCCGCTGCGCCGGGCGACATGGGATGAGATTCGGTCTGCCGTCGCCGGTTCGGCCGTGTGGCTGGCGGAGGCCGGGGCAGGCACACCTTATGACGCCGTGGACTGGCGCGAGCGCGTCACCCTGATCGTCGGCGGGGAGGCCGAGGGCGCCGGCCCGGAAGGACGCGCGCTGGCCGCCGGCCGGCATGTGGTGATTCCCATGGCGGCGGGTGTGGATTCGCTCAATGCAGCGATGGCGGCCGCGATTCTCCTTTTTGAGGCCGCCCGGCAGCGCGGTGTAGGACGAAGTGGATAACGCGCCTCGGATTTAACCCCAGAGAGGATGGTTCACGCTCATACGTTAAAGAAAACTAAGCACAACCTCAATTTTATCTGGCTCGTGTTGCTGTGCCTGGCGTGCAATCTGTTGATTCCATCTCCGTCGTCTTCTCCACCGCCGGACACGGCGACGGTGGTACCCTCCTTCACACCGCTCCCCACAGCGAGGCCGACGCCTGTGTCAACCCAGACTCCTGCGCCCCCGACGGCGACGCCATTCCCCACCCCGACGCCGCTTCCTCAAGGACCGGGTCTGGAGCTTGAGGGCGTGCACTTTTTCCCCTGGCCTCTGTATGCCGGCGATTGGGTCAGCGTGGATGTAGACCCGCGTCTGCCGGAGAATGTCGGCGGGCCATTGACCCTCACGTGGACGCTGGCGGATGGCGCGATCTTGACGATGCCGGTTGACCTGGTGGGACTGGACGAGCGGTTACAGGCGCGTTTCTACTGGGCATGGCGCCTGCCGGAAACGACGGTGGCCATCCCCTTCACATTTACCTTGCTCCTGCCGCCAACCGTCTCTGATCCCGATCCGACGGATAACACCCTGACGCTTTCTATCACCCCGCTTCCCGCTGCCACACGTCCGCTGCCGGAGCGGCTGGCGCATTGGGAACAAACACAGCTCTCCGGCGTGCACCTGCATTACCTCACCGGTTCGGCGGCCGAACGCGATCTCCCGGCGATCACCGCTATTGTCGAAGCTGCCTGTGCCGACACCACTGCGCGTTTTGGCGTGTCGGCCGAGACCCTGGACATTTACTTGCTGGATCGGGTGATCGGGCAGGGGGGGTATGCTTCATGGGAATGGGTCGCCGTCTCCTACACCGACAGGCAATACACGCCGATAAACCTCGGCATGGTACTGCGCCACGAGTTGACCCATCGTCTGGATACGGCGTTAGGTTGTCAGATGGCGCCTCCGGTGGTGCGCGAAGGGTTAGCCGTCTACATGGCCGGGGGGCATTATTGGGCAGGGCCGTTGGCGCGGGATGCGGCGGCGTTGCGCGCGTCTGCATACTATATCCCCCTTACGCAGCTTACCGAAGACTTCTACGCGCAACAGCACGAGGTCAGCTATCGCGAGGCCGGCGCTTTGATCACCTATCTGGTAGAACGGCACGGGTGGGCAGGTTTGGAGACATTCTGCCGTGCGCCCGCGCCGGATGAGACCGACGCCGAGGCATGGCTGAATGTGGCTTTGCGCGCGCTCGGCGAGCCGGATTGGCCGACCTTTGCGCGACAATGGGAGGCGTGGCTGGATACACAGCCGATGCAGCCGCAAGACCTGACGCGCCTGGAAATCGAACTGCGTTTGATGGAAACGCTGCGCGCTTATCAACTGGCTTATGATTTTGGAGCGCATTTCCTGGAAGGAATTTTGTTCAATCCGCAGGCAGGCGCACGCTTGAACATCACGGCGGATTTTGTGCGCCGGCCACGCGCAGCCGAGCCGGTGACGCTGGAACTGCTGCTGGTGATGGTGGGGGAGGCGGTGAACGGCGACGCCCTGGAGACGGCGGATGCTTTGCTGACGACTGTTGAAAATGTGCTGGCGCACGGTTTCCCTCAAACCGGCCTGGCCGCCGATGGACGGGCAATCGTCGCGGCGGCGCTGGCGCAGGGTTATGAGCCGTATCGCCTGACGGCGCGCCTCGATGGGAGTTATGAAGTGGAGGTTCTGGAGTATGCGGCGTGGCCCGCGCGGCGCGTGTTACTGGCGACGCCGACAGGCGCACTGTGGACGCTTACGCCGCTGCCGCGTGGCGATTGACGGGCTGTTTTCATCGGCGGATTGAGCAGGTGGAGCAGATTTTTTTCTGTTTGTGCGGTATAATCGCTGCTGATGCATGTTGTTGAATGAGGTGCACGATGGAAGCTTGTGTTTTGACCACCATGACAAGTGCGTTAGGGCCGTTGTGGCTGTGCGCAACGGAAACCGGACTGTGCGGCCTGGGGTTTGGTGACTCTCCGTCTTCCGCCGAGGTGCGCCGTCTGACCCGCTATGGGGTCGCCGCGCCGACGGCCGGGGATAGTCCGATATTGCAGGCTGCTGTCGCGCAACTGGCAGATTACTTCGCGCAGCGCTTACAGGAGTTCGGCGTGCCGCTTGACCTGCGCGGGACGCCGTTTCAGCGGGCCGTGTGGGCGGAATTGCTCACCATCCCCTACGGCAAGACGCTGACCTACGGCGAGATTGCGATGGAAATCGAACGTCCGCGGGCGTTTCAAGCGGTCGGACAGGCGGTGGGCGCCAATCCGGTGGCGATCATTGTCCCATGCCACCGGGTCGTGGGACGCAACGGCGCGCTCACCGGTTACGCGGCGGGCATAGAACGTAAGGCCGCCCTGTTAGAACTGGAGCAGGCGGGGCTACAACTGCATCTCCAGGTCAATGGACTAAACAGCTCGACCGGTATAGACTACTCGACTATCTGACTATTTGACTACAGGAGATTTATGGGAAACTGGATTACACCGCCGGTCTTATCGGTTGCGTCGGTTGCGCTCAATATGGTGTTGGGGCTGGTTTTGAGCCTGTGTGTCGCCTGGTACTACGAGCATTACGGACAATCGCTCGCCAACCGGCGCAAGTTCGCCTACCTGTTGCCTGTGTTGACGCTCACGACGACGCTGGTGATCACGATCATCAAGTCGTCGCTGGCGCTCTCACTGGGGATGGTGGGTGCCCTGTCCATTATGCGCTTCCGCACCGCCATTAAGGAACCGGAAGAATTGCTGTTTTTGTTCATGGCTTTAGCCATCGGATTGGGAATGGGTGCCGAGCAGCGCTGGCCTACTGTAGTGGGTGTGGTGCTGCTGCTAGGGTATATGGCCGTGCGAATGTTGTTGAGCCGTCGGCGCCGCGATAGCAACCTTTACCTGAACGTGCTTGTGCAAGAGGCCGGCCCGTCGTTATTCGAGCAGGTGAACGCATGCCTGCTGGAACATGTGAATGCGGTGGATTTTCGCCGCCTTGACAGCCGCGACGGCGCTATGCAGTTGACCTACTTCGTCGAGTGTGCCGATCCGCGCACGCTTAACGGCCTGCTGGATGCTCTCAAGGCGCGTTTCCCCGTCGCCGAGATCAGCTTTTTGCAGCCCGAACAGATGTTGGGAGGCTAAGTGCGCATCACGAAATCACAGCCGGCTTCCCGTGCGTCTGTAAGGTGGCTGTGGGCGGTGGCGCTGCTGCTGGTTTTTGGAGCGGGCTGGCTCGTTGGGAACGGCGGATGGCATCGCCATCTGGCGGATTGGATGACCCGCTTCTGGCGCGCTCCGCGTGTGGTGTTGCAGGCATGGGCGACCCGCGCCGACATCCCCACGCTGTACGTGGATTGTAAATTCGCCAATATGCAAAAGCTGGCGACGCAACGCGCCCGAGCATTGGAAATCGGCGCGCATCTCGCAGAGGCCGCAGAGGCCGTCCCCGCGCGGTTGACGCTCGACGGCAAGACTGTGGATGTGGATATGCATTTGCCGGAGATCGAGGCGGCGGCGTTGACGGGGACCCGCTGGCCTTTGGTCGTGGTGCTCCGTGATGGGAAGACGCTGCGTGACCTGTCCCGGTTTATTCTGTGGCCCGCCGCCGAGACGACGTATTTCAGCCTGACGTACCGGGCGGCGTTGCGGGCGCGTCATCTTCCCACGACGGCGAGCTATTACGTTCACCTCACCGTCAACGGGACGGGGTGGGGGATGTACCTGGTGGAAGAAATCCCGTCGGTGGCTTCGTTGCAAGCCCAGGGCTTCCCGGCGCAGAGTGTGATCGTGGCTTTCGACCGGCGCGCGTATCTTGAAGCGCAGCCTCTTGTGCCGGACGGCAGTTTTGCCTATGCCCGGATCGTCGTCTTTCGCAGTGACAATGACGCGCGTGATGATTCTGAGCTTGCCGCCATTCGCGCCGATGTGGTGCGTCTCCTGCATGGCGTGGAGCAGGGAATTTATGCGCCGTCCACACTCTTCGATCCCCAAACCCTGGCCGATTTTATGGCCCTAACCATGCTCTGGCGTGGCACGCCGACACTGGATTGGCGGTCGCTGTATTTGCTCTACGATCCGGCCACCCGTCGCTTCACGCCTATCGGCAGCAGCGCCTTGCCCGGCGCAGTATTGGCGTTGCCGGAAGCCTTCACCGCCGACCCGGCCATCCGGCGGGCCTACGCGCAGGCACTCATGGCGTTTGGCAGTCCGACATTCCTGGCAACATTGCAACAGGGCGAGGATTGGCGTACCGACGCGGCCGTTTCGTCCGCTGAAACCCTTGCCGAACATCAGGCTCGCATGCGAGCATTTGTCGCGCCTGTGCGTCCTCTTGTCGCTACCATCACGGAACTTGAGGGAGGATGGCAGCTCACCTTCGCCAATGTCACACCATTCCCGGTGGAGGTGCTCGCTCTGGATGTAGGGGAACGGGTGCGGCTGCCGCTTGATCCTGCCTGGGTGCTTGACGCAGATCGCGCGCGCCTGCTTGAGGCTGCCGATGGCCTCATCTTGCCGGCGCAGACCGGAGACGTTGCACGATCTGTCACCGTGCATGTCCCGCTGACGGCGTTGCCGGCGGCTGCCTTCAGGACGCCGGAGACCGTGAACGTGATCACGCGCATCTGGGGACTGGAGGCGCAGATTGCTGTGCCGGTGGAATGGTGAGTGGCGAATCAGCGAATGAGCGAATCAGAGAATCGGCGAATCAGCAAATGAGTGAGATGATGGATATTTTACAGACCATAACTCCCAATCCTCAATCCCCAATCCCCAATTCCCAATCCCCAGTCCCTAATTCCCAATCCCCAGTCCCCACTCCCCAACCTTTAACTTGTACCCCTCCCCGTTATGAGGTGAAAATCCCACTGCCGGCATACTGGCAGGCGGAGGTAGAAGCGTGGGTGCGGTTACATCCGGCGCAGTGGCGGATGACTTATCCGCCGCGTCAGGTCAACAATGTTTACCTGGATACGGCGTATTACGAGGGCCTTAATGCCAACCTCAGTGGCGTTGGAGAACGGGACAAATTGCGCCTGCGCTGGTATGGCGCGGATAATGTTCACATCGTTGGCGGCAATCTTGAACTTAAACGTAAGCGTGGCATGGTCGGCTGGAAGGAAATCGGCACGGTGACAGGCGTTTTTGACCTTGAGGAGCTGACATGGCCGGCGTTTGTGCATGCGCTGCGGGCTGCGGTGACGCCGGCAGCCTTGCCGTGGTTGGATACCTTCGTCATCCCCACGCTCATCAATCACTATTGGCGCGCATATTACGCCACACCTGACGGCGCATTGCGGCTGACGATTGACACGGCGCTGCGCGCCTACGATCAACGCGCGATGACCCGCCCGAATTTAACCCGCCCGGCGTTCATGGCTGCACCGCTGGTGGTCGAATTGAAGGCGTCTCCTAATGACGCGGATTACCGGCGGCTCTCCGATGCGCTGGCGCGCTTCCCTGCGCCGGTAGACCGCTTCTCAAAGTATGTGCAGGGGGTGATGATATGAGGATGATACAACAGCGTCGGCGTGAACCTTTATGGGCGCACCCGCCGATTTTGATGCTGTTGTTATTGCTGGCCTTTGCTGCCGGGGTGGCAACGGTGTGGATTGTCGCGCCCCTGCATACTGCATCCTTGCCATCCTCCACGGCGACGCTTGCTCCTCAAACGCCTGCGCCGCTTGTTCCTACCTCTACCCCGCGCCCTACACCTACACCCACCATGCCGGAACGCGGGGATGTACTGGAGACGCTTTACATAGACATCGCGCCCGATGATTTTGCGAAAATCGAAGCCAAACGTCAGGAAGCGTTAAAACTGTGGATTTTGCTGGCGGAAGACAGCGACTTTGTACCGGCGACGTTGCACTGGCGTGGCATGACGCTTTCCGCCAGGGCGCGCCTCAAGGGAGACTGGGCCGATCACCTGGTCGGCGATAAGTGGTCGTTTCGCGTGGAATTGCGCGGCGACGGCTACCTCGACGGGATGCGCGTTTTTTCGATTCACGATCCTTCAATGCGCACGTATTTGAACGAATGGTTGTTCCACCGCGCTATGCGCCGTGAAGGTGTGCTAAGTGTGGGGTATGGGTTTGTCCGCGTGGTGTTGAACGGCGAGGACAAGGGCATTTACGCGCTGGAAGAAGGGTTTGCGAAGGAACTCTTGGAGTCGCAGCAGCGCCGCGAAGGTGTGATTGTCCGTTATGCTGAAGATTTGCTTTGGAGGGCGCGGGCATATTATGACGATCAGGTGATCCCCCCCGGCATTGAGCGTTTTTACATCGTGGACGAGTTCAACGTGGGGCGGGTGAGGGCCTCGCCCGCTTTGCAGGCGCAACGAGATGCGGCTATTGGCCTGTTGCGTGGCTTTTGGGACGGAAAGCTGACCGCGTCGGAGGTTTTCGATATGGAGGCCATGGGGAAATTCCTGGCCCTTTCGGACCTCTGGGACGCGCCGCACGGCTTGATCTGGCACAATCTGCGCTATGCCTATAACCCCGTGACCGCGCGCCTTGAGCCGATCTCCTTCGATTCTGATCCTTTCTCACCGGAGCTGGATTTTACCCAGGTGGGACTGCCCGCTTCGGCGTTTTACGATGACCCGCATCTGCAAGCCGCTTATGCGCGGGAACTGTGGCGGATAAGCCAGCCGGGGTACGTGGAGGCGTTGGAGGCCGAATTGGGGCCGCAGTTTGCGGCATACACCGCGGCGCTGACGCCGGAATTCGGCGCGGACGCGCTGACACCGCCGTGGGATTGGTTGCGGAAGCGCCAGGATTTGAATCGTCAGCGGCTGACGCCGGCGCAAATGGTTTATGCTTACCTGGGTGAAGACGAGAACGTGGCGGAAGGGACGTTGTCGCTGCGGGTAGGCAATTTGATGGATTTGCCGGTTGAGCTGGTGGGGATGACCATTGGCGATGAATTCATCCCTGCCGGTGCTGCATGGAAAGCCGAGGGGCTGGTTAGCGCGGACCCGCCGGTTCTGGCGCCGCTGCGCGAGGACGCGCGCACCTTGCCTTACATCACATTCACGATCCCCGCCGTGATGACCGATGCAACGCTCAAGCTGGTCACGCGCGTCTGGGGCGTGACGCAGACCGTCACGCAGACGATAATGCCGGTCTATCCGCCGCCTTTGGCGAGCGGCCCGCGCCCGACATTGCCGACGCTGGCCGAGGCGCTGGCGCAGCATCCCTATCTGCGCGTGGATACCGAGGCGCAGATGTTGACCATCCCGCCGGGCGTGTGGGATGTGAGGGGCGATTTACGGCTGCCGGAAGGCTATGGCTTGCGCCTTGCGCCGGGGACAACGCTCACTTTCGGCGCAGAAAATTTTCTGCTGGCAACCGGCCCGTTGATCTTTGAAGGCGCCGAGGATGCACCGATTCTCCTGCGTCCCCGGCAGGAAGAATGGCAGGGAATCGTGGTACTGGAGGCCACACAGCCCTCACTGTGGCGTTATGTCACCGTTGAGGCTGCCGATGCGCTCAATCGTCAGGGCTGGATGATGACCGGTGGAATCACGTTCTACCGCAGTCCCATTCGCCTGGAACACAGCCGCGTTGTGCACACACAAGCTGAAGATGGCCTCAATGTCATCCGCGCGCGTTTTACGTTTGTAGATTCGGAGTTCGGCGACACCCGCTCCGATGGTATTGATGTGGACTTCGGGCAGGGGGTGATCGAGCGCTGTGTCTTTCACGACATCGGCGCGGATGCTGTGGATGTCAGCGGCTCCGAGGTGCAGGTGCGCGATGTGCGCATGGTCAATCTGGGGGACAAAGGGCTGTCGGTCGGCGAGATGAGTCGCCTGACCGCCGAGCGTGTTTCTGTCGAGAATGCCGATTTTGGCGTGGTCAGCAAAGATTTATCGCAGGCATTCGTCGCCGATATAACCATTCAGACGGCACGTGTTGCCGGTTTGGCGGCCTACATCAAGAAACCGGCTTATGGACCGGCATCCATCACGGCGAAACGGGTCACTTTCGTGGATGTACCTGCCGAACGCCAAACACTGGTACAGACCGGCAGTTGGATTGACCTGGACGGCGTGCGTATCTGGGGGATAGATGTGGACATTGACGCGCTGTATGAGAAGTGGCAGAAGTAAAGCGAATGAGCGAATGAGCGAATGAGCGAATCAGCGAATCAGCGAATCAGCGAATCAGCGAATGGTAGAATCGGTGAATGAGCGAATTGTGAATCACGAATCACGAATCACGAATTACAGATTACAGATTACGGATTACGTTTCACGTTTTACGTTTCACATTTCACGTTTCACGTTTCACGTTTCACGTTTCACGTTTTACGTTTTACGTTTCACGTTTTACGTTTTACCTCTGCTGCTCGTCGGATGCGCGCGGGCGGATGTCGGGACCGGGGCTGTGGCGGGATGGTTGAGGGCACACACGCTGGCGTCTGAACGGGTGGCGGCGCCGGAGCGGATGGCGCCACATTTGAAAGATTGGGCGGTGGTGGCGTTGCCGGAGAGCGGCAATGCCGCGGCGTTAGCGGCGACGTTGCACTCTGAAC
Source organism: Chloroflexota bacterium (assembly GCA_019873645.1). Taxonomy (GTDB): domain Bacteria; phylum Chloroflexota; class Anaerolineae; order B4-G1; family SLSP01; genus DSWT01. The sequence goes on along the minus strand of JAIOAX010000003.1, from coordinate 69,838 downwards.
TCCCTGATTATGTCATTGCGTGGCCCGGTGTCGCGTGGGACGGCCTGCGTGCGCAACCGTGGTTCCAGGATCATTACCGTTTTCTCGAGGTCTTGCCGGCTGCTGAGGGGGCAACCCCACTGCGAATTTACGGTTACACTCCCACGCCTTTTGAGCAGGGGATGTGGCAAGCGGTGCAACAGTCTTTTGGCGTGACCGGTGTGGAGTTGCTTGCGGTGCGCGTCAACCGGCAGCGGTTGACGCCAGGGGAATCGCTTTACGTCACGTTAGCCTGGAGCGGGGATTGGTTTGCACTCGCCGAGGGACAGCGATTGGTTCTGCGCCTTATGGCTGCCGACGCCACAGGGGCCTTGACCGCTGCGGGGGGCACAAAGGTATACGCGCAAGTGGAGTCCCCGATCGTTGATGGCCTGCCGGTTGCTCTGCGCCGCGACGGCGACATGATGACCTCGCAGCATAGTCTGGCCTTGCCCAATGACTTGCCTTATGGTGATTATGTTTTGACATTGACGCTTTACCGCCGCAACGGTGAACCGGTCGGTGGCGAAAATCTGCGCATTGTGGGGTTGTTCTATCTGCCGGAAGTGACGCCCGAACGTCCCGTACCGGAAAGTGAGGGCGCGTGGCAACTCGGCGACGCGATTGCTTTAATCGGTTACGACGTGGTGGAGCGCGTATCGCCCGGCGAGACTTTGCGGGTGACGCTGTACTGGCATGTCCAGGCGGCCGTTCCGGGCGATTACAAGGTCTTCATTCACCTGCTGGATGCCAACGGCAAGATCGTGGCACAGGAGGACAGCCAGCCGGTCGGGTGGACCTATCCGACGGCGCAATGGAAACCGGGGGAGTACATCCGTGATGAGCACATGGTCGTGTTGGATGAAGCTATCCCGCGCGGCGATTACGCGCTCTTTGTGGGGATGTACGATGCCGGAACGCTTGTGCGTCTGGAGGTGCGCGATGCCGATGGTGCACTTCTGCCCGACGGGCACATCTTGCTTCGCGTAGTGAAAGTGCGCTGAATGAGAAAACTCTTGTCCCTCCACCCAATAACTGCCAACTGAAAACTGGAAACTGAAAACTGAAACTAAAATCATCCTGGGGGCCGTGTGCGCAAATTCCTGCCGTTGATTGCCTTATGTGCCGCGACGGCGTTGCTGCTCGGATTGGGGGAAGTTCTTGATCGCTTCCCGACAACCGAGGCTTCGGCCGCGTCCAATACTGGAACGCCGATGGTATCGCTGCCGTCGGGCGTATATCGCCACAGTATTCGCGTCACCTTGCGTCCTGCGCATCCGCGCGGACAGATCGTGTATACTCTTGATGGGACACAGCCTGCGGTGGAGACGGGTTTCGTTTATGAGCACCCGCTGTATCTTGATGCTGCAGCGCCGCGTGTGGTCGTTCTGCGCGCCATCGAGGTGCTGAATGGCGCCGCCGGTCCCACGTTGAACGCGACTTACGTACTGGGCGTGCAGAGCCATCTTCCCATCGTCTCCCTCATCGCCGACCCCGCCGATTTATGGGCTGCCGGGCGGGGCCTTTTCGCCAACACCTGGGGGCGGGGTCAGGAGTGGGAGCGCCCGGTGTACGTGAACTACATTTCGCCCGATGGAACGGCTGGCTTTGCATTGCCGGCGGGATTGCGTCTCCACGGCGTGGAACCAACGAATGCGGCCAAACAGTCGCTGCGGCTCTATTTCCGCAGCGAGTACAACGCCGCACGTCTGGAGTTCGCCCTTTTCCCCACCCACCCACAGCAACCCGACAGCCTGCAAACGTACAAACGCCTGTTGTTGCAAACCGGCGACCGCGCCGGACGCTGGACGTTTTTCCGCGATCAATTAGTGGCGGATGTGGCTACCGAGATGGGTTTATATGCAGCGCAAGGGCGTTTTGTACACCTCTTCCTCAACGGCGAGAGTTGGGGATTGTATCGTCTGAGTGAGCGGATTGATCGCTTTTTCCTGGACCTCAACCTGGGCATCGCCGACGCCGACCTTGTGCAGAACGGACGACCCCGTGAAGGCAACGATGCTGCGTGGGACGCGCTCGTGGATTGGACGGCGGGGCATAGCCTGGCCGATCCGGCAAACTATGCCGCGCTGGCTGCGCAAGTTGATCTGGACAGTTTGACCGATTGGGCGATTTTGCAGTTGTATTTTGGGTTTCCGGCGTCCGAGATATACGCGGCGCACCCGCGCGGCGGGCGATGGTTCTTCCTGTACGGCGGCGGCAGTCAGGCATTTGCCTTGCGGGCCGACGCGCCGCTGTTTCAGGACAAAGACGCTGATTTCAGCATTCTGCTGCGCGCACTCCTCAAGAATCCCGACTATCGGGCGCGATTTGCGCGGCGACTGACGACGCTGCTCAACACGACACTTGACACACACGCCATGCAAAATCGAGCGCAGACGCTTGCCGCCGCACTGCGCGCCGACATCGGCTATGAAGAAATGCGTTGGCCTTCGCCGCTTGTGTGGGAAGAGAATGTGTCTGCTTTCATCGCCGATTTCACCGTCAGCCGTCCGGTATGGGTGATGCGTCAACTTGCGGCGACATTGGATGTGGGGGATGTGATCACAGTACAGGTTGAAGCGACACCACAGGACGGCGGTTATGTGTATATGGAAGGTGCCCGTCTTTCCGGCGCAGGCAATGTGTGGGAAGGGTGCATCTTCTCCGGCGCGCCTGTATCGTTCACAGCGGTTCCGGCGCGCGGTTTTAGCTTCACGGACTGGACGCTTACGGCAGATGCGACCTCGTTCACCTCATCAGATGTTAGCGTGACTGTGGATGCGCCGCGCCATATCACGGCGCATTTCGCGCCGCTGCGTGCCTTGTCGGGGGGAACTGAGGGGAAATGGTACCCCGATGACGTGATCATCAACGAATTTTGGATCAACGACAACGGCACCTATTATGCAGGTCTCGGCGGCCGGCCCATTGATGGTGACTGGATTGAATTGCTGGTGCAGCGCGACGGTGTGGACTTGCGCGGTTGGCGGCTGACCGACAACGATACCAAAACCGGCACGGCTGAAGGCGCATTGATTTTCCCATCTATTGACGCGCTGGCGTCACTGCCGCGCCATACCGTCATTCTGATTCTGGCGACGGAGAGCGAGCGCAACGCTCATTACTTCCCGGCGGATGATCTTGACCCGCGCGACAAGCGGTTGCTGTTTTATGTGGGCAACGGTACACTTGACGTGACAACCGATCCGGGGTTTGGTTTGGGAACCGGTGACGATAACCTCGCACTGTTGGCGCCCGGCCCCACGTCGGCCTTGAATGACGACATCGGCATAGACTTTATCGCCGAGGGCTACGCGGTGACGCCGTACACCTTCGGCATCCTGGCGGACGGCGTCACCTTTGATCATCCCTTCCGCAAACTCGGCGCGGACGATGGGGCGCTGTTCACCAAAACCGGCAGCAACGCTGCGCTCGCGGATTGGATTGCCGATCCGCCCGCGACCCAATCGGGCGATGAGGTACGCGGCGATTCGCCGAACATTGTCACGCCGGGGACGCGCAATGACCCGCAACGGTTGCTGTTGATTGCGCGTTGAACCCCGGCGCAGGTTTCCACACCTTCGCCAGGGTAGCTGCGGGTAGGATTACTCGCGCAGCACGATGGGCAAGTAGATGCGATTCGTTTCGCCAAATAAGCCGTAGACGCCGAGCCATTGGATGTCGGCGACGAGGTAATCTGCAGCCTGTGTCACCTTCGTGATGTTCTCCGTGGTCCACCCGCTGGCCGACAGGCGATAGAGGTTGATGGTGTTGGGGATGATGCCTGCGAGTTCGTGGTATCCCAAAAACAGGCGTACTGGTTGGTCAAGATAGCTCTGCGGCATCTCGACGCTAGGGTTATCTTGCCGGCGCGTCTCTATTGAAAAAGAGTGGTTGTTAGCCTGAAGGTTTTGGGTATTGAGCACGCGGTTGTAGGTTAGTGTGAACACATGCTTGCTATCCAGACTGCCTTGCGGGACAGTGAGTAAGGTGAGGTGCTGGGGATAGGTCAACCACACTGCGCCGCCTGCCGTCCCAATGCTGCGTGTTGCATACGGCGTTGGTGTAGGTGTAGGGGTGAGCGTGGGGGTAGGCGTGGGAGTACCGTGTCCTGCTGTGCGGGCACAGCGGAAGCCGATAAGATGTGTTTCATAGATGTCGGCTTCATCCAATCTGATCCAGGTCGTTGAATGTGGCCCGATGTCTTTCCAGGAACCGCCGCGCACGAGATGTTCCCCCTTGTCTCCCTGGTTCACGACTGTAGGATTGTAATAGACGGACTGCACATAGAAGAAGCGAATATAAAAGTCACTTACCCATTCCCTGACATTTCCGGTCATGTCTAAAGCCCCATAAGGGCTGGGATAATCAGGATAGCTTCCTACAGGCGCTGTGTCTCCCACACAGGGCGATTCCCGGTATTCCCCTTGCCAATTATAGTAAAAGGTGTTGCTGTTAGTCTTGTCGCATGTCAAAGGCGCATATCCCCAGGCAAAAGGTCGGCGGTCCGTCCCGCGTGCAGCTTTTTCCCATTCTGCCTCTGTGGGCAGGCGTTTCCCTAACCATTGGCAATAGGCATTGGCGCGCTGCCAATCTACGTGCAGAACCGGATAATTGGCGTAGGTTGGATTGTCGTAATAACTGGGACGTGAACTTGAACTGAAAGATAATGGCGGAAGACAGCGTCCGGCATTCACACATTCCGCATATTGGGCGTTGGTGACCTCGGTTTTATCAATATAGAATGCGTCCAGGTAAACGGCATGGATGGGACGTGCATCGTTATCGCATCCTAAGTCCCCGGCCGTGTCCGTGCTACATCCCATAAGGAATTCTCCGGCAGGCACATAGACTTCCTGACTTGACGCCACATTGGACGTTGTCAGCGTGTGACGCTCTGTAGCCGAGAAAGAGGCTGTGGTCAGATGAGTCGTCATCAAGCCGATCAATAAAACACCAAGAACAGCGCATAGATATATGGATTTAAGTTTCATTAACCCTCTCATTTTTACCTTCAAATAGTTCTTATCTATGGATATTTTAGTGATGAAATTATCCTCGAAATGCTGTTAGTAATGGAGCAACACAAAAATGGCGTCTGCGTTTACGGTGGAAGCTATGCTCCAACGTACCCCATCTTCCAACCGGTAAACGCCGGTACGTAACACATAATGAGAACACCTTTCTTCGGAGGTCAATGGGAAGATGTGACGCTGAATGATGATGTCACCGGCTTGCCATGTCTGCGGCGGGATGCCAAGTCCATCGGCAATACCTTTGATTTCTCCGGATTCGGTGAGTAGATGGCCCATGATAGAAAGTGGGTATGTTGGCGCCGCGCCTGTCACTATCCACCACGTCTCGACATTGAGTGCGCCAGGCTGCCGATATACGGCGGTCCCCAAGAAAGCAAGCGGGCCATTGAATGGGATTGGTCCGTCAACCGATAGTTGAGTCATGACCAATGCAGGTGAAGTCTCTGCACGTGCGATCCAGGCACTAGAGGTCGGTATTGTGGCAGAACGCGAGGGTGCATAAATCGCAAATGCAGGTTCTGTACGATAAGTACGTTGGCGGTAAACGATGTTCAGGGTGTGTAGACGACGGGCAATGAAGGGGTCTTCGGTGGGAGGTGCGGCCTCATGAAGCCGAGCCTTGAGTGTATCGTGCAATAGTGCGCCGTGAAGTATGTATCTGCCGGTATCATTAGAAGGGATGACCCAGCTTTGTGTACAGTCGAAGTCTAAATGCCGCGTTCCTGTCACGCCGAACCCTTCGGTGATGGCAACATTGTTCAGTGGCGTGACTGGGGTGTTGCATTGTGCGATCCAGGTAACGGTGGTTTCGTTGACAGTAACCCGGTAATAGTGGAGTGTGTTAGCGATCTGCGCATCTGGCGTGCGCCAGCGGAACCAATCGTACATTTCAGGATCGACCAGTGGCACACCGTCCAGCGTTGTCGCGCTGATGGCGTAGAGACCCGGCGCCGGGTTGAAGCGGCGTGGCAGCACCGTCTCTGCGCCTGCCATCGGCGCAATTGGCGTGTAATCCACGCCGTAGATGGCCGGATCGAGAAACGTGAATTGCGACAGATACACCGGCCCGGTCTGGTTTTCGCGCTGATACGCGGCCAATGCTTTCAGCGTCTGTCCCCAATCTGTGTTTGAGTCCGCCAGAAAACGCCAACCGTTCTTTGCCCCGCCGGCCAGTTCGTTGAAAAAGGTCAAATAATGCGGCGCAAGGGTCAGCGTCCCCACGACGAGCCAGGCAAGTAAAACGTAAAACGTAAAACGTAAAGCGTAATGAGTAATGAGTAATGAAGGATTTTGGTTACTCCTTACTCTTTTCTCTTTACTCTTTACTCTTTTCCAATTCCCCACCCATCCAATTCCCACGTAAAGAAACGGCAAAATCGGCAGCAGGTGCCGGTAGCCGATATTGATCGTGCTGGTGAGGCTGGAAGCGGCGTAAAGCAGGGGAAACAGGAGCAAAGGGAGCATTGGCGACGATTGCCGTAAAACGTAAAACGTAAAACGTAAAATATTTAGATGTCCAGACTTTTGGCGATGCTGACGCGCTAAAACGCTCAGGCGTAATGCCAGGTGTAGAACCGTCCATACGGCGAGAATCAACACCGGCAGCGGCGTTTTGACGAGAAAAGCAATAGGGAAATACTGCCACCAGCCGTGCATTCGGTTCTGTCCCAAGAGAAAGCTTTCCCGTCCGTATTCGAGATTGGCGCGCAGGCGCTCCCAGCGTTCGATGTGGCTGGCGGCAGGGAGGGGCAGCGTGCCGTTGGCTATCGTGGCTACCGGACGCACTTCGAGACCATAAGCCAGCCACACGATCAACGCCGCGACAGCGCCCATTCCGACGCAAGAAATCACCGCACGAAGCAGTGCACGCTGGCGGTGATTCGGCGCATGAAGCCAGGCGTGAGCTATTATCAGTATCCCGCAGAGAGGGAAAAGTAACAACGCGGTAAGTTTGGTCAACTGGGCAAATCCTAGCAACACAGCCACAGCCCACCATCTTCTATGATTGGGTGCGCGCAGATAGGCGTACAGTGCAGCCAGCGTCCAGAAGCTAAACGCCGTTGTACCGAGATCGGTGGTGGCGAGGCTGCTGTGCGCGAGGATGTTAGGGTCGAACGTGAACAACGTCAGGGCGAGAATTGCTCCTTTGACGCCGCTTGTTTTCCGCGTCAGGCGGTAAAGGCTGGTGGCCAGCAGTACGCTGAGCAAGGCAACCGGTATGCGGCATGCGCCGATCACGCGATCAATGGGGGTGTAGCTGAGCACCGTAGCCTGTGCAACGGCAATCAGATCGCCATCCGCGTAGCCGGCTACCGTCTCCGGTGGAGTGAGGTCGGGTACCAGGAGTAGCGGCCACGCGAACAACGCTTTTGCCAGGGGAGGGTGCTCGTCAAAGAGTTGCACCCTCCCCGTGCGCAGGTATTCGTAGCCGCTGGTGATGTGGAAGCCCTCATCCACCGTTGCCGAAAGCGTCGTCGCTGCGCTGAGCAGTTGCGCGAAGAAGATGAGGAGCAAGCTCAGGATTAGCAAACGTACTGTTTGAGAACTCACAGCCTCTCAAATTTGATGACCAGCGGGTTGTAGGTCTCCGTGGTACACGTGGTTGCTGTGGGCCGACGCGAGAGCGGTACCAGCATGACGATATCGCCGGGTTGTATACCGGTGATGACAACCTGATGCTCGGTGACTGGCGCTGTATCCAGGGGCGTATACCGTGTAAAAGTTTCAGGGCGCGGTATGGGATCCCTGGAAACCAGGGGCATATACACCCGATGCGTGAGTGAAATGAGAATCGTTGAAGATATCGGCGTAACCGGTTGGTAAGGCAAGATTTCATACCGCACCTGTGTAGAGGCCGCAGCTTGGGTTTTCCAGCTAACCGTCAGCGAGTTGCCGCTCTTTTGGGTCTGAACATCATAAATAAAGCCCGAGGGCGTCCAGCTATCCGGCGCCGGCAGGCGGTTGTCGGGGAAAGCCTTTGGCTCCAGGACGGCGGCATCCCAGTAGGAGTCGTAATAGTGAACCTGGTTGCTGCCCGGCTGCGGCGCTGCATACAGGATGGCCGTCATTTTGTCGCCCAGGGGTTCGGTCTGCACCGAGAGTTGTTCCCAAACATTGAGCACGGTTTGCTCTCTGGACCAGGCCGTCAAGGGCGGCAAATTATAGACGCCGCCATCGGAGCCGGGTGCCATATCCGTACCTGTAGGGTCAAGGCCGACGCGCGCGTGGGGCAGTGCACCCTCTAAGGAATGAGTGCGCGCGTAGGCAGATAGTTCGTAGGGGGTACATTGGGTCAATCCTGTCACCACCTGGTAGATGCCGGCCTGGTAGGCTGGCCCCCATTTGAAATACACCTGCGCGTGGAGCCCTTCGTAGTGGACTCGCGCTGTGCGCGTATCGTCGAATTCCGGTATCACCGACCAATAATGCCACCACCGTCGCCAGTACGGGGCTACATAATGGTTGGGGTAATACCAAATGAAGGGCTGCATCTCCATATCACCGTTGATGAGGAGATTGGTTGCGGCGCTCTCTATGTGTGGGGCGGGTGGAATAGCGGCCGCTGTGGTTGGCCTGGCTTGCGGGGATATGCCGACGCTGGCTGCCAGGATCAGAACGATACCGAAAGCTAACAAGATGTGAGTAATTGGTTTCATCATAGAGACTCTCCTGGATCAATGATTAATGACTGCAATGTCATGTATTGCTGACACACCGATTTCCCCAGAGGTTCATCAGGCCGGATACCACTGAGGTTCCCCATCACCGCGGCTAATCCCTCGGCAGCAATGCGACGTTGTAACTCCATCGCCAGCGGATCATCAGCAGCATCATACCGGTATGTTGCCGCGATGGCAAGAGCGAGCGCCTCGGGGACTATGCCGGCTCTTTCGGCCAGGCGCGCCGCACCGACCAGTCGCTCTTTAGGGCCGAGTTTGCGCAGCGGATCGCGCGCCAGGCGACTGACTGTATCGGCCAGGGCGCGGTTGGCGAAACCCTTGAGTAGTTCGGCGATGTATTCATCTAACTCTGCGGCATCCATCCCATACACACTCAGAAAACCGGCGCGTACCTCGCCGAAAGCGCGGGTCAGTATATCGCAAATCACGGGATCCTCAAGTGCTGCGATGCTCAGGCGATGTCCACGCAGGTAGCCCATGTAACCGAGGATGGCGTGCCCGCAGTTGTGCAGGTACAGCTTGCGTTCAATGTAGGCATTGAAATTATCGGTGGGGATCAGCCCTACGATCTCCGGCAGGGGACCGACAAAGCGTGGACGGTTCACCGGCAGTTTCTTGTAGGCGTCGGCGATGATGAAACCACAGTCTTGCGCGCGCATCGCGGGCGTCGGTTTGGGGATGGTGCGCCCGATGACGACATCCACAAATCCAACGTGAGTGTCGGCATAGGCGTGGTATGCGGCGGGAAGGTGTTGCAGCACCATCATGCGGAATGTCATTGAGGCATCCGGCAGGTTTTCGCAGATGAGCACGTTGAGCGGTGTCGTGACTTGATTCTCAGCGCGCCGCGCGATGCCGGCTGCGATAATCGGCGCAATGTCGGGCAACGAGCGCACTCCGACGGCGGTTGTCACCAGCGAGGTTTCGGCCAGCGCCGTCAAGAGCGGCTCATCTGCTCGCGAATACAGGGTTTGCGCCACCGGAATAAAGAGGTCCTGGCTCCAGTCGTTGTCTACCAGCCGTAGTGTATATCCATGCTGCTCATTCAAGGCGGCAATCAACGGTTCGTCAATCTCCACATAAGTCAGTGTATAGCCGGACTCGTTGAGGAGTTGTCCCAGGAATCCGCGTCCCACGCACCCCGCGCCGAACATAACCACCGGTTTTTCTGCTGTCACTGCGGCCTCCCCTTGTTTAGCTGTCTTTGGGTGGATTATATCACGGTCTCAGTATTCAGTGCTCTCAACGTGTCGGGTGCATTTCGACTTCGGGGCAAACCTGGCCGTGTCCGGTCTCTGAGCGCATGCTGTGGCCGGTCTCTGATTGCGTCACTGCGGGATTAGTCGCTGCGCAGGCGCGGTCTGGAGACCGGCCTGAGCAGCACCCGGGAGGTGGCCGGTCTCTGACCGCGCGCTGTGGCCGGTCTCTGACCGCGCCACCGCAGAGATTTGTTGACTTAAAGACGAAGCATGATAGACTTTTTCTCTTGTACTCTGTTAGTGAAGGATTCCTTGACCAAGCGAGTGGATAACGTGTCACTGTTCCGACGTTCCAACGCGCTAACCTTTCAACGTCTCAAAGTGCCCCTTTTTCTGGCGGGGGCGACGCTGCTCTTCTTCTGGCCGGTGTGGATCGCCGGGTATCGCTTCCCCATCGGCGGCGGCGACCTGTGGGGGCAGCTCCATCCGGTCTGGTCTTACGTGGCACAGTGGCTGCGGCGCGGCGTTTTCCCACTATGGCACACGGGGATGATGGCCGGCGATCCCATTGTCGCCGAGGGGCAGTACGGGTTGTTCAATCCGCTCAACTGGCCGATGTTCTTGTTCAGTCCCATCCCGACATGGGTGATTTCGCTGCGCGGGATGGCGACGCTGTGGCTGGCCGGGGTGGGGATGTATTTCTATCTGCACTGTTCGCCGGTGTGGAGGTTGCGCGGGACGGCGGCCATCATCGGCGCGCTGGCCTATATGTTCGCCGACCCGTTTGTGGCGCACCTGGGACATCCGCAATTCAACGATGCGCTGGCCTGGCTTCCGTGGACGCTGTGGGCTGTGGATGGCGCGATGCGACATTCGCGGCGTATTCCCCTGGCGGGCGGCGCGCTGGCGCTGGTATTGCTTGCCGGGCATGGACAGGCTTCGCTCTATACGGCGCTGATTGTGGGATTGTATGCGTTGTGGCAATCCCTGGATGCGGGGTGGAAAGTCGCTCCGCGTCGTGTGGGACGCCTGCTCCTGGTGGGCGTGCTGGCCGCATGCCTGGCTGCTCCCGGCATCCTGCCCGGTCTGGAGCGTTTGCCTTACACCGAGCGCGCGCTGGTGCCCTTTGATCTGCGGCGTGGCTATGAGTTTCCGCCGCAAATGCTGGTGGATTTGCTTGCGCCGGCTTTTCACGGACGTGGTGTAGGGGGATTCTGGCCCTCCTGGAACCGCGTGGAGAGCGCGTACATCGGCGCGGTGGCTTTATATCTGGCCGTGTTGGGCCTCTTGAGCACCCTGCGACAGCGGCGCACGTGGTTTCTGCTGGTTCTGGGCGTTCTCGCGTACCTTTTTGCCCTCGGCTATCAAGGCCCACTTTATGCCCATGTAGCACGCCTGCCACTGTTCGCCGATTCATGGAAGACGGCGCGGGCCATCTTTGGCCTTTCTTTTGCGCTGGCTAGCGGCGCTGCGCTCGGCGCGGAGGCGCTTTATCGTGGACGGGGCAAGCTGTGGAGCGTGGCGTTGCTCGCCGGAAGTGTGCTGCTGTGGTTCGCTGCGCCGTCATGGAGCGCGCAGGTTCCCGCCGGTATTCATCGTTTGCGGGCGTTAGGGGGATTGCGCCTGGCGGCGTTGCTGGCATTGCCGACGGCCCTGTTATTCCTGGTCAAAGAACGCCGCTGGGCCTGGAGCGGATTGACGTTGTTGTTGCTGGGGGAGCTGATTCTCCAGGGGACATGGGTGGAGCTTGAATCCTCAACGGGGGATGAGCATCTCCATGCGGCGACGTTGGCTTACCTGCGCGACGATCCGGGCTGGTTCCGTGTGGATGTTGACGGTGCTGCGCGCGGACTGTGGTCTCCGGCAACGCTTCAGGCGGCCGGTTTTGAGGTGCCGCAAGGTTCCGGCAACCCGATGGAGTTGTTCGCGTTTGGGCAATTCTATTGGGCCGTGCCGTATAAGGGGGCGCCGGCCTATCAGCTCTTCGGCGCGAAGTACATAGTTGTCCCCAAAGGTGCGCCGCCCGGCGGCGAGGGCATCTGGCCGGTGTTTACCGCCGACCCGTTGGTGGACATCCACCTGAACACCAACGCCCTCACGCGCGTCTGGCTGGTTTACGACACTCTCCCAGTCTCGCGCATCGAGGAGGCGTACACGGTTGTCTTTGCGCCCGACTTTGTGCCGGCGCGGATGGCAGTTGTCGAAAACGGCCCCGATCTGGAGGATGCCGGTGAACCGGGGGGCGCAGGCGCGCTGGAGGTACTGGCTTACGGGCCGAACCGCGTGCGGATTTTCGTGCGCACGGCCGAACCGGCGTTGCTGGTGCTCTCCGATATTTTCTATCCCGGCTGGCGGGCATCGCTGGATGGAGAGCCGACGCCGCTCTATAAGGCCGATGGTATCTTTCGAGGCGTGTTTGTCCCGGCCGGCGAACATCGGGTGGAGATGCGTTTCTTCCCCGCTTCATTGCGATTGGGCCTTGGCCTGGCGATGGCAGGCGTATGTTTGGTGATGGTCATTTGGGGGCGTCGCAGGGCAAACGGTTAGTTTGTCCTGGTGCAAGCTAACAGCTTGTGCTACGTTCGTTCGTTCTCTGGGATGCATTGTTTCTCGTCGGGCAAACGGTTAGTTTGTCCTGGTGCAAGCTAACAGCTTGTGCTACATTCGTTCGTTCTCTGGGATGCATTGTTTCTCGTCGGGCAAACGGTTAGTTTGTCCTGGTGCAAGCTAACAGCTTGTGCTACGTTCGTTCGTTCTCTGGGATGCATTGTTTCTCGTCGGGCAAACGGTTAGTTTGTCCTGGTGCAAGCTAACAGCGTGCGTTACATTTGTTTTCTGGGACGAATTGTTCATGTTGAATCTTTTCAAGAAGGTTCCAAAATCCGGGGCGAACTGGCTGTGGGCTGGCGCGTTGATCGTGCTGCTGGCCGCCTGGTTGCGCCTGGGTGCTTTCCATGAGGCATTGGTGGGCGCCGATCAAGCCTCGATCCTCGCAGCCGCGGCCAATATTGCGGCTTTCCGCGACTTACCGGTTGTAGGTATCAAGTCCTCGGTGGGCGTGATGCAGACGGCGATCACGCCGTATCTGGCGGCGATACCGTTGTTGGTGGTGCGGCGCGTGATTGCCGTTAAATGGTTCTTTTCCGTATTGGATTTGCTGGCGTTGGCCTTGCTGTATCGCGCCGTCACACGAGTTTTTGGCCCTCTGGCTGCCGTCGTAGCGGCGCTGCTCTATGCGACCAACCCCTGGATTGTGGAATTTATCCGCTGGATCTGGTATCAGACCCTCATCCCTACGTTTGCGACGCTGGCTTTTGCCGCGTTCTTGTTGCTTTTGACCGAAAATCAACGTCCTGCGACTTCCAAATGGATGGCTGTGGGGATGGTAGCAGCCGTCTTGATGGGGATGGTGCATCTGGCCGCGTTGCCCTGGGCGGCCTTGCTCATCGGATTGGCAACATACCTGGCCTGGCGTACCCGATGCTGGAAAGGGTTCGCCGTGGGCCTGGGATTAAGCCTGGTGGTGCTCAGTCCCTACCTGGTCTATCTTGTGAAAACACAATTTGCCGATGTGCGGCTGATGGCGACAGGAAGTCAGGACGCTCCGTGGACCTGGAATTGGGCCACTTATCGTCTGGCCGGCGAGTTGCTGACCGGACGACAGGTCTTCACAACCCCGCGTGATCCGCTGTGGGAAGCCTCAGTCGTGCAGGCCCCCTGGTTGTATGCTATCGCGCCGCTGACGTTGGGACTGGCGTTGTTAAGCGGCGGGTGTCGCGTTTTTGTAGAACGGCGAATCCGGGCCGTTGAAGTTTTCACGTTGGGCTGGACGTTGCTGGCGCCGACGTTGTTTTTGCCTACCCGCGTTCATCTGCAACACTTCTATCTGCTCTTTATGTTTCCGGCGCCATACATCTTGATCGGCGTGGGGATGCAAAACCTCTTTTCCTTCACCGGAGGCACGCTCGCCAAACTGGGGCATTGGTTAGGGCGATTGACGGTGGCGGCGCTTCTCGTTCTGGCGTTGTGGTGGACGTATATCTGGACCGTCCGCATCGGGTTTGAGAGCCGGGGATTGCTCCGCGCGCCTACCCGTGCCTGGTTGATGGATATGACGGTGGAGCGGATTGCCGCCTATCTGGCTTCCGAACCTGAAGGCAATGTGATTCTGCTCACGACTTTTGAGGGCGGCGACCTTTCGGCCTTCGATTGGATCCGCAATTTCGTACATAGCGCTCGCGTGCGGGTGACGCCGACCGGAGCGGGGTTGATCATTCCGCCGGGGCCGACCTGTTACATGCTGACCCCTTACGCCTCCGAATCCGATCTGCAGCCCATCGCCGACCGACTTGCCGAGCAACCGGCGATGCGCATCCCGGCTAATCCGCCGTGGCCGGTCTACTGTATGGAGGCGCGTGCGCCCCTATCCACACCACTGGCGGAATGGCAAAACGGCATGGCCTTGTTGAATGTTGAGGTCACACAGACGCTGTCCCCAGGAGCTTATCTGGATATGACTCTCACCTGGCACTACCGCGCCGTTGCGCCGAAAGAGTACCACATCTTCAATCACCTGTTGCTGGGCAATACCCTGGTGACACAGGCAGACGGGGTAGGGGTCCCGACCCGTTACTGGCACGATGATGACGTGCTCGTGACCCGCTTTCGGATGGCACTGCCGCAGCAGCTTGATCCGGGGACCTACTGTTTGCTGACAGGGAGCTACACCTGGCCGGAGATAGAGCGGGTGTTGCTGCTCAACGGCGCGGCCGCTTACGAAGTCCGCTGCTGGGAGAACTGATGAAGACGATGAAATCCTGGTATTGGCGTCGTGTGAGAATTCCCCTGTTGCTGGTGGGCTTGACCTGCCTGCTGCGCACCTTTTCTCTGGATTGGCAGTCGCTGTGGATAGACGAGGCGCATGCTTTCTATTTTGTGGATCATCCCTTTCTCGAAACGGTCAGGATGATTATCAACCCTGAGAATAACGGTCCTCTGTATTTTCTCCTTCTGTGGGGATGGGTGCGGCTCACCGGCGCAAGCCCCTTTGCCATCCGTTATCTTTCTGATCTATGCTCGGTGCTTACCGTTGCCGTACTCTGGCAATTGGCGCGTGGCTGGTTTGGCCGCCGGGCGGCGGGTTGGGCCGGGCTATTGTGGGCGATTGCGCCGTTCTCCATTTGGCTGGGGCAAGAAGCCAAGATGTATGCGCTGCACATGCTATTGGCAACAATGACGGCGCTCTTGTTACGGAAGGCCCTGCGTATCAATCGCTGGCCTTTGTGGATGGCCTACGGTATCACGATCAACTTGTTGGGATACAGCCATTTCTTCGGCGCGTTGACAATTGCCGTGCAGGGACTTATCGTCCTCATCACAACCTGGAAATCCTGGCACAAGCTACGCCGTTATCTTGTGACGATGGTGGTGGTCGCCTTGCCTTACTTGCCGGTCGTGCGTTTTGTGTTGCGGCAGCTTCCCAATTTCACTTTGCAGGACATTAGCAAAGGCTTTGTGCCCCTGCCGAACATGCTGCGTGAGCTAGGCGCCGAGTATACGCTGCGGGTTTCTATGCTTCAGGTTCCGCATCCCCAAAGATTGCTCTGGCCGTTGGCTTTATTGTTGGGGATGGGACTGTTCGCTGCCTGGCGCCGCGGCTGGAAGCCGGGAGTATGGGTAACCGGGCTGTTGCTCTTGCCAACCCTCATTTTTTACCCGCTTTCCTTCAAGGCACCGCTTTTCTCTCCGAAATACCTGAGCGCTTCATTCCCCTTTTTCATCATCACGTTGGCGCTGGCACTGGAAGCCTTGTGCGTGCTGTGGAAGCCACTCTTGTGGGGGGGATTGGCGGCCATGATCGCCGTTGCCGGTTGGGCCAATATGCGGATTCTCACCCAACCTGAATTTCAACGCACTGACTGGAAGACGGCCGCACGATTCCTTGAGGTGCACAGCGAACCCGATGATGTCATTGTGATTTTTGCCAACTATATCCATCGGGCGTTGGGGTTCTATTACAAAGGTAAGCTCCCGATTTATCGTTTTGGGTCCGACCCGTATAATCCTGAAAACTTCTACCAGCAAGAATTGCAACGTCATGCGGACTACCATTCTCTTTGGCTAGTTTTACATCAAGATCAGGCGATGGCACCCCACAATCGTATGCGCGAGGCGGCCGGATTGCTTTATCCGCAGATTACCGAGGCTTATCCCAACAACGGGCAGATTGCGATCCTCGGCTACAGTTTGCGTTGGCGGCATCAGACCTTGCCGGAGAGCGCGACGCCTCTGGCTGCGCGTTTCCAAAACGGCATGGCGCTGGTGGGCTATCATGTGGATACGACCGCCTTGCCACCGACCGACAAATTGATCCATCCGCCGAGCAACTGGATCCATGTGGTCACCTACTGGCAGGTGTGGGACGGCGCTCCGCCGCTTGATTTCACGCCTTTTGTGCGCCTGGTTGATGCACAAGGCGGCGTTTGGGGTGGGGAACTGCAACGTCCCCCGACCGTTTTTCACCGCGACCCGCCGGAGCAGTGGGGGGCGGGCGTGATTGTCGAAGCGCACTATGATGTGAATCTCAACCCGGTCACCCCGCCGGGAACCTATCAGCTTGTCGTGGGGTTGGAGCGCGACGAGGGGAAAGGGCGTATCCTGTGCGTGGATCAAACTCGCGAGGTTCTGCTGACCACTATAAACATCACGCGACGCTAACCCGTGTGGCAGCGTTGCTATTGTTACTGATATACTTTGGCCTGGGGATGGCGCACGCGACGCATGCCTCCATCACCTTCGATGAGGGGCCGCACCTGGCGATCGGTTATGCTACTTTACGTACCGGCGATTTTCGCCTGCAACCGGTGCACATCCACCCGCCGCTGGCGAATGTGTTGGCTGCTCTCCCTTTGCTCCTGCAATCCGATTTGCCCGATCCCCGCGCTATAGATGGTTGGGAAATCGCCAGCCTGTCGGCGATCACCGATGCGGTGGTATGGCAGTATCCTCATCCGGGGCGCATTGCCACGGCGGGCCGCGTACCCATGTTGTTGCTCAGCGTATTGTTAGGCGCATTGATTTACCGCTGGGCACAGGATTTGGGTGGCCGGCGCGCCGGTCTGCTGGCATTGCTGCTCTTCACTTTCGACCCCAACTGCATTGCGCACGGTTCGCTCATCACAACGGATATGCCGGCGGTGTTTTTCATCGTGGTGACATTGTACTTAACGAGTTGCGAGTTGCGAGTTGCGAATAGCGAATTACGAATTACGAATCATGAATCACGAATCGTGGTTCGGCCTTCTGTGACGCGACTGGTCGCCATCGGTGTGTTGATGGGGTTGGCGCAGTTGGCGAAAGTATCGGCGTTGATGCTCGTGCCGGTGGTGGGGGGGCTGTTGCTGATCCAGGGATTGGTGAATTACGAATTACGAATTACGAATCACGAATCACGAATCACGAATCACGTTTTACGTTTTTACGTTTTACGTTTCACGTTTCGCATTTTTGTTGTCTTTGGCATTGCTGCGCTGGTGGTGTGGGCAGGATATGGCTTTGAGATCGGCGTCGCGCCGGGGTTCCCGTTCCCCCTGCCAGCCGCGACGCACATCCGCATCTTTCAATCGCTGCGCGAACATTATGAATTGGGGCATCCTACCTTTTTAATGGGGCAAGTCAGCAGCCATGGATGGTGGTGGTACTTCCCGGCTGCATTTGCACTTAAAACTCCGCTCCCTGTGTTGATCCTTGCGGTGTGGGTGATTTTGCAGTGTGGGTTACAGGTTACGGGTTTCAAGTCCCAAGTTTTAGCTGGAGTACAACGGGTGCTCCCACTGGTACTTTTCCCTTTGCTTTACGCAGCTTCCAGCTTGTTTAGCTCCGTCAATATCGGCTATCGGCATCTATTGCCCCTGCTGCCATTCCTTTATGTGGGAATTGGTAATCGGGGATTGGTGATTGGGAAGAGCATATCACGAATTACGAATCACGAATCACGAATCACGAATTACGAATTACGAATTACGTTTTACGCTTTACACTTTACGTTTTACGCCTTGTTTGTCTGGCTTGTTGTTGGCACGGCTGCCCTTGCGCCGCACTTTCTGACATTTTTCAACGAACTGGCCGGCGGCTCCGAAAATGGTTACCGCGCTCTCGTGGATTCCAATCTGGATTGGGGACAAAATTTGTGGGATTTGCGCCGCTGGATGGCCGAGAACGGTGCAAATCATGTCTATTACGCACATTACAGCCCGGCGCGCCCGGAGGTCTATGGCATCAACGCCGACTTTTTGCCGCCTGATCCGCGTGCAGTTGATTTCGCGCCGTGGCGCCCCGCACCGGGATTGTATGCCATCGGTGCGACGGTATTGCAGGGACCTTACGCGCCGGAGATCAACACGTATGCCTGGTTCCGAGAGCGCGAACCATTGGCGCGGTTGGGTCACGCGCTCTTTATCTACAAGGTTGAGGCCACGCCTGCGCCCGGCTGGGCGGTGCTTTGCGCCAGCGCGCGCCCTTTCTCGCCGGAAGATGTGATGCGCCGTGTCGGCGTGGACAATTTGCGCATCCTCTGGCCGGACTGCGCCCACACGCTCGTCTACCCGGCAGGGGAACAGCCCGGCATCTTCATCGCGCCGCCGGATGTCACGCCGCCACCTGCGGCCGAAGTAGATGTGCGGCTGCGGGCGGCAAACGGAAAGACAGAGTATCTGATTTACCGCTTATTCGGCACTGCCCCTGCTCCTGAAAAGTCGGTTTCCGGCGTTGCCGTTGATGGCCCGCTGGATTTCCTGGGATATACGCTCTCTACGGACACCCTTGCGCCTGGTGGTAGGCTTGTCCTGGAAACTCATTGGCGTGTGCGTGATGTGCCGGGACGCCCGCTTTCGTTGATGGCACACCTGCTTGGTCCGGATGGCAGCGCCGTGGCGGTAGGCGACGGGCTGGGCTTTCCCATCGAACAGTGGCAACCCGGCGATGTGTTTGTGCAGCGGCACAGCCTGCCAGTTCCGGCGGATGCGCCTCCGGGGACATATACCGTCGTCACCGGCGCGTATTGGCTGGATACAATGGAACGCTGGCCGGTTATCAGTGCAATGGGACAACCTGACGATACGATCCAACTGCACAGTTTTGAGAGGCGTGAGTAGTGCTACACACAATACCACAGGGTATGATACGCCGCGGCTTGGTGTTGATCTTGCTGCTGGTCTTCTTTGCTCAAGCGATATCCGGCATTGACGAGCTATCGCTTACTTACGATGAGCCGATCTATATTGGGGTAGGTTACTCAGATTGGACTACGGGTGATCCTTTCTGGCATGGACATATCGGCCATCCGCCTCTTGTGAATTTGCTGACAGCCTGGCCTCTTTTGCTTATGCCGGATCGTCCTGACCCACGTGCCTTTCCGCAATGGGGAAGCTCGGATGTTTTGAACTTTTCACGGGCGTTGCTGGGGCAATTGGGGAGTCTGAACCGTACAACTATGCTCACCCGCTTGCCGGTTGTATGGATCGCTGTATTGCTTGCGGCACTGGTTTATCGCTGGGCCGCTCAGTTGTGGCGTAGTCAACTTTCCGGCACAATCGCGTTACTGCTGTTGACATTCGATCCGACGGTCCTTGCGCACGGGCGGCTCAATTCCACGGACATGGGATTGGCAGCTTTCGGTTTTCTCGCCGCGTATACGTTGGCGCGGTATCTTCGTACACCCGATTGGAAATGGCGGATCGGGGTGGGACTGGCGATCGGTTTGCCGTTCAGTTCCAAGGCTTCCGGCCCCTACTTTGTGGGTATTGCCGGAGTCTTGCTTTTTGTGTGGGCTGTGATGGCCTGGCGTGGTCGGAAACACTGGTTCTGGCGTACTGTGGGGACGGGTATTCTCTGGATTGTGCTGGCGTTATGGGTACTCTGGGCCGCCTATCTCTTTGAATGGGGGCCTTTGCGGCCTGGTGGAATCTCGGTCCCGGCGGCGTCGCATTGGAAAGGCTTGCCTTATATCAACGCCTATATGCAGAGTGGTCAGACTACGTACTTTTGGGAGAAACTGTACGATCACAATCATCCCTGGGCTTATTTCTTTGTGGGATTTCTCGTGAAAACACCTGTGCCGAGTTTGCTCTTTTTCATTGTAGCGATTCTTGTCGCTTTCCGGCAGGTCAGAGGGGAACAAGCCGCTCAACTTCTGCCGGATTTGCTGGTCCTGTTTGTGGTGCCTGCGGGCTACTTTGCGGTGGCCGTTCTTTCAGCGCTGCAGATCGGACAACGTCATCTCTTGCCGGTATACCCCTTCTTATTTGTGTTATGTGGCGGATTGGCGCAACGGCGGCTATGGATGCGTCTTTCTCGGCGAGCACGGGTATTAGCGATGGGGATAGCCTGGGCTTTGGTGTTGTGGTTGGCGGTGGGAACATTATCCATTCACCCTTACGAATTGAGCTATTTCAACGAGTTGGTGGGTGGTGCCGATCAAGGGCATCATATTCTGAGCGACTCGAGTGTGGATTGGGGGCAGGCGCTCAAAGCAACGAAAACTTATATCGAAGAGCATCAGATTGTACATCCTTATTTAGCAGCGTTTTCCTCGCTTGACCCGGCGCTCTACGGGCTGGATTTTGAACCACTTCCACCAACTCTGGACGCCCCGATTGTCTTGCCGCGTCAATTCAATCCGACACCCGGAACGTATTTGATCAGCGCCGTGCCTTTGCATGGCCTGTGGCTGTTGGACCCGGATACCTATAGCTGGTTCCGGCAGCGAAAACCCGAAGCGACGATTGGACACGCCATTTTTGTATATGATGTGGCTGCTTCGGACGTGAACGGGGCATGGATTGCGCAATGTGCTTTGCCCATGCCAACCTTGTCGGTGGAACAACTCCACGCCGGTTTTGGCTTTACCGATGCGCGTATCCTCTCCTTCGACTGCGCACAAAGCTGGGTCTATCCGGCGAATGGCGATGGCTGGTATGTCCTGCCCGGTGCTGGCGCGCTGGCGCCCTGGGCGGAAAAGCGTCTTCAGACGGCTGCGCGCGTTTATGTGCAGCAGGAACATTGGATGCATCCGGCCGCGCGAATTTATCGCCAATTGGCGCGCGACCAGGCATTGCCTGCAAATTCGCTGACCGGGATAGAAGGTAATGCACCGTTAGAATTTTTGGGTTATGAACTTGATGCCCTGCGCATTAAACCCGGACAATCTGTGGCATTGAGCACATTCTGGCGTGTGCGCGATGTGCCGGGACGCCCGCTTTCGTTGATGGCACACCTGCTTGGCCCGGATGGTAGCACCGTGGTGGTAGGCGACGGCTTGGGCTTTCCTATCGAACAGTGGCGTCCCGGCGACGGGATTGTGCAACAGCACATCCTTGCGGTTCCGGCGGATGCGCCTCCGGGGACATATACCGTCGTCACCGGTGCGTATTGGCTGGATACAATGGAACGCTGGCCGGTCAACGGCGATGAGACACACATTGTTGTGGCAACGATCAGTGTTGATCCCATGAAGGCTGGCGGAAGCAGAAAATGAAACCGTGTCTGCGTTTGAATGCTGTTTTGCTTTTATGGCTACTCTTTGCTATTCTTGTGTGCGGCGCGCGCCAGCTCTCGATGACCTCGGATGAACCGGCCCACATCGCTGTGGGGTACAGCTTGCTGGCTGAAGGAACAAATGCTTTCTGGATTTTTCCGCAGCATGGACACCCTCCACTTCTCAATGTTCTGGAAGCGCTCTTGTTCTACTGGGCTAACCCGGCGATCCCGTTGCCACAACTGGATGGCTGGGCGCAGGAGTCGGTCAGGTATTACTTTGCCAGTTTTGCCGCTTATCTTACGCCTATCGAGCAAGTAGAAATGACGGCGCGTTTGCCCATCATCCTGTTGACCGTCCTGCTAGGCGCATTGATTTTCCGTTGGGGCTGTGAGCTGTGGCATCCGTGGGCCGGGTTACTGGCGCTGCTGGCTTTGTGCTTTGATCCATTGTTGTTGGCGCATGGGCGTTTAGCGACAACGGATGTGGGTACCGTTATGTTAGGCACGGCAACGCTCTATCTTACCTGGCGTTGGCAACAACGGCCGGCCTGGAAGCTGACATGGGGGGTGGGGCTGCTGCTGGGTTTGACGATGCTGGCGAAAAGTTCTGGTGGGATATGGGCCGCGAGCGTCGCCGGTACAGTCCTGTTCACCATTGTCTGGCAACGTCGGGAAGGCCGCACATTACAATGGCTGTGTCACGGTCTGGTTATGGGCGGCCTGGGGGTTTTCATCATCTGGGTTGCCTATGGCTGCACCTGGGGCCGTGTGAGCGAGGCAATTCCTTTCTCGCTGCCCGCACCGGCGCACTGGCGCGCTTTTTTCGGTACACTGAACAGTGTCGCCGGGCGTTGGGTTTTTGCTTTGGAAGAGCGTGTCCTCGGACGCTGGTGGTGGTATTTTCCGGCGGCGTTTTTGATCAAAAATCCGTTGCCATTTCTGATCGGGTTGGGATTAAGCGGCTTCACGATGCTCCGTAAACATATTGACATACGCCGTATGCTGATCCTCGGCATTTTCCCATTCTTGTATGCCCTTCTTTCCATTATCGGTGGGATGAATATCGGCTACCGTCATCTCTTGCCCTTGCACCCCTTCTTCTACCTTGCTATCGGAGGCGGCCTCTGGTACTGGCTACGGCGAGCACCATGGCGGCGTTGGGTAATCATGGGATTGGGATTATGGTATGTGGTGGGCACGCTGCATCTTTTTCCCTATGAAATTGCATTTTTCAATGAACTTGTCGGTGGCCCTGAAAACGGCTACCATTATCTGATTGATTCAAACATAGATTGGGGACAAGGGTATAAAGCTTTGCGACGTTATTTAACAGCACATCCCGGTCCAACGCCGCAAATTGCCTATAACTTTGCCTTCTTATCGCCGCGTCTTTATGACATTGATGCCGTAATTCTTCCGCCACAGGGAGAGGCAGCGTCTTTCAGCTCGTCCTTTTATCCTCGTCCGGGACGCTATGTGATCAGCATCACGACTTTACAGGCGGGCTGGATCGAATCGCCGGATATGTACGCCTGGTTCCGTGAAATTGCCCCTACGACCAACCTGGGATACACTTTCTTTTTGTATGATATTGATCCACCTCCGTTGCGGTGGTTCGCGCAATGCACCACACCGGCACCGCCGCTGACCGAAGCGCTGATTGCCGAAGGTGTGGGGAATGTGCCCGTGCGGCGCGTGGATTTCGATTGTACAACCGGTTGGCTTTATCCGAGTGGCGGCGCAATACCGGGAATTTATGCCGTGCATCGTTATCTTGTCCCACAAAAAGCCCATACCTTACCAACTCTCCTCCCTTCGCCGCCTCAAGCGAATGATGCTTTTCTGGCACGGCGACTGGCAGATCAACGCCTCTCGTTTAATATGCGGCGTTTTACGGCTGAGTTCCCGGCCTTCTCGCTTTATGAACCTCAACAATCGCCGACCGCGCCGACAAATGACAAAGTTTACCTGATGCGTAGCGCCGCGCTTCCCGACGCCGCGACCCCTGTGACCGCCTCTCCTGTCGCCTTACACGGGCCGCTGACTTTCGTGGGCGCGCTGGCTTATCCAGATGCCAACGGCCTCACCGTTGAAACCTGGTGGCGCGTCACCGCCGCAACGACGGCGCGCCCATTTTCGATTATGGCGCACCTGCTCGATGGACAGGGAACGCCGCTAGGTGTGGCAGACGGATTAAGCATCGCTCCATACACCCTGACGCCCGGCGACCTCTTTGTGCAGCGGCATCGGTTTGCCGGCGTGGACGCATTGCCATTGTGGCTGCGTACCGGCGTCTACTGGGCCGACGACCTCACACGCTGGTCTACTACTGCCGATCCCACCGCCGACATGTTGCTGATCCGGCTAAAATGACCGGTGCCTATCAGACTAACCTATGTGACTATCTGACTATTACAGGAGGTTTTCAATGCAATTCCCGACTATTTCTGAAGCTGAACGCATTATCCGCTTGCAACCGCCCACCGGCAAAGTGCAGATGGTGCTCGACACCGACACCTACAATGAGGTAGACGACCAGTTCGCCGTCGTCCAGGCGTTGCTCTCGCCGGAGAAGCTGGAGGTGCTGGCACTCTACGCCGCGCCGTTCTTCAACGACCGCTCCACCGGCCCCGCCGATGGGATGGAGAAGAGTTACCAGGAGATTCTGCGCTTGCTGGAACGGCTGGATGTGCCGTCGGAAGGTCTCGTTTTCCGCGGCTCCGACCGCTATCTGCCCGACTGGGAGCATCCTGTGGAGAGCGATGCCGCCCGCGATCTCATCGCCAAGGCGATGGCGCGTAGTGTGGCGGACAATCCCTTGTATGTCGTCGCCATCGGTGCGATCACCAACGTCGCTTCCGCTATTTTGCTGGAACCGGAGATCATCCGCCGCATCGTCGTCGTGTGGCTTGGCGGCCACGCTTTTCACTGGCCCAACACCTATGAGTTCAACCTGTGGCAAGACGTGCAGGCGGCGCGCGTGATCTTCGACTGTGGCGTGCCGCTGGTACAGCTTCCGGTGATGGGGGTCGTCTCACATCTGCACACCACGATCCCCGAAATCGAACGCTACGTCGCCGGGCAGGGCGCCATCGGCGACTACCTGGCGGAGACCGTCAAGAGCTATCACGCCGATCACTTCGGCTGGTCGAAGGTTATCTGGGACATCGCGGCGATTTCGTATCTGCTGGATGAATCCTGGACGCCGAGCTGTCTCGTCCATAGCCCCATCGTTACCGATCAGGGCACGTGGAGCTTCGACAACAACCGCCATCTTATCCGCAGCGTCTACCACGTGCACCGCGATCCGATTTTTCGGGATGTGTTCAGGAAATTGGAAATGAGAAATGAGTAATGAGTAAATTGTGGTTTGCACTCGTTACTTTTTACTCGTTACTCAATTACTCTTCCCTGAAAGGATACTGACAATGCGACTTACGGGCACTTTCCTTGATGAAATCAGCCACGACATCCCGCACCAGAACTGGGGGCGGGCGGAGTGGGCGCGCGACTTCGCCGCGATGCGCGCGATTGGCATGGATACGGTCATCCTGATCCGCTGCGGGCATAAACACTGGATGACTTATCCCTCGGACGTGCTTCACACGCGTGAAGGCTGCTTCATCCCGCCGGTGGATCTGGTGGAGATGTTCCTCGATCTGGCGGAAGAACACGGCATGGCCTTTTACTTCGGCACGTATGACTCCGGGCGCTACTGGCATCAGGGCGATTACCGCAAAGAGGTTGATCTCAACAAAGCCGTGGTAGATGAAGTCTGGGCGCGCTACGGGCACAAGCCGGCCTTCAAGGGCTGGTATCTCACGCAAGAAGTGAGCCGCCGCGTCAAAGGCATCATCGAAATCTACGCGGAGATGGGCCGGCACTGTAAATCCCTGGCCGATCTGCCGGTGCTCATCTCGCCGTGGATGGACGGCATCAAGGCGGTCTGGTCGTTCGAGGCGGAGACGACGAAGGCACAGGGCATCACGCCGGAAGAGCACGCGCGTGAGTGGGGCGAGATTATGGCCGGCATCAGCGGCGCGGTGGACATCGTCGCGTTCCAGGACGGCCACGTGGACTTCCACGAGCTGCCAACTTATCTGGCGATCAACAAGGAGCTGGCCGACCGTCACGGCTTACGCTGCTGGACCAATAGCGAGACCTTTGACCGCGACATGCCGATTAAATTCCTGCCGCTCAAGTGGGAGAAGTTGTTGCTCAAGCTGCAAGCCGCCGCGCAGGCGGGTGTGGAGAAAGCAATCACGTTTGAGTTTAGCCACTTCATGAGTCCCAACTCGTGCTATTTACAGGCCGGGCATCTGTACCGGCGGTATTGCGAGTATTTTGGGATAGAAGCGTCAAATCATGAATCATGAATCTGTGCATCTGAGGTGGTACCCGTGGATCAATGTAACGTTTATGCAGAGGAATATCGCGCGGCTTTGTTGGATGACGTGATCCCGTTTTGGGAGCGATACTCACTCGACCGCGAGTGCGGCGGTTATTTCACCTGCCTGGAACGGGATGGCCGTGTCTTCGACACCGACAAATTCGTTTGGCTCCAGGCGCGGCAGGTATGGACGTTTGCGATGCTTTACAACCGCCTGGAAAGGCAGCCTGCCTGGTTGGAGATCGCGCGACACGGTGCGAACTTCTTGCGTGCGCACGGCATGGACGCCGCCGGAAACTGGTACTTCGCCCTCGACCGCGCCGGCAATCCCCTGGTGCAGCCGTACAACATCTTCTCAGACTGCTTCGCGGCGATGGCGTTTGGGCAACTGGCTCTGGCGACCGGCGATCAGGCCGACGCCGCTCTCGCGCTGCGCACGTATCATAACATCCTGCGCCGCCGCGACAACCCCAAAGGCCCATACAACAAACTTGTCCCCGGCGCGCGTCCGCTCAAAGGCTTCGCGCTGCCGATGATCCTGTGCAATCTCACCCTCGAACTGGAACCGCTGCTTCCGCCCGATGAGGTGGCGCGCACGATAGAGATGTGCGTCCACGAAGTCATGGACGTGTTCCTCGACGCCGAAACCGGCCTGATCTTTGAAAACGTCGCGCCTGACGGCCGCCACGTAGACAGTTTTGAGGGCCGGCTGCTCAATCCAGGGCACGGGTTGGAGGCGATGTGGTTTATCATTGAGATTGGTAGACGGCAGACGGTAGACGGTAGACGGGGGGCGGAAACACTGATTGAGCGGGCGGTGGAGACGATATTGCGGATTCTGGAGTTTGGGTGGGATAAGGAATACGGCGGGATTTTCTATTTTCTGGACGCGCATGGACATCCGCCGCAGCAGTTGGAGTGGGATCAGAAGTTGTGGTGGGTGCATCTGGAGGCGCTCGTCGCGCTGGCGATGGCCTACACGGAGACCCGTCGCGCCGACGTATGGGCGTGGTACGCGAAAGTTCACGCCTACGCCTGGGCGCATTTCCCCGATCCCGAATACGGTGAGTGGTACGGCTACCTCAACCGGCGCGGTGAGGTGCTGCTGCCGCTCAAAGGCGGCAAGTGGAAGGGGTGTTTCCACGTGCCGCGCGCGCTTTACCGGTGCTGGCGCGAGTTTGAGGCCATGCTGACCACGAATGGCTAACGAATAAACGAATGGGACTTGTGCTCAGCGGTGGACTGTGATTTATCGCACGCTCGTCATTTTACTACTGCTTGTGCCGGCTTATAATTTGGCACTCTGGAGATACAATGAATGATACAGTCTTCCGTATGACTTGCGATTTGCACATACTTGGTGTGCGCGAAGGCGGCGTGCTGCTCGTCCACAGCTCGCTGCGTGCGCTTGGTCACGTCGAAGGCGGGCCTGAAACCGTGATCCAGGCGCTACTGGCTGCGCTTGGCCCGGAAGGTACGCTTTTGATGCCGGCACTGACTTATGAGCACGTGACACCGGAAAATCCCATCTTCGACGTGCGCTGTACACCGTCCAATGTCGGCGCGATTCCAGAATATTTCCGCACGCGACCGGGGACGCGCCGCAGCGTGCATCCCACCCATTCCATCTGCGCCGTCGGCCCACGGACGGCGGAACTGCTGGATGAGCATCCGCTGGACGATACCCCTTGTGGCCCACACTCACCCTTTCGCAAATTGCGCGATGTGGGCGGGCAACTGTTGATGCTCGGCTGCGGTCTGCATCCCAATACCTCATTCCACGCGATTGAGGAACTGGTTGAACCACCCTATTTGTTTGGTGCGCCGTTGAGCTACACGTTGGTTGACGCCGACGGTCGCTGCTGGCAGAAAACTTACCGCACGCACAACTTCCTCGGTTATGAACAACGCTACGACCGCCTGGCTGAGGTACTTGATGAGCCGGCGCTGCATCGCGGGCGCGTCCTCGCCGCCGCTGTTTACCTGATTGACGTTCCGGCGATGTGGGAAGCAGCGCTGGTTACCCTGCGCCGCAATCCATTGTATTTTGTAGAACATTCCTCTGACGTTCTAACCTGCCAACGTTCCAACGATTCCCAATAGCCTTCTGGTATTTCCGCCGAATTGGGATAGAATTTAAGTAAATCTGCATGGGAGGAAATATGTCCAAGTCCAAACGTTCATCGTCCAAATCCAAAAAAACAACTCGCAATATTGCTCCATTTGGCAAAGCCGCGACGTCCGGGAAAGCGGTTTCGTTCACAGCGAAGAAGGGTGTGCTGGCAAAACTGGACAAATCACAACGCTGGCTGTGGATCGGCGGTATTGCACTCGTTGTCTTGTTGCTGGTTGGCGGTTTGATGCTCCTGCTCAATCCTAAAAAGGGGGCTACGGATACCGGAGCGAAGAATCCAAATATGCCCCAAGATCCGGTAGCGCGGAATGGGATGTACACCACACCCCCACCCATGACCATTGATCCGGCCAAAACGTACATCGCCACCATCGAAACCGAGAAGGGCAATATCGTGGCGGAGCTATATGCCTCTAAAGTCCCCAACACCGTGAACAACTTCGTGTTTCTGGCGCGTGAGGGCTTCTACGATAACACGACCTTCCATCGGGTGATTGAGGGCTTTATGGCGCAGGCCGGCGATCCCACCGGCACCGGCATGGGTGGACCGGGCTACAGTTTCGCCGATGAATTCGACGACACCCTCAAACACGACGGCCCCGGCGTGCTCTCGATGGCGAATGCCGGCGCCAACACAAACGGCAGTCAGTTCTTCATCACCTTTGCGGCCACGCCCTGGTTAGATGGCAAGCACACCGTCTTCGGCAAAGTGATCGAGGGCATGGACGTGTTGTTTGCCATCCGCCCGCGCGACCCGGACACGGCGACGACGCCCGGCGATCTGATCAAGACCATCCGCATCACGGAGAAATAAGATGTCGGTTGTGCGCGCGTTGAGAACCTCCCTTTTGCTCTTAACGACCCTCGTTCTGGTTTCAGGGTGCGGGACACCTACACCTACCCCTGGAGTGCAACCCGGCGTCGTCGTGGTTGCCACAGCCGTCCCGGCGACCCCTAAACCGTCCGCGACACCCGCGCCTACTTTCACATCCGCGCCTGCGCCCACGTCGGCCTCCTCTACAGCATCCCAAACCATCCAGGAATCGTTCATGGATTTGGCCGGGACGCCTTATAATGACGGCGCTACCCAGGTTCGCTATCCCGGCGGCCCGACCGGAACGCGCTGGCTGCCGGCTTTGGGGCCGGAAGATGCCCCGGTCACGGTCATGGAATTCAGCGAAATCCTGTGTGGACATTGCCGCAATTTCAACACCCAAAGCCTTGAAGGCATTCTCAAAGATTACGTGGCGACCGGCAAAGTGCGCTATGTGGGGCATTTCATGGCCTTCAACCGCGCCGAGTCCCAGCAGTACCTCGGCGCGGCGATGTGTGCCGCCGAACAGGGGAAATATTTCGCCTACGAACATGCCGTCTTTGCAGCGCTCAATAATAACGTTTTTGATCTCGATGCGGCTGCCAAAACCGTGAACGTGAATATCGAACAGTTCAAGGCCTGTCGCACCGAGAACCGTTATGCCAAAGCCGTTATCGAGGCCTCTCAAGCCGCCTATCAGCGTGGTGTCACTGCAACCCCGACCTTTTTCGTCAACGGCCAGAAAGTTCTGGGCGATAATCCTGCCGAAGTCCGCCGGCTCATCGAAGCGGCTTTGCAGAGCGGACAAACGACTCAAATGACTCAAACGACACAACAAGGAGCGATACCTATGCCTAAAAATCCGGCCGACCGTAATGGAATGTATGCCGCACCGCCGGCAATGATCATTGATCCCGCCAAAACCTATACCGCGACGATTGTGACCGAGAAGGGCGAGATTGTGATACAGTTGTTCGCCGACAAGGCCCCCAAAACGGTGAACAACTTTGTGTTCCTGGCGCGCGAGGGCTTCTACGACAATACTACCTTTCACCGCGTCATCCCGGACTTTATGGCCCAGGGCGGCGATCCGACCGGCACCGGGCGCGGCGGGCCGGGCTATCGCTTTGAGGACGAATTCAATCCCACGTTGAAACACGATGGCCCCGGCGTGCTCTCGATGGCGAACGCCGGGCCGAACACCAACGGCAGCCAGTTCTTTATCACCTTTGTCGAGACGCCCTGGCTGGATGGCCGCCATACGGTTTTCGGCAAGGTAGTCGCGGGCCTTGATGTCCTGCTCTCGATCAGTCCCCGCGATCCCCAAACGGCCACGGCACCCGGCGATCTCATCCAGACGATTCGCATCGAAGAGAAGTAAAGGGTAAAAAGTAAAGAGTAAAGGGGAAAGGGGAAAGGGGAAAGGGGTATGAAGAGGCGCGCGCTCGCTGTCTTGGCGGGGTGTGTAGGGGTGGCGTGTCTGTTAAGCTGTCAGAGAGTAACGCCGTCGCCGTTGCCGCCGTCGGCGACGGCTGCGCCTGTGGCGACGGCAGCGGCGGACGCCTTTGTATTATCCAGTTCGGTTTTTGCGCGCGGCGCGGCGATCCCGGCTGCGTACACCTGCGACGGCGCCGACAAATCGCCGCCACTGTCGTGGACCGAGCCGCCGGCCGGAACGCAGAGCTTCGCCCTCATCGTCAGCGACCCCGACGCGCCGGCCGGAACCTGGGTGCATTGGGTGGCCTACAACATCCCCGCCGAGGTGCGCAGTCTACCGGAAGGGGTTGTGGATGATACCGGCTTGTCTGGCGGGGTCCACGGCAAGAACAGTTGGGGACGCTTCACCTATGGTGGCCCCTGCCCGCCAAGTGGTACACACCGCTATTTCTTTAAATTGTATGCACTCGATACCGTCCTCAGCATAAAGAAGGATGATGCGACGCAACGCCGCCTGCTGGCCGCAATGCAAGATCACATCCTGGCAGAAACAGAACTGATGGGCACCTGCACACGTCCATAGCGCCAACGTTCAAATGCCTTTCCGGGAAGCGCCATGAATTTTGCGCCGGGTTTTCTCAAGCAAGCCGAGCAAGAGGGCCCGCTCACCCACTGGTTAAACCGTCTACTGTACTATCATCCCTCGCTGTTGCTCTATTTTCGCGATCTCCTGGAAGTGGTGACCGCTTACATCCCCATGATTGTTGCGGCTCCA
The DNA here is from genome assembly GCA_019873645.1 of Chloroflexota bacterium. Classification (GTDB taxonomy): domain Bacteria; phylum Chloroflexota; class Anaerolineae; order B4-G1; family SLSP01; genus DSWT01. Next base: position 38,820 of record JAIOAX010000003.1, on the reverse strand, counting down.
CTCTTGGAATCGCCGACGGCCGGCCCGCTGGGGCTTTCGCTGGAGGGCACGGCCATGTTCGCCGACATTGACGGCTTCACCCCCCTGGCCGAACGTTTCTCGCAAGCCGGCTCAGATGCCGGCGCCGAAGAACTGACCGAGCTGGTCAATCACTTCCTGGAAATCCTGATCCGCATCACCGCACAGTATGGTGGCGACCTGCAGAAGTTCGGCGGCGATGCCGGGATGGTCCTTTTCCAGGGGGAACAACACGCCTTGCGGGCTGTGGCGGCGGCGCTCGAAGTGCAGGCGGCGATGAAGGCGCAGATGGGTGAAGTGGAAACCTCACTGGGACACTTCCCGTTGCGTGTTGCTATAGGATTGGGCAGTGGGCGAATGCTCGGCCTGGGACTTGGCGATCAGGCAGGCCGTGAATTGCTGCTCCTGGGACCGCCGCTGATAGCGATGGGCCGCGCGCAGTCGGCGGCGCCGCCGGCGGAAACCGTCCTCGACATCCGCACCCTGCGCGCTTGCCGGGGCCAGGTGGAGTGTGTGCCCCTCGCTGAAGACCTGTTTCAAGTATTGGCGTTGAAGCAAACCCCCTCGGCGCATGGCGTGATGACGCTGCCCCGCCCTCCCCAGCTCCAGGACGACGAATTGCTTTTATGGTTTCTCTCCCGTCTGGATGCGTTGACCCCTTACCTGGCGCCGCGCCTCCTGGAGCGTCTGGTCGCTGCACCGGCGTTGGATAGAATCCGTACCGGCAGCGAACAGCGTTGGGTGACGGTGCTGATGCTTTCTATTGCCAACTTGCCCGATCTCATGCCCTATTGGGGCGATGAAGGGCGATTGCAAGTGGCCGTCGAGGAACCCAATCGCATTTTCATGCAGATTCGCGATGTCATCCACCGCTATGACGGCACCGTGAACAAGATCACCGTCTCGCCGACCGGCCCGTACCTCATGGCGCTTTTTGGCGCGCCGCGCGCCCATGAGGACGATCCCCTGCGGGCCGTACTGGCGGCCCTGGAATTGCAGGAGATATTTGAGGGGACGCTCAGCCTGGGCGTCAACACCGGCTATGTCTTCGCCGGCGATGTGGGGACGCTACAACGGCGCGAGTACACCGTCATGGGCGACGAAGTGAACCTGGCGGCCCGGCTGATGTCCCGGTGCCACCCCGGCGAGATCTGGCTGGGGCCGAACACCTCACATCATCCGGCCGTCACCCGCCGCGTGGTCGGTGAGTTCGGCGTGCCGACCTATTTCAAAGGCAAGACTGAACCTTTGACCCCCTTTATTGCACGTGGATTACGACAGGTCTTCTGGAGTGTACAGACAGCGGACATCACCCTTGTGGGACGGGATGAGGAACTGGCACAACTCTCCCGTATTCTCGAAGAGGTACAGGCAGGTGAATCGCGTGTCGTGTTGCTCCATGGCGGGGCCGGCGTTGGTAAAAGCCGCCTGGTTCAGGAACTGATCCGCTTTGCGGCGCGGAAGGGCTTCGCGACCCATATAGGAGTCACACCCTCGTATGCCGGGCATTTGCCTTTTGCGGGATGGGACGATGCATTGATGTCGTTGTTTGGGTTGGAAACCGTGCCGCCGGAGGCGCGCCGGGAAAAATTGCTCACGGCGCTGGCGCATTACGGCGTAGATACCTGGGCCGCGCTGATCGCACCGCTGATAGGGTTGACGGTGGAACCTTCAGCGGATGTGCTGGGCCTGGCGCCGACCATGCGTGATATGCAACGTCAATCCATCCTGTTGGAAGTGTGGTTGCGTGCCGCGCATGAACAACCGCGTGTGCTGATTCTTGACAACGTCCATTGGATGTCGCCGGCCTCATTGGAACTGTTGGATGTGCTGGTGCAGACGCCGTTGGAAGCGCCGTTGATGATCGTGGCAATATATCGAGATGAGCCGGTTGTGTTGCGGCGTTGGCCGCCCGGTGAGTGGCTCAGGGATTTACCTCTCGGAGCGTTGAGCCGCCAGGCTATGCAAGCCCTGGTGCAACGTCTCTTCGAGGATATGCCTTTGCCGGCGGAAGTCATTCAGTGGGTGGCGGAGCGCAGCGGTGGTCTGCCTTTGTTTGCCACAGAAGCCGTGCATGCATTAATGAACTCCGGCGTCTTGCGCCGGCACAATCATGCCTGGGAATTGACCGGCTCCCTGGAGGATTTCCCGCTGCCCGATATGGTCTACGGCCTGATTCAAAGCCGTATTGATCAATTGTCTCCGCCGGACCGTCACCTGCTACGTGCTGCGGCGGTGGTCGGCGACGAAATGACGGTATCTACCTTAGTCGCTGCCTATGGCGAAGAAAGCGACGCGGTGGTGCGCCGGCGGATCCCGCAACTTTCACCCTTTGGCCTGCTGCCACTGGCGACAACCTCCGAAATCCTGACCTTTCGGCAGCCACTGGTGCGCGAAGTCGCCTATCGCGGATTACCGCAGCGGGTGCAGCGTTTGATTCATCAACGTTTGACCGAGTATCTGGACGCTTACCGCGAGCGGGCTGCGCCAAACTGGCTCACCCTTCTGGCTTATCACGCTTTTGAGGCGCGCCTGTGGGAGCGGGCTGTGGAAGCTAATCTGGAACTGGGACGCCAGGCCGTCCGTTCATATTTGGCGGAACAGGCACGACAGGCCCTTGAGCGCGTGTTGGAAGCCGCCGATGCCGGTGGCCTTGCCGTGCCACAGGCGCGTTTCGAGGCGCATCATCTCCTGGGCGATACCTTGACCAGCTTTGGAGCCTATGAAGAGGCGTTGGCGCATCTCTCCGCGGCGCGGGCGATGTTGCCGGCCGGGTCAACGGCCGTTGAGGACATCGTCAAGATGGCGGACCTGGATTGCCATGAGGCCATTGTTTTGGAAGCGCAAGGAGAATATGCGCGTGCTTTGACCGTCGTTGAACGTGGCTTGTCTCTGCCGGAGGTTGAATCCACGTTGAGCGGCGCCCGGCTGTACCTGATCGGCGCCGGGCTTTATCGGCGGCGTCAGGACTATGAGACGGCGCGGACGTGGGCCAACCGTGCCGTCGCGCTCGCCGCGCGTTTCCCCGATCAAGAAGGTCAGCAGGTACGCGCGCGGGCGATGTATATGGTGGCACTCCTGGCTTCTTTGCAGCGATTGCGAGGCGCATAAATGATGTGGATGACTTGGATTGAATTACCCGGCAGTACTGCCGTGCTCATTATAACGCTGGCAGCGGGTGGGTTCTTGATGCTCCTGCTCATAGCCGTGCTTTTGTGGCGTGTGTATCGGCGACGGCCCATGACAAGGTCGGCGACGGTGTCTCTACCGACAATTTCGGCATCGGCTTTGCCGGCATTGCCGGAAGAAACCCTGCTGAACAAGGGGCGTTATCGCATCCTCAAAGTCGAGGCGACAGCGGAAACGGCCAACGATTATGTGGTTTGCAGCACCAGTCCGCTTAACCGTTGTCCGCGTTGCGGCGCGACGGTCGAGAATGAAGCGGTGCGCAATTGTGGCCGTTGTGGGGCGGATTTGAGTGAGGTCACACTCATCTATCCCAAATTTCGGGCGCATGAGACGTTGGATGCACAGGCCTGGGATAAATCCGCGCAACTGGTGGCCATGCATCTGACACACCCCGCTCTGCATCTGCCACTGGATGTTTTTATGGAAACGACATCCGGCGTACCACGCTACTATTGCGTTGAGCCACTCCTTAACCGTGCCGCGGGCGGGCCTCCACCTTTACCCGACAAGGTGCTTCAACAGGGAATTGTGCTGGCACAGGGCCTGGCATATTTGTATCAGCGTGGCGTCGCGTTGCTCCACATTGACGAGGAACATATCATCCGTGACGGCAAAAACATCGGTCTTGTGTGTGTGGATAATGTCGACATCCTTGCCGGAGACACGAGCGCCTGCGCCGGGAATGTGCGGGCGTTGGCGCAGATGATCTTGAACTGGCTGGAAGGAACCTCCCCGGCATTTCGAGATGTGCCGTCGCTTGCCGCTGTGGCGGCCTGGCTTGCGCAGGCCCAGGAGACAACGCCGGATGCCGAGGCACTGGCGACATCCCTGGAACAGGCTTTGTATCGTCTGCGCGCCCAGCAGGCTGTGTGTCTTCAGATAGGGTGGATGACCGATGTGGGACGTATGCGTATGTTCAATGAAGACAGTGTACTGGCGCTCGACTGTACCGATCACTTTCCGGCGTTCGGTGCGCCGGTAGGTGTCTTTGCCGTCGCCGATGGCGTGGGAGGCCAGGAGGCCGGCGACGTTGCCAGCCGCTTGATCATCAGTACCCTTATTGAGGAAGCCCAAAAGCTGGATATTTTGACCGATAAGGATGTCCCATTTCCGGCGCGGGCCTGGTTGGAACGGGCGGTACTGGCGGCCAATCAGGCAGTTTATACACACCGCAGGGCTGCCTCAAGTGATATGGGAAGCACGTTAGTCGTGGCACTGGCGACCGGCGCGTATATGACCATCGCCAACATCGGTGATAGCCGTGCCTACTGGTTGTCGGCAGATGGCGTGACGCAGATTACCACCGATCACTCCCTTGTCGAGCGCCTTGTGGCGATCGGATACATCACGGCACAGGAAGCACGCACACATCCACGCCGTAATGTCATCTATCGGATGATCGGGGATAAGCCTGCGCCGGAATTCGACCTTTTCGAGCAATGGCTTGCGCCCGGCGAGGCGCTGCTGTTGTGTTCGGATGGGCTGAGCGGCATGTTGACGGATGCTCAAATCTGGCAGATCTGGCGTGAAGCATCCTCCCCTCAAGTTGCTTGTGAACAGTTAGTCGAAGCTGCCAACGCGGCCGGGGGAAAGGACAATATCAGCGTGGTCATCGCGCAGGTTGCTTCTGGGTGAGGTGAAAGGAACAAACCATGCTAGAGAAAAAATCTATACGGCGTAAAGATATTCTTGTCGGTGTGGGCGCCGGTGTGGGCGTGGGGTTGTTTGTGTTGCTCGCCGTGTTCCTGCTGTTGCGTCCGTCTCCCGAAGCCACGCCTGAGCCTGGCGTCACGGCAACCTTTGCAGTGCTACCTACGGCTGCCCAGATACCCGAAGTCGTCGTGTTGCCTTCGCCAACGCCGTCGCTCGAACCCTCGCCTACCGCGACGCCGGTGGTCGCCTACATCACCTACACCGTAAAATCCGGGGATGTGCTTTCGATGATCGCCTACCGCTTCAATATCTCACTGGATGCGCTTATGGCGGCCAACAACTTGCAAAGTGACCTCATCTACCCGGATCAGGAGTTGCTCATTCCCCTGGATGAAAGAGCGCTGGCCTTGCTGACTGCGACACCCACGCCGGCGCCTACTCTCAGCGGCAGTCAACTGGTTCACAAAGTTCAGGCCGGCGACACCTTGGGTGCGCTGGCGCGGAAATACGGCGTCACCGTCGCCGAGATTCAGGCGGCCAATAACCTGGATTCGGACATTATCCGTGTGGGAGAAACATTGATCATCCCCCAACCCGGACAGTCTGTGACGCCGACCACCTCGCTCACTGCCACCGTCACACCGCTTGCTGTAACGGCTACACCAACGCCGACGGCAGCCGTCGTGCTCTGGAAGCCGGCCGTCGTGGAGGGCTACCTGGCCGGGGCGTATCCTGAGAACCGCGTCACGTCGCGCTTCATCATCCACTACGCGCCCAACACTTATCCGGCGTGGAACATTGCCAGTATGGAGGCCTTGATCTCGCAAGCCCTGGGGCACATCGAAAGCCGTTTACAGATCACCGCTACCGAGTCGTTCGATGTTTACATCGCCGGCAGCCTGTTTGCCGCACCGCACACGGCCAGGCGCGGGTATATCTTGCCGGCGGTGCGTCAGGTATTCCTGGTGTATGATGGCGCGACGACAATTGCGGACCAAAAATATCTTGTCGCCTATGAATTGACGCAACTGCTCGCATGGCGCATTTTGAATCGTTTGGCGCCGCCCCTGTTGCGCGAAGGTGTAGCGACCTATATGGGCATGTCGCTGATTGCGGATTCCGATCTTATGCCTTTGACAACCTTCTGTGTTGCTTACCGCAAGGCCGGAAAGTTGCCACGCCTGACGACCGACTTGCGTTTTGAGGATCCGGTGCTGGATTTGCCGAACTCCTATGCGGCGGGATGTTTCGTACAGTATTTGCTCGAAACATACGGTGCGGAGAAATTCGGCCTGGTCTATGCCGGCGAGGATTACAAAAACGTATATGGAAAGTCCCTGGCGACGCTGGAGCGGGATTGGCTGGTCCAGCTTCAGGCGGATAAGGTTTCACTCACTTTTGCGCCGAAGACGTTGGTTGCCGCCGTCGAAGATGTGGCGGAAGCGCGCGCGGCGCTGTTTGCCGATTTTTCCGGGACGCCGGCACAAATGGCAGCTTATAAAGCTGTGGAAGCGGCGCGCCTGGCGCTGTTGCGCGGTGATTTCGAGGGCGTTGCTCAACATCTGGCCGATTTCCGGCAGGCGCTGCAACCTGTGCAGTAGCGAAAATTCTATGTTCGTGGAGGCATTATGGGGGATTTGAGTGGCCGCACGATTGGTGGGTACCAACTGGCAGAAGTTATCGGGCATGGAGGGGCGGCGGTTGTCTACCGCGCGTTTCAGCCGCAGTTGGAGCGATGGGTGGCAGTTAAGGTCCTGGACATCCAGGACGCCGGCGGGTATCAATTCCTACAGCGTTTTCGTCGCGAAGCGCATGCCATTGCTAACCTGCGGCATCCCAACATCCTCAACGTTCACGATTATGGCGAGGATCAAGGGTATGCTTTTATCGTGATGGAATATGTAGAGGGCGGCTCGCTGAAGGAGCGCATGCGTCAGGGCTTGCCGTTGGCGTGCGAAGAAGCACTGGCGCTGATTGTGCCGGTGGGGGAGGCGCTGGCTTACGCCCACTCTAAGGGCATTATTCACCGCGACGTCAAGCCCGGCAATATCCTGCTGGCGCGCCCCGACTGGCCGTTGTTGGCTGATTTTGGGTTGGTCAGAGTGGTGGAGGCGCCACAAAAGTTGACGCAACCCGGCTCCATTTTGGGGACGGTGGCGTATCTATCACCACAGCAGGTCGCCGGTGAGGAAGTGGACCAGCGCACCGATGTTTACAGTTTAGGAGTCGTGCTGTATGAGCTTTTGACCGGGCAGTTGCCTTTCAAGCGCGACGCCCCTGCCGAGTCTGTGTTGCTACAGAGGTACGAATCACCCCCACCGCCATGCACCTTGAATCCGCACATCTCACCGGCGCTGCAAACCATGCTCTTGCGGGCTTTGGAGTGCGATCTCGCCGCGCGTTATGCCACGATGGAGATGTTCGTCGGCGATTTGAAACGGGTATGGGAACAGTTGAAGCGCGCTGCGGTGTTGGCCGAATCCCCGGTAACTACCCGTATGGTAACCATGCGGTTGGATGCACAGGCGAGCATGGCCGGTCCACGGCTGTTCATCGCCACCTCCGGTGTGGCGCTTTCGGTTCCCCTGCGTGATGAAGTTTTGATCGGGCGGATGGACCCCATGCTGGCGCAGCCCCCCGATGTGGACCTGCATCCTTACGGTGGGAGTTCGGCGGGCGTATCGCGCCATCATGCGCGCCTGTTGCGCCGCCCGGAAGGCTGGTTTTTAGAGGATTTGCAAAGCACCAATGGCACTTACTTGAATGAAGTGCGCCTGTTGCCTCGCCGCCCGGTGCGTCTCCATTCGGGCGACCTGATACGCTTTGCGCAGCTGACGCTGGTGTTTGAGGAAGGTTGAAGGCTTTCTTTATCTAATGTAATGGCTCAGGCCGGTCTCCAGACCGCGCCTGCGCAGAGACCTGCCCCGAAGTTAAAAGACACCCGCCACCTGGACTACTTGCTTTGTTGTGCAATTGCAAGTAGAATATTTTCAGATGTCAAGTCGAATTTTCTTGAGAAGGTGCCAGTCCAGGAAGGTATGAGACTACTAACTTGTTGCGAGACGGCAAATCGTGAGGTCGAGTGATGAAGCCGAGGTTAACACTGGAAATTCTTAAGACAGAGGCGCGGACGTTCGCGGGTATTGAGTCGGTGCACCAAGAGCCTTCGTTGTACGGCGTGACCGATGGGAAAGCGGTTGGTACGTACTTCGAACACAAATTTCGGTCTTATCTCCGCGAAAGATACGATTTCGAGGAAGGAAGCTCTGCAAGTGGGATAGATTTTCCTGAACTTGAAGTTGATATGAAGTTGAATGGGTCTTCGTCGAATCCTTGAAAATGACGGTAACCGGGATGACATTATGGCTTTCCTTGAAGAGCGTAGACTCCCGCTAGATGAGATTGAGGCATCGGCGCTGGCCGATGAAATCTTTGCCAATCCTCCTGAGATTGGTCATCTTACCATCTCGAATGCCTTGCAATGGAGACTGCAATACAGTCAAGTCATTGAGAAGGCCGGTTCAGTTGTGGGAATTGAAAAACTGAGATAGTGATGCGTGATCAAACGCAATGTAGGGCCGAATTCGGGGATTTTCAAACGCCGATTAGCCTGGCCAGGGAAGTTTGTTCCCTTGTCGCTCGAACAGGTTTCCGTCCCGCTTCGATTCTGGAGCCGACATGCGGGACGGGTTCATTTCTCAAAGCCGCTTTAGAAACATTTCCAGACGTACGGCATGTTCTTGGTTTTGAGATCAATCCGCAATATGTGACGCAGTCCCGGCATGTTCTCACAAGTGCATTTCCGCATACACCCATTAAAGTTTGTCAGTCTGATTTCTTTCTTACGGATTGGCTTGAGATTATTAGAGAGTTGCCTGAGCCGATTCTTGTCATAGGCAACCCACCTTGAGTAACAAATGCGGCGTTGAGTGCTCTGGGCAGTCACAATCTTCCGGTGAAATCGAACCTCGATAATCTCCGCGGTATTGAGGCACTCACCGGTAAGAGCAATTTTGACATTTCGGAATGGATGCTTAGAAAGAATATTGAATGGCTCGATGGTAGAAACGGCTTGCTTGCGATGCTGTGCAAGACGACGGTAGCCCGTAAAGTTCTTTTGTACGCCTGGCAAAATAGGTTACGAATCGAATCAGCATCGGTATATATCTTTGACGCCCATGAATACTTTGGAGCTTCGGTTGATGCCTGCCTTTTGTTAGTTCCGAGCAATCCGGCGGGTAACAGCAAAGAATGTCGGGTCTTTCATTCCTTTCATACCCAACAGCCCGATAGTGTGTTTGGTTTGCAAGATGGAAGGCTCGTAGCCGATGTTACCTTATATGAAAAATGGAGAGATCTAACGAGAAATGGCTTCAGGGGCTGGCGTTCAGGCATAAAGCATGATTGCAGCAAGGTTTTTGAATTGCGGGTTGAGCAAGGAAATCTTGTTAACGGCTTAGGCGAAGTCGTTGAGCTTGAATCTAAAATGCTCTTTCCTCTGCTAAAAAGTTCCGATCTCGTAGCACACAGGAAGCCGCATCTGTGGATAGTGGTTCCACAGCGAACAATGAGTGATGCCCCGAGCCGCCTTAGATTAGCTGCTCCCAAGACGTGGAATTACCTTAATGCGCACGCTCATCTTTTGGACAAGCGGAAGAGTTCAATCTGCAAGAACCGTCCGCCCTTCTCGGTCTTCGGGGTCGGCTCATACTCTTTTGCTCCATGGAAGGTGGCTATCTCGGGCCTGTATAAGGAGCTTAAGTTCGTTCAAGTGCCGCCTTTTGAGGAACGGCCGGTGTTTCTCGATGATACCTGTTATTTTTTCCCATGTCGGTCTGAAGAGGAATGTCATCTCTTGTATGAACTGGTTATGTCCGACCCCGCCAGAGAATTTTGGTCGTCCTTAATTTTCTGGGATGCCAAACGACCGATTACGGCACAACTTCTTAATTCGCTTGATCTGATGGCGTTGGCACGGCTCCTGGGGAAGGAGGGGAATGTTACACGAATGTTTTCGGAACGGCAGTTTGTGGGGTACATGGATGGAGCTTACCAGAGTCTCCTTTTTAGCGGAGACGACCGGACTATGTGACTAACGACTATCTGACTTTCAGGAGGTTGACATGGCGCAATTACCCATTACCCGGATGACGTTGTATAAACACGGCGTTGGCTTTTTCGAGCGCCGGGCCACGTTGAGCGGCGAGGAAGTGGAGCTTTCTTTCCGCGTGACGGAGATGAACGACATCTTGAAAAGCCTCACCGCCATTGATTGGGGTGGCGGACAGGTGCTCGGTGTGGACTACGCGACGCCGCAAAGCCGTGAGGAACGTTTGTCCGGGTGCTCTATCCGCCTGGATGACGACCGCAGCCTGCGGGATCTGCTGACCTGTCTGCGCGGGCGGCGGGTTGAACTGACGTTGGATCAGGGCGAGAGGCTGACGGGCAAGTTGCTCGGCCTCGATGAGCCGTCGGAGCGTCAACCGCTGGCATCGTCGTTGGTTTCGCTGCTGCTCGATGAGACGGCAACCGTTCACGTCGTCGCGCTGGAGCGTGTACAGGGTGTGAACATCCTCGACGAGCGCGGAGCGGCGGATTTGCGCTTCTTCCTGCAAACGTCGCTCACGCAGGATGAATACCGCAACGTGACCGTGCGCCTGTCGCCGGGCGCACACGACCTCTCGGTCAGCTATATCGCGCCGGCGCCCACGTGGCGGGTGAGCTATCGCCTGGTGCTCGATCCGCAGGCGCAAGGCGGTCCAAAGGCGTTGCTCCTGGGGTGGGGCATCTTCGACAATCGCCTCGAAGAGGATCTGCAGGGCATTTCGCTTTCGCTGGTGGCGGGCATGCCGATTTCGTTTGTCTACGATCTCTACACGCCGTTCACACCGCAACGTCCGGAAGTGAAAGAAGAAGCGCGCGTGGCGGCTGCGCCGGTGGAATTTGAAGCGGCGGCTTTGGGGGCAGGTGCGGATGTGGTGGAAAGAGGGCCGATGGCAATGCATGCGGCCATGGCTGCGCCGGCTCCTGCTGCGGTGCGGAAAATGGCGCCACGTGAAGCGTTGGCGGCAGCGCAACCCGTCGCTACAAAGGGCGAGGCGTTGGGTGAGCTGTTCCAGTACGTCATCCAGACGCCGGTGACGGTGGGACGCGGCCAATCAGCTATGGTGCCGGTCGTCTCGGCGAACCTGGAGTACCAGAAGGACCTGCTCTACAACGGGCGCAAAATGCCCACGCACCCGGTTGCCACGCTGCGGATGAAGAACACGAGCGGCCTTACCCTGGAGCGTGGCCCGGTGACGGTCCTTGATGACGGGGAATATATGGGCGAGGCCGTGTTGCCCTTCACCGCCGTCGGCGGCGAGGTTGTCGTCCCCTACGCCGTTGAGCTGGGCGCGAAGGTCCACGAATCCGGCGGCGCCGGCCGCGAGATTTACCGCCTGTTCATCAAGGGCAGCTATCTGCATTTTGAGGAATGGGACATCCGCTGGCAGGAATATCGCCTCTCAAACCAGACGGCGAATCCGCTTACCGTGTTAATCGAGCATCCGCGCACATCCTATTACGAGCTTTTTGACACGCCGGTACCCAAAGAGCGCACTGACGAATCTCTGCGCTTTGAGGTTTCGACGCCTGCCTGGGGTGAAGCGCTCTTGAAGGTGCAGGAGCGTCGTCTGTTGGCCCGCCAGGAAGAGGTGCAGAAGCAGTCGCATCAGATATTGCAACGTTATCTTAAGCAAGGATTGATGGATCAGGCCACGTATGACCAGATTGTCAAGCTGTTGATGCTCTACGATACCATCGCCGATTACGAGAAACAAATCAAGCAACTCGGCGAAGAGCGCGACAAAATTTACAAGGCGCAACAACAAATCCAGGGGAACATGCAAGCCCTGTCGCAGGTAGGGAAGGAAGGCGCATTGCGGCAGCGTTACGTCGAACAGTTGGAGGCCACTGAAGCGCAATTGCGCGGACTTGATAAGCGTGAAACAGAATTGAAGGCAGCCATTAAGCAAGTTGAAGATGAGATTGCAGCGCGTCTCAAGGCGCTGGGGTAGAAGATGCCGACCTGCCGAACGTGTCGCGGCGAGTACGATAGACAGAAAGTTCTGTGTCCGGCCTGTAGAAAGCCGATAGGTTGTTCTCAGGAGGTCTGTCCGCGTTGCAATACGAAAATCGGCGAAAAACGGCTATGTCCGCGCTGTCAAAGCGACGTGAGTGTGTGGGAGTGTGAATACCTCAGGGCGCTTAAGTTTTTCTTGAAAAGCGGTGTTCTGGGACTCTTACCCGGGTTGTTGTCGTTCGTCGTGTGGTTGGTGTTGTTTCGGCGTACCGGTTCGCGCTACTACTACCCGCTACTGACGGCCGTTAGCCTGGGACTCTCGCTGTTGGTGTTTATCGGTGCGTATGCCAGCCGTCTTTTTTGGTGGGATCAGTGGTGGCAATCGCAGGTCTACAACACAAAATCGGTGTCTATTGCAGGAACCATGGGCGGTGCCGGACTTGCAGGGGTATGTTTTACCGCCCTATGGGTTCTGCTCTATGCTGCCTGGGGAAAACCGGAGGGGCTATGGCGTCAGGCGTTCTTTGGGATGAGCTACGTCTTATCGTATGTGTGTTTTACGGCAGCGGTGACGTTGTTCCTCGTCTATCTCTACCTCGCCTATTTTGAGCAGCATGCCCCGCAACCGCTCTTTGTGGACACGACACGCCTGGTGCGCCTGGTTGTGGATGCCGCGATCCAAAACATCAACCCGCCTGACGCAAGCGCAGCCTTAGCGGCGGCCTCTCAAGCGCCGACTTACGAGACTCAGCAGATGTTGCGCCGGCCCGCAGACGGCGGCATCGTGCTTGTGCTGCGTGAAGGTAAGTTTGTCCAGGCTTACGATGCCAACGGTCAAGCGCGGCAGGCATGGGAAACAAAGCTGTGGCGTGTTAAGGCCGACCGCTGGGGGCGCGTGCAAGCTATTGACCCACTGCCGCCGGAAACGTAGCGTCGCTGCTATCGCCTGTGATGTGCAACACTGCCGCCCGCACCGTGGATGTGCGGGCGGCTTTTGGTAAATTTACTGTCCGAGCAGGCTGTTGGCTGTATTGATGGCCGGCCCAAGTCTTTCCAGGCTTTCGTTGATGCCCATACGTGCGACGCCATAGTTGAGCGGCGTCAGCTTGCCGCCGCCCCGGTCACATAAGGCGTAGATCGGTTCACTGACCTGAATGCCGTGTTCTACGGCCCAGATGTACTCATTGTAAGCGTTTTGCCAATCCGTGGGGATGGAATGATAGGTAGGACTATTTACCAGAGCACGGTAGTAACCGTTGAATTCCTCGCAGCTTGCAGTCTGTCCACTGGTAAGCCGATCCAGCAAACCGCCGATTTGGGTGAGTTGCGTGTGCGCGTTGAGCATGCCGTCCCGTAACGCCACGCCGTCAAAGGCCGCCGGCGCCGGGCGACTCGGCGGCGCAGGCGTTGCCGTCGCTGCAGGAGTGGGCGTTGCTGCTTTAGGAGAAATCCCCAGGTAAACGTCGTCCCAGGCGGCTTCGCCACGCATCCTGTTTGGATTCACGTTGAGGGCTACAATGACACCTAAAACGTCGCTGGTGGCTACAGCATCTACAGCAATATATTGCCACGTATCAAAAATGGTGACCGGGGACGAACAAGTTGCCACCGAAGCGTTTTGTTGATAGCCGCCGATGGTGTTGATGCAGATGTGGGCAGAAACAGGCTGGGGGTTCGTTGAGACGCTGCGGTCTTCATTGACGCTGGACCACAGCCGTACCCATGCCCCGAAACGATAGGTTGTCCCCGGTGTGACGTTGTTGACCTTTTGGTAAAAGAAGGGCTTGGTGAGCGATGTTAATGCGGCGCGTTGTCCTGAATGAACGAATACTGCTACCTGGTCGCTGGTGATGATCTCGGCAGGTTGGGGACCAAAAGGCTCCAGATCAATGTACCAGTTTTGACTCCCTTCCTCAAATCCGGGATTGAGCAGCAGGTTGGCCCCGGTTGGCGGTGCGGCCGGACGCGGTGCGACGGGCGCGCTCGTGGCGGTCGCGGCCGGGGTTGGCGTTGCCGGGCGCGGTGTCGGGGTGGGGGGCGCTGCAACAACGCTGACCCGGTCGAGCGTGCCCTGCACTGTGACCAACTTTGCGGCAATCCAGCCTTCAGCGCCTTCTGCGGTGCGCGCAATCAGCCAGGTGCTGTCTTGGCTCTTCCCGACAACTTCAATGACGGCAGCTTGGTTCACTTTGCCGATAACCGGATAAACTTCGCCGGGGCCGCTGCGCAGATTGGCAGTGGCGGCGTTGATAACGGCAAATGTACCGGGTTGCAGGTTGACCGTGAGGGCTGCGCCGCGAGATTGGGCTTCTACAATGCCTGTGTAAGCCAGATAACCCTCTGCGGATATGGTCACTGTGTACGTCGCTGCGTTTAGCTGACCGAAAATAACCCGGCCGGCTTCGTCGGGCGTGGCCGTTTGCGAATAAGCCCGGGTGTCCAACAGGTGGACGCTGGCCGTAGTGACGGGATTGCCGCTGACGGCGTCAACGAGATGAAGGGTGATAGACGGTTCTGGCGTCGGTGTCGCCGTAAATGTGGCGGTAGGACTGGGTGTATGGGTGGGAGTGAGTGTTGCCGTGGGGGTAGGCGTTGCCGTAGGGGTGGCCGTCGCTGTTGGCGATGGGGCGACGGTCGGGGTGGAAGTGGCTGTGGCCGGCATCGGCGTTGATGTTTGACAGGCAACCAGGGTGCATACCAGGATGATGCTGAGCAGGATAAATGTTGACTTCCGAGACATTCTTTATCTTCCTCCGATGTTCTGTGGTGAATGACGAATCAAGAATCGAGAATCAAGAATTGAGAATGATGAATTATGAAGCACCGTTTCAAAATCCAAACTCCAAAATCCAAAATCTAAAATCTATCCAGTCTCACCGCCAGTAACGGCACCAGCATTTCCTCCGGCAGCAATCCGCCGTGACGACCGAGCATGGGTTTCTTCTTAAGCGACTCGGCGTCGTGTGCAAAATAGGCGTTACCGGTAGCAATACCGATGATGTCGCCCAGACGATGGGACACTTCGATGAACGGTTCGCCCGGACCGAGCAAGCCGCTGCGCATAACCTCATCCTGCGATAGGAAGACGAATCGCCCCGCGAAGTGTTCATCCACATACTGACGCACCCTTTCATACTTGCCGTTGCGGACGTAGAAGAAGGGGACGCGCCCCTCGCCGAGCGGCGGCAGGAACAGCGCTTCGTTCAGCGCAGGATGCCGATCCAGCAAAATGGCGGATTCGGGCGGCGTGGTGATTTGTCCGTGATCGGCGGTGAGGAGCAGTAGTGTCCCTTTGCGGACGGCAGGTGTGAGCCGGTTGAAGAAGATTTCCTCCATCAGCAGCGCCAGTGAAACGATCTCCGCGTCGCCGGATTCATCGAGTGGGCCGAGGCGGTGTGCGAGCGTGTCTACGGCGCACCAGTACGCGCTCACAAAGCTGCGTCCGGGCCGTTGTTCCAAAATACGCCGCAATGTCAACCAGAAATCGGACGCCGTCGCATAGCCGTACACATTTTGCATCCCGCGGTTGTGCATCACCGCAAGCGGCGTTTTGACGAATGTATCGAGCGTCAGGGCATAGGAAGGAATCCCCTGCGCCGCGAGTAGTTGCCCGATCCCGGGAACCGGCAAGAATTTTTCCGCTTCCAGACCCCACTCGGCCAACGTCCCCTCAAATGGCGTGAGCATCGTCGAGAAACTGATGGCTTCCACCGCCATTTGCCATTCACGCAAGAACATACTGTAGGCCAGCAAGCCGTGCTCTACAGGCGGCCGTCCGGTGTGAAGCGTGCTCAAAACGCTGTTGGTGGTGGAAAGGAAGGTCGTGGTGAGCGGCCACAGACGTCCCCCCGCTGCCAGACGGTGAAAGATGAGGTCAGGATGGCGGGTCATCACGTCTTGTAGCGTCTCCCAGCCGAGTGCGTCAATCACCACCAGTACAACGCGCTGTACGCCGTCGAGCAGCCCATCGAGCAGGTCACTGCGCAGCGGCGGGAGCACGCCAGGCAGCGGCGCGTTCAATGCCTGTCCTACCGTCGCCGGGAGGTTGCCCACCGACAGCCCCTCGTAGCGCGGCCAGATGAAGCGTTCCGGCAAGGACGGCGCGCCGGCGGGCCGATGGGTGCGGAGATCGTGTTCTAAAGTTGTTATGTTCATCGAATAGTCCTGTAGTCGTTAGTCCTGTAGTCGTTAGTCGTGTAGTTGTTAGTCGTGTAGTCGTTAGTCTGATTGTCAAATCATTGTGCAGATTCCAATCTGTTCAATCTGCTCAATCTGCTCAATCTGCTGATTGAAAATGGGCTACCTGTTCCAATATTGGACGCATCTTCTGCGCTGCGCGAGCGCGATGACTGAGGCGATTTTTCTCCTCGGCGGGGAGTTCGGCCATGGTGCAACCACGCTCCGGCAGATAGAAGACCGGATCGTAGCCAAACCCCCCTTCTCCACGCGGCTCGAAGCCAATGACCCCTTCACATACGCCTTCTGTGATAAACTCTCGCGTTGTCTGCTCATCTGAAACCTCAAGCGCATCACCACGACTCCCTGCTCCCTGATTGCCCGGCAACACGAGCGCCGCGATACAGCGGAAGCGCGCGCTCCGTCGTTCTAATGGGACGCCTTCCAACGCCTTGAGCAGCGCCCGGTAGCGCACCTCGTCCGCACCGAAACGATACCGCGCCGAACGCACGCCCGGCGCGCCGCCGAGCGCGTCCACCTCCAGGCCGGAATCGTCGGCCAGCGTGGGCAAGCCAGAAGCGGCTGCGAGCGCGCGCGCCTTGATGAGCGCGTTCTCCGTGTACGTCTCGCCGGTCTCTTCGATGTCGCCGGTCAGGCCGAGATCGTCAGGTAGCAGCAGCTCCACATCTAACCCATCCAATAACGCGCGCCATTCCTGGCGCTTTCCTTGATTGTGTGTCGCTAACAATAAGTACATAGTTCCTCCGGGGGTTGGTAACTGGTAATCGGTGATTGGTAATTGGTGATTCTCCATTCTCGGCGCTCCACTCGTTACTTGCTACTCGCCCATTCGCTCATTCGCTCATTCGCCGATTCGCTCATTCTTCTATTCGCTGATTCGCTCATTCTTCTATTCGCTGATTCTTCCATTCGCCCATTCGCCAACTTCCGCTCCAGGCGCTCTTTGCGGTGCCGGAGTTCCGTCAACAGCTCTGTCCGTTTGAGGCCAGGAGGGTGGCGTTCGGCGCGATGGAGGGCGGTTTGGGCATCGGCGAGCGCCGCGTGCAGGTCGCTGGTGCGCCATTCGTGATATTTGGCGCGCTCGATCAACGGTTCGACGGCCAGCGGTTGACTTTGCGCCCAGGCGTCCCACAGGGCCAAAGCCTTATTCCAGTCTTCTCGTCGCTTGTGCCGTAAGGCCATTTCCTCCCAGAGCCGCGCGGCGCAGCTTTCATCCAGGGCGTCTACATCCGCGAGCGCCCGCTCCCATGCGGCAAAGGCATCGGCTTCCCGTCCGGCATTGTCGAAGACGCGCCCCACGCCGGCCCATTCGCCCGGCGCGAGTGTCATCTGCTCCGGTGATGTGACCATGCGCGTCACGTGCGCCAGCAGCGAGACCAGGCTCAGCACGTCCATGCGGTTGTGGTAGAAGACCCGCACCATGTCCCGCACATCGCCGGTGTTCAGATATTGCCGATAGAGCCACGGAATCAGCGCGGATTCAATGTCCGCTTCGGTCCGCTGCACGCGCAAAATCTCCGTCTCCAGCGCACCTAGACGGCGGGACTCCAGATGATCGCGCCAGAGCTGCCGCGCCACAGGGAGTAAGTCCAGGTGCGGCAGCGTCCGCCAGCGCGGGGTCATGCGGTTGAGAATGAAGCGCGACTCCAGCAGCGGCAGATCGAAACCCGTACCGTTGAAGCTCACAATGCCGGTCGCTTCGGCAAGCACATCCGCGACGTAGCGCATCGCCGCCGCTTCCTCGGCGGGGCTGCGCAGAAAGACCAGGTGCAACGTCAGGGCGTCGCCGTCCCATACACCGATGCCGGTGAGGAACACCAGCGTCCCCGCGCCGCCTGCCAGGCCGGTCGTTTCGGTATCCAGGAACGCCGGATGCGTCCCCAGGTATGGTACGCCGAAGAGCGCCAGGGCCGCGGGGGACAGGGGATGCACCTCCCCCAGTGTATAACGTCCATGCGGATGAAAAGACGGGTACACCCGTTTTTCTACCCACACCGGGCCATAGGGCGTCACGATCTCGGCGCCGGGCAACGCCGAATTTGTCGGCTGTGCGGGTTCAACCGGCGGGGCGGCGGGGACGGGCTGCAGCGTCTTCAGGCCCTTCACCACGCCGAGGCGCTGCAACTTCTGGCGGAATTGATCATCCATAGCGCACTGATGTTTCAGAAGGTTGTCAGCAGATTTAGCAGATTAAGCAGATTTTATTCTCTCGATCTGCTAAATCTGCTAAATCTGCTGATCGAAAAATCAGTTGCCCACCGTGCGGCGTTCGATGCGGGCGCCGAGAGGGCGCAGCTTTTCCTCGATACGCTCGTAACCCCGGTCAATCTGGCGGATGTTGTAGATGGTGCTGGTGCCCTCGGCGGCTAACGCTGCGATCAGCATCGCCATGCCTGCGCGGATGTCCGGGCTTTCCATTTCATCCCCGTGCAGACGCGAAGGGCCGTAAACCAGCGCGCGGTGGGGATCGCAGAGGACAATACGCGCGCCCATCGGGATCAGCTTGTCCACAAAGAACAGGCGGCTTTCGAACATCTTCTCGTGGAAGATAATCACGCCGTCGCATTGTGTCGCCAGCACCAGGGCGATGCTCATTAAGTCCGCCGGGAACGCCGGCCAGGGCGCGTCCGCGATGGAAGGGATTGCGCCGCCCATATCGGGGACGATTTTCAGGGATTGTCCGGCGGGCACGAAGAGGGCGTCGCCGCGCACTTCCACGCTAACCCCCAGACGTTCCAATTGCATCAAGGTCATGCGCAAGTGCTGTGGCACAGCGTCGTGGATGAGCAGCTCGCCGCGCGTCGCCGCTGCGAGGGCGATGTAACTGCCGACTTCGATGTGATCTGAGGCAATGGTGAAGTCCACACCGTGCAGTCGCTCTACGCCCTCGATCACCAGCGTATTCGTACCGATGCCGCCGATGTGTGCTCCCATCGCATTGAGCATGGTACACAGGTCCTGGACGTGCGGCTCGGAGGCGGCGTTGCGGAGGATCGTGGTCCCTTTAGCGAAGACGGCGGCCATCACCGCGTTCTCCGTGCCGGTCACGCTGGCTTCGTCGAGCAGGATGTCGGCGCCGGTGAGGCGGTCGGCTTTCAAAACGTAGTATCCGTTCTGGACATCCACATCCGCGCCGAGTTCCCTGAAGGCCAGAAAGTGCGTGTCTACGCGGCGGCGTCCGATCACGTCGCCGCCCGGCGCAGGAATGGAGAAGTTGCACAGGCGCGCCAGCAACGGCCCGGCGATCATAATCGAACCCCGGATGGCGCGGAACAGCTCGCGGTCCATATCGGTTCTAGGCGTGCAGACTTGTTGCGCCTGGATTTTCCAGGTTTTGGGGTCCAAACGTTCGACATGCGCGCCGAGGACTTGCAACAGCTCGGCCATCACCTCCACATCGCGGATTGCCGGCAGGTTACGCAGGATAACCGGCTCATCGGTCAACAGCGTCGCCGCCAGCGTAGGCAGCGCGGCGTTTTTGTTGCCACTTGGCCGGATTTCGCCTTTGAGCGGCATGCCGCCTTCGATCACAAAACAGTGGTTCATCAGTAGCTCCTTTTCGTGATTGGTAATCGGTGACTCGTAATTCGTAATTGGGACTCAGTGCAACGCGATTTCTACGTGATCTCCGATCTGCAAGCCCAGAGTCTGCGCACCGTGTCCACGGTTGACGGCGAGTTCAAGCAGCCCTTCGCTGCCGATGAGGGCCAGCGGCTCACCCGGTTCAACTTCACCGTAGGTGCGGTGAATGGGACCGAGATCCTGTCCGGCAGCAAGCACGTGTACCCGCCCGGCATTGATGATCCCCCGCGGGGCGTCGCCGAACGCCGGATCGAGCATGAGCAGCCCGCCATCCCAGACCAACCGCCCGATGCTGGTGATGACATTGCCGAAATGGTCAATGTAGATGACCTCGCCATTGATGGTTGTATCGTCTACGGCAAGGGTGGGGGCAGGCAAACGTACCGGGTCGCGCACTTCCGGGCCGAAGTCGGCCAGTGGAACGCCGCGCGCCAGATAAGCCGCCGTCGGCGAGAAAATATCGCGTCCATGAAAGGTGTTGCTGACCGCCACATTGCGGTAAGCCGGATTGACCAGTTCGACGATACGATCAGGCGGCGCCGCTTCCCAAACATAGGAGAAGACGCCGTTATCCGGGCCGACAAGGATGCCCCACGGCGTCCGCGCTGCGATGGGCCGTCGCGCCGTCCCTACGCCGGGGTCCACCACGGCGATGTGGATGCTCTGCGGTGGGAAGTACGGCAAAGCCGTCCAGAGGATATAGGCCGCGCTGCGAATGTTCTGTGGCGGAATCTCGTGGGTGATGTCAATGCAGGGCACGTCCGGCGCGATCCCCGCAATTACACCTTTCATCGTTCCCACATAGCCATCGCGTGTACCAAAATCGGTGGTGAGGGTGATTAGCATTGTACCTCCGACGTTAGAACGTTCTAACGTTCAAACGTTCAAACGTTTCAACGTTTTACCCCAAGCAGAGCCATGTCGCCCGTTTCTCCGTGCGCAGGCCATGCTCAACCCACGGATCAATGACAATCAAGTCGCCAGCTTCAACGCGCTGCTCGACGCCATCCAATGTGACCAACGCTTCCCCTTCGATGATATACCACAGCTCAGGGATGGCATGTTTGTGTGGCGTGAAAGGATTCTCCGGCGTGGTAAGGCGGGTGACAAAGTGATGCACGACGATTTCGCGTTCGCCGAGTTCGTAGGGACGGCGTCCGTTGACGATAGGTGTGGCGCTAGCTTTGAGAATCATGCAGCCTCCGTTATGCAGTGTTGCCTGATTTACGTCTTCATGCTAACATAAATCTCCAGGCTTCCAAGTGTGTCAATAGTCTTGTAGTCCTTAGTCGGATAGTCCTTAGTCGGATCGTCGGGGATACTTGACCCTGAAGTGATTTGGGGCACAATTTTGATAGCATATTCATGTTTCATTGAAAAGGTGGTATCATGAGTCAGGATGTTGGAAGTGTAGCCGGTCTCTGACCGCGCCACCGCCGGAGGTGGAATTATGGAAACTTGGGGACGCTGGTTGATCGTGGTTGGTCTGGGGATTACAGCCCTGGGCGCGCTGGTGTTTCTCTTGGGGAAGCTGCCGTTTCTGCAATGGTTTGGCAAACTGCCCGGCGATATCCGCTATCGTAGCCCGGACGGTAGTTTGTCGTGTTTCGTGCCCATTGTTAGCTCGATCCTGCTGAGTATTTTATTGACCATCATCCTGAATGTCGTTTTACGTTTGCTCAATCGTCGCTAGAACTTATGAATATTTTGACCGCGAATCACGCGAATTTTCGCAGATTTTTTAAGAGATTCGCGTAGATTTGCGAGATTAGCGGTTTGTTTTTCAAGGAGGGATAAACATGAACGCACAAGAGTTGGTCAAACATCTGCATTGGTTGGGCCATGATAGCTTCCGGTTGGACGTCCCGCCGGTCATCTACTTCGATCCGTGGAAACTGAAGGGAAATTTGCCCACCGCCGATCTGGTGTTGGTGAGTCACCATCACCCCGATCATTGCTCCCCGGCGGACATTAAGAAGATCAGCGGGCCGAACACGGTAGTCATCGCCAGTTCCATGGCTGCGCGAGAATTGCCCGGCGCGCAGGTGATGCGCCCCGGTGATAAATTGTCCGTCGCGGGCGTTGAGATTGAGGCCGTCCCCGCGTACAATGTCAACAAGTTCCGCGCTCCGGGCGTTCCCTTCCATCCCAAAAATGAGCAGCACGTGGGCTACATCGTGACTGTGGCCGGCGTGCGCGTTTACTTCGCCGGCGACACCGACCACATCCCGGAGATGGTGGATTTCCGTTGCGACGTTGCGCTATTGCCGGTGAGCGGCACGTATGTGATGACGGTGGAAGAAGCCGTCGCAGCCGCGCGCGACATCAAGGCCGAGATCACCATCCCGATGCACTATGGTTCAGGGATTGGCAGCGCTGACGATGGAGCGCGCTTCAACGCGCTGTTAAAGCTATGAACCTGCTGGACATCGTCAACCGTACCCCGATTCCTGAACCGTGGGCAGAGGGTGAAGAGATTCCATTCGTGCGTTGAAGCCCGGTGGGTGTTTGTTGCTGGAGCCACATACATTTGAGGTCGTTCGGGAATTGGCAAAAAATTCCAGTTCCTGGTATACTAGACTTAAAGGGCTGTTCTCGTCACTGCCATATCTTTGTCTGACCGAGAATTTCTGGGACGAAGCACGCCGGACAACCACCAAGCGGTATTTTATCATTGAGGCGCTGACCGGGCAAGTCACGCGTTATGCAGCGAGCATGCGAGCCTATACCGATGCGGGGTACGAGTAAAGACTATCCGACTAAAGACTATAGGACTACCGGGAGGGGAAACATGGTCAAAGTTTTGTATGTTGAAGATGAACCATTGCAGCGGGAGCTGGTTAATCAGCTCTTGCAACTGGCGGGGATCGAAATCCAATTAGCCGAAAACGGTCAAGAGGGTGTGGCGAAAGCGTGTGAATGGCAGCCGGATGTCATTCTAATGGATATTCGCATGCCAGGGTTAAATGGCTTTGAGACCATCGAGCAAATTCAAAAGGTTCCCGAAATCGCCAATACGCCTGTGGTGGTCCTCTCCGCGTGGGCCACAGCGCAGCACACGGCGCGGGCCAAAGCGTTAGGCGTTAAGTGGTATATCACCAAACCGTTCAACCTGGACGATCTGGTCAATACGGTTATGGAAGCCTACGCCTCCCGTGGTTGAAAGTTGATCGAGCAACAAATTGCTATGAACTCTGACTCACGTCTGCGGTTCAAGAAAGCATAATGTTCATGTTTTTTTACAAGACACGGAGTTCACAGAACCGTTCTGTGTTCTCCGTGTCTCTGTGGTGAATCTTATTCACCGGACTTGAGATCGAGAATCGTTCTATCTTAACCAGAACCCGAGGAGAATCAAGTTTTATGAGTCGCACCCAAAAAATATGGCAAGTCCCCAAGGTTGTCTTCCAACCTCAGGTGTACGCGGGGATACAGGCCGGCATTAATCAAATTGTCAATGCCGTTGCTCCGACGCTTGGCCCTTACCCGCGTGTCGTCTTGTATGATCCCACATTAGGTTTAACCGGAAAACCACCGGAGATTTTGGATGATGGGGGCGTCATCGCGCGGCGGATCATCGGCATCTCCGACCGCGATGCGGACGTCGGCGCCATGCTGGTGCGTCACATGTTATGGCGTCAGCATGAAGACGTGGGCGATGGCGCCGCTACAACGGCGGTGCTGTTCAAGACACTTTACGATGAGGGCGTGCGTTACGTCACTGCCGGCGGTAACCCCATGCGTCTGCGCTTCTACCTGGAACAGGGGTTGCGGGTGATTCTTAACGAACTGGGTACTATGACCGCCTTTGTTGAAGGTAAAGAGGCTTTGACGCACCTGGCCGAAACGATTTGCTACGATGCGCAGATGGCGCGTTACCTGGGTGAAATCTTTGACATTATCGGCGCTTACGGACGTCTGGAACTCCGCAATAGCCAGAGCCGTGAGACTGAACGGGAGTATGTCGAAGGCATGTATTGGGATGGCGGGGTCCTTTCACGCAATATGCTTCTCAACGCCCCGGGCCTGCGGGTCGAAATGGAAAATCCCGTCTTGCTGCTCACCGATCATGAGATTGAAGATCCTTATGATCTGGTGCCGGTGCTGGCGCTGCTCTTGCGTATGGAAGTGGATAACCTGGTCATCGTGGCGCGTAAGCTCTCTGAGGCTGTGCTGGGCTTGATCCATCTGAATCAACAGCAACAGAAGATCAAAGCCCAAATCATTGCCGTGAAATCGCCCGGTTTGGGACTGGAAGAACAGGTCAACAGCTTGATGGACCTGGCGGTTTTGACCGGTGGGCGTCCATTTATGAAGGCCACAGGGGAGAAACTCACCCACGTTCAGCCTGAGGACCTGGGGCAAGCGCGGCGGGTCTGGGCCAACAAGGATTATGTCGGTATCATCGGTGGCAAGGGCAATCCCCGTGCGTTGCGCCAGCATATTGCGGAGTTGCGGCGCGCCTATGCCAGGGCGACCGATCCCAAAGAGCGTGAAGCCTTGCAGCAGCGCATCGGCGTCCTGATGGGGGGCGCGGCGACGTTGTGGGTCGGCGGCATTACCGAAAGTGAGCAAAAATTTAAGAAAGAACTGGCGCGGCGCACGGCCGAAGCTCTCCGCGGCGCCATTCGTGAAGGCGTTGTCCCTGGCGGCGGCGTGGCGCTGCTGAATTGTCGCGCAGTGCTCAAGGAGCGCCTGGCGCAGGCTCAAGAGCCGGAAGAGCACGCCGCTTATCACATCCTTCTACGCGCCCTTGAGGCACCCACACGTACATTGTTGTACAACGTGGGTATCGAAGCCGGCGCCGTCCTGGCCGACATTGAGGCCGCCGGTCGTGGCTATGGCTTCGATGTACGTACCCGGCGTATCGTCAATATGGCCGAGGCGGGCATCCTCGATGCCGCTTCCGTGACCCGCGCAGTGGTCAACAATGCCATTAGAACTGCCGCTATGGCATTGACCATGGACGTCATCGTCCATCGCAGCAATCCACCCCAATCTACGGCGACAGAATAGAGGAACCTATGTCTGAAAATACATCTACCGATCTCGTTTATGCGATTGCTTGCACGTCGGATCAGTCTGTATGTTTTGCCGCGCGGGCCAGTGGGCTGTATCGTTCCCTGGACGGTGGGCATACCTGGCAGCCGGCTTACGGTTCATTGTCTCTTAATGAACCCCTTCCCACCATTGCGGTGGCCGTTTCACCTGATTTTGCCGCGGACCGCACGGTCATCGCCGGCGTCAGCGGCGGGGTGCTCTACTCCACTGATGGCGGCGAGACATGGCAGGCGGTGACATTGGGTTCGCCCCCGCCGGTTGTTTCCTCGCTGGTGATCTCACCGAATTTTGTTGAGGATGGCATCGTTCTGGCCGGAACGATGGAGGACGGCGTTTTTCGTTCGGCAGACCGGGGGCGGCGCTGGGCCGCCTGGAATTTTGGGTTGTTGGATCTGAACGTCCTGTGTCTGGCGATCTCACCGGATTTTGCCACTGACGAGACGCTGTTTGCCGGCGTGGATACCGGCATTTTCCGCAGCACCAACGGCGGACGCGCCTGGCGCGAGGTCGAACTGCCCTTTGGTTACGATCCGGTGATCAGCCTGAAACTCTCGCCGCGCTACACGCAGGATGGGATGCTCTTTGCCGGGACCGAATCCCAGGGCTTGTGGTGTTCCGCCGACCGCGGCGTCACCTGGACGCGCCTGGGTGCAGATGTGTTCGCCGGCCCGGTGAACGCCATCGTGCTGGCGCCGGATTTTGAGTCGTCGGCGGCGCTGTTGGTGATGGCCGGGGATACTTTGCATGTTTCGCGTGATGGCGGGAATTCCTGGGATAAGAACCTTCTCACGATTCCAGGAATGACGGCCGTCGCCGCGCCTCAAGGCCTTGATGCCCCGTTACTCATCGGCCTGGAGAATGGTACAGTCGTCGTCGCCGCGCTAGACAAGGGACATTGAGTGGATTTTTCTTTAGCTGCGTACTCACAACGGGGTCAAGATCCGTATTCAATCATACGTATGACGAACGGCTGAAAGCGGGGTAATGGGCGGTATAGGACTCGAACCTACGGCCTCCTCCGTGTAAGGGAGGCGCTCTAACCGACTGAGCTAACCGCCCGCGACCGACGCCATCATAACAGATTTTGGCGGCTAGTCAAACGTGCCACTGCCTGACCGATGAACAATTATCCAGTAACCGCGGATCTGGCGATCCGCTTTGAGCCTTGTTAGGGTGATCCGCTTCGAGCCTTGTTAGGGTGATCCGCTTTGAGCCTTGTTAGGGTGATCCGCTTCGAGCCTTGTTAGGGTGATCTGCTTTGAGCCTTGTGAGTTGGTACAGGGTTTCCCACAAGGGGTCAGTCGGCGAGCGCATGGCTCAACAGAGTGCGGACTTTCTCAGGTTGTACGTCCTCGACGGCGAAGTTATCACAGCCGTTGAACGCTGCAAAGGCGCGTAATTTCTCTACCAACACGGGCAACACCTCATCGTATGCACTGAAATCTGGTTCAAATAACAACCGCCTGATGACGAACGTCTTGAGTTTGCGGTCGGCTTTGCTATCCAGCCGCGCCACGAAACGGTCGCCCCACAGGATGGGCAGGACGAAATAGCCGTATTTGCGTTTCGCTTCGGGGAGATAACATTCGATGGAGTATTCAAATCCCGCGAAGAACGTTTTGAGCCAGCGGCGGTCAATGATGAGATTGTCGAAAGGCGAGAGGATGTGCAGAGATAGTTCGCTGCATGGGGATTGTGTCACCGCCTCGAATGTCTCCCGAAGCGCATAACATGGCTCGCCGTTGAGTCCTTCGACCTCGAAAGCCAGCACCTCACTGCTGTCTACCATGGTCTGCAACGTCGTCGGGTTAGCTTTGCGACGCCCCCACCGCACTTCGTCCTTATGCAGTACGCCGCCTGTGTTAAGCGCAAACCGCACGATGAATTGCTCCATTTCCTCATCTGTGGGGGGTGTGGTATCCACATCCGGCGGCAGAGCGCGCTCGGTCAGGTCGAAGATGCGTTGAAAATTACGACGTTGCGTCACCATCAGCTCGCCCATTGTTGCGAGGATTTCCAGGGCTTGCTTGGCCGGTTTCCAATCCCACCACCCGCTTTTGAAGGCCGAGGGCTTCTCAAAGTCGGCGGCGCCAAGCGGCCCTTCGTTGCGGATGCGGTCTTTCACATAGGCGACCACATCGGCGTGCTCGTCGAGCCATTCGCGCTGGCTTCCCCAAAGTGCCTGGGACCCCATACGTGTGGCGTAAAAACGGTAATCGCGCATGGGGATGTAGGACATAGCGTGTGTCCACCACTCGAAAACGCGACGGTCTTTGGAGAGCAGGTCATCCAGCATTTGCGGTGTGTATGGCGGGAAGCGGGTCCAGAGGATGTGATGGTGCGCACGTTGGATGATGTGGATGGTGTCAATTTGCACGTAACCCAGGCGTTCGACAACCTGGGCTGCGCCTTCTTTGCCGGGAGGCAATGTCCATCGGCCATTGAGACCATGAGTATGCAGGGCCAATCGGCGTGCTGTGGCAAGTGTAATTTTCATGGTTAGTCCTCATCAACGGTGTTGACGTCTATTATACCGCACATTGCTAGATTAACTAGAACAAATGTTCGCTTTCTGTGACGACGGAAAGTAGCTTGGCTTAACCTCCTTATCTTCTTTGGCGCATATCGGCCCTCAGACGCAAGTAGACATAGTAGATCATCCGCCACAGTGTCTTGGCGTCGGACGAAGTATGGGAGTGGTAGACCTCGGATTCGCCCACGTAGGCGATAAGGTAGCCGCGGCGTTGCATTTCACCCGCCCAGGTGTAGTCCTCAAGCTCCGTGAGCGTTTCATCGAAGGGGACTTCCAGTGCCAGGGACTTGGGGAAGGCAGAACTGGCATTGGAAAAGACATGGTCGTTGCGCCGCAAGCTTGTGGTTTTCGAGTGATAGCGCCACCACAGACGCAGTCGCTCGGCCCAGGCCACCGGGACGCCGGGACGGGCGAGGTGTCGGCTGAAGGCACCGGCGACTTGAGGATTCGCCAGCGGCGCGACCAGTGTTTCCAACCAGCGCGCATTGGCCGGTGTTGCATCGCCGCTGAGGCTGACCACGATTTCGCCCTGTGCGTTTTGCACGCCGAGATTCATAGCGCGCGGATAGCTGAACTGCTCTGGCGGCAGAGAAACGCGGCGCAAGCGCAAAGCCGCAGGTGTGCCGTAATTTTGTAGCACCTCGACGATGCCGTTCCCCGCGCTCGAATCCACGACCACAACTTCGGCGGGCAACAATGTTTGTATTTCGATCATCCGCAGCGTTGTGATCAGCAGCTCCTTCAGTGTGGGAACGCCGCGTGGTGCACGTCCGCTGTTGTCATAAGTTTTGATGATGACAGAGACTTCAGGTTGATAAACTTTGGAATCCATCACACCCCCATAGCCTAACGTCAGAACGTTTGAACGTTCCAACGTTCAAACGTTTTGTGCATAGTGGACATAGCGGGTAAAGCCGTTGGGTTTGACGAGGCGATAGACTGCAATGTCGTGGTATCCCGCTGCTGCCAGTTTTTCATAAATACTGTCGCCGGTCACATAGACGGCGATCGGCGCCAGGCGCACCGTATGCGCCAGAAGCGCAGGGATGGTTGCTTCGGCGGACGCCAACTGCCGTCCGTAGGGCAGGTCGGTGACGAGTGCCTCGGCGGTTTGCGACCATTCGCGGGCATCGGCAAGCGTCACGCGGGGCGCATAGCCGAAATGTAACAGGTTTCGTTGCGCCATGCGCACCATTCTGGGGTTGCTATCTGCGCCGTAAGCGGTCAGCCCGAGTGCGTTCGCTTCCAAAAGAATAGAGCCAGTTCCGCAGCAAGGATCCACCAGGGTCTGGGCCGGCGGCGCGACAAGGTTGACCAGTGCGCGGGCCACCCGCGCTTCCAGTGAGACGGAAACATGGCACGGTTTTGCCGTATGGGCTGCATAACTCTGCGTCGCTTCTGTTAGAATTTCGCCGAGCCAAAAAGTATGTCGTTGGGCGACCAGTAGCAGACGATGCTGAGGATTGGCGACGTTCGCGCGGCAGTGAATGGCATCGGCGGCCAGAACCACGGCTTCTTGTTGCGGTACAGGAAAGCGTCCCGACAAATAGAGGGCGTCCACGCGGAAATTATCCAGCTTGAGCGGCATGTGGCGCAGCATCTCAAGCAGGTCTGCGAATGTAGGTGCCTGCGCCAGACGCCGTAAACCGGTGCGCACATACGCGGCCTGTGGGATGGACTCCACGGAGCGGCACAGGGCTACTCCATCTGCATCCGGTCGCCCGCCGGTCAGATGTTCACATTCGGCGGCGATAAGTTCATTGATCTCGTTGCTGCGCGTGCGGACGCAAACTGCAATGAGATCGGATTCTTCAGTCATACCCCTCCACAGCGTTCAAACGTTCCAACTAAAGGACCAGCACACACACCGGCATGGGAACATGGGTAACGTGGCCGGTTGGCGTGAGGCAGCCCGTTTGCGGATCAATGGTGAAGGTGACAATCGTATCGCTGTCCTGATTGGCCGCCAGGAGATAGGTCCCCGTGGGGTCAATGGCGAAATTGCGCGGCGTCTTACCCTGCGTTGGCGTGTGACCGACATAACTCAACAACCCTGTGGTCGTGTCAATGGCGTAGATGACCAGGCTATCGTGGCCGCGATTGGAAGCGTACAGGAATGTGCCCGACGGCGCGACGTGAATGTCGGCGGCGGTGCTGTGGCCGGCAAAGTCTTCCGGCAGTGCCGGTACAGTCTGAAGCGTTGTCAATGTTCCTTGCGCCGCATCATAGGCCAAAGCGATGATCGTCGAACCCATCTCGGTGACCAGATAGGCGTACTTGCCGTTGGGGTGAAAGGCTAGATGGCGTGGCCCGGCTCCGGGAGTCACCTCTAACCACGGTGTTGTATGCGGGATCAATTGACCGTTATCCAGATCGAGCTGGTAAGTCATGACCCGATCAATGCCCAAATCGGCGACAAAGGCATAGCGGTTGGTGGGGTCCAGGTTGATGGAATGGGCGTGCGGCCCTTCCTGCCGGCGCGGATTGACGCCGGAACCGCTGTGTTGCACGACATCGGAAACCGGCTCCAGGTCGCCGTCTCTGCGCACCGGGAAAACGGCCACATTGCCGCCCATATAATTGGCGACGTAGACAAACCGCCCGGTTTGATCCACACTCACGTGACACGGCGCGCCGCCGTGGGTGCATTGGCTGTTGAGGTAGGTCAACGCCCCTGTCTGCGGTTCAATGGCGAAGGCACTTAGGCCGCCCCCGGCCTGACCTTCAAAGGTCATCGTCTCATTCACGGCGTAGAGATAGCGTCGCTGCGGATCCGCCGCCAGGAAAGAGGGGTTTTCTGTTTCCGCCGCGATACCGGTTGGTACCAAGACGCCGGTTGTCATATCCAACCGGTAGAGGTAGATACCCTTGCTGACGCCGCGGTAGGTGTAGGTGCCCACATAAACAAAGCGTGTGTTCATGTCAACTCCTTGAAAGTAGTTTGATCGTCGTTAGTTGAATAGTCCTGCGTGCATTTTCATAAGCGGGGCTGTACGGGCTATGGGACTCACGGATGTTGATTATAAAGAGACCTGACAGGCTCGGGGAACTCTGTCAGGTCTCTGGCATTGAGCTGTGAGATTAGCGTGACTTTATGGGGCGTTATTTTAGCGCAGCCACTTTTCTTGCAGGTCTTTGTCAATCCCCTTGGCCTTGACGGCAGCCAGTCCCTTGTTGATCTTGGTAAGCAGCTCGCTGTTGCCCTTCTGTACGAGAATGCCGTAGTATTCCTCGGTGAACGAATCGCCGACGATCTTCAGCTTGGCGCGATATTCCTCGCGTTGCAGGGCGAAGTCGGCGGCTACCGGCGTATCGCAGACGACCGCATCAATGCGCCCGGCAACCAGGTCCTCAAACGCCAGCCCAACCTCATCGTACTCCTTGAGCGTGACGCCGGCCATTTTTTGGACCTCAAAGGCGCCGGTCGTGCTGATCTGGGCGCCGACGGTATGACCGCTGAGCGTCTCCGGCCCGGTGATATCGCTGTCGGCGCGCACGACGACGATCTGACCGGCGTTGATGTACGGATCGGAGAAGTCATACTGTTGGCGGCGCTCATCGGTGATGGTGACGGATGAGATAATCGCGTCGTATTCACCGGCGGCCAGACCGGCGAAGATGCCATCCCAGGCCACGTTGCGGTACTCGACCTGGAAGCCGGCTTCTTTCGCAATCGCGTTCATCAGATCAATATCGAAGCCCACGATTTGCTTGTTTTCATCTACAAATTCCATCGGCGGCCAGGTGGCATCGGTCGCCACGACGATCTTTTGGGACTTTTGACACCCCGTCGCCAGGCTGGTGACCAGCATGGACACGAGTACCATAACCATAACCAGCTTTCGAGATTTCATATCTCCTCCCTTCATCTCCTTGAGTATAATGTGAACGGATTATACAAACTTGCGCGCTAATCCCTGGTACTATTATGTCCACAAACGCATTGGTGTCAAATGGCGGCTTTTGTTGGGGGGCAATTCAACTTCGGGGAAAATCTCGCTGTGGAAAGCCAATAGGCCGGTCTCTGACCGCGCCACTGAGGGCACTGCTCAGGCGCGGTCTGGAGACCGGCCTGAGCAGCACCCAGTTGCCATAGCTGATAAATCGCTCCCGTCCTGAAATACACCCGCTGTAGGTTTCTACAGTAGGCGCAAAACGTATTTTTAAGATGATGGTGGCAAGTCCGAAACTTTTGGTCGGTATAGAACGTATACTGAACGTCTCCGAAATGAATGTAACCGAATCTGGGGTACAGCAGCGATATTGAAGATTTTACCGCAGAGCACGCGGAGATTGCAGGATTTTTCTCTATGAACTCTGTATTCTTTGTAGCTCTTGGTAGAGGAGTTGATCTATGACCGATTGTGTGGTCCGCTGTGAAAACATCCACAAGTCCTTCCTGATGGGCAAAGAAGCTGTCCAGGCGTTACGTGGGGTGTCGCTGGAGGTCATGCGCGGCGAAATCGTTTGCCTGATGGGGCCGAGCGGCTCCGGCAAGACCACCCTGCTCAATATCCTCGGCGGCCTTGAAGAACCAAGCCGCGGCCATGTCATCGTGGATGGCGAGAATGTTGTGGCGTTGTCAGAGGATCGCCTCTCGGAGCTGCGCCTGGTCAAGATGGGTTTTGTCTTCCAGAACTACAACTTGTTAGCGAACTTTACGGCGTTGGAAAACGTCGAGGTGCCGATGGCGCTGGCGGGAGTTCCCCGGCGCACGCGCCGCCGTAAGGCCGAGTCGTTGCTGGAGAGCGTGGGCCTCGCTGACCGCGCACAGCACTATCCGAGCGAGCTTTCAGGCGGGCAACAACAGCGTGTCGCCATCGCCCGTGCCCTCGCCAACGATCCCCCGATTCTCATCGGCGACGAAATCACCGGCGACCTGGATTCCGTGACCGGCTTTGAGGTGATGGAAATCGTCGCCCGCCTCAATCGTGAACAGGGCACCACCGTCATCTACGTGACACATGATCCACGCATGGCGAAATTCGCCACGCGGCTCATTCAGCTTCGAGACGGCATCATTGTTGAAGAATGATATCGCGATACGTTCTGAAAAGTTTCTCGCGGCATAAGGCGCGCACCGTCATCATGGTGCTGGCACTCCTGGTGGTCACGGCGATGCTGGTGACGCTCAACAATGGCGTGGATTCGTTGCAGCGCCAGGTGGTTGAAATTGTCGAGCGCGAGGCCGGCGAACACGATATGAGCCTCACACGCGCTGAAACCAGTCCCAATCAGTACATTGACATTGACAAGACGACCGCTGTGCTACGCGCTGCCCATCCGCAGGTTGCGGCGGTCTATCCCCGTTTTCAGACGACGGTGGAAGTGCGCGTCGGCGGACAGGTGGGCAACGCTTCATTGGTGGCGCGCGTCCCTGAAGATGATCTGGGGCAGGTGACCATGCAGGAAGGGGCCTATGATCTCGAAGGCGACAAGATTGTGCTCCTGCGTGTGACGGCGGACACTTACCGTCTTAAAGTCGGCGATACCGTAGATGTGAGCTACATTCTGCCTATGTCGCGCCTTGAAGGATATGAACGGTCTGCCGACAGCAGCATGACCCGTGCGACGCGCCGCTTTACCGTCAGCGGCATTGCACTGGCGACCGGCCTGGGCAGCGGCGGGCAGAACGGCATTCTGGCGAGCGTGGCGACCGTCCAGGATTGGCTCGGCGTGCCCGGACGGGCTGAACGCCTGGTGGTGGTACTCGATGACGCCGTCTACGGCTCTGTGAGCACCCAGGCAGCGCTCTTTCGCGTGCGACGCATCGCCGAGCGCCTGTACGATGCGCTGGGCGATGAGGCCGAGACTTATGTTTTTTCCCTCGACAAGGCCGAAATGCTGGACATGAGCGATGTCGCCTTTGCGGTCATGCGCTCGGTCAGCACCGTCTATGGCTTTCTGGTGATGGGGGTTGTCGGTTTACTTTTGTATTCGATTATCAACACTAACGTCGAGGAACGCCGGCGCGACCTGGCGTTTTTGCGTGTCCTGGGGGCGAAGCGTCATCACCTCTTCAGCATGGTCTTCATCGAAGTGGCCTGCATCGGTCTCTTGGGGGTGGGGTTGGGCATTCTGGCAGGGCAGATTTTCAGCCTCACTGTTGTTGCGCCCGTGGCGAATTATCTTATCACTCACAGCGGTGTGATGGAGAATGAGTTGGGGATTGATTTCCGCATGACCATCACCGTTGCCGCGATGCTGCGCGCCGGTATGACTGCGGCCATCGTGCTGGCGCTCTCGGCGATTGCGCCGGCCCGCAAGGCGGCGAACACCAAAATCCGTTACGCAATTAACCCGGGTTCCGCCGACAATCTTCAGATTGAGGACCTGGCCAAGCTGCGTTCCCGCAAATTCGACGGACGCATCGTTATCGCCGGCATCGTTTTGACGATTATGTGGGGCCTGATTTTCATCGGCACCAACTGGCTTTATGTGCAAGGGAACGAATCGGTCATCGGCGTTTTCATGTTCAGCGGCCTGGCGCTGCTCATCATCGGCGTCAGTTTGCTCTTTTACGCGCTGACCATCCCCTTTGAGCGGCTGTTGTTGTTTCTGAGCGGCGGGGTCATGCCACGCCTGACCTTTTTCGCCGGCCCGAACCTGCTCAGGGCGAAGCAACGCAATACCATCATCTCGTTGATGGTTGTTTTTAGCGCCACCTTGCCCACCTTTTTGGGGACGATGACTGCGCTCGAACAGAAGAACTACGACATTCAGACGCGCTCCAACTATGGTGCGCCGATTACGGTCAATGTTTCACCCTGGTCGTGGGCCTTTTTTGTCACCGAAGAGGACAATCTACTGCCGAGTGTCCTGGACGATTTCCGCAAGGTGCCGGGCATCGCCGAAGCCGTCGGTGTGACGTCCGGCTACCGCGCCGATGTGACCAATAAGGTCGAGTTGCGCCGGACGGCAGTGCTGGTGCAGGGGTTGACCGATACATTGGACGGCATTGTGTACCCTGATCTCACCGAATACAACGCCGGCGGGCCGGAGATGTTTGAGACTCTCTTCCGCGAGCCGGACACGATCATCCTGGGCGCCGGGTACGCGGCCTATATGGATGTGAACGTGGGGGATGTGGTCAAAGTTCAGGGGACAGGCAAGGATCACACCGTTTCTATGCGGGTTGTCGGTTTAATCGAACGCATGGCCGGTTTCAGTGCCTTTTCGCGTAATGAGAACGACATCCGCTGGGGACAGGTCCCCGCCTTTGTTTCGCTGGACACTTATCTGCGTCTGACCCATGATCCGACACTCGAAGACCTGTGTGTGAGCGGCGTGTGTATTGCCGCCGAGCGTGAAAAGCCGGTCATTGCCCAAATCCTGGCAACAACCGAGCCGGGGGCCAATGAAAAAGAGGTGGTTGCCGCGCTGCGTGAGCTTTTTGCTGCCCATCCCTCAGTCTGGGTGCGTTCGACGGCCGAGGCTATCCGTACCACTGAGCAATCTATGCGTACCACGCGCGTCTTGATGTTGATCATGACCGTGCTTTCATTCATTACCAGCATCTTTGGCGTCTTTGCGGTCGTTTACGTGGCGGTGTACGTGCGACGGCTGGAGATCGGCATGCTCAAGGCGATCGGGATGCCAAGACGGAAGCTGGTGGGCACATTTGCGTTGGAGGCCGTGGTGATGACGGTCAGCGCGTCGCTGGCAGGTGTGGTCGCCGGGACGGTGTTGGGCTATGTCTTTTACGTTACCAATAACACGATGAGCAACACGCCCACGCTGCCCACATTTGACTGGCTCACTACAAGTGCAATCCTGGTTATGGTCATTCTGGCGAGCGTCATTAGTGCCATGATGGCCGCCCGCAATACCGTGCGCCGCAAAGTGACCCAGATTTTACGGGAGGCATGGTAATCGGTAACTGGTAATCGGTGATTGGTGATTGGTTCCATACTTCATACTTCGTACTCCATACTTCGTACTCCTTACTCCCTCTCAGGAGGTCATAGATGAAATTGTGGGGAAAATTACTCTGGCTTTTGGCGATGGCGATGCTTGTAGCGGGATGTAGCCGCGTGGTGGAGGCGCCGGCCGGCGCGATAGCAGCGCCGACAGAAATTAGCACTATCCCAACGCCGGTACCCCCCCAGGTTGCTATCGGGAAGATGGTGGCGGCGGATGGCCGGTTGGCATCGCCGTTTCCCAGTCTGGCGGCGGGATTCAGCGGCGGCGTAAGCGGCGAGGTTGTCACCATCACCGTGCAGGCCGGGGACACCGTGCGCGCCGGTGATGTGCTGGCGCAGTTGGACGATACAGAATTGCGCCGCGCCGTGGAGACCGCCCAACTGACCCTCGACCGCGCCGTACTCGACCGCGAACGGGCGCAGGCGCAATGGGAACAAGACGTCGCCGACGCGGAGCAATCGTTGGCCGCGGCGCAGCGGGCGTTGGAAACGGCGCGCCTGCAAGCCTCGAATACGTCGGTCGAAGAAGCGCGTACTGCCCTTGAACACGCGCGCCAGGCCGAAGCCGACGCCAAGCGAGCCTACGAAACCCCGCTCTTCGGCGATTACACACCTGATGACGAGCGGGAGCGCGACTACAAAGCCTGGCAGAACGCCATCCGCGAACGCGAGTTCGCCGAAATGCGCTTGAACGATGCGTTGAACGCCCGTCGTGTCCGCGCTTTGGATATCGAAGCCCGTGAGCAAGACGTAGCCCAGGCCGAACGCAAACTTGCCGCCCTGCAGTCGGGTATCGCACCGAGTTACACCCGCGCCATCGAGGATGCCGAACGCGAGCTGGTGAAGGCGCAGACTGCGCTCAAGCATGCTGTGTTACGTGCTCCCTGGGATGCCGTTGTGCTTTCGGTAGACGTTGCGCCCAAGGCGACCGTCGGCGCGGGAACGCCGGTGGTGACGCTCCTCAACATCGCCGACGGTTTGCGTTTTGTCTC
The DNA here is from genome assembly GCA_019873645.1 of Chloroflexota bacterium. Classification (GTDB taxonomy): domain Bacteria; phylum Chloroflexota; class Anaerolineae; order B4-G1; family SLSP01; genus DSWT01. Next base: position 2,610 of record JAIOAX010000003.1, on the reverse strand, counting down.
CGAGAACCTCAGCGAGCAGCATGTCGCGGCACTGCGTCCCGGCCAGCGTTCTACGATCACCCTGCGCGCCTACCCGGAGACGCCGCTTGAAGGCGTTGTCGAGGCCATTATCCCCCAGGCGAAGGCGGCCGAAACGACCGACGCACGGTTCACCGTCCGAATACGGCTTTTACCGACGGAACTTTTGCTGTTGCCGGGATTGACGGGCCGCGCGGAGGTCTTTACCGGGGAGTAACTGTTCCACGATGCTTAAAGCGGATCGCCAGATCCGCGACGCCTAAGCTCGCTATGCTTTAACGGATTGCAAGATCCGCAAGACGCGCGTGCTAACGTAACAATTCCGGCGCGTCGCTGCAAATCGCATCCACGCCGACCTGTCGCAGCGCGGCGATTTCGTCCGGGCGTTCCTCGTGCCAGCAGACGATGCCCAGGTTTGCCGCACGCACACGGGAGACCCAGGCCGGCGTCAACAGCGCGCTCGGATGCGGCTGACGCTCCCAGCAGGGATGCACGAAGGTCGCGCGAACCGATTCCGCCAGTTTGACGGCGTCCACAGACGGCGCGGCGAAGAGGATCGCGGTCATCAGGCGCGGTTCGCTGTCTTTTGCCAGCGCCAGCCAATCGGGGCGAAAAGAAGCGAGGATGCAATGCTCGCTGTATTTCTCCTCGCGCAAGGTTGTGAGCACATCCTTGATCGCCGCGCCGTCCTTGATCTCGATGTACGCGCCGAGATTCTCCTCGATGCAGACCTGTAGCGCTTCGGCAAAGGTAGGGATGCGCTCGCCTTGCCCTAAATCAACAGCGCGCAGTTGCGCCAACGAACTGCCCTGCACCGGTAACGCTCGCCCATTGCTGTCGCCAAGATAGGCGTCGTGGGCCAGCACGATGTGGCCGTCGGCGGTGCGCTGTACGTCGAATTCCACCATATCCGCGCCGAGCGCCGCTGCTGTGCGGATGCCCAGCAGCGTGTTATCGGGAGCATACGCCCGCGCCCCACGATGCCCGATGCGCAAGAAACGATACTCAGACGGCGAAATTTCCTGCGCCAGTTGGTCAAGGATGGCGTTGACCCGTTCCGGCATCCAGTCGCGCAGCGCTTCCCAGGGGCTGAGCATCTCCGGCGTGATAGGGAAGACGAGGGAAAAGTCCCAGCTCGGCTCAAAAGCGTGCCGGGCGAGATAAGTATGCACCAGCCGCGCTTTGAGCGGCGTCGGCGTCACGTGGTCTTTGATATACGGCGCCATGAGCACCCCACTCACGCCGGCCAGGTCGCGTGTCTCCGAGCGCTTGAACTCCGCGCGACGCTTTTTGAACCACTCCGGGGTGGGTGCGAAGGCGTGTTTCCCGGGTTCACTGAAGATGCGCGGATGCTCGCCGCTTGCGTCGCTCAGCACGTCAAGCGGCTCCAGCCGATGGAAGTCGCCGTGCCAGCTCCCCTCGACGCGCACGATGTGGCCGTCGGCGCCCATGTACACCCAAACGTGCTCCAGCTCGTACAGGTGGCCGATGTCCCAGTCCCACCAGATGGCATACTCGATGGCGCAAGCGGCGGGTGGGGCGTCCGGCGGGGCCAGGTCAATTTTGCGTCCCTGACGGAACGAGGGTGACTCGCCGGTCTCACGGAAGATCGTGTAGCCCGCCGCCAGTGGGAGGAACGGCTCGCGGGCGTCGAAGCGCAGGATCGGCGCGTAGCGGGCGGCCAGGGCGTGGTCGTTGGGATTTTGAGGGGTGTTGAATGGATCTGAATTCATAACTCAATTTCGCCCAGATATTTGCTTCAGGGACTTAATATGCGCCAGCTTGTTCTTCCAGACGACTCATTTTGTTGGTTTGATGGTTCCAGATACCTGTGATCTTCATCAACAGCCATTCCTTTCCACATATCTTTGGTCAGAGAACGCATCCGTTCGATGATAGTGACCTTCTCTTCCCAAGATAAGGCCGCTAACATGCGCCGTCGTTGTGCCTTTGCTGCAAAAATATGCGATATGTCGGGATACATCAAATACACCTCCTCAACCAGCTTCGTCATTGAGGAATCGTCTTTGAAAGCGTTGCCACTGTGAGTGAAACTAATTCTGAGGGGGCAACCGGCAGCATTACGAAAATATCCAGGTCGTATGTCTGGATAGGTTCTATGTAGCGCGTGGCAGCAACCGCTCCTCCAATTGCGTAACGGCCGATAATACCTTCATGCTCCAATTGATTAAGGATCGCCAAGGTCTTCTCCATAAACAGCTCTTACACTCTAATTAAAGAGTCTACTGAAAAAACTAAAGATCTCACTGCAGAGTCGCAGAGGGCGCAAAGATTTTTATGTAGGATTCAATAAAATTAAGTCTTTCGCGTTTAATTACTAATTTTATTGATATAAACTTGAATTTTTCTCGGCGTTCTTTGCGTCTTGTATATTTAGAGTACCTGAACTTTATCAATTGAATAGCGAAAAAGTCAAAATTGAGGCATACTCTACCTGGGAGGCTGAAGCGGCTACCTATTGCGATTGAGGAGCTTGGCTGCCTCTGCGCAGAGATTGTCGTCTCCTGCCCAGGTGACCCGATTAGGAACATTGGGGAAGCAAATGCGCTTGCCCCGTATCAATCACAAGGC